>CAZBUD010000106.1:0-4898 GCA_964495015.1 uncultured Enterobacteriaceae bacterium | reverse complement strand
AATACCCGTATTCCGTTTTTCCTCGTCCGCTAGGAAAACATACGGTGCCGCCCAGGAGGCCTCGGGGCGGGTAGTCTTCCGTATCCAATAGTCATTCCCCCATCGCCGGCGTGACGAGCGGTTCGGCTAAGACGATGACGCCGTTATTGTCCGCATACACAAATTTGCCGGAAGGACAGTCTACGCAAAGAGCCCATCCCCAATAGCTGCGGCAACTTCCGTTTTGGACATGCCCAACAGCTCGGCATAGACCTCGAAATTGTGCTCACCAAAAAAGGGGGCGGGACGGTACGGCTCAAGCGGCGTATGGCTGAAGAGCGCGGGAAAACGATCAATCTGATGGCGGTTGAACAATGGGTGTTCTACTTCGCTCAGCCACTGTCGTGCGGCGAGTTGTTCGTCGCTCTCGGCCAGGTCTTGGGCGGTCTGGACTTTCCCCGCCGGGACACCGGCTGTTTGGAGCTGCTGCATGGCGTGCTGCGCATCTTGACCAGCCGCCCACGCCCGTAGCTTTTCGTCAATAACTGTTCGGTGTTGCCGTCGGCCTGCGATCGTCGTTAGGCGACCGCTGGTCGCAAGCTGTGGGGCATCTATGACCGTACCCAGGCGACGCCACTCTTCGTCGTTGCGGACGGTAATGGCGAGCCATTCGTTATTGAGACAGGCATACACATCATTGGGGACAAGGTCGACAAAGGCATCCTGATTCCCCTGCGGATGCGCCTCTCGACCGTTACTAAGAAAATCCATAAAAGCAGGGCCGACGACATACGCGCCGACCTCCAGTTGGGACAGGTCAATATGCTGACCAGTTCCTATTCGGTGGCGTACTTCCAAAGCTTCCAGAACGGCTAACGCGCCGCCGAGTCCGCTGAGGTGGTCAGTCAGGGCCACGCCGGTGCCGATGTCTTTACGCCCGGGTGGATTGGTCAAATACGTGAGGCCACATAAGGCGTGAACGGTTGGGGCAAAAGTAACAAAGTCGCGCCACGGCCCGTCTTGTCCCGCTCCGGCCATGCTGAGATAGGTGACCTGGTCATTCCAGGTATTGGCCGTTTCATATCCGATTCCCCAGCGGTCCAGAACGCCTGCGCTAAAGTTTTCAACGACAACGTCCGCTCGCTCGACCAAGCGGCGGAAAATGTCGAGCGCTCGGGGGTGCTTCATGTCGAGGCTGATGCTGCGCTTGCCGCGATTCCACATCACGAAATACGGGTTGCCGTTGCTGTTTGCGCCCTGTGAGCGCTCCTCTGTTTGGATCTTAATGACGTCGGCACCCAGATCAGCCAGAATACGTGTTGCATACGGGCCGGCCAAGACCCAGCTGAAGTCGAGGACACGTATGCCTGCGAGGGGTTTTTGATCAGTTGGGGCAGCTCTAGCAATTGGGGATTGACTCGTTCCGGAGTCGCGACGCGTCCAGCGCTGAACGGTCGCGCTGACAGAGCCGGCCGAAGCGGGTGGCCGGGGCGGTGGGGCCGGAGTCTTGAGCGGACGAAACAGCGGTCCTGGAATTTGTACAGGCGAGCCGTTCCAGTCAACGCTGCGAAAAAATCCGCGGGCTTGGAGTTGGGGGCTATGTGAGGCTTCGGCAATCGTTTGGACCTCCCCGAAGGGGAGATGGTGTTCTTGGGCCGTGAGAAAAAGCTCGTGGGCATCTTTTGTCGCCGCCCAGGCGCGTATCAGCTTCATGATCTTCGGAATCTTAGGGAGAAATTTTACGAGGTCGGAGAAGTCAATCTCTCGGAGGTCTCCAACCATCCCGTCGGCTTCCATCCAGTCAAGCAGGGCCATGGTATTGATCGCTGGGGTGATCATGGCATGGCCAGAGGCACAGGCTGCGACCTCAAACGCTCCGCTCCAGTGTACGGACCCTTGCCGTCCCGCGAATGGGATAGGCAGAAGGTTTTGAAAAAACCAGAACATCAGCACGTGCTCGGTACAGCTGATGACCGACTGTTGCAAAGACAGATCGATATGTTGACCTTGCCCCGTGTGCCGAGAGGCATACACCCCGGCCAAGCCACAGATAGCGGCATAAAACCCGCCGATATTAAAAGACTGCCGCCCCCACGTGTTGAGTGGCGCATCCGGAGTACCATTGACCGACAGCATGCCGCCCAGGGCTGAGGCAACGAGGTCGCTGGTCTGCCAGTTCGCGTAAGGGCCTTGCCGGCCGAAAGGGGTGAGCGATATCTGAACGAGACGTGGATTGAGAGTGTGGAGGTCTGGAAAATCGAGGTCGAGTTTTGCCAACCGTCCAGGAGGCTCAGTTTCAATGAAGAGATCTGCGTGCGTAGCGAGGTCTCTGAGCTGACTTTGTCCGGCGGATGTATCAAGGCCGATTTCGAGGCGTTGTTTCCCGCCGTCATACCACCAATCGAGCAGCCCGCCGCGTTTCTTGGCCGCCCCAGCCATTGCTGCTCCAGGTGAGCCACGACCTACTCGGGCCACGTCAGCACCGGCTTCTGCTAAAAGCTTAGAGGCAAAGCGTCCCGTGTCATCCGTCAGGTCGATTACGCGCAGGTCCTGGATAGCCGAACTCTTGGCCATGATGCGCTGTCTCCTCCAAGTTCTAACGTCCGCATACAATCGGAACGATCAGTAAGGTAAAGGGACACGCAGGTAAGCGTCAAGACTCATACCTGCCCGTCTAAAAGCTTCCAATATGCAGCTGTGGGTGAACGGAGGGAGGGTTTTACGTCAGATGAACATATCAAATACGCTTTAGATGGTTTTACTGTCCTGGATTTTTCCCAGGTGCTCGCCGGTCTGACAGTGACGCGACTCATGGCGGAGATGGGCTCCGTTATTCTTAAAGTAGAACTTGCGCCAACCGGAGATTTCTCTCGGGTGCTACCCTTTCTCAAAGATGGCAAGAGCGCCTATTTTGTCCAGCAGAACAGGGGAAAAAGAGCCTCTGTATTAATGGCAAAAGTGAGAAAGGTAAAGAAATACTGCACTCCTTGGTCGAGAAGATGTATGTCCTGGTCGAGAACTTTGCTCCCGGAACGATTGGGCGTCTGGGCTTAGGATATGACGTGGTGAAAGAAATTAATCCTCGCGTCGTGATGTGTTCACTCTCCGCCTTTGGGTAAACTGGCCCGCTGTCGAATCAGCCCGGCTACGATTACATTGCGCAAGCCTATGCTGGGGTCACGAATATGATTGGCGACCCTTGAGAGCGACGATGAGGCAGTCCGTATACTCCACGAAGCTCGCCTGCCTGTTGCGCCTGCATTGACTTGAACACGCTGTGAAGCACCCACACCTTCGACATTGGTGGACCGTGCGAACGATTGTAGACCGGGAGTTTGGGGAGATCGACATTCCTGGCATGCCACTCAAATTCTCAGAATTTCCGGGCAAGTTGCTCCTTGCCACGCTGTATCTGGGTGAACACAGGGAAGAGGTTCTATCGACATATCCGTCCTATACACCAGAGCAGGTCTAGACCCTGCAAGCGGAGGGCGTTTTGACGCGAACGGAGCGAGAAATTATGTCTTTTTGACCTAGGGCTGTAAGGGCAACCGGCCGGTTGCCTTTACGTATGGCTGGTGTTCACCCGATGGCTAACGCTTCAATCGTTGACCGAATACCATCGCGGGCAGTGGCGTCCGGTAAATAATTCGTGAAAGTGGGGTGAATAGGATAGATAATCGGCAGTGTCACACCGGCGGCTCGGTACTGAGCAATCTTTTCGTGACATTGCCCAGCCGAGCCGTATACGGCAAATGTGTCGACCATCTCATCGGTGACGAGTGCGGCGGCTCCATCTATATCTCCGCGTGCGGCACGTGCTTGTAGTTGGGCAACAGTCTCCCCATACCCTCGCCTTTCAAAATACTGGGCATATAGGACATACTTCGTCACATGGATGGCCGTGACATACTGCATGGCGCGCTTTGCTGTTGCGCGGTCCGTACTGACACAGCACGGCAGATAGCAGCAAATATCGATTGAAGACGGATCACGACCAACACGCTGGGCTCCGCGTTGGACGGCTGAGAGAATATCGGGGACCATATCGAGTGGAACAAAAATGGGGAGTACGCCGTCGGCAATCTCACCTGCGAGCGCGAGGGTTTTTTCGGATAGCGCGCCAAAGTAAAAAGGGATGCTATCACGGTAAGGGTGCAGCCAGGGCTCGTAGTCAGTGATCTGAAAGATCCGGCCCGTATAATTAACAAGCTTCCCTTCGACCGCACCTTTCAGAATAGCGCCGACAACTTCGGTCGTTTCTCGCAGCCGGCGGAGTGGTCGATCAAAAGGGAAGGGGCGACCTGGTTCCGGGTTATCCCGTGCTTGGTGGATCTCGGAATGACCGATGCCCAGACCTAACCGAAAGCGACCTTCTGAAATCGCGTCTACCGTTGCAGCTTCAGTGGCAATCGTTGTGGGATTGCGAGTAAAGATCGTGGCTACACCCGTGGCAAGGACAATATTCGAGGTCTCGCGGGCACAGGCAGACAGCACCCCAAAGGCATCAGCAAAGCTTTCGATCAGATAGGCAGACTCGTACCCTTTTTGATCCGCAAGGCTCGTACAGTCAATTAACTCATTAACAGACATCCCGCCCCAGAAACCAACGCCGATGCGATCCATGTGTGTCTTTCTTGTTCTGCTGCTATTAGCGCGCTAGCGGCTGTGGAGTAAGCGGGCGAACAGCGCTTTTATCCTAAACGTGCCGCCTCTATTTTTCCTAGAGCTCCTTTTGATAAGCCCCGGTTTCAGCCATCCTCACCAACTCTCCAGAGTAAAGGGGAACCGAACTACCCTCACTCCGCGATCCACAGATCCTTGCTTAACCGATTGGTCAATACCTCACAGCCAGTTTCAGTCACCGCCACCATGTCTTCCTGGATGAATATCCCGGCTTCCCAGCGGGGCGAATCCAT
>CAZBUD010000105.1:0-5300 GCA_964495015.1 uncultured Enterobacteriaceae bacterium | reverse complement strand
TTTTCAGCGTGGCCCCACTGGAAGGCGTGGGCTAGCGGTGTGTCCATTTACATCGTCAGAGGATAATGCG
Source organism: uncultured Enterobacteriaceae bacterium (assembly GCA_964495015.1). Taxonomy (GTDB): domain Bacteria; phylum Desulfobacterota; class Binatia; order Bin18; family Bin18; genus Bin18. Next base: position 5,230 of record CAZBUD010000105.1, on the reverse strand, counting down.
CCCAATTCGTCACCCCGATGATAATCGAGGCCTGGGCGCAAAGATTTTGCAAACCCTCTGAGGAATGAGCAAGAAATTTGCCCGGCCGGCCGGAACATCGCTGGGCTATCGCCTGCTTACTCTGCTGCGCAAGGCCAACATCGCAAGGGACATGCTCGCCACTCCAACGCCAAGCACTGCGGCCAGCACATAGGTTACGGGATTGTATGTGGCGACGGTCCCCATCCAACCCGTCAACGCTTCCCTTGGCAGGAAAACCGTCGTCAGGAATACGAAGGGTAAGAACACTAGGAAGGACGAATTGACCGCCGCAGGATTGCCCGTCTTGAGAGCAATCGCGTACGGAAACCCCGTGTAGACCAGTCCCCACAGGCCGGCTATGAGCACGAATACCACAACGCCTAAAGGCCCGCTATCAAACCCGACACCAAGAACGAAGCCCAGGGCAAGAACCGGCAATGTGAGTGCAACGACTAGGGCAAAGTCGGCGACCATCAAACCAAGCAACATCGCCAGCCGGTTCACTGGTGTTAGCGAGAGGCGGTCAAAGTAGCCCGTCTGTATATCGGTGACCAATGTAACGGCGCGCGAAACGCCCGTGACAGCGAAAATAATGGCTACGGGTATCTGAAATTCCTTGTAGTTAATACCAGGAATTCTTTCGGCCATGTCCTGCAACGCGCCGACGTTGACGGCGAAGAAGAACACAGGAAAAATAAGCGCGGGTATGACGCTTTCCAAATCCCGCGAAATGGAACGGAGCGCACGGGTTGCAACCGTCATAACTTGACTTAGAAATCCCGTGCGTCTCGCGCGAATCCTACTTTTTACACCTATGGTTCTCTGTACTCCTGCTGTTGCCGTGCTCATGCCGCCTCCTCCTGCGGGGTGTCCTCAATTTGCAGCCTTTCGCCGGTTACCTGTAGGAAAACATCGTCCAGTGTCGGGGTCCGCAGCATAATCTCACGAACATTCACGCCGGACTCATTTAAGGCAATGGCTACGTGGCCAATCAACTCCGGACCATTGCTGACGCTGATAATTAGCTCGCTGCCACGAACGTCAACCTGCTCCACCCCCTGAATATTTCTCACAACCCCGCTTGCGATGTGTGGGTCACCTTCTATCCGCGTGATGATTAGGTCCGAGCCGATGGACCGCTTTAACTCACCCGGGGTGCCTTCAGCCACTAGCTTGCCCTGGCTGATGATGCCAACGCGGTCCGCAAGCTCATCGGCCTCCTCGAGATACTGGGTGGTCAGGAAAATAGTCACTCCAAGCTCTTTGTTTATCCTGTTGACCTCTTCCCAAACGCGAGCGCGGCTGATGGGGTCTAGGCCGGTGGTTGGCTCGTCGAGAAACAGCACTTCGGGGTTGTGTATTAGCGCCGCCGCGAGGTCTAGTCTACGTTTCATTCCACCCGAGTATGTGCCGATCAGCCTGTCAATGGCGGCTCCGATGTCGATCAAGGATGATAGCTCTCTCATGCGCTGGTCTATTTCTCGACCGGAGAGGCCATATAGACCCCCCTGAAGGCGCAGCAGTTCACGTCCCGTCTGCTTGTTATCCAACGCTGCCTCTTGTAGTGCCACACCGATGCTCAGACGCACCTGCTGCGCCCTCTGGACTACATCATTTCCTGCAACAAAGGCGCGGCCCTCGGTAGGCATCAGCAGAGTGGTCAGCATGCGCACCGTGGTCGACTTGCCCGCGCCGTTGGGCCCTAGAAAGCCGTAGATCTCCCCTTGTGATACCGAAAGATCGACCGAGTCCACCGCCTTTACCTCGTCGAATGTCCGCACGAGTCCTTCGGCAAAAACTGCATATTCGTTCAAAGGGATTCCTCCTGATTTTGCATTTACAACACCCCGACTCCTCGAATCGGTTATCGTCATAAGGACAATTTACGGACGATGGACGCTCGTTGAATCAGCCATAGGGTGCAGCTGGGGGTGTAATTGGGGGGCCCGCTGATCTCACTTACTTGCTGGAAGCCGGCGCTCGAGGCTCTCGACGATCCGGGAAAACAAATGTTTGGACTCCACCACCCCCCATCCACAGTCTTACCCACATGCCCTCTTCAGCAGGGGTAATCAGCAACACCCCGAGCCAAGGTTGGTCTGCCCCATCACGCAAGGTCCAGCTAAGCGCCGCCAGACCCTCGTCCATCGTTTCCAGTCGAACTTTCCAGTCTGGCTGGATCACCTGTTGGCGGTAGTGCTCCAAGAGGGCCGCCAACGTCATGTTCGTTACCAGGAGCACAGAAGCATTGTATTCTCCCCTGCCGCCTCCGCTGCCGCCGCCAATCGACCGGACCCCCTGTGGGGGCGCCAGGCGGGGGAAAGCCGGTTGGGGTGTCGCGTCTAATTGGCGTGGCGCCACGGATACTTCCTCTTCATCGCTGGAGAACCCAGAAAATGGGCAGCCCTCCTGTGATGCAATGGCCAGGATTGGAAAACCGAGCCGCCACTCTCCTTGCTCCCGCACCATTGGGAAAGGAAAAGCGAAAGCAAAACCCGAAGCATGAGCCTCGTTTTTCGGCTGGTCTAACAGAGCCAGTTGCATCAAAGCCCTTGATGGGTCATGCAAGTCCAAGAAGACACTCTCAACCTCTATGTCAGGGAAGGGTGCTTCACCACTCCACAAAGTTTCTTGCATCTGCTCGACGGGGCACCGCTCCCTGACGTCGGCGATGAAAATCCCGTGAAGGGCAGCGGCAGCATCAAGCGTTACAGTCGGCGTCGAGAAGACATCCCAGAGCTCCTGGGCAGCCTGCTTCAGTTCCTGGGCTGTCGGCGAAGCCGTGCCAGGTGTGGCTGTAGGCGTCGCCTCCTTGCCACATGCAACTAGCAGCGCTAGCAGCGAGAAGGTGAGCACCGCGATAGTAAATGGGCGCTGCATGTGAGCCCTTCCTAATTAGATTCTCTGTTGAGGAGCAAAATAATCACTGCTTGTTGTCCGGATGCAGCAATTGTTTAAGTCCAAATAACCCAAAAAGAGTATTCAGCAGATTTTCGAGGGCGAGCCCGGCAGCCTGCCGGTTCACTGATCTTGACATGTCATAATAACGGCTACGTATGTCGGCAAGGGCAGCCTCAGCAATCGAGCCAGCCTGGGTGGTATTTACTCTTTCCGCTGCTCGTGGGTTTCCTGTGCTTGCTCCAGCGTGTCGGCAGATAGCGACCGGAGAAAATCCTCATCCCAAAGCTGCGGGAACCTGAATCCAATATTCAGAAGCAAGCGGTTAATAGTTTCGACTTCAACACGCCTGATGGGGTCGCCTTTCTGCTGGCGGTTAGTCAGACCATTTCGAATAACGGCCTCGATTAATGGTTCGAATTTTTGGGCCCGGCGATCTAAGGTTCGCTCCAACAGGACCGTAATAGCCGGCTCTTTGGTACCCCCGGCCAAAATTCTGCCACGCCAAGGTCACGAGCCACTGTTTCAAATGTGACATACCCTTTCCACATTGAGCTGCCCGAGCCGGGCAAGAAGCTATCAAGAACTCCCGCTAGTTTCCGGATGGCCTGAGACTGGTTTAGTTGTAATAGCCTACTCAAAATTCACGCGCTTCGCCATGTGCTTCCAACCAGTCGCTAAACGCTTCCTGTTTTGTGAAGAAGTCAACTCTGCCATCCTTTAGACTCCATGTTTAGTAACCAGCTTAGGTCTCGGTTAAGGGAGTCCTGTCTGGTATTCGTTCGACGAAGGCCACTTGTACGTTTCGCGTGAACGTTCGGCTTCTTAAGCGTCTCAATCGGCCCTCCGACTTGATCGGAGGGCCGTTACTACTTTTGACGCTGTTGGGCTAAACGGCCGCCTTCTTTTCCAGCCATTTCAAAATCGCTTGGTTTGTTTCTTCGGGTCTTTCTTGCTGAATCCAATGGCCAGTATCCAAACTGACCACTTCAACATTGGGTACGAACTCTGCTAGTTTTTCAAACTTCGGGATCAAATCGCGGTCGCCATGGATCATGAGCGCGGGGTGTTCAATGATTGGGTTCACGTCCGCCAATAAGTGCCAGTTTCGGTCAAGATTTCTGTACCAATTTATACTGCCTGTGAACCCTGCTGATTCGAAGGCAGAGACGAAAACGGCTAGTTCGCTGTCGCTCATTAGGGGTTCTCCGAGTGGTGTTTCTGATCTAGCGAGATTGATCATCTCCATACCCTGCTGAGGCGGTGCGGGGGGTACATTCTTGCGAAACATATTGCGAAGGAATCGAGATGTATTTTCTTCTAATACTGCGTCCGCGACGCCCGGCTGTCGATTAAAGTGGACAAAATAGAAGTCGCCGCCAAATATCTCTTCCATGAACTCGATCCAAGGTTTTTCTGTGCGCTCTTGGTAAGGCAAGGCAAGGTTTATCACTTTATTTACCCGATCTGGATGCAATAAGGTCAGCCCCCAAACGACAAAAGCACCCCAATCATGGCCGACAAAGGTGGCATCTTCGTATCCATAGTGATCGAGAAGCGCGACGAGATCACCCGACAAATGTTCAATGTCATAGTCTGTTACTTCGGTCGGACGGGATGAGTTGCCATAACCTCGCTGGTTTGGAACGATGACATGGTAACCCGCTGCGGCAAAAGCAGGCATTTGATAACGCCAAGTAAAGGCATGCTCTGGCCAGCCGTGACAGAGCACAATTGGTTTTCCTTTATTTTGTTGGCCTGCTTCATAGACTTCAAGTTCCACACCGTTGACTGAAACTAGGGTGGGCTTGGGAAAATCGGTTGGATTAAACATTTTATTTCCTCTTTCTTTTCGGGGCGATCAAGCGACGCCTCCTGTTTCGGATGGCACTCTTGCCGAGGCCATGGGTTTACGGATGTGCGTTACAATTTCAAAATCTCCTTGCTGACATGTACAGCCATAGCCTAAAACCTAATGGTGCCAAATACTGGCACTATTAAATAAGAACTACCTCGACCCTGTGATCTGAGCAGTGGTCTGAGCCTCACACAGTGACCGCGACTTTTCCTCGGGTGTGTCCTTCTTCAAGATAGCGGATAGCTTCAGCCGTCTCGCTTAACGGGTAACTCCTGTCTATAACAGGCACTACTATGCCGTCTTCAAGAAGCTTTCCCATGAAGCCCAGGTCCTCTTTGTTCACATTCACTGTCCCCATTGCACTGATTTTCTTGCTCCCGGTTAATGACGTCCATGCGCCCAGGAACAAAACCTGGAACAACATGTGAGACATGGTTGTAAATCCGGCAACGA
>CAZBUD010000104.1:0-6180 GCA_964495015.1 uncultured Enterobacteriaceae bacterium | reverse complement strand
ACTGGTGGTCCTGTCGGAGCTGCAGTTGCCGTTGGTATGTGGGTAATGGGTGAAGTGGTTGGAAAAAGTCTCTTTTCTCGGGAACATTGATAGTCCCACGTTTCAATGCAGACAAGTTTCCTTCCCTCGGTTTCTTTCTGCCCGAGAGTCATATAAATATTTCGCGCTACCTTGATGCACTATAGTAACGGTTGTATGAGTCCGGAGCGCACGGGACGGCGATCTATTCATAAAAGAGACATGAAGGTTGAGGGGGGGGGACAGAGTGCCGAAGAAGAAAAAAATTTACAGCATAGACAGTTTTGTTGTCAAAAATTCTCCCGGACGCGGAAAAGGCGTATTTGCCAAAACTATGATCAAGAAAGGTGAAACCATAGGCTATTACGTCGGCGAGATTATCCGTGACTGGCATGCCAACCGAGAACCCTATGTGTCGTCACTCTACTTGATGTGGGTTTGCAAAAATCACTGGATTAATGCCGTTGGCCCACAGGCGAACTACACGCGTTATATTAATCACAGTTTCAAGCCGAATGCGGAGTTGATTATCTCAACCCGTTGGAAGACGGCTCGCATTGAAAGCCTGCGGACAATCAAATCAGGCCAAGAGATTTTCTATAGCTACGGCGACGAATATTGGGAGGCCATGGAAGTCGACCCTGTGTAGATACTGAAATAAGATGCGGGTCCATCTCATTGACGGAACATATGAACTTTTCCGCGCCTACTTTGGCGCACCCAAAGCCAACGCGCCGGACGGACGCGAGGTCGGCGCGATACGCGGGCTGGCTCGCTCGTTTCTCGGCTTGATTAGAAATGAAGGTGCGACGCATATCGCGGTTGCCTTCGATCATGTCATCGAATCATTCCGAAACGATCTCTTCGCGGGATACAAAACCGGAGCAGGTATTGAGCCCGACTTGTGGGCTCAGTTTGAACTTGCGGAACAGATCACACGCGCACTGGGGATGGTCGTCTGGCCCATGGTCGAGTTTGAGGCAGATGATGCCTTAGCGACTGCCGCGCTGTATTTCGAACAAGACTCGCGTATCACGCAGATTTGTATTTGCAGCCCGGATAAAGACCTCACCCAGTGTGTGTCAGGCCAGCACATCGTGTGTGTAGACCGTCGCCGTAAGAAAACGATTGACGAAGCAGGCGTGCATGATAAATTCGGGGTCGCTCCAAAGTCAATTCCTGACTGGTTAGCTTTGGTCGGTGATTCATCGGATGGCATTCCCGGCATTCCGCGTTGGGGCGCGCGCTCAGCCTCAGCCATGCTTGCCGAATATGGCCACATTGAGCACATTCCTGGAGATTCAGGCAAGTGGTCTATTAGGCTGCGCGGTGCGCGGGCGCTTGCCGATAGCCTCAACACGCATCAGAGCGAGGCGGCCTTGTATCGTCAGCTTGCCACGCTACGGACTGACGTGCCAATACAAGAATCGTTGGATGGCCTGGAATGGCAGGGCGCTTTGGGAGAAGAGCTTGAGGAAATGTGCCAGACTCTTGGAGACCTACCGCTTCTTGACCGTGTCCCTCGTTAAAGAGACTAAAGCGCGGGAAGAGGAGGCGAGGAGGAGCAAAAAGTACGGCCGCTCTATCGCGATGTTTAAGTGCGTCCCCAAGTACGGGCCTTGTCCATGATTTTGGCTACGGAACGATCTGTAACCGGGATCTAGGCTTCTCGATCTTGCTCGTACACAGGACGCGGACTTCTTTTCAAAAGAGGGTATAGATAAAGGGGGCCACCGCCGAGCCCTGGGTCAGGACGATCAACCCGCCAAAGAGCAATAACACTAGAATGATAGGCAGCAGCCAGAACTTCTTCCGCTCCCGCATAAAGGCCCAGAGTTCAATTAAAAATTCTCGCACGTGCAGGTGTCTCCCATTTTTAAAATTGTCGTTCTATATGCGAATGTGGTCGCGGCTGGCGAACAATGCGGTACGTCTCCGCCTCTGGCTCAAACGCGAGCTGGAGCGGGTCCTTTCTGAGCAGTACCCGCCGTATCACGCCGATGGGCGTAAACAGAACGTAGAAGACCAGGCTCAGAATAATGCGGGTATTGATCCACCCGAGCGCGTTGCCGATGGTCATCCACACGCGATAGATTGGTGTGAGGATCTTCGGGAACAGCACCGCTGGCAGCACGAGTCCCGCCGCAATGCCGACGGCCCATAGCCGCAGAGCCTCGGCCCGCGCCGCGAGCGGCCAGAACCCAATCAGCAGAAAAATGCCACCGACGATGAGTCCAAACGAGCGGATGAGTTTTGTTTCAGGCGGGTGCGTCACTGGGTCTCGCTCAGTCTAACTCAAACTCTGTGCGCCAATCGCTGTCGTCGGTGAGCGGCGTTTGCTGCCCTTTTTCAAGCACACAATTTTCGAGCACCAACAGGTCCATCTCGGTGCGCATAAAACAGCGATACGCGTCCCGCGGGCTACACACAATGGGCTCCCCGCGGACATTAAACGACGTATTGACCAAGACGCCGCAGCTTGTTTGGGCTTCAAAAGCTTGCAGTAAACGATAGTAGCCTGGGTTGGATTCTGCATCGACCGTTTGGACCCGGGCAGAGTAGTCGACGTGCGTCACAGCCGGAATGTCAGAGCGGGGGATGTTGAGCTTCGCAATGCCAAATAACGTTTGCTGTTCTGCACTCATTTCTACCCGGCGCCGGTCTTGAACCGGAGCGACCAGCAACATATACGGACTATCTGTATCCAGCTTGAAATAATCAGCGACCCGCTCTCGGAGTACGGATGGCGCAAAGGGCCGAAACGATTCCCTATACTTGATTTTGAGATTCATGACAGACTGCATCTGAGAACTGCGCGGATCGCCCAGAATACTGCGTCCGCCGAGTGCCCTGGGTCCGAACTCCATACGCCCCTGCAGCCAGCCCACGATTCTTCCTGCTGCGAGTTCCTGAGCGACCCGCTCATAGAGTACTTCTTCCTCCAAGCGCACGTACGGCGCCCCATAGCGGGTGAGGAAGGTTTCGATCTGCTCGTTTGAAAACGCAGGACCTAAAAAGCTGCCTTGCATGGCATCGTGCTGGCGAGGCGCTTGCCTGGGGTGCTGTGTATAGTGATGCCACGTGGTCAGGGCCGCTCCAATAGCTCCACCCGCGTCCCCCGCTGCGGGCTGTATCCAGAGGTTAGAAAACGGCCCCTCACGGAGGACGCGACCATTGCCTACACAGTTGAGCGCCACACCACCAGCGAGACACAGGTTTTTCTCGCCCGTTTCCCGGTGCAGTGTCTCGGCAAGGCGCAACATGATTGTTTCTGTCACTTCTTGAATAGACCGGGCCAGATCCATATCTCTTTGCGTGAGGGGTGTCTCCGGTGTACGGGCCGGACTGCCAAAGAGCTTTGCAAAGTTCCCGTTAGTCATGGTCAGACCCGTGCAGTAATCGAAATAGTCCATATTGATCCGGAAGGTCCCATCGGGCTTGAGATCGATGAGATGGTCGTAAATGGTCTGTACGTATTTCGGTTCGCCGTATGGGGCGAGTCCCATGACTTTATATTCACCTGAATTGACCTTGAAGCCTGTATAATACGTAAAGGCCGAATACAGGAGGCCGAGCGAGTGCGGAAAAGTAAGCTCCCACAGGGGAGTCAGTCCGCGTGCCTGCCCCTGCCACGCCGACGTGGTGGCCCATTCGCCCACCCCGTCCAGACATAGGACGGCGGCTGTGTCGTAGGGCGAAGGATAGAAGGCCGAGGCTGCATGGGCTTCATGATGTTCGGTAAATAAAACGGGAGGGAGAAACGATTTGTCGAGGCCGTTGGCGTGTACGTCGACGCTGTTGGCGAGTACTACAAGGTCTTTCTGTAATTGGCTTTTGAGAAAGAGTTTTTCTTTGAGCCAGACCGGCATTGCCGCAACAAAGGATCGGAGTCCTTTTGGTGCAAAGGCCACATAGGTTTCGAGCAGGCGTTCGAATTTTAGTAAGGGCTTGTCGTAGAAGACGACCGAGTGCAGGTCTGCCAACGATAGTTTCCCGGCCTGCAGACAGTAGCAAATCGCCTGCTGGGGAAACCGTGCATCATGCTTCTTGCGAGAAAAGCGTTCCTCCTGCGCGGCCGCTACGATATGTCCGTCACGGACTAAGCAGGCTGCACTATCATGGTAGAACGCGGATATGCCTAATATATCTGTCACTCTTGTTTTGCCTCCGTCTGGGGAGTCCCTAACCAGTCTGGGGACCCGCTCAATTAATTAAGGATACCATGTACCCCTACACATGATAAATATCCAGCACGCCCTGCAACAGGCTCGACCAAACTCAATACGACTCAATGTGGCTCAATCAGATCAAGGCTGGTTTCCATATTGTCCATGCAGATCTAGTCCTTTAATGTAGACAGCCTCATGCGTAAGGAGACCCTCCTCACCATCGCCAGCACTGCGATTGCGCTCCTCGGGGGTGAACTCTTTCTGGAACGTTGGTTTCCTCAGCTGACGGTGCAACAGGCCCTGAAGGATCGACCAGCCATGTACCGTTCAAGCGACGTGCTGTTCATGGAACTGCTGCCTGATTTTCAGGGTACCCTGCGCGAGTCAGAGTTTGACACGTCTATTCGAGTGAATTCGTTGGGATATAGACAAGACGAGTTCAAGGCGCAGAAGGGGCAGGGGCTGCGCATCGTGGTGGTAGGGGACTCGTTCACCTTTGGCTACGGAGTTGAAGAGCGTGACAGTTATCCGCGTGTCCTTGAACGCCTGCTGGCTGAGGTCCGGACCCGAAACGAGCTACTACCAGTCGAGGTCATCAACGCTGGCGTCCCGGCCTGGTGGACAGATGCATATTATCTTTACCTCAAGGAATATGGTCTGGCGCTCGAGCCCGACCTCATCTTGCTGGGGTTGTTTATGGGGAACGATATTGACGGTCCGGATGCGCGGAGTGCGATATGGCCACGGGTCGATGCGGAGGGCTTACCGCTCCAGATCGGCTCGACAAACACGCAGATCGAGAAGGGCCGTCGGGTGCATGTCAAACGACGTTCACGCTGGAAGTTCCCCCTCTTGCGTGACTCGCACGTCTTTCAGCTGCTGTATACGGCCCAACGCAATATGCGCCGCGCGCTGAAACCCACAATCAAGGCCAGGTCCCTCTACCAACCTTTTTATTCACCCCAGACCAAGACCATTGTGGAGCAAGTCATGAATCTGATTGGCGCCATGGTGCGCCTGAGTCAACGGCACGGAGCACGATTTGTCGTGGTGATGCTGCCCGAACGGGGGCAAGTCTCTGCCGCCTCCAAAGCCACCTATGGCGAGTTGGATTTTGACAAGCCGCAGCGTCTCTTTGCGGAGTTCTTCAAAAAACAGAACATTGCGTATCTGGATCTGCTTCCCACCCTGCGCGCAGCGGCGGATAATACAGCGCTGTATTTTCAATACGATTCCCATCTTAGTGTTGAGGGCAACCGCCTTGCCGGGCGTGAAATCGCGAAATATCTCGTCGCCTCAGGTCTTCTGTCTGCGCCGCCGCTCAAAGCGCCGCAGGTGACTGGCCGGCCTGTCTCGCGGTAGGGCAAAGGTGCGCGTCAGCTAGCTGAACGGGCGAGGAAATGCGACGTACGGCGATCTACAACAGTAGATCCTTAGCAGATCTTTGCGACTTACACCCACACAGAGCCATAGCTTGTCTGCAGATATGCCTAGTCTCGCGGTTTTGGATTGTCATATTTGCCACAATTTGGTAGCTACGTCCGGTCTGCCACAAAGTGCCGGGATAATGAGCCAGTGTGATGGCGATACAAATGAAGAAGTTAGCAACCCTGGAGGGAATGATGCTCAGACCAATTGATTCAAAAAATGACGATGCCGGTACGTTTGGTCGCACCGGAGACCTGGGAACAGTCCGTAGCAAGTGCTACTCACAGCAAACACCGGGCGCCGTTCCCGGCGCTGCGCGTCTTACAGGTGCACTCTTAGCTTGAACTGTCCTACATCCTGTGCTGGGAAGTCGTCACGATATTGGTGACAGCCCCAATTTCAGTGCGGTTCTAGGGTCGTGCGCAGCCGGTCTCGGCGATTATGACGGCGACAACGAGTGCGAGGCCGTCCTGCTGTGTCCGAACGATGTCGGGGATACCTCTAGCAAGGGAGGTAAGCGACTGGTTTGACCAGTGAGACGTGAAGAGCTTTAAGCGTTTCCGGA
>CAZBUD010000103.1:0-6980 GCA_964495015.1 uncultured Enterobacteriaceae bacterium | reverse complement strand
TGTGAAAGCACCGAATGCACCCGGACTGACCCCGCGACAAATTCTCCTGCATCGGGTCGGGAAGCGCTTGTCGGATCTGGATGTCACAGGCCCACGCAACACGCTGGAAAAGATCGCCCAATCCCAACCCGGCACGCCACTGGAACTTTCCGGCTGGTATGCCCAACGCGACGGAGAGTTTCGGCTCGAAAAGGTCAGAATTGTCGGGTTTGAGTAAGCCCTGCTACAAATCAATCGGCTGTTCGAGATAGTCATGGTAAACCATGTCGCGGTGCTCCAGTAAGATCGAATTCATCGCGGCTTGGACAACTGGATCCGTGTTGGTATACCTGGTTCGAAAACCATTCGGCATAGGACATAAATCGTGCGGAAGGGGTTGGACTAATGCCGCAAACGTTGCCCAGTAGATAACTAACGCCGACGGCTGGTTGCCGATAAAAAGATGCTACCGCTTGCACGCTGCTGTTCAAGCCGCGCGCCCAAGGCTTTGAGCGTACCCGCTACACGGGTAGGTGCGGCTTTCGCTTCTTCCTCAGTGTAGGCATATTTATCGCCGATATAGGCGGAAAAACGCGGTCGGACTCTTTGGTGTTCGGGTTGGACAACGTCGGATGGACAAGCATCAGCCGTTTAGACCATCCAAAACTATGCTCTCCACACAGCTCATTGTAATAGCCGAACATCAGCATCCGCTCTTCTAGAGAGTCAGGGATGAGGGACGGGGCCGGCTGAAGCCGCTGTGTTAAAACAGCAGCTCAATCCACGTTGAGCGTGGTGGCTCATCGTTCCAGGCGGCAACCAGTGCCGTCGCCTGAGCCGCCCACTCTATGAGTTCGCTAGTTTCCCGCCAATCTCTTGGTGTACACGGACGTAGGGAATGCCTTTCACATGAAGAACCCCCTAGCGGCCTCACTCCACGACCCAGGGACCCCCGGGGACAGCACGAGCCGGAGCCCGGATAGGCCTCTTGCCTGCGCAACGGCAATATATTCAGCCACAACCTGTCTCGTTATTGTCTCATTATTCTGGTTTCACCAGTCTGGCCTCCCCCACACTGTCTCACCACTCTTGCGAGTGACCGGGCGTATATCGATAGAAGACGGTAATAGTCCGATCTCTCAAAAACCACTGTCCTTTTTCTTTGATGAGTGTGTCATCATAGCGTCCAACAATGACCTGGCCCGTCCCATCTTCCACCGAGTCAACATCAAAATAGGCCGCCGCAACGGCCGTCTTTTTATTAAGCGAGATAACTGGTTCGAAGAGTTTATGCCGGACATGCTGAACGTCGCCGGGGCGCGATTCAAAAAACCGCGTGTACCAGGCTTGGATGTCTTCGCGACCAGCGTATTGCTTCTCTCGTTCAAAGGAGACCGAAAAGGCCGCATTGCCATGAAAGAGTGCACCCACTTCGTCAAGCGCACCGGTATCAAGCGCGTGACAATAGCGGGCAAGAACCTGGCGTATTGCTTCGTAATCGCTGGAGGACGTCGTCTGTCTGACCCCAGCTGCGCGAGCTGAGACGGAAGGGGCTACTCGCTGGACTGTTTACGACCGCTGTGTGGCTTTCTTTGGCCCGACTTTCGGCTTTTGTTTAGGACCGAATTTCTTTGCCGCCCGTTGCCTTGCCATAGGCCCTCCCGCCGTCTGCATCATCGTTCTCGAAGAATCTTTCAGCAGGTATCCGATTCTGCAACTCGTCGTCTTCCTTTGTCAAGCACGGAAGAAGTTTACAGAAAGAGAAGGAAAGGCTAGTTGAGGCAAATATCACTTAGCCTGAGAGCGTATCCAAAAAGCCTCTTCTGGGCGTCGCCCGGAGACTTCTTAAGACTCGCCCTCAGAAGCGCAGCGGGCAAGTTCGGACCTGGTGAATCAGGTCCTCTTTGACGACGAGTAGAGTCCCGTCATGTTTTGATGGGGACCCTCTATAGTTCGTCGAACCGCGAAGAAACTTTAGTTTTCAAGCGGCTTCCCGATCTATTATTTCTGATCGATAGGAGGCTATGCGGCACAAAAAAGCGGTGTTTATGCCGCTGCTTGTTCGTGTGGCTGGGGAGCGCTTATGCCCATTGCGGTCAGTTTCCCAATCGTCCGGTCACTCAGAAGGCCAACTTTCCCCATATTACTCCATAGCGCGGCGTGAAAATCTTTTTTAAAGAAGGTGCGGAATGCCACGTACTCATTATTCTTTGCGACTTTATGGCGCATGGTCCGGATGTCTTCGATCTCTGCTTGCGTAAAACCAACCGCCTCATACGCCTCTTTGGGAAACTGTCCCTGCAAGAGCCCGGCAGTTGCTTCACACGCAAAATCTTCCACCTCTCGTAGTTCTTGCTCTGATAGCTCCTTCATCTGGTCAGGCAGACTCAGCATCCCAAAACCCATATGACGCGATTCATCAGAAAGAATACGCTGGCAGATCTGGCCGATTAATGGATCTGGACTGTGGTCCGCCAGCATGCGAAACAGCGACACGGCCAGCGTTTCTGCCACGAGCTGGGTGCCTACGGTCTTGAGATACCACTGTGGCATTTCTAGGACATGATCGAACATTTTCTTTAAGTTGGCAGTTAGCGGGTACGTCACTCCGACCTTTTCGTACAGATAGCGCGCCAACACTTCAGAATGTCTTGCTTCATCAACCACCTGGGTTGCCATAAAAAACTTCGAGTCAATATCAGAAACGCTATTAGCAATTTGGCCGCATACCATCAGTGCAAACTGTTCCCCATACATCAACTGGCTGATCCGCCAAGCGGAAAAGTGTCGATTGAGTTCAAGTCGCTTCTTGTCGTCAAGTTTGTCCCAATACTTCGTCTCGTAGATATCAATCAAAGCGTCGGGCAAGATACCACAATCAGGGTCGCCGCCCTTGTCCCAGTCGATATCAGTTGACGCGTTCCACTGATCGCGCTTCGCCTTCTCATAGAGATTGCGCATGTCTTGATTTTGGACGTCGAGCAGTTGCGTGAAGACTACTGAGGCATTAGCGTTTACGGTATGCGTCTGTGCCATGGGAGACTCCTTCATTCAAATGTCGCTGAAGTGTTCCAATACTGAACAGCTGCGTTTATTTCTAACGAGTTCCCTCTTGCATATCAAGCAACAAAGCGTCACATACACACAAATAAGAATTTTGGAAAGAGCTTCGGAGGACAGCATGCACACACGCCTCGGTCGAAGAATCCTCGTTGTTCGACGAACGCTCGTCGCCTTCCTCACTGCCAGCCTGTTAAGCCTCATGACAATCAGTTGCAGTCAGCCTGAGGAAGAGTTGGACACCGACACTGCCGAACAGCTCGGACGCCAGATTGATAAGGGCATACCCGTTGCTGTGGAGAAAGCAAAAGAGGTGCGAAACACACTTGGAGAAAAGCTCGAGCAACTCGACTGAGCGATGCAGAACGATCAAGACGAGTAAACATCAGGGCCGCCGCTTGAGCGCTCCACAACCTGCGAGGGCGTCAATCACTGCGCGCATGGTCCAGTCTTGCTCTCCATATTCAGGAAAACGTTCAGTCAGTCTGAGCTGGCCAATCGCAGCCAGCGTCTGCTGCGTTCCGCGTGCCATGACCGAAGACGAATGCAGGTGTTCTAGGGTCTCGGCCAGCTCGCGCATCTCCTCAGCCCTACGGGCTGCATGAAATGGATAGGTTGGTAGCAGCCATTCCAAAGCCTGCATAATTCCAGGAAAAAGATCCTGGTAGCAGGCAAGTAGGTCATCCAGAAAATCATACTCTTGAGCCGCTACTGTGAGTTCACTCAATACGGAGACTAAACCTTTATTCAGCCCGGAAAATAACATCTTAAAGGCTGATGCCTGTCCAATCTGATCGCCCAAAATATGCGTACGTAACGATTTGCCCAGACCGTCCTCGAACTGCTGCGCCCCAGGGCCACTCACATAAAATGTACAGCGTCCCCGTACGTCACGAGCCGGACCAATAATACACGCATCAAGAAAAGCGCACCCAGCGGCAGTAACAATCTCGCCCACGTCTTTGACCGCCATAGGCGAGATGGCATTGGCGTCGATAAACAGCGGCGTTCGATTGACCTGCCGAACCGCATCGGCAAAATCACGCGCGACTGCCCGTGCCGCTGTGGGTGGAATGATCGACAGTATAATATCGGCCCGTTCGACAACGGCCAACGTTGAATCAAGCTCGGTAATCGTCGCCTGGGCGCTCAACTGTCGGGTCCGTTCACTCCGGCCGAGCAGGCTCGTGACAACCGAAAACCCATCTTCACTGAGCGCGTGCCCAACACTATGCCCCATGTCACCGGGATAAAGGATTCCTATTATCTGCATATTGTCTCACTCGTCTTGGTAAGAACAGCCTGCGGATTGTCGCGCCCAGCCTCCTGCCTGTCAAGCTGCGCGCACAAATTGGGCAAGTCACGCAAATGACGAAAGTTACACGAGGTATAAGAGAGCGCGCGCAAACGGCGCGTCTGCATCAGGTCTGCGTCGTGCCTGCATTCCGTATTCCACATTCCTCGCGCCTCACGTATGATAGGGCGCATGAAAAGCTCGAGAGCGCTTGTTATTTTCCCCCTTATCATTGCCGCAAGCGCCTATGCGTGGACGCAAACGCCTTCTTACTCGGTCTACCGTATCCAACAATCTCTCAAAACCCGCGACTACCCGACCTTTTCCCAATATGTCGACGTTGACAGTGTTGTCGGTCATGCGCTTGAGGAACTGGGACATAACAAGGCTGACACCCCACAGAAAAAACTCCCACCATCGCAGAACCCGTTAGCCGATCTCGTTCGTAAAGGCCTACAAAGCCTCGCGCGGAATGTCCAAGAGATCGCCAAGGCCGGAGCGGAATTTGCCGTGCAACAAGCATTCACCAATCAAGACCAGGAACTGCCGCAGATCCCCAGTGCAGCCATAGTCGGCGCGTTAGTCGGCGGAGAAACACGCGAGGACGTCCGCTACTTTCCTGTTCCGCTCCAACACTGTGAAGAGCTTGAAATTGGATTACGTTACACGTCCGATGGCATTTGGCGCGTCGTGCAGGTCACGAATATCCGCGCGCTCCTTGAAGAGATCCAAAGACGATACCAAAGGTCCTAATCCTGACCAGCAAAGAAAGAAGAAACAATGACAGAAACGACTCCAAAGCTGCGCTTTGGCCTGTGGTATGCCTTCCGCAATCCACCACAGTGGCATCAGCCATATCATGATCTGTACGCCGAGGTCCTCGAACAAATTGTGTGGGCCGAGCAGATTGGTTACGACGACGTGTGGCTGACTGAGCATCATTTTGCCGAAGACGGGCATGCACCCTCGCCTTTGCCACAAGCGGCCGCGATCGCGGTTAAAACCAAAACCATGCGCATTGGCACAGGCGTTATGCTGCTGCCGCTCTACCATCCGGTCCGTGTTGCAGAAGATGCGGCCACCATCGACATTCTGTCCAATGGGCGGTTTGAGCTCGGCATCGGCGTTGGCTACCGCATTGAAGAGTTTGCCGGCCTGGGCATTCCGCGCAACCAGCGTGGCCGACGTGCAAACGAAAGCCTCGAAATCATTCGGCGCCTGTGGGCGGGCGATACCGTTACCTATAACGGCAAATATTTCCAGATTGAGAATGCCCGGCTCACGCCGGGGCCGGTTCAACAACCTCATCCGCCCATCTGGGTAGGCGGCTTCTCGCCTGCCGCCGTCAAACGTGCCGCTCGTCTCGGTGATGGCTATATCGGGACAGGCGATATGGCAGAGATGGCAAAGCTGTATTGCGACGAACTGCGCGCACTAGGCAAAGATGCGGATAATCCAAAATTGGCAGGCGGACATCTTTGGCTCATCGTGGCCAACGACCCTGACAAGGCTTGGAGTGAAATCGGCCCTCACGTCTTGTATCAGATTAATGTGTACGCCGAGTGGCTCAAAAAAGCCGGTCAAGATTTATTTCCGCATCTGGAAGACCAGGCTGCGCTTAAGGCCATTGGCATTCTGAATATCATCACGCCAGAAACTGCGGTACAGATGATCAAGAACTATATAGCCGCCGTCCCCATCCAACGCTTTTACACCTGGACCATCCCGCCCGGTTATCCGGTCTCGAAAATGAACGAGCACCTCGAACTCTTCGCCACCAAGGTCATGCCGCATTTTCGGTAATTCTATCGAGAACTCGGAACAGTTGGCTGCCGGCTACCATGCAAGCCTTTACCTCCGCTCGTTATACCGTGCCCATGGGGAATCACTCCTACCCCATGGATAAATATCGCTTGATCCCGGAGCGACTGCTGGCAGAGGGAGTGCTCAGTCCAGACGAAATCAGTGAGCCCGAACCCATCGCACTCGAAGACATCCTCCGCGTGCACAGGTCGGAGTATGTGGATGCATTTACCAACGGTACCCTGGAGCGGAAGGCCCTCCTGCGACTCGGGCTGCCGTGGTCCAAAGAACTTGTCCAGCGAACTTTTGCCGTGATTGGAGGAACGTTGGGAGCGGCTCAGGTAGCACTCAGAGATGGCGTTGGCGTGAATCTCGCCGGCGGCACGCACCATGCATTTGCCGATCATGGCGAAGGCTATTGTATTTTCAACGACCTCGTCATCGTCCTACGGCATCTACGCGAAGACGGTCGCGCCAAACGTTTCCTTATTGTTGACCTCGACGTGCATCAGGGCAATGGGACCGCCGCATTGTGCCGGACTGATCCGGATACTTATACCTTTTCAATGCACGGAGAGAATAATTATCCAGGCCAGAAGGAAAAAAGCTCCCGGGATATCGCCTTACTTGACGGCACCACAGACTCGCAGTATCTAGGCGTGCTCAGCAATGCGCTTCCCCAACTTCTCGACCAGACCACGCCGGACATGATGCTCTACCAAGCGGGCGTTGACGTACTTGGCGGAGATCGTTTTGGCAAGCTCGCGCTTTCGATGGCGGGAGTTGGCGAGCGAGATCGGCTAGTGTACGAAACTGCTCGGCAAGCCGGTATCCCGCTTGTTGT
>CAZBUD010000102.1:0-7035 GCA_964495015.1 uncultured Enterobacteriaceae bacterium | reverse complement strand
AGGCACCTGGCTCGACACCTTTTGTTTGGACAGTGAGTATGACTACGATCCCGTATGGGCCAAGTGCGTAGAACTCAAAGTGCAGCCGACCTTTCACTCGGCAGGTATGGGCTGGCGCAGCCGGACCTCGATCTCGAACTATATGTACAGCCACATCGGTCATTTTGCTGCCGCCGGCGAGGCCCTGTGTAAGGCCCTGTTCATGAGTGGAGTAACGCGCCGCTTTCCAAGCCTGAAGTTCGGCTTCCTGGAATGCGGCGTGGGCTGGGGGTGTAGTCTGTACGCCGACATGATTGGCCACTGGGAGAAACACAATGGCAAGGCCATGCAGAACTACGACCCGGCCAATTTGAATCGGGAGTTGCTGCTGGACCTATATCAACGCTACGGCGGCAAGCTGGTCGAAGGCAAACTGGATCAGGCTGACGAAGGCGCCAGTCTGATCAGTGGGACCAAAGAAGAACCCAAGACTATCGACGATTGGCCAGCGTGCGGCATCAAGCAGGCCGATGACATTCGGAAGCTGTTTGTTAACAACTTCTACTTTGGGTGTGAAGCCGACGATCCGATGAATGCTACGGCCTTCAATACCAGCCTGAATCCGTTTGCGGCGCAGCTTAAGGCCGTGTTCAGCTCGGACATAGGCCACTGGGACGTACCGGACATGACAGAAGTGACCGAGGAAGCCTACGAATTCGTCAAACGTGGCGGACCCACGAAACAGAACTTTCGGGACTTTGTGTTTACCCATACAGCTAAGTTGTGGACCGACATGAATCCCGACTTCTTCAAGGGTACGGTGGTGGAACAGGCTGTTGAGAAGCTCTAGTGCAACGCAGTAGAAATCTTTGAGTGATGATCAGACAGGAAGCTCCTCGGCTCGTCATTCCGGCGCAAGCGGAAATCTAGGCCCCGCTGGGGAAATAGATCCCTGCTTTCGCAGGAATGAAGGCAAGCGGAACCGTTGAGAAGCTTCTGCCAACCAGTCTAAGGTCACGGACTTCGTGGGCGCCAGGGTGCGGGCGCGTTCGATCACCTCGGCAGCCGACGGAATGGCTACTCTAGCCTCTGCGCTCGCCTCCCCCGATGGTTCCCCTGTGGCCATACTATCTCCTTAACAATGCGTCCTGAGCACTAAGGGCGGGCAAGAAACACTTGGTGGTACGGATTCTTGATTGGCAGTTTGTCGAACGTCGCGAACCCCGCCTCCAGGGCTAGGTTGCGCGCCAAGTTCTCGCCGATGGCAGCGCCAAGGCCCTCGCCGTCTTGAGCCAACGACACTGTGAGGCAGTGCATCGTGCTGGCGCCGTACAGGGTGCGCCCAAACGTGTTGAGATTGTCCTCGAGTTTGTCGGATACGTCGGCTTCCGACCACAGAAACGCGCCGCGGGGCTTCAACACGCGACGAATACCGGCCAGCGCCGCCCTCGGCTGCGCCATGTCGTGAATGCAATTGAAGGCCATGACCAAATCAAAGCGCTCCTCGAAGGGAAGACTTTCCGCCGCAATCCGTTCAAAAGAAAGGCGCTCGCCAATCCCTGCTCCTTTGGCTTTCTCTCGGGCCCGCTCAAGCGAGGCCGTATCAACATCGTAGCCGTGGAACCGTGTGGTGGGGAACGCGGAGGCGACTGGAATGAGACATTGCCCGGCTCCGCAACCGACCTCGGCGGCCTGGCCTCCATCCTCAAGTTTCTGCTGAATATCCGGCACTGCCGGAATCCATTGGTTAGCAACCCACGTCTCATAGCCGACGTGGAACAGGCGCTCGATGCCTTCGACAACGTCTGGGCCGAAATCTGAGAATGGTACCCCGCCGCCGTTTTGAAAGGCGCCCATCAGCTTCTCCAGCTGCCGATAGCAGGCGACGGCGTACTGAAACGCTCCCCCAGTAAAGAAGGTCGTATCTTCATTTGCCAGGACCATGGCCTGCTCGGGGTTCATCCGGAACCTGGCCTCATCCGGGCTGTAGTCGAGATAGCCAGCGGCGGCCATTGTGGCCGCCCATTCGCGTACGTAGCGTTCTTTCAGCTCGGTCTGTGCTGCGATTTCCGTTGTGGTCAGAGATGCACCCGGCGCCAGCGCCTTGAAAAGGCCCAAGCGGTCTCCCACATACGCCAGCGCGACCGTCATGGTCGCCCCGAAGTCGCTGCCGACCTGGCGGGCAAGCGCCGAAGCTTTTTTCCGATCATACCCATCTGAGTCCATGTTGCCCCCTTTCATTTACGTTGTTCGCAGCAAGCATCTTCTCTTTCGCCTCTTGATAGAAACGCTGGAGCGTTGACATCTGTGCAGAACGAAACGGACAGGCAAAACATTGCATCATCCCCTTGGTCAAGGTCCGACAACATACTCCAGTCTCCCGGCTCATGGCTCCCTCTACATAACCAGTGCCGTTGGCTGTCATCAGGGCATACAAACACTCATCCAGGAACCGCCAGACTGAGGCTCTCATCTTGACTTTGACCCCAATTGGCCGTTTGAGTCCCAGGGCGTCTGCTTGGTTATTGACAAACTCCTGGGGAGTGAGGGCTCCCTCGACTTCTAAAAATCCTTCTCTAGTGATCAAGTGCAGATAGTTTGCCTTTCGGTTCGCTGTTGTCTTTCCGGACCAAGCTGAGCGCTCTATTCTCGCTCTCTTAGAGCAGGAATGATGTCCCGGTCGTAAATCACAAGTGTTTTTTCTTCCTCGCCGCTCATCAGATAAATGTTGAATTGAGTCACGCCCGCGTGCTGCAGCAAGGTCTTCTGAGGTTTGCTACTGCGTCACAGAGCCGCCATCGACGGCCATCGCCGTTCCTGTCACAAAAGACGCCGCATCCGAACACAACCAGACCACGGCCTCAGCAATCTCCTCCGGTAGTCCCATCCGTCCCATAGGCGCTCTGTCTTTAATTGCCTTAATGATCTGGTCGGCCAGCTCAGGCTGGGCGCGCAGGATATTGTCGGCCAGGGGTGTTTGCACCGGCCCTGGACACACGGCGTTGACCCGAATGCCGGACTTGGCATACTCCAGCGCTGCCGTCTTGGTCAGACCGACAATGCCGTGCTTACTGGCCGAATACGCCGGCATACCGTTCGATCCCACTAAGCCAAAATTTGAGGCTGTATTAACGATCGTGCCTCCGCCTTGTTTCAACATAAGTGGGATTTCGTGTTTCATGCACAACCACACTCCGCTCAGGTTAATCGCAAGTATGCGGTCCCAGTTCTCTTCACTGCACTCAGCCGTCTGTTTTATTTCCCCTTGGATGCCGGCATTATTCAACGCACAATCCAGTTGGCCATAGGCTACTACTGCCTGCTCGACTAACGTGGCGACCTCAGCCGCCTAGGAGACATCGGTACGGACAAACAGAGCTGCCTCACCCGCTGCCTCGAACAGGCGAACGGTCTCTTCTCCACCCTCCTCATCCACGTCAGCAACAACCATTTTGGCACCTTCTCTTGCAAAAGCCAGGGCCGATGCGCGCCCAATGCCCGAGCCGCCGCCAGTCACTAGCGCTACCTTTGTGTGTAATCGTCCAGCCATGGCCGTTGTTACTTCCTGCATGAATAGCCGGCTGTTGGGTGTGGCGGTACAATCACCGGCCGTCTCAGTTGAACTCCCCTCTCAGTATTTTTGCATCTTTCAAATCTGCCGTGTCAAGGCTTGTGTTAACTATTTGAGTTCCGCGACTTGACACGCCGCCCGGGAGTTTGCTTATGAGTACTCAATAGATGACTGCCTCAATCGAGCCGCTTTTACTTGCGGCCCATTAACAAAAGGAGGAACGGCATGGCGAGTACCGATGATCTGCAAGAAACCGCGCAGCAACAGGACGCGGCAGTAGACGTTTTCGCACTGGCGTTTGGTAAGACCGGCCTTTCACTGCTTGAAAAGGTCAAGATTCAAGCTCAGGTGCTCGTGCCTGTGCTCCGAGCCTTTCGAGCTGAGCTTGG
This sequence comes from uncultured Enterobacteriaceae bacterium, assembly GCA_964495015.1. Lineage (GTDB taxonomy): Bacteria > Desulfobacterota > Binatia > Bin18 > Bin18 > Bin18. The sequence goes on along the minus strand of CAZBUD010000102.1, from coordinate 3,096 downwards.
GGAGGAGCGAGCGAACCAGATTGCCAGCCGGGCGCTCCGGGAGTGGTCAGCGAAACTCTTCCAAGACGTTGGAGACCAACTACCCGGCAACCCTCGGCAGAAATGGGATGCCCTTAATGAAGCACTCCTCAAACATGTCGGCAGTGATATAGATTTTGAGATGATAAAAGAGGCGCCAGACGCTTGGGAGTTCAACGTCACTAGCTGCCGCTACGCTGATTTCTTCCAGCAGCTGGGGGAACCGGAACTCGGCGCGCTGTTAACGTGCGAGATGGATGTGGACATAGAGGCGGTGGGAGGTCCCGGGGTGACAATGACCCGGACGCAAACGATCATGAAGGGAGCCAACTACTGCGACTTTCGGTTCCAGATGAAGACGGGCAGCGGCTCCGAGGGGTAAGGCCCCAGGCGTACACACTTCCCCTCTTGTTCCCTTATCAAATATCTCACGCTTCATTCTGCCCGCGGTCAATCAGCTTGAGGCGGGGTTGAGTGAAACTGTGTAAGATAGGCGGCGTACGTATCGAGCAGCGGCATGACGGTGTCAGCCGACTCAGGCGGTAGGAAAAAAATAGCTCGTCCGACTCCCATGTCTTGGTACTGCTGCAAAACGGTGGCGTCATCTGGGGCCATAAAGATCGAAACAGATAAGTCGTTTCCCCGCCGACCAGCTTGCTCAGCCTGACTCCGGAGCGTGTGTATGGCTCCCGGCAAGTCTTGCACTGTCGCCCCCACGGGAAGCCAACCGTCACAATAGTTGACGACGCGGTGCAGGCCAGCGGAGAAGAGCGTGCCCAGAAGAATAGGCGGGTAGGGCTGCTGGAGGGGCTTCGGATAGGCCCAGATTGGATCAAAGTCCACGAACTCACCATGATACTCAGCTTCATCCTGAGTCCAAATTGCTTTCATGGCTTCAATTTTTTCACGCAGCGCCTTCCACCGCTGATGAAACGGAACGCCATGATTTTCCATTTCCTCGGCATTCCAGCCACCGCCAATACCAAACAAAAAACGACCATTCGACAGTTGATCGAAAGACGCGACCTCTTTGGCCAACATGATGGGATCACGTTGGACCGCGAGACAAATACCGCTGCCGAGTTTAATCGTCTTTGTGACTGCCGCTGCGAGAGTGAGGGCAATAAAAAGATCGTGTGTATGCGCATACTCCTTTGGCAGTTCGCGGCCAGCGGGCACAGGCGAACGTCTACTTGTAGGAATATGGCTATGTTCGGGAAACCAGAGTGACTCAAAACCACGTTCTTCACACGCCTGGGCTAAGTCATCAGGCCGGATAGAGTAATTGGTGGGAGACATAGTGACACCGAGTTTCATACAGACTCCTTATTGATACGGCTCTCTGAATGACTGACCCTTTTTACATAGGTTGGATTTCGCTCCGGGAAAAGAGGGCTTGGCATGATAGCGCGTCACACGCTCGTCGTCAGAGTTTGTGGACTAGGCCTGCTCAATGGTGCCGTTCCACTGGGTTGGTATTTTGCTTCTGAAACACCGCGTGAGTCCGAGCATCATCGGGCGAGTCAGATGACGATCTCTCCCGCTCCTGCCGCTTCTTCCTTGTCTCAACCGATACCAGGAAAGCCGGTCGAGGCAGCGGCCATGACGTCATTTTCTTAGCGGCCTCCTTGCAGGCACGACAAACACTCCGTTTGGAGGAACGCTTAGCCGCCGTCACCGACCAAGTGGCTCTTTTGACAGAAACAGCCACTCTTCTGGACCGAGCCGCGACACGGCGGGCACAACGTTCTTCCCGACAGATCGATGAAGCCAGGTCGATTACCGCCGGGATCGACCCCGCAACTGCTACGATCCTCGTCAAACAGCGGAATAAATCAGCCTTGGAAGAAATGTATTTGCGAGACCAAGCTATGCGAGAAGGGTGGCTGTGTACTGAAAAGTATCGGGATGTGCGGGCTGAACTACAGCAGGAGGTGGATGCTCTCTGGGCTGAGCTTGATGAGAATGACCATGACCGCCTCCTGTATGCGACGGGTAAACCCAACCGTATCACGGTGGAATCGGTGATGGGCGAGGCAGCGGCTGCGTGGGTGGGGCTCTAGGAGGGAGACCGTATTCTGCGCTATGCAGGCGGGCGGGTGCACGAATGGTCAGATCTGCGACAGGCCAGCTCAGTGGGTGGGCCTGGTGCTCTGGTGCCCATGCAAACTGAACGTGATGGCCTCATCATCGACTTGTCGATTGAAGGTGGTCCTTTAGGCATACGGCTGGGTGTCGAGTCGGTCAATCCTTCGGTCAATCCTGAGGTGGGTTTTGAGTCATACTAGTAGCGCGTCTACGTTAAAACTTTGCGCTATCCTGTCGCCGTTCCCCTTCGACAAGCTCAGGGCGAACGAGAAGAGGCCGTCCGGAGCGGAACTGTTCGTACTGAGCCCGTCGAAGCATGAACGCGCAGGGACGCACTATTTTAGGCTGTACGCACTCTTAGTGTCTGCACTTTAAGAGAAAGCAACGGGACGGCTCAACTTAGACTGACGTGACGAGGGGTTCGGCTGACACGATGATGCCATTATTATCGGTGTATACAAATTCTCCCGGACGAAAGGTGACTCCGCCGAAAGTGACGGGGACGTCCAGGTCGCCAACGCCGCGTTTCTCTGTTCGTAGGGGAATGACGCCGAGCGCTTGCACGCCAACGTCCAAGACCCGGATGGCATCCACATCACGGATGCAGCCATAGATAATACACCCTTCCCAGCCGTTTCGGAGTGCGCTGGCCGCTATCATATCGCCGAGTAAGGCACGGCGCATGGAGCCGCCCCCGTCCACAACCAAGACTTTCCCTTGGCCCGGCTTCCCAGCGTTTTCTTTCACCAGAGAATTATCTTCATGACATTTTATGGTCACAATCTCGCCGCCAAAACAGACTTTGCCGCCATAATTGGTAAACAGCGGTTCAACAACACGGACGAGGTCTGGGTGCGCGTCACAGAGATCTGTGGTCAGGAATTGCATAGGCCATTACTGCGCTCTTCGGCCAGAATTATCCAGAACCATTATGGGTTTCAGCGTCGGGCGCTCATACATCGATAATGATACAAGCCGGCCTGGGTTTCC
>CAZBUD010000101.1:0-7645 GCA_964495015.1 uncultured Enterobacteriaceae bacterium | reverse complement strand
TATCACGCACGATCTTCTGCTTGTCCGCTGCCGGAACATCCTGAAAGGCTTTTTCCAGCGCGTCCTGGGTATGTGGGAACGTTGATGCCTGGTGCGGATAGTCAGTAGACCACATAAAATGATCCGCTCCACCCGCCAGGTTATATGTCGTGAGGCCCATCGGATCGTCAATAAAAGTCGCGTACATCTGGCGCTGGAAATATTCACTCGGCTTGAGTGAGAGCTGAACCCCATAGCCTTCTTTAAAGCGGCGATAATATTTATCCGCCCGCTCCAAAATATGTGGTACCCAGGCAATATCACCTTCCGCCGACACAAACTTGAGGGTCGGGAATCGTTCCAAAACCCCAGTAAAGATGAGCCGCAGGAAGGAGTGCTGCATTTCGCCCGGTCGGATAATCATACGGACATATAACTCGGCAATATCGGTCTCGTCCTGCTGGCTTTCTTTGCTGCGCCCCGTTGCCAGATGGAGAGACAGTGGCATGTCGAGTTCCTGAGCCGTTGCCCAAAAAGGGTCATAGGCCGACGAGCCATAGGGTTGGTCGGCTGGTGGAGAAGACCAGATCATCGCGCCCTTGAGGCCCATCTTTTTGCAACGTTCCAGCTCTTTGCGGCCCTTCTCAATATCAAACAGTGAGATGAGCCCCAGACCAGCGAACTTCTTCGGATCGTAACGACAAAACTCAGCCAGCCAGTCATTATACACCTGAAAGCAGGCTTCCTGCAGCGCAGCATCTTCGAGCCAGAACAGAACGAAGGCACACGTCGTGTACAGCACTTCGGCTTGGACGCCGTCCATCTCCATATCTTTGATCCGGGCGGCCGGATCAAAGCCGCCTGGTAGGGCATCTTCCAATCCGGTTTCCATAAAATCTTTATTAAATGTCTGCCCGGCCGCAAATGCCCCTGAGACTCGGAAAGGAGGCAGGTCTTCGCATACAAAGAAATAGCCTTTTTTATCACCGGGGTCTTTAATTACACGCGGGGCACGGTCGCTGAACTGTTTATCAATACCATCCACCCAGAGCCTGGGCGGCTCGCACATATGAGAGTCGGCAGAAATGATCCTATACGTCACAGGGAGTCCTCCTCACACTTGGAGTTCAATCACCCGCCCATCCCGCTTCTTCATATCCACAAATTCCACATACGATCGCACGGCATGCGCCTCCTCAATTTTACCTTCCATTTCACCTGCAGGACTATTGCCTTCTCCCTCGTTCTTGCGCGTGATGTTTATAAACGAGCATTCTGTGCCCAGGGTCAGGGCGTTATGCCACGTGCCTTTATAAATGAAGGCAGCCTGGCCAGCATCAACGTTGAAGGCCGCAACCTTGTCGTAATCAAGCTCGTACGTCTCAGGCCCACCGTCACGACTGCTCGGCGGTGGCGCAACAACCAAGATTAAAGAGCCTTGCACGGGGATAAAGGTTTGATTGTAAGAAAAATGAATGGCCATCTGATCCATAATTTTGGCATTTGGGCGGTAGTGAAAAGATAGCAATTCCATGGCGACCTTGCCCTCTTCAGTTTCGGGGTAGATCAGCTTTTTACGTTCCAGGACTTCCCCGTAGCCTTGAAAAGCTTCGCCCGTCAACGGTTTGATCTTGACTTTGACCGTTTCTCCCATCGGGTGACCCTCCTTAATACACATCACGATGCTTTCCACGAAAGCCGCAGCATAGCAAAGCCTCTGACCTCCGAACAGACGTGGCCTGTCTTCGCCTATTTATTAATAAACTCTGCTCGCAATAGATGACGAGAGTAACCCGCCGTCCACAAGCAGCGTCTGGCCACGAATAAACTCAGCATCATCGGAGCACAGGAACGCCGCGACTGCCGCAATATCGGCAGGCCGTCCTGCACGGCCTGCCGGTGTGTTCGGAACCACATCACGTACATACTGCGCATACCCATCCTCACCGCCGGCATACATTTTGGCAGAGTCGGTTTCGATCAGGCCGGGGTTAATCCCGTTGACCGCAATCCCACGCGGGCCCAATTCGTGGGCCAGATACATCGTCATGTTTTCCAACGCGGCCTTGGCAGCGCCGAGCAAGCCGTGACCTGACAGCATCCGGAGTGAATCAATCCCTGAGATGGTAACAATCTTGCCCTCACGACCTGCCATGAGTGGAACAGCTTCTTGAGTCGCGACCAGGAAACCTTTGATTGTAAGATCAAACGTGCGGGTCACGTTGTGCTCACCTTGTTGCAGCAGTGGACGAAACGATGTGGCTGCGGCATTGGCGACAAGAATATCCAAATGGCCATGCGATGCCTTCACCTGCTGGAACATCGCGCGTACGGCACCTCCATCGCTTAGGTCAGCCTGTATCGGAAGTGCGTCTGAGCCGAGCTTTCTGATCTCGGCCACAACTGCCTCTGCCTCAGTGATATTGCGACGATAATTGACGATGACGTTTGCGCCTTCCGAGGCTAGCCGCAGGGCAATAGCCCGGCCAATGCCACGCGAGGAGCCGGTGATAAGGGCCACTTGATCTTTAAAACGCATTATCTTTACTTTCGAAACTTGGAAAAATCGACCGGACGCCTTTCGTTAAAGGCATTCACACCTTCAACCGCTTCATCCGTGTTGTAGTACAGCTCAAGCCCACTCATCGCCATATTGGAGATACCACCAATATGGGCGGTGTCCGCGTTAAATGAATATTTGAGGAACTTGAGCGCAGTGGGACTTTTCTGCAAGAGTTCATTCGCCCATGAGCGAGCTTCGTCCATCAGTTTGTCCGCTGGATACACAGCATTCACCAGTCCCATGTCTTTGGCCTCTTCAGCCGCATACTGGCGGCAGAAATACCAAATCTCTCGCGCTTTCTTCTCTCCAACAACTCGTGCAAGATACGCACTGCCATAGCCCGCGTCAAAGCTGCCCACCCGAGGCCCCGTCTGTCCAAAGCGGGCCGTATCAGCGGCGAGAGAAATATCACACAAGACGTGCAGCACGTGTCCACCACCGATGGCAAAGCCGTTGACCGCCGCAATCACTGGCTTGGGAATATTGCGAATCATATTGTGCAGTGCTTCAACATTCATCTCATGCCCGGCCGAGCTGGTATCGTAGCCCTCGGCACTGCGTTCACTTTGATCGCCTCCAGCGCAAAAGGCTTTGTCTCCTTCACCCGTGAGAATTACCACACCAACCGAATGATCCCACCAGGCGTCCTGAAAAGCCGCAATCAGTTCATCAACGGTCAGGGTCCGGAACGCATTGCGCACCTGCGGACGGTTAATGGTTATGGTCGCAATGCCCTCGTTTTTTTCGTACACAATATCTTCAAACTGCATGCTGCTCCCTTTCGTTTCGCGTTATCTCCATAACAAAATATCCTCTTGGGAGGGGTGACGCGTAGTATCGGGGGCTGTCTCCCTATCCCTAGTGGAGTAGGCTCATCCTTTCGATATCATCCCACCATGGTCAGCCCGCCGCTCACAGACAAGACCTGGCCGGTCACAAAATCTGCATCCGGTGAGGCAAAAAATGCCACGGCATTCGCTATCTCTTCCGGTTGTCCCAAGCGACGGAAAGGGACCGCGCGTGTCATGGCTTCAATAATCCGCGCGCCTTTTTCACCCGAAGTCACTTGTTGGAGTAGCGCGGTATCGGTCGGACCAGGACACACAACATTGACTGTAATCTTGAAGCGGGCCAGTTCACGCGCGAGCGTTTTTGAGAAGCCGATAATGCCAGCTTTGCACGCCGAGTAGACGGCTTCACCGGTTGAACCTACGCGGCCCGCGTCAGAGCTAATGGAAATAATCTTTCCCTGCTCGCGTCCAACCATCTGGGCGGCAACGGTGTGACAAAAATTGATCGGCCCGCGCAGATTAATCCCGATGACCTTGTCCCAGGTTTCCGGTTGACTCTGCAGAAAGGGTTCCATCTTGTCCCAGCCGGCATTATTGACCAGCACATCAATCGGCCCCCAAGTGTCGGTGATCTGTTTGACACAGGATTGGACTTGATCAAGTCGTGTGACGTCGGTTTTGGTGACAAACGCTTGCTCGCCCGTATCCGTAATATGCGCCGCCGTTTTCTTGGCCTCTGCTTCTAAGATATCGGCAATGGCGATTTTGGCCCCTTCGTCGGCTAACCGTAGGCAGATCGCCCGGCCAATGCCTCGACTGCCCCCGGTAACAAGCACTACTTTGTCTTTGATGCGCATGTGTTTACCCTCCTGCTCTGAAAAGCCGCGTCATATTAGCCGACCACGTCGGATATCCATTAGTCACCGGGGAGATCATGCATTGCCTTAGCTGAAAATAACGCAAAGTTTTCTGCTGCGTCGGCATCAGCATAGCAACGGACGGAGTCCTAGAATTCACGCTGCAACCAGCGAGAAACATCTTTCTGCTCTTTCAAGTCGGCCAGCGAGGCGGAGTCATTAAGAGGAATGCCCGACAAAAACCCTTTTCCGCTAACCGTTGTCAGCCAGATACGTGTCTTTGTTTGTTTCCGCTGATGTCGGGCAATTTCCTCTCGGAGTACGCCCTTGACAATGTCGGTAAGCGTTCGATCAGTCTCTGAAGGAAGCACCTTAGTCGCTTTGAGTAATTCATCATCAAGATGAGTTCTGATTCTCATATCTGGGAGGATAGAAATGAACCATTCGTATGTCAAACGCTTATCAATAAAGCACCTTGGCTCAACGCTCAAAATCATTATAATAGGCATCCTTGAGGAGGCTCCATGTTGCTCGACACCTTTCAGCGACCGGTAAAAGACTTACGCATTTCGGTGACGGACCGGTGTAACTTCCGCTGCGCGTATTGCATGCCGTTGGACGACTACGACTGGCTGGCAAAGAGCGAGATCCTGACGTTTGAAGAAATTACTCGGCTCGCGCGTTTATTCGTCCAGCTCGGCGTCGAAAAGATCCGGTTGACAGGCGGCGAGCCGCTGGCTCGCCGAGACCTTGAACGACTCATCACAAGCCTGTCTGCAATAGATGGCCTGCGTGACATCTGTCTCACCACCAATGGTTCAACATTGGCGGAGAAAGCCGCCGTCCTCAAGGCTGCCGGTCTGCGCCGGATTAACGTCAGCCTGGACAGCCTCAAACCTGATCGTTTCCGGCAGATCACAAAACGCGGCGACCTGAAGAAAGTCCTCAGCGGACTGTTCGCTGCCAAAGAACAAGGTTTCTCTCCGATTAAGATCAACGCGGTGATCGAACGTGGAGTAAATGACGACGAAATAATCGACTTGGTTGCCTTTTCCCGCGAGCACGGTTTTGCCATACGTTTCATTGAGTTCATGGATGTGGGCAATGCCAATCACTGGCAGTCGAACAAAATTGTGTCCAAACAAGAAATCATACACACGATCAACAGACATTTCCCATTACAGGAAGTAGGCCGAAAGGGCGGCAACGCCCCGTCAGTAGACTATCAGTGCGTAGGCGCTGCGGGGCGAGATATTGGGGTGATCGCCTCGGTCACTGAGCCATTCTGCTCGTCGTGTACGCGTGCTCGGCTCACGGCTGATGGCAAACTCGTGACCTGCCTCTTCGCCAGTACAGGTCACAATCTTAAAGTGCTGCTACGCGGTGGCATGACAGACAAGAAGCTGCTCGATGTCCTGAGTAACGTCTGGTTGCAGCGAAAAGATCGCTATTCAGAAGAACGCCTAGCCGCCTTGCACTCCGGGACCGGTTACGATCCCAAAGAACACAAAAAGATTGAGATGATTAGTTTGGGCGGATAGAGCTCCGGGTGCGTGGGACACACCCTCCCATTCCCTGTCAAAAAATCATGGACAACTCAGGCAGCACCGCAAGCGTCTTGAGGTCATAGATCTCGACCGACCCGGTTCGATTTTCTTCGAGGATCAGTACACCAACCGTTCCTAGTTGAGCCGAATAATTGTGGGGGTATGTCGGGCTGCCAGGATTGATGACAAGCACGTCATCGTAGCGCCGAATACGTTCAACATGCGTATGGCCACATACAATGATGTCAGGCCGGCGACCAAAATACTGATCTATGGTTCGCTGAATAGGCCAGTGTGGATATTCATTCGGGTCTAATACATCGTGAATCAGACCAAGCGTGTAGCCTGCGCACTCAGTCACCGTCGTCTCGTCAAGCCGAGGGTCCTCTGGGACAACTTCGCGTCCGCCCGAGCCTTCGTCGCCGTTACCCCGACACGCCAGAACGGGTGCGATCGCTTCGAGCCAGTCAAGAACTTCAATACAGTGCAGATCGCCAGCGTGTAAAATCAAGTCCATGTCCTGGAAAACCGTTCGGACTTGGCTCGGGAGTTCTGGCATAGCTTCGGGGATATGCGAGTCGGCAATGAGTCCAATTTTCATGGCAATGGGCACTTCCAACGATCCTTCCGACTTTGTTGATATACCGGCTAGACATCTTAGAAGCAACGTGACAACAATGAAGACATCCAGAAGATATTCGAGAGAACTTTTAAGCATGACAGAGGGGAGAGAGATGTCTGTAGACCAAAAATTGCATCTGCCTCTGATGACGCTCAGCGAGGAAGAAAATTTGTTTCGGAAGACGGTGAGGGAGTTTGCTGAAGAACAAATCAAACCCCGCGTAATGGACATGGACCGCGAGGCGAAGATCCCGCGTGAGCTGATCGATCAACTCTTTGGTCTCGGCGTGATGGGAATCGAAATTCCTACCGACTATGGCGGTGCCGAATCCAGTTTTTTTATGTCGATCCTGGCTATCGAAGAGCTTGCGCGCGTCGATCCAGCTGTAGCCACCTGTGTTGATGTACAAAATACCCTAGTAAACAACGCTTTGGTGCGTTGGCTCAACCCAGATCAAAAAGCGAAGTTCTTCCCGCGTCTCGCCACGGACACAGTGGGTGCCTATGCGCTATCTGAGTCCGCTTCCGGCAGCGACGCCTTTGCCCTGCAAACGCGCGCTCGTCTGGACGGTGACACATTTGTCCTCAACGGTCAGAAGATGTGGACGACCAACGGTGGAGAAGCCGGTCTGTATCTTCTTTTCGCCAATGCCGATCCAGACAAAGGGTATAAGGGCATTACCGCCTTTGTGGTGGAACGCGATATGCCCGGTTTTAGCGTAGGGAAAAAAGAGGACAAACTCGGAATTCGCGCCAGCTCAACCTGCGAGTTGATTCTCGAAGACGTTCGGGTCCCACGCAGTCACGTCGTCGGTGAAATCGGAAAAGGCTATAAAGTCGCCATTGAGACGCTCAACGAAGGTCGAATCGGTATTGGTGCCCAGATGGTTGGCCTGGCCCAAGGTGCATTTGAGTGCGCGCTGGCCTATGCCAAGGAGCGATCACAGTTTGGCCGCGCGATTGCAGATTTTCAGGCGGTCCAATTTACGCTGGCTGAGTTAGCAACGGAAATCGAAGCGGCCCGTCTCATGGTCTATAACACCGCGCGCCTGAATGAGAGCGGACTGCCCTTTGCCCACACGGCTGCCATGACCAAATATTTCTGCTCGCAGGTGGGCGAGCGCGTGGCCTCACGCGCGCTGGAAATTTTTGGCGGAGTTGGTTTTACCAAGGAATATCCAGCCGAAAAATACTACCGGGATGCCAAGATCGGCAAGATCTATGAAGGCACTTCCAATATGCAACTCAAAACCATTGCCGCAAACTTGTTGAGGAGCTGATACATGG
>CAZBUD010000100.1:5043-10269 GCA_964495015.1 uncultured Enterobacteriaceae bacterium | reverse complement strand
CTATAACGTAAAGGTAAAATCTTCGGTCAGTATCCCCGGCAACCGGCTGCTACCGGTTGACCGGGCGTGATATGTATCTGGGTCAAGCAGAAACTCCCGCTCAGCTGTGATTCCGATCACGTTGGTGCCAAGAAAGCGGTATACGGATTCATCAAACCGCATCACATTGAGTGGTGCCTGGATCTCGCCGTTTTCCACCCAAAACGTGGCAAACCGCGACATTCCGGTCATCCGGCATGCAGCTCGGTCAGAGTAATTCAGATACCACAAATTATTGATATACACGCCCGTGTCGAGACGTTCGAGCAGTGCGTCTTGCGTAATCTCGCCCGATGCCATCTCAACCGAGTCGGGGGCTTCCCAGCCGGACGATCCGTTCGTATGTACCCCATATTCCTTGGCTGACCGAGGAGACACAAGGCAGTCGCTCAGCGTCCCGTTTTCCATTAGTCGCACTTGATCGGGCTTATGAAAGCCATCTTCCTGAAAGTTCGGGGCCACACCATCTCGTGTATTTTCGAGCAGCGTAATACCTGGGTGCAGTCGCAGACCTTCTTCAATCATTTTAATGAGCGGCGTTTGCTTGGTGCGCTGCTCTTTGAGACCAAACCCTCCCCAGTTCAGTAATTCAATGACTTCACACACCGCCGCCGGCGCAAGATACACTCGGTATTGACCGGGGGAAATCGTCTTTGCCGGAAATGAGAGACCCTCAAGTTGCTGGACCGCCTTGTCCACCTTGCGTTCGAATTCTTTAGGATCCCAGACAAAGCCGGCGTCCACCGTCTTCACGGCCTTATCGCCGCTCAGGTAAAAGCTCCAGTCCACGTTGTACGTATAGGTAGAAAACCAGTTGCGCTGGCCGAAGGAATTCGCAAAACCGGCATGGATGCCCCCAGCTGCAGACATCCCCACCAAGTCTCGTCCGCGTCCGGCCTGTAGGATGGCTTCGACAATGACCCCTCGTTCTTCGGGCAGCCGATTCTCTCCAAGGTGCTCACTTGACTCCACGTCAGACGCGTAGAGCAGATGCGGATCTTCGGGGAGATACGGCAACTGGGCACGCAGTCTATCGACTAATGCCGCTGCTCGTTCACCATCAATCCCCAAATCGCCGCACAGCGCAATGTCTCCGTTGGCCTGGCGCTGTCCGACAATGAGTTTGATGTCTAATGACCGCTGGGCAACAGTGCCGGCCTGGCGTATGGCGCTCCGGTTGAAACGTACAAAGTCCGAATCTTCGGCAGAAAAATTACATAGCGCAATTTCTTCAGCGCTGAGGCGTTCCATGATAAAATCGACCAGCCGGTAGAAGTAGTCCTGCATAGCTTAGGCCCCGCCAAAGACCTCAACGTCTGTGAATACGCAGGCCGGAGCGCCGTGGCCGACGCGAACGATTTGATTCGGCTCGCCCTTACCACAAAACGGCGTCCCAAGGACCTCGAAGCTATCGATGTTTCCGACCATTTTGAGATTGCGCCAGAACGTAGCGGAAATCCCACGGTAATTCGGTTTCTTGACGACACTAGTCAGCTTGCCGTTTTCGATGAGCTGACCCCATTCGCAGCCGAATTGGAATTTGTTCCGAGAGTCATCAATCGACCACGAACAATTGGTTCGCATATACACTCCACGCTCTATCGCGGCAACCATAGCGTCGAAATCCGATTGTCCAGGCTCAAGGTTTACATTTGCCATACGATCAATCGGCGGTCGGTTCCACGTTGTCGAGCGGGAGTTTGCCACGCCGGGCAGGCCCGACCGGGCCTGGGACGTGACCCCGCCGAGACCGCGCAGCAACAGACCATGCCGAATGAGATATTCCTTGTGCGCGCGTTGGCCCTCGTCATCAAACTGGTAGCTGGCAAACTGCTCCGGCCGAGTTGGATCAAAGGTGATATTCAGCAACGCTGAGCCATACCGGTACGACCCAAACATCTCCAGCGTCACAAAACTGGTTCCCGCATAGTTGCGTTCATCACCCAGAATACGGTCCAGCTCAAGCGGATGGCCGATGGACTCGTGGATCTGGAGCATCATTTGATCCGGTGCCAAAAGGACGTCCATCACCCCTTGCGGACAATCTGGAGCGCTGAGCAGCTGGAGTGCCTCAGCGCTCAGCAGCGGCGCAGCCTCACGAAAGCCTGTTTGATCCAGCACCTCAAGGCCACCTTGGCGACAATAGCCGCGCCCGCCAAACGTCCGGGTTTGGGTTTCCGTTCCGGCATTTGCTGTGACGCTTAACATCGGCACGGTGTAGCAAAGCCGCTGGTACGTACGGCCTCCACCATTTGTGATAAAGAGTGTATCGCACTCCGTGTACCACACGTCGGCTTCCCAATCGACGATCCGCTCGTCCGTCTTCAGTCGGGTACTCTCAGTCTGCAGCAGGCCAATCTTGTCTTGGAGAGACAGCGCATTCCAGGCCGTGGTGACCGGCGTTTCATACTCTCCGCGTGGATGATCAAAAGTAATGCGGGAGAAGTCCGTCACAGTGCAGGCGGCACTGCGTTGGGCCCAATCCGACGCCTGTTCGACCGCACGACGCAGTCCGGCTTCAGTCACATTGCTGCTCCCTGCGTACCCCAAGCCACCACTATCGACAACCATGACCATCGCGCCAATATCGTCTCCGTGCGAGACCGGTTGTAAAATATTCTGGCGTACTGACAGGGACTCCGATCGTTCGTGCACCACCCGTAAGGAGCAAAAATCCACCTGCGGCATAACGCGCTGGAATCGCTGCTCTATCTGACTGTGCCGCTTATCCATCACTTCTTTCAGTATTCAAAATAACCTTATGGATTTCCAGCACATTTGGTCCGGCAAACATTTCCGCCGGCGGACGGTTGCTATGGGCGGCACGGAAGGATTCACTCCTGGTCCAGTCCCAGAAAGCCTGTTCACTCTCCCAATAGGTCTGAACCAAGTAATATCCTTGTTCTTCTTTCTCTTGCCAGTCGCCGGTTTGATGGTTAAACCGACGCTGAACAGGCTGGAGGACCAAATTTTTGACAAAGCCAGGAGACTTGTCGATAAGATGAGCTCGGTTTCGGAAACGCTCTTCAAACTCTTCTTCATGACCTACGGCAACCGGAATGCGATTCGTAACAATAACCACAATGAGTCCTCCTGTGTTCAGAAAAAACCTCTTCATCCTTTCCAATGGTAAGATAGTCGCTGCAGGGATGGAAGAGCGGCCCGCCCCGATGCCAAGAAGGAGCGAGCCTGAATGATGGGATCACCGTATTGTCCCAGGCGTCCTATGCGGACTTAGGTGCTCTCATAACAGGCCCGATTGGACATTTTTTACACTACTTCCCGGGGTTAACCCAGTTGCGTTTAGCACAAAAAAGCAATAGAGTCTGCTCAGTAAAGGGTGCGCATCAGACGATATCGTTTGATGTGTGTTCTGACCTGGTTCGCAAGATCGTAAGCCCAGGGGATCCCCTCAGCTAGTTCCCTCAGGGCTTTTTTTATTTTTTAGGAGGTCCGGACGTGACGAAACTCTTTGTTGGCAATTTATCCTTTGCAGCAACGACTGCCGAACTTGAAACGCTCTTTGGCGAATCCGGGACGGTCGCCTCGGTCAATATTATTACCGATAGATTCTCCGGCAAATCTCGTGGGTTCGGCTTTGTCGAAATGGAGAATCAAGAAGAAGCCCAGGCCGACGTAGAACGTCTCAACGGAAACGAGTTCCAAAGCCGCCCTCTCACTGTGAATGAAGCTCAACCTCAAAAAGAGCGCTCGCCCAGAAGAGACGACGATCGTCGTTGGTAGGAAATACGGGGGATGAGGCGAAACGGACGAATGTACTGAAGCATCCACCTGGCAGCAGAAAAAGAGGCGGCAGTAGCCCGCCAGCGAGAGGTAGAAGTGCGAAAAATGGCCGCAAAGAAGAGCAATGCAGCTCAAGTAAAAAACGGCGATACGGTTTCGGTGCACTATACGGGAAAGCTGGAGGACGGGTCGGTCTTTGACTCATCGGTCAACAAAGATTCGCTTGAGTTTACGATTGGCCAGAAGCAGGTTATCTCAGGATTTGAACAAGCCGTCATTGGTATGAGCCTAAACGAGTCCAAAACTGTTGTTATTCCAGTAGATGCAGCCTATGGTCCGCACCGAAAAGATAGGATCACCCGTCTCCCCCGCAGCCGTTTCCCCGCAGACACCGCCCAATTGAAAGTTGGGCAGCGCCTGAAACTTAAACAGCATGGCGGACGATCAGTTGCCGTCACTGTGCTCGCGCTGTCTAACTCGAGCGCTACGCTTGATGCAAACCATCCGCTTGCGGGAAAAGATCTGACTTTTGATCTCGAGTTGGTCAAGATCGCTTAGTCTGCATGAAACATCGCCTCCAAAAAAGGGCCGCTCTATTCTGAGCGGCCCTTTTTTGGTCGACGCTCCTCGGGTTGGACTTGAACCAACAACCTATCGGTTAACAGCCGATCGCTCTGCCAATTGAGCTACCGAGGATCAATCAATCAATTAATGATTATATAAAATTAATTATTAGCAAGGTGTTGTAACATAAGGAGAATGCGAGTGTAAAGCCGGGATTACATTTCCCGCCGGCCTTCAATCGCGCGCCCAAGCGTCACCGCATCCGTATATTCCACATCGCCGCCCATAGGAATACCGTAGGCAATACGGCTGACCTGGATACCCAACGATTTAATGAGCTTAGCCAGATACAATGCAGTCGCTTCTCCTTCAACATTGGGGTTCGTGGCAACAATGACTTCTTTGGTTCCGTCACGTTGCAGCCGCTCTAACAGCGGTGCAATTTTCAAGTCCTCAGGACCTATACCGTCAAGCGGAGCTAAGACTCCATGCAGAACATGGTAGAGGCCCTTATATTCATGCGACCGTTCAACCGCCATAAGATCCGCCGGTTCCTCAACAATACAAATAAACTCAACGCTGCGCTGGGGATCACCGCAAATAACGCACAGGTCGCCCTCGGCTAGCCCAAAGCACTCTTTGCACAGCGTTGTCTCCGTTTTTACTGTCCAGATCGCCTCGGCTAGGCTTTCAACGTACTCCCGCCCAGCACCGAGGATAAACATGGCGAGACGGGTAGCAGTCTTTTCTCCGATGCCAGGCAGCCTGCCCAGTTCTTGGACAAGACGGGCCAGCGCAGGTGTCAGTATCATACACGCCTCACTTTACACCGCCCTCCACTATGCGTTCAGCCCGGGAATCTTCAGGCCGCCAGTAGCT
>CAZBUD010000100.1:0-5033 GCA_964495015.1 uncultured Enterobacteriaceae bacterium | reverse complement strand
CAGTGATTTTGCCCATTTCATTAGCCATCATTTGTTGCGCTTGACGAATGCCCTCGTTGACGGCTGCCATAACGAGGTCTTGCAGCATTTCGACATCATCAGCAGAAGTTACAGCAGGATCGATGCGTAGTGAAACGAGCTCCAATTGACCACTGACAACTACAGTGACCATAGTGCCACCTGCCGATGCTTCGACAGTTTTTTTCCCAGCGTCCTCCTGAATCCGGGCCAATTTTGACTGAAGCTGCTGGGCTTGCTTCATCATATCTCCCATATTTGCCATGCTGTATTCTCCATAAGTGATCGCTGGAATGTCTAACACTACCTAAGCAGCGCTAGTGCGTTTTGCGGGATCGCCGTGCCTGGACTTCTCCACCAAGGATGTCCAACGCAGTTTTGACTAACGGATCTTCGGCTGTTTCGTGTTCTCCATCCTTCACCCCTGACGACGCAGAAAGTTCTTGGAGCGCAGACGGCCGACCACCTTTTTGCACTGCCACCGTCAGCTGACGCCCGAAAAATTGCTGTGCCGCAGATTCTAGGACCGTCCTATTTTCCTTGCGCAATAGCTCTTTTAGATACAGTTCCTTATCCACTCCAATCTGCAAAGTTGTCTGCGTCAAGTCAAGTAAATGCCCCGACTTCAGGGCAAAAAAGAGGGATATTTTCTGTTTCTGAACAGTGGCAAGAAACCCCTCCCACTGTTCGCCTTGTTCCAGCGCGTCGCTCACTACAGCTGGAGCAGACCCAGTTACAGGCTCCGCCGGAGACAGGGCTTGGGACTGAGACGATGCAAGGGGGTGAGGACTATATTTTTGAGACTTCTCAAATATGGGCGCTTCCTGTCTGTTCGGAACCAAGGCCGGTCGTCGCACCGGTGCCGCGGCCGCAGAAGCTGCGGACGTAGAAGACGGTGGCGACAGAGGATATGTTGGCTGTGTTGCTACAGCCTGCCCTGCCGTCCCACCTGCCAGCTGACGTTGCAGAGCTTCCAGTTTAGCCAATGCCTCCGCGATAGGCAGCACCGGCGGCTGACTGGCCAGTTTGACGAGGACCATCTCCATAACGAGTTGTGCATAGACGGATTTTCTCACATCTTCTTCGGCTTCAAGCATAAGCGAGAAAAACCGTTGCAGGTCTTCACCCGGGCGGGCGGCTGCCTGCTTTTGCACCACAACGGCTTCATGATCCGGTAGGTCAGCCAGCAAAGACGGATCGGCACTCACTTTCTCAATCACCAGATGATGAAAGTGCTCAAGTAGATCCCGGCACAATCGACGTGGATCATAGCCATACTGGTAGAGGTCACCAGTCAGCCGCAGCGCCTGGGCCGGGTCTTCAGCCAGCACGGCATCCACCACGCGGAATAGCGCTTGACGATCTGCAACACCGAGCGCGTCCCTAACGATCTGCTCATCGACTTTCCCATTACTCCAAGCAACAACTTGATCGAGTAGAGATTCTGCATCTCGCAGGCTGCCATCCGCCTCGCGTGCAAGGAGGGCGAGACCAGCTTGATCAAACTGGAAACCTTCTCTTTCTGCCAACAGCTGCAGTTGCTGCACCAGGTCACGCAGCGGGATGCGTTTAAAATCGTACCGCTGGCAGCGGGAGAGAATAGTTTGCAAAATCTTTTGTGATTCGGTCGTTGCAAAGATGAATTTCACATGTTCTGGAGGCTCCTCTAAGGTTTTGAGAAGAGCGTTGGAGGCCGGATTAGACAGCATGTGGACTTCGTCAATAATGACGATACGAAAACGGCTTTTCGCCGGTCGATACTGCACCCCTTGGGTAAGCTCCCGAACATTGTCTACTCCCGTATGGGAGGCACCATCGATCTCCAGTACATCGATAGCGCTCCCGTTGGTAATTTCTGTGCAATGGCTGCAGACGTTGCACGGATCTGGGGTCGGACCATTTTCACAGTTGAGGGCCTTAGCTAAGACCCGGGCGGTTGTTGTTTTGCCCACGCCACGGGGGCCGGTGAAGAGAAAGGCATGGGCCACGCGGTCACTGCGGATCGCGTTCCGCAAAGTGCGCGTCACATGCTCTTGCCCAACCACTTCATCGAAAGTCTGGGGACGCCACTTACGGGCAAGGACCATGTAGCTCATACAATCATGTTTTAGAGGGCGTCCAAAAAGTCCGCCACTGGTGATAGCTAGGCTACCCTGCGGCACAGGGAGAATTCCGGTACCGCTGCTTCCTCCCGGACCTGACGGATTTCCCGGCTTCCCTTGCGCAGGACCTAGCTATCGCCACTGACGGAGAGGGAGGGATTCGAACCCTCGGTACCCGGATTAGGGGTACACACGATTTCCAATCGTGCCCAATCGGCCAGCTCTGGCACCTCTCCCAAGCAAAATCAAACGTCCACACATACGTGGTGTTAATATTCGTGAAGAGGTTTACCACCTCCGCATTCCTCCCGCAAGGAAGGGAAGACGCCTGATTCGGGGTTGTTGACACCTTGCCCGGCCTCTGTATCTTGTGCCGACGATAGCACTCTGCCCTTCATATCTGTTATGCTATAAAATATCTTCCGTATGGAGCAATACGTCCCCGTTCTTATTGCGTTGATCCTTGGTGGGGTGATCGCCTTGGCCATGACCTTTGCGAGCACTGTACTGGGCATCAAGACACATTCGCCGGTAAAGGATGAAGCCTTTGAGTGCGGCAACCCGCCAAGTGGTTCAGCCTGGGGACGTTTTTCCGTCAAGTTCTATTTGGCCGCTATCCTCTTCATCGTCTTCGATGTAGAAGTCGTCTTCCTCTACCCCTGGGCGGTAGTCTTTCGGCAATTAGGGCTGTTCGGATTCATGGCCATGCTGCTTTTTGTCCTGGTTCTGGCAGTAGGTTTGATATACGAGGTGAAAAAAGGGGGGCTGGAGTCTACCTGACCAGCACTTAGGCAGAGATGGCCGAAGCAGACATTCTCTCTCAGATCGAAACAGCTTTTCCCGGTAAGATACAAGAGCAGCACGCCTTGCATGCGAATGCTACGATTGTGATCGACGGGGCGGATGCGCTTGAGGTCTTGGGAGAACTCAGGGGGAATGCGGATTTTGCCTTCAACCTACTGGTTGATCTCACTGCAGCAGATTTCTTTGGCAAGGACCCCCGATTCGAGGTCGTCTATCATCTCCACTCGCTTACGCATAATCATCGCGTTCGAGTAAAAATTCGACTTTCCGAGGACGAGCCCCAAACTCCGTCGATTTCCGCGCTGTGGAAATCCGCGAACTGGCTCGAACGTGAAGTTTGGGACATGTTTGGTATCAACTTCTCCGGCCACCCGGATCTGCGTCGCATCCTGATGTATGAAGAATTCCGTGGCCATCCGCTCCGAAAAGATTACCCGGTGAACAAACGCCAACCCTTGGTTGAAGAACGCGATCCGATCACTAGTCCGTGGAATAAAGGCTAACGACTATGGCGGAACCCGCAGCCCAAATAGTTGCAGAACACGATCCGACTTCCGAAATCATGACGCTGCAAATGGGCCCGTCCCATCCAGCGACGCATGGCACGATTAAGTTCACGCTCACCCTCGACGGCGAACGAATTCTCAACTGCGATGTCGAGATAGGCTATCTCCATCGCGGATTCGAGAAGATGTGTGAACAACGGACCTGGAACCACTGTGTCCCGTATACCGACCGGCTGAATTATGCATCTCCGCTCATCAACAATGTGGCATTCGCCCTAACGGCTGAACAACTACTCGATGTAGAAGTCCCTGAACGCTGTCAGTATATCCGGGTGATTATGAGTGAAATATCACGGATTACCGACCATCTGACCTGCTTAGCCATGGCAGCAGTAGAAGCCGGTGCGATGTCTGTCGGTTTCTATATGATGGAGTCGCGAGAGACCCTGTACGATTTGGTCGCAGCCGTGACTGGCGCCCGCCTGACCGTGAGCTACGCCCGGGTCGGGGGGGTGACACAAGACCTGCCCAACGATTTCGCCGCTCGCGTTCGCACGGCGTTCGCTGATATGCACCGCATTCTCGACGACTGCGACAAGTTGCTGTCCAAAAATCGCATCTTTATTGATCGTATGTCCGGTGTTGGGGCGATTTCTCAAGAGGATGCCATTTCATACAGCCTGACCGGACCACTCCTGCGAGCAACCGGCGTCTCGTATGATGTGCGCAAGGCTCAGCCTTATTTAGTCTATGACCGCTTTGACTTTAATGTCCCAACAGGCACCCAGGGCGATAATTACGACCGCTTTTCTGTTCGTTTTGAAGAACTCAAGCAGAGCATGCACATCATTGAGCAAGCGCTGGACGGCATTCCCAGCGGCCCGATCCGCATTGACGATCCGCATATTACACTGCCTGAGAAAAAAGACGTGTATGGCAATATAGAAGGGTTAATGAACCACTTCAAACTTGTCATTGAGGGAGTCAAAATTCCGCCTGGCGAAGCCTTTCGGAGTGTCGAAGGAGCGAATGGTGAGCTCAGCTTTTATTTGGTCAGTGATGGCAGTGGCCGCCCGTATCGGGTCCGGGTTCGTGGGCCATCCTTTTTCGGTATGGCAGCCATGGGCCACATGTTACAGGGCCATCTGATCTCCGATATCATTACGACCTTCGGCATGGTTAACATGATTGGGGGAGAGTGCGATCGGTAGATATTATTAGTAGGGTCTATGGTTTTGGGCTTAGGGGCTGGGGATAAAAAGCCGACGATTAGTAGCTGAAGGCTGAGTGTTAGGACTATGGCGGTACAATTCTCAGACGAGACCTATAAAAAATTCGAACAGGTGCTGACCCGTTATCCGACGAAACAGGCTGCGCTACTCCCCACGTTCTGGTTGGCCCAGACAGAATTTGGCTACCTGAGCCCTGAGGTGATGGAGTATATTGCTGGGCTGCTGGACCTCTCGCCTGCAAATGTCCGCGGGGTCGCGACCTTCTACACAATGCTTTACCTGGAGCCAATGGGGAAATTTCACGTGCAGGTCTGCACGAATTTGTCCTGCACCCTGCTGGGTGCAGAGAAGATCGTGCATTGTCTAGAAAA
>CAZBUD010000099.1:1282-10334 GCA_964495015.1 uncultured Enterobacteriaceae bacterium | reverse complement strand
CGGTTCCATACAGCATCAGACCAAGGAATAAGTAAGCGGCACGGCCAAGAGGCGGGAAGAACACGCTGGCTAGAAAATGGCCGGCCTGCCCAACCTGATTACTTTCGGCTGCACCGGGCTGATAAGAAAAAAAAGCTAAACACAGAAAAACTGCCAGCGTGACACACAAGACTCCACTGGCTTCACTATGAAAGGATCGCTCCCTCTGCCGCAACCTGCGTCCTACCGCCATTTCCACCTCCCCACATCTACATTTCCATCACAAATGGCAGGACCACGGGTCGTCGCCCCAGTGTCTTGCGAAAATGACGCCGGAGCGTCAGGCGAACTTGTTCTTTGACAACACCTGCGTCAGTACACGATTCGTGCGGCAGTTCGTCCAGCATGGCCCGTACGGCACCCTTTGCCTCAGAAAACCCGTCCCCGTTTGTTGAGGGCAGAAATCCAGGAGACAGCAGGTCAGGTCCGCTCACCAGCTGACCGGTCTGCAGATCAAGGCCCAGAATAACGACAACCAATCCGTCTGCTGCGACATGACGACGATCCCGCAAGACTTCTTCTTCAATACCGGCCAACCCATCCACAAACACCCGGCCAGCCGTTACTGGCTCGGTGAGTTGCGCTCCGTGCACATCAATCTCGAGGACCTGCCCGTTCTCAACCAGGAAAACGCCGTTCGCATCAACGCCAACCTCACGCGCAAGCTCGCAGTGCCGGACTAAAAAACGATATTCGCCGTGTACGGGCACAAAGTAGGTAGGCCGTACAAGATTAAGCATGATCCGCAACTCATCCTGCGCAGCATGGCCAGAGACGTGGACGCAGGCAACAGCCTCATAATAGACTTCAGCTCCGCGGCGGTAGAGGTGGTCAATCAAACGCGCAATCGTACGCTCGTTGCCCGGAATGACGCGCGACGACAAGATGACCGTATCCCCAGCCTCAAGTTGAATCTGCTTATGTCCGCCGGCGGCAATACGAGACAAAGCCGAAAGCGGCTCACCTTGAGATCCGGTTGTGAGCAAGGTCACCGTTTGTGGATCTCGGTCTCGCACCGTCGACGGATCGATCATCGCCTCGGACGGAAGCTGTAAATGCCCCGTCTCCTCAGCAATCCCTATATTCCCGACCAGACGTCTGCCAACAACCCCCACACTGCGTCCTTGTTTCACAGACAGATCGATGATTTGTCGGATGCGGTGAATATGCGACGCAAAGGTTGCCACCAAGACTTTGCCTGAGGCGTGCGCTATGAGATCCTCAATCGGCCGCGTCACAGCACTCTCAGATCGCGTTGAGCCTGTCCGCTCCACATTCGTCGAGTCCGATAAGAGCAGCAGTACGCCGCGCTCCCCCCACTCAGCAAAACGATTCAGATCCGACTGACGTCCATCTATCGGCGTCTGGTCCAGCCGAAAATCTCCAGTGTGGATAATCGTGCCGAGCGGCGTGGTAATGGCCAGCGCGGAAGCATCAACAATACTGTGAGTGACATGAATGCCCTCAACCGTAAAAGGGCCAACGTCCCAGGATTCGCGCGGCCGGAATTCGTGCAACTCGGCCTTCTCTAAGAGGCGGTGTTCCCGGAGTTTGTCGCGCAGCAAGCCCAGGGTAAACGGCGTGCCGTACACGGGAACGTTGAATTCTCTCAAGAGGTGCGGCAGCGCCCCAATATGGTCTTCATGCCCGTGCGTCAGCACGACGGCCTGGAGATGGTGCTTGCCGCGCAGATAGCTAAAGTCAGGGATGACTATATCAATCCCCAACATTTCCTGCTCAGGAAACATGAGGCCACAGTCGACTGCGATAGCGACCGTTTCTCCCGATCCAGCCGGACAGTACTCAATCAACATCAGATTGAGACCGATCTCACCCAATCCGCCCAAAGGAATGATACGCAGACTCCCGTCACTCATACATGCGTCCCGGGCCGACAATATTCAGAATGTTTAGGCTGTCCAGGCGGCATCGCAGCCGGTCTGCCGGCGGTCTCTCGCATCGACGTATCGGATAGCCCGGGGGTTGAGCTGGGCCGCTCCAAACAAAGTTGGGCAGCAATTGCGGCTTCAACCTGCCCCGACAACGCTTGTCGAGCAGCCTTCTTACTCCCGTCTGTTTTGATTGGAATGGGTGCTCCAAACACAATCTCTATTTCTCCGGATCGTACTTTCCAGTCCCCTGGTGGCAGTATCGCACGGCTGCCATTGATGGTGATCGGTACGACCGGCAGCCCGGCTTCCACCGCAGCCGCAAAACCACCCGGTTTAAAAGGTAACAGGCCTCGGTCCGGACCGCGCGTCCCCTCGGGGAAAAATAAGACCGAGATGCCAGCTTGCAGGAGTTCTTTGACTTTGCGTAACGTGGCAACCGCCTGCGTCCGACTGTCGCGGTCAATCAGAACTTGATGCGTCCGGTGCATACACGCGCCTAGTATCGGAATTTTCCGCAATTCCTGCTTTGCGGCCCAGCGCAATTGAAAGTCTGCCAGCACCGACACAAGAGCCAGGATATCAAACTGACTCTGGTGATTTGACATAAAGAGATAGGCCATGTGCGGGTCGAGTCTCTCCAACCCTCGTGAGTGAACCGTCACTCCGCACGCCCGCAAATTCCCTCTTGCCCAGAAACGGATCAGACGTGCCGCACGCTCAGCATAGGGGTCCAAGAAAGAGCACAGATACACCGGGGCCCCCCAAAAAAGCGTATGCAGTGCAATGAAACCCAAGCGGAGGGCAGCAAGAACGATCAAATCTTCCTCTCATTTATGTATGAACACATAACGTGAGTATTATAGGTTTTTCTCCGACTTGCCGTCAACGCTGTTGATTTTTCTTCACTTCTGCCTACAATTCGAGGTGCCTTAGAGGAGGTGGTGTGTGATTGTGGAATGCCCGTCCTGCCATACCCGTTACAAGACTGACACGGCGGGGTTACCCGACGAAACAACATTTTTCGAGTGCACGCAAACAGACTGCGGGCACATCTTTCCCTACGAAAGTCCAGTTCTGCAAACAGAACAAGGCTCCGAGCATGAAGCCGAGGCTTCCGGCCAAGATCCCGCCAGTGATTCCCCTATCACTCCCCCCGTGCCTTCCAGCCTGGCCGTTGACTCGCTGCCAGCTCATGAAGAGTGGGCCGACTCTAACGCTGCGGCTAATGCTTCAGACACCGTGACTGAGACAGACCTAGGACAAGAGTCGCGGCTCCGGGAATTTTCGTCTTCGAACGCTCCATTTTTCGAGGGCGCCGAGGAAGACGAAGGTCGGATTGAACTTTCCCAGCTTCCTCCTGCAGCTCCGCAAGAAATGGTCTTCTCATTGAAGCTGTTCATACTGCTGCTCGGCCTTGTCGTATCAGGATATGCAGCATTCACTTTTCTGGCCATCTCCTATCTAGAAACCACGGCAACCACCCTCTCCCACGTTCCCGTATTAGGCCGCATGCTCGACGCAGAACGCCCCTCAGCCAGACATATTGCCTTAACAAAAATGCGCGGTGGATTTTGGCTCACGAAAGACAAGCAGCGGATCTTTGCCATTGCCGGCAGGGCAAGAAATCAGGCTGGCATACGAGCACAGAGCATCCAAATCGAAGGCACACTACTGCATGCAAATGGACAAGTATTGGGACGACGGATGATCTTCTGTGGAACCGAGACCGCGCCAGAAGTGCTTGAGAGTCTCACCCGGCGCGAGGTGAATATCTTGCAGAGTCTTATGCCACCAAAACAGTTTCGTGTTCCGGCCGGGGAGGCCGTCGATTTTCTGATTACCTTTACCGACCCTCCATCGCAGATCGCAGAGTTTAGTAGCCGGGTGATTGCCGCCCAGTTTGGACAGTCTTACTGAGATTTTTCGTCGAAGTCTTTTTCGGATTCCTGCTCGGGAGTGACATCAATCTCGTCCGGTGTTTTCACCGCTTTCCGAAAGCTGCGAATCCCCTTTCCAAGGCCCTCGCCTATTTCCGGCAATTTTCCTGCCCCAAAAATGATCAGGACAATAACCAATATGATGAGGAGTTCCCCTACGCCAAGACCAAACATCGTGTTTTTCACTATAAGCTGGTGTACACCGCCAAGCAAGGCTGCGGCGGCATACCGACGTTTCCTTGCGGCCTCTCCACCTGACAGCTAGAATGCCCCGATGTCGGTTATGGCTTCAACGCTGCCTCGCCCTGCCCAGCGCGATCCACAGGACCCGCTTGCCCGCTTTCTCATCGTCTCTCTTATCCTGCACTTTATACTTTTACTCGTTTGGCCACAGTTCAAACGCACGGCAGGACCCTTACAAGAGCAACTCACCGAGGTCGAGCTTCTCCCGCCGGAAGCCGTAGCTCCACCACAAGTAGCCCAAGTCCAGCCGCAGACCAAAGAGCAGCCACCTCCGGAAGAGCAGCCCGAAGAAGAAGACAAGCCAATTCCAGCAGTCCCAGAGGAACAGATCGTTAGCGTGCCAGATGAGGTCAATGACCAAGTTCCGGAAAAGACACGTCTGCTGAGCGACCGCAATACCGCGGTAAAAGAACAAACCGTCGCGATCGGCACCCCCCTGACCAAACCACTGGAGGAGAAAAAGCAGCAGACACCAGAAAAACCCGACCCTAATAAAATTCAACAAGAGCAACCGACTCAACTGGCCCTGAATACCCTGCTCGAGAAACTCCCCCGTAAACCGCCGGTTAAAAACCTTCTAGAGGAAGCGCTTGAAGTGGCCAAGCAAAAACGCTCGCAGACCACGGGAAACCCACAGGCCCGAAAAGCCAAACCCCAGCTTTTTGCCCGTCCGGATGATCTATTGGCAAAAGGCTGGCTAACGGATAGCGATGCCGAGGATGAAGCAGCGAATCGTCAACCCCCGAGCGGTAATGAGCTCCTTGCCATGGCTCCGCCGCCAGCCCGCGAGAATTTTCTCACTATGCCGGGACCACGCGGAACGCTGGATCATCTGCCTGATGTCCGTAAAGGCAATCTGACCTTTCTGAATACAAAGGCGAGCCGTTTTGCTCCATTCGTTCGCCGTGTCGCCCAGCGTGTTTTTCAAAACCTGCTAATTTACCAGCGTCGAAATCTGCAAGTCGACGATGTTGTCGCCGCAAGCAGTCCAGTTCAAATCCAAGCCAAATTGGACGGGAAAGGCGTGCTGCGAGGACTCACGTTTCATACACGGTCCGGCAGTTACGCGGTAGATGAAAGTCTGCTTGACGCGTGCCAACAAGGCGCTTGGGATGAGAATCCTCCAGAAGAGGCCAAATCCGAGGATGGCTTTTATCACTTCATTTTCCGCTCTAAGATCAATGCCCGCTTCGATGCCACCGGGCTGCGCGGGGTGCTCACCTACTTGTCTGTGGGACTCGTGTAACCTACGAAAAACCACTCGACCGACACGGAGCGCTGGAACCGTATGCTAGAGGTCATGAGGTATTCTCACCCTTGCAAAGAATAGAGGTGGCTGCTAGCCTGACGGCATTCATTTCGGGGAGATTTCCTCGCTCTTTTTACCTGCCAGACAACCTTCGTGTGGGGCCGTAGCTCAGTTGGGAGAGCGCTAGAATCGCACTCTAGAGGTCGTGAGTTCAATTCTCATCGGCTCCACTTTTCTTTTCAATAACTCACGAGGTTTTTAACTTGCCCGGTTATTCCCAGGTTGCGGTAGGGTTGCGGGTGGTTGCACGAGGGTGGGCATTTTGTCGTCCAGCTTGTCCACTGCCGCCTTGTTTCCGCCGGGCATAAGATGTCCGTAGATATCGACCGTTACCTGAATGGAAGGGTGGCCGAGTTGTTCCTTCACGTACGCTAAGGACTCGTTGTTCTGGATAAGGGCGGAAGCGAAGGTGTGGCGCAGGTCATGGATGCGGACTCTTCGGAGGCCAGCCTTGGCTAGGAGCTTTGGCCAGACTCGATTCCGGAAGTCGTCCGGGTCTATGTGATTCCCCTGCTATTCGTAAATATCCAGGGCGACTTCCCCCCACCCCTGCTTTAAGGTCTCCTGCTTTCGTTCTCGCCGCAGCGCGGACAACTTGTCAGTGAGCTGTCGGCTCGTATCCACGCGACGCCCTAGCCCGCTCAAGTAGTCCGCTTGCCAATCGCGTACATGCGCCGGACATCCCCTTGGTCTTTACCCTTCAGAAACGTGATCTCTCCAGCCTTTCTGACTTTCTTAGGCTTCAACAGCCCTTTGCCAACGGCAGGACTGTTAAACTTGTTCGTGCGGAAAACTTTTGGTAGCGTTGTCCCTAATTCCGCGCTACGGCAAGGAGGTGCGATAATGGACAAAGCGACGTTTCACAATGAGATCAACAAGATCGTTGCTGAGCATCGGCTTGACCAGCATCCGTACGTAAAGCTGGTTAATCAAGGCAAGGCGACCCGCAAACAGCTCAAAGGCTACCCCATCCAGCACTACGAAATGACCGTTCGCGACTCGGCGCCGCTCTCTGCCAGCGTGTTTCTCCGGATGCAGGAGATCGAACCTGGCTCAGCGGCGCGAGGCGCGGCAAAAAGTTTCGCTGAAGAGGCGCTCGGCATCTACAGCAACTCGGCTGGGCACTGTGACCTGCTCTTCGAGTTGTGGGAGGGAGGTCTGGGACTGCCCAAACCCCAACTGATGAAGGCGGTTGCCTCATCCGATGCCATGGCCTTCAATGGGTGTATGTATCGCCTCCTGCGTCTCAAGCCGCAGTTCATCGGTGCGATTGGCCTGATGGAAGAGATCGAGGTCGAGGCTTATCGGATGCTCTGGAAAGGGATGGAGAGGCATTACGGTATTGGCTTGGAGCACCTGCGCTTCTTCACGGTCCACTACGAGGCCGACAAGGAGCATGGCGAAGCGGGCCATCGTACGATCGATCATTTCGTAACAGGCACCGGGCGCGAAGAGGAGTTTCTGGCGGAAGCGCAGACGATGGCGCATTTTTTCTGGAAGGGCTTCGACGCGATGCTGGCGGTGTGACCGTCGCCTATTGGGTCGTCAGCTGGGGGAGGCTTTAATGGAATGGACCGTCTCTCACACGATAGCTAGGTGGCTGGCGCGTCAAGTTATCGAGCCTGATAGCGAATTTCACTGAGTGTTACTCTGAATAAAACGTCCCCTTAAGCTCCTTCCAGTCCTGTTGTCACGTCCCGCCATGTTGCAAACGCCGATGGACGTCCCAGCGCGGCGGACATCACAGATGCAAGCAAGTGTTTGGTCTTCATCTCGATTAAGATTCGAGACTAGTCGACCGCTAATAGGGGGGATTTAGAGGAGCGGACTTGGGAAGTCTTGGACGGGGGTCTGAGACGAGTGAGCCTCGTTCACCGGTAAGATTAATAAAGCTGCAATGAGCCCTTTCTGACTTGGAAATAGAGATGTTGCCAGAGTACCCAGAACAGGAAAGAGCGTAAATCAAATTGTCACAGGTTCTCAACTACGCTTGGCTAACGACACGGCTCGCCGCTTCGACGGCCCCTTCGCCATGGGGGATGTGTAGCGCTTTCAGACCTGCGTCGATCACCGCCAGCATGCCCAAGGTCATGTGCGCATTCACATGACCCATGTGGGCGACCCGAAAGAATCCATGGTAAGCGGGGTCGGAAGGTTCCGCCATGCCCAGTCCAATGCCCAGGGTCACCCCAGACTTTTTTCGGTCCAGCGTCTCAGTTCGGTGGCATGAGGAGCATCCATGGAAGCAGCAGTGACCGAGTGCGAACGGTCTTTTGGGTCGTTCATGTTGAGACGAATGGAACTGCCCTCTCCCCACGCGTCGAATGCAGCCCAGACCGCTCGGCTGAGTTTCGCATGCCTGTCCCAGGCTGCTTCGAGTCCTTCTTCTTCCAGCAGCATGGTCAAAGCTTCACGCAGTCCAAAAAGATGGTGAGTCGGGGCAGTGCCGAAAAAGTAATGATAAAACACTTCCGGGTGGATTCGCGGACGCAGATCCCAGTACGGAGTCACCAGGTCCGCCTTCTTACGCGCGTCGATCACCTGCTGGTTGAAAAACATGAAACCCAGTCCCGGCGGAGTCATGAGGCCCTTCTGACTGCCCGCCACCATCAGGTCTACGCCCCAGCTATCCATTTCAAAGGGTTCACAGGCCAAGCTAGCCATAGAATCGACCATGAACAAGGCCGGGTGCCGGCAGGAACGGATGCACTCGCCCAGGGCGGCGAGGTCATTTCTGACCGAGCTGGCCGTGTCCGTCTGCACGACCATAATCGCTTTGTAGCTATGGTTCGAATCGGCTTTCAGCTTGGCCGCTACCTGATCGAGGTCCACCGGAGCCGATTTGCCGAAATCTATTAGGTCGACTTCCACCCCAAGCCGTTCCGCCATGTGGGCCCAGAAGATGGCGAAGCTTCCCGTAGCCAGGGCAAGCACCCTGTCCCCGCGCGAGAGGATGTTGGTCAGGGCCGCCTCCCAGGTGCCGTGCCCGTTGGCGACATAGATGGCGACTTCCCCGGAACTCTTGGCCACCCGATTCAAGTCCGGAATCATGTCTTTCACCATTTCGTGCAGGGCACCCTCATAGATATTCGGTGCAGCTTGGTGCATCGCTTGCAGGACGCGGTCGGGAATCACCGAAGGGCCCGGAATGGCTAGATAGTGACGGCCATGGCTTAATGACATAGAATTCCTTGCCCCTCTTTCTCTTTGTTACCCTGCTTCAAACTCCACTCTTTGGACCTGTGAGATATCTGTCGTTTTTCTTGTCCGCCACAAATCATAGTTGTCCTGCACAGCCAACCAGCTTTCCTCAAGCGCCGGCCCACCCGGAAGAGCTCACTAATGGGATTGTCAACCGAGAGGGGTCGTGGCTTTTGCGGCTTTGAGATCCACAAATATCACAATTTGTTGGTTACAAATAGGGTACGGATCGTGCTGCATTATGCGCGATCCTGCATGCCTAAGTCCACTAAGTCATTGATTTTATTATTTGTGTAATGAAATCGCACTCTAGAGGTCATGAGTTCAATTCTGATCGGCTCCACTCCTTTTCTCCCTCTAGGTCAATAAGTTAGCGACTCCTCTCTTCGCTTCGTTTCAGTCTTGAATTGGCTGGTGGCTGTAGAGATGGC
>CAZBUD010000099.1:0-1272 GCA_964495015.1 uncultured Enterobacteriaceae bacterium | reverse complement strand
CAACTCATAGTTCACCCCTCTGCTGAGTTGGTTGTTACTCCGGCAAGGTACCCGGCGTTGTCGGGGCACCGTCATCGTACTTCGAGAGCCACGCAACGGCCGTGCTGCGGTAGCGCGTGAGGCCCTTGTAATCGATGAGCGTTGGGTGCAGTTCTTTCAGCACACGGTGCGTACGCCGCGCCCACTTCGGGATCGTGACTAGTTCCTGCATGCTGATGAGATAGCAGCGAATGCTGAATACGATGGCGTTACTGCGCGGCAACCGCCACAGGCCCTGGAGCTCGACGCGCAGGTGGACTAGTTCACCTGCGTTCTGAAGCGTCACAGTGCTGCGGTCCTGGCCCCAGTACGGGTACTGCTCGGGAGAGGTGTCGAGGCGAGAGTGGATCGTCATAGTCCAGTTGAGCCGACGCACTGGGTCGTTGAGCCGCAAATTCATCAGTAACTTCAGAGCGCGGTCGAACACCCCCGTCTCGTGCGCCAGCGGTACTGGACCGTGCCACTCAATAAAGTTCATGCCGAGATCGAAGTCGAGCGACCAGTCCGCCTGTGTGGTCACCATGCCGGCGTCCATCCACAAGGTGCCATCACGCTGGTCGAGCACGCACCAGTCCCCCTGCGCCTGGCGGGTGATGTATTCGAGCGGTTCGTACGGCAGGGTCGATGGATCGCCGAACGTGAATTCGTTTTTGACGCCGAGTGGGCGGTTGATCCAGTGCCAGCGTGTGCCCCGGCGCTGGAGGCTGAAGTGCGCGGGATAGTCACGCGACAAGCTGGTCATGATCAACTCGAGCACGTCCCACTGGGCCAGCATCATGTGCGGCAGAGCCAAATACCGACTCTGTGTAGTCTCAAGGCAAATGGTACGCTCACGGCATTCTGCGACATAATGCTCATCGATGTCGATCGGAAACTCGTAGCAGGTGTCCTTAGGGCCTGCTTTGTGCGCCTCGATGTTCACCGAGTACATGTAGGTGTCATCGGTGAACGGGAACGGGAAGCGGCGAATCGCCTCCGGACTGTTGCAATAATTAAAGTCATTACGGAAGGTTTCTTCCGGCTTGAACGCGATTGGCATAGTCATCATTTCCTTCGTCGCTGCGCCTCAACGGTCCAGCACGAGACGCGAGCAGCGCGCCCGTGATACGCAGGGCATGATCTTCCTGCCGCTCTCCTTTTCCTCGTCCGAGAGCCAGTGGTCGTTGTGGATAAGTTCGCCCTCGACTTCGAGCACGTCGGTCTCACACTGCCCGCAGACGCCGCTTCGGCACA
>CAZBUD010000098.1:0-10976 GCA_964495015.1 uncultured Enterobacteriaceae bacterium | reverse complement strand
TTCCCCGTCCGCTGGGCAGGAACGGTCCCGTAGTAATGGCCCATCATGCCGATACGGGTCAGGTTCACCACGGCATCCTGCATCGCGACCTCAAGCCGCTGGCCTTTCCCGGTCTTTTCGCGCTGCAAGAGGGCAGACAGGATGCCGACCGCGCAATGAATGCCGGTCCCGGTATCGCCTATCGTCGGGCCGGGCCGCAGCGGTGGTGTATCTGCCGTGCCTGTCACGCTCATTGCCCCACCTGTTGCCTGGGCGATCATGTCAAAGCTCTTAAAACCGGAGTAGGGACCGTAGGTTCCAAAGCCTTTCACCTGGGCGTAAATGAGGCGTGGATTGATTGCTGACACAACGTCGTAACCTAGACCCAACTTCGCGATGGCCCCAGGCCCGTAGTTTTCGACCAGGACGTCAAAGTGCGGGACGAGCTGCTTAAAGAGCTCCAGCCCTTTTTCGCTTTTGAGATTTATAGTGATGCTCTTCTTACTGGCGTTCAGCAGCAAAAAGTAGGGGGAGTCGAGGCCGGGTTTATCAGTGATGAGGTAGCGCCCTTGATCGCCTCTCTTCGGCGGCTCTACTTTGACAACGTCCGCGCCAAGAAAGGCTAGAATCTCGGTGCATGATGGCCCTGCTTCAAACTGAGTCAGATCCAAAATTTTGATATGATCTAAAGCGCTCATTGTGCACTCCCCCCCCCTGTGTCTATCACGCCTGTTGATCAACACCACAGTGTGACGTGACTCGATCTTAGCGCTCTTGTGCGTCTTCGACCAGACCTGAGCGGGAACGTTCTCAAGTGGCGAGTAGCGAGGTGGAGGAGAGATTTCGCCTGTTCAGCTCGTTGCTGGGTTTAGTAATCGTCAAGCGGCGGTTCATTGCCCTCGACTGTGCCTAATGTTCCGTCTTTACCAAGGGCAAAGTCCTCTTCCCATGTGGCCTCCTCAAATTCTCCTTCACCTGTTTCCGCACCATACCTCTCCGGGTCAACGCTGTCCGCTTCCATACCCTGGGCGCGTGCTTGGGCCTCATCCGAGGGCGGTGTTCCTGAAGGTGAGACTGCGGCAATAGGTGACGGCGAAGCTGCGGGAGTGCCAAAGCTTGTGGCGGGCGGGAGTTCGGTGTCAATAGAGCGGGCCTCATCCGTGGGTGTATTGGAATAATGGTGCTTGCCATCGCTATCGATCCATTTGTGAACGGTCCCCTGTGCAACTGTCGGGGCACTCCAGATGAGGACCCCAAAAATTAGCACAAATGCGGATGTGACAATGCGCGTTTTCATCTGGAGGCCGCCGGTGCAGTATACAATAAGTGTGTCACAGGCGTTGGCTGCGATGCGGCTGACAGAGACTCGGCCCACTTGTGTTGCTTGAATTGTCTTGATGCAAACGCTAGCCTCGGATTGATTTATCGACTGGAACGGGAAGTTCTACAGCTTATGAAAACCGAAGAACAGTTTCCCAACGAAAGGACCTATGCCGCCGACTGATTTGCCACGCCGCATGACTAGCAATTCCCAGGGGCAACTCTACTCCGTCTGGGCGGTTGTATTGGCAACCTTCCTCGGCTCTCCGCTTGCCGGGGGGGTTGTGATGTCTATCAACTGCCGGAGATTGTCGCAGCCGAATGTCGCCCGGGACATCTTACTCTGGACTGCGATACTGACCGTCGGATCGCTGTTCTTTGGACGACTGATTCCTCAAGAAATGCGTCTGGTTGAGGCCATGCTGGTTGGCTTGCAGGTATTTATCATGTATTTCCTGGCTGCTCGTCTCCAGGGCCGGGCTATTGCCCTCCATCTCGAACAAGGCGGGGAAATAGCTTCGTATTGGAGTGTCGTGGTCATAGGCATCGTGTGTGGCATTATTCTGCTGTGGACATTGGTGGCACTGGGTCTGATGCCAGCACCTGGAACGATGTTAGAATCAAATAGCTCACCTGTCCTGTTGTAGGCAGAGTAAACGCTATTCTGAGACATGGCTCGCAAAGCTTCTACACCCAAAACAAAACGGACAAAACGTCCCCCACCACGTCATCAGTTGACCATGGATGAGGCAATTGCCCGGTTGGGCCTGGATGGGATAACACAGCGGCGGATGTTCGGCGGGTTTTGTTACTATGCGGAAGGCAATCCGTTTTCGTTTCTCTTGGGCGAAGACCTAGCGTTGAAACTCCCGGGCATGCAGCTGGTAGCCGGGTGTGCCAGCCGCGCGGGCGATCTTTTTCATCCCTACGGTGGGGACTTAGTCATGCGTGAGTACCTTGCCCTGAGCCCGGAGGCGTTGATGGACGAGGACAAAGTTGATGAGTTTGTCTTGGCCAGCTATCGTTTTATGAGTGGTCAGGACAGTCCGGAAGAGGGCCCAGCTCAGCGCGATTTATTAGAAGGCCGCAGAGGGTTGTATCAGCTCGGGATAAAACGGACAGGTAAGGCGAATAAAACATAGGGGAGGAACGTGGCCTACGGGTGATCCTGCCCCTACTCGCCTATTCCTAACAGCTCCCGCGCCTCCGCCGGGGTTGCAATCTCACGGCCCATATCGCGTGCGAGTTGGGCGATCCGTGTGACGAGACCCGCGTTTGTGGGATATTCTAGTTCAGGATAAGGGTAGTCGCCCAGACCGATCGAAACATGCCCACCGCGTTCCATAGCCGCTGCCGCAATAGGAAAGATATTGCCTCCGTACGACATCACTGACCACTGCCAATTTGCATTTTGGGGAAAGAAGTCCAGCAGGGCCTGCAGGCCCTGCACGGTGCCGGGATGCCCGGCCAGCATGCCGCCCTCGGTCAGCACGGCCTCGCAATACAGCGGCTCCTCAAAAAGCCCCATTTCTACGAACGCCTGCGTTGCGCGCACTGAGCCGATATGCCACAGGGCTTGGATGGGTTTTACCCCCGCGGCCTTCATGGTCTCGGCAAAGAACTGCCACGTCTTGGTGGTGTTCACATAGACCGTTTCGTTGGTCTCAAACTGCTTGTGCTCAGGGTCGAATAGGTCGACATTGCTCGTTGTCATATCGATTGGGCCCAATTCTGGCTTGGTCATGGGGTCTTTGGCCATCTCGACAATATGGGCAATGCGGACCTCGGGCGACGGCATCCACCACGCGCCCAGCGTCGGCATAGTAATGAGATCACTCTTATCTTTGATACGATGCACAGTATCCGCGTAGAGCTGAGGATCGGACGCTGGCGCCCCTGTCTGTGGATCGCGGGCATGGTAATGAATGACGGATGCGCCCTCGCGCCAACACTCAAGCGCTTGGGTCGCAATTTCTGCCGGACTGTAGGGAACGTTGGGATTGACATCCCGCATGGTGTATTCGTTAATGCGGACTTCGATGATGACTTTATCGGACATAGAGCATCCTCTTGCTGTAGAGAAAATTGATGTAACAAAGACCTTGTCCCTTACTTTGTTACGCGGCGCCATTAGAGAGTGGGCCCGGTTGCATTGTCAAGCCAAGGCAGTTGGATAATGGAACGGACTTGGGAATGAAACACGTTGTGGTTGGCTGGGGGGCACTTTTTGCCACTTTTCTCAGTGCCCCTATTGAGTGGTTCAAGAACGCTTTGCTTTTCCACCCAAGTACAGTAGTTGATGCTACACCTGCAGACTATGGACTCGCCTACGAAGACGTGCGTTTTGGTGGGCAGGATGACACGCTTTTACATGGCTGGTATATCCCTGGCCCGGGCGAGATTGTCTTTATCTGGTTTCACGGTAACGCCGGAAATATACGTACCAGATTAGAGCACGTACGTATGATGCATGATCAGGTTGGCGGCAGCCACCTCTTATTCGATTATCAGGGTTATGGCCTGAGCCAGGGCAGTCCGTCGATTCACGGTATCCTGGCGGACGGTAGGGCTGCAGCCCGATTGATACAAGAGCGTGGCTGGGCGCAGGGAAGACGGGTAGTATTTTTCGGGGAATCCTTGGGATGTGCGGTGGTCATCTCGCTGGCGGTTGCCCCTGGTGCGGCTGCACCAGGGGAGGGAATAGCACCACGTGCGATACCACCTGATCGGATCATACTGGAAGCTCCATTTTATTCACTTCATGCTATGGGCCGTATTGTCCTACCGCCACTTGCGTTTATTGTCAAAGATGACTTGAATTCCGCGCGCTTGATAACGCAGCTCACTGTTCCGGTGCTGATTATGCATGGCAAGCAGGACGAAACCGTTCCGTTTCAGCAGGGCCAAGAGCTGTACAACGCCGCGCCTCAGCCGAAACGTTTTTACGAGGTCTCCGGCGGCGGGCATAGCGGTTTATATGAGGATGGTGGGCAGAGATATTTTCAGACGATCCAGCGTTTCGTAGATTTTGTGCCGAATGCCTCCTCGCTCGGCCCCACGGAGTAGCAGCAGGTATGGCACGTTCTGTCACGTCTAGCCACGCTTTGTCGCTGCCTAAGCCGCATCTGCTGCTGCGTGTATTCCGCAGGCTTGTGGTCAGCGTGGTCGCCGTCGTTCTTGGAGGGCTGTTGTTCGTTGGCTGGTTTTTGTCTGAACATGGTTATGTCGAGTTCATTGAACAGGAACTGGAAGGCCTACTTGCGGCAGAGGTAGGTATTGCTTCCAGCACCCTTTCCTTTAGGAAGGGGCTCGGCGTGCAGCTCAAGACCGTGACCATGCAGGAGCCGGCAGGTAGCGTTCCGTTTTTTATAGCGGAACGTGTGGATGTGCTACTCGATATGAAAGCGCTGCTCCGTGGGCGCCTGCTCTTCCGACAGCTGACCTGCATAAAACCACAGGTACAGTTTTACCAAAAAGAAGGCGCAACGGCCCTTACCGAGGGCGCAGCGACCCTTTCGTCTCCGGTCGCGCGTGTCTTCGCGCGAGCAGCCGCAAAAGCCAGTGCTGCTGCTCCGTCTGACGCATGGTTTGCCCCACACATGGATATCCAACACATCACCTTAGACGAAGGCGAGATCTCCTTTCTCCAATCCGGGGCCGAGCGGCCGTTTGCGCTGACACACACCCATATGCGAATTGCCTTTGATACTGAAAACGGCGTGGAGGCGCATCTGACCGCAGACCTTGGGCCGAATGGTACCGTCGGACAACTCACCCTCCATTCTCACGCTGCACAGTGGGATCGTACGGCGGACTCGTCCAGCGTTGAGTGGCAAGGCGAGGTGCGCTTGCAGAACGTAGCCGCGCGGACACTGGGTAAGTGGCTCGGAGCGGACTTGCCCGAGGCACAACTGGATTTTTCAGGCAATTACATCGGGCGGGGAAATGCGACAACGGCAGTGACCGGCCTGGTCACTATTCGGCAGGCTCAGAGCACCCATCTCACAGTGGATGAAGGAGAAATAGGGGTTACGCAGCTGAGCTGGGATAACCCCGAGGGCACTTCGTCCTGGTTTGTCCTGGCTCCTGTGGCAGGCTTGTTGCGGGATCCCGCCGCTAGTCTTGCGTCGTTGACATTTGAAGGAGACATTGAGCGGGTTTCCGCTCAGATCGGGGAACGCAAAATCCCCTGCAAGGTCACTGCGGGTCACCTGTATTTGAAAGATGGCAAGCTCAAAGTATCGAAGCTCGAGGGCGCGTACGGGCACGCGTCGTCGCTGACGAACGTGAGCGTTGACTGGCAGCCTCTGTTCTCAAAGCAGCCGTCTGCACTGACGGTGCAGTTTGTGGCTGACCTCAGCCTGGCCGATGATTTAGAGTCCGTGTTGGCTTTTCTGCCGACTGCGAAGCGAGAGGCCTTCTCTCAGGTTATGACCAGTCCGTCGGGGCATGCGGCGGTCGAACTGAGTATGCGCCTCCCCATGTGGAGGACTGGGCAAGCGTCTTACGCTGGAACGTTGGAATGGCGCGAAGCTGGTTTTCTACTTCCGGAGTGGGATCTCGCCGTATCCGACATCAATGGCATCGTACGCGTGGCCCAGGAAAAGAACAGTCTCGTCCGCATGGAACTAGAGGATGTTCGTCTGAAGATAGGTGAATCGGTCGCACTCGTTGAAGGACAGGTGAGCGCCCCACTGACTGCGGTACGTCGTGGCAGCGTACACGTCACCATTCCGGTAGCTAGGGTACAAGATTTTATGCACCTCCTCCCGGACTTCCAGGTCCGTCCACAGTCCGGGCGACTGAGTGGAGCGGTCACCCTTCGGTTTGAACCGGAGCGGGTCATGCCTGAAACCCAGGGGAATATTGTGCTGGATCAGGTCCAACTTACGCTTCTTCCGTTTCTGCAACCGCTGGACGTGGAAAAAGGGGAATTCGTCTGGCACGGACAGACCGGCTGGTTCGTCGTGGAGGAGGGCGGCCTCCCTGGTGGCCGCCTGACTGGCCAGGGCAAGATTGCCAGATTCGAACCATTGGACATGCGGGTGGCAGTCGAATGCACCGACCTCGATCTCGGGCCGGCATTAATTATTGACGACCCGAACAAGAAAGAGGCGGATCCGAACAAGAAAGAGGCGGATCCGAACAAGAAAGAGGCAGATGCTGAGGTTCACCTCGACGTTCGCTGCGAGCGCCTGCACTATGGGACGTTCGAAGCTACCCAAATTCGAGCTGCCAGTCGGTGGCATCATCGCCAAGTCGATTTCACTGTGCAGGAAGCCCATATGACACAAGGTCAGCTGACAGGGCAGGGGACGTTCTGGCTGGACTCACATGCCGTATCCTTTGAGCCGCAGCTCAGCCAGGTTGCTGTCCGTCCGTTTTTTGAAGCACTGGGTCATCCGACTGACACGATTTCTGGAACCCTGAGCGGAACGGGCGAAATCGAGATTTCTGATTGGGAACACTGGGACGATCCAGAGGAATGGGATGGACAGTTGTCCATCAAAGTCCGGGACGGGATCGCCCGACGGATTCCGATCCTGGTTCGATTGTGGTCTGCTCTGAGTCTGCAGAGCATCTTCAGTTTTTCACTGCCGCAACTGCCACGGGCAGGGCTGGCTTTCTCCTCATTGAGCGGAGATCTGGTATTGAACCAGGGCAGCCTCAGAACCGACAATCTATCTTTTATTGGAGAAGCCGTTCGCCTGGACACACGCGGCCACAGCGACTTGCGCGAGAAGACGATTGATTTCATCACCAATGTTGTTCCGTTACGGGGTATTACTAGCATGGTAGCAAAAGTTCCGTTAGCGGGCAAGTTGCTAGCACGTAGCGCCGATCAACTCACAACCCTGCCGTTTCAGGTGCAAGGTTCGTATGCCGATCCACGGGTCAGGCTGCGCCTGATCAAGAAGATCGTGCCGTAATCGTAACGCGGCCCCATAGCCGGATATTCCTAAACTGTCCGGAGGCTCGCTTACAGCATTGCCGTGTCTGCCTTGAGGTCAAATAACACCCGTCCGGCAAGCTCGTAGATGGGTGGGGCGACGACTGCGTGCTGGGTCAGGACGTGGATATCGCGGAATGCACGCTGCAGCGGGCTACTGTCCCAGATCGCGCTGCTGCCTGCCATATTATACATCGTGTCGACTACCTTGGCGGATTCGCTTGCCACTTGGTTTGCTGCGAGCCGAATATGGGCGCGCTGGTGAAGAGAGACCTCTTCTCCCTCGAGCAGCAGGCCCCAGGTCTCGTGTGCGACGTCCAACAGCAGTGCGCGCACAGCGCGAAACTGGGCCTGTGCTTGTGCAATTTGTATCTGTATCATGGGACGTTCGCTCAGATGACGCCGTCCACCGGTCGGGATCTTGTGACGTGCGACTTCCATAAGACAGTCCATGCTGCCCCGGGCGATACCCAACGCAACGCTGGCAACACTGATCGCCAGCAACCCAAAGGCTGGAAACACATAGAGCGGGCCCGGCTGTGAGGGTAATTCCAACCCAAAGGCCGTTGTTCTTTCGTGAGGGACGAAGAGGTCGTGGACGGCAATGTCGTGACTGCCGCTGCCACGCAGTCCTGAGACTGCCCAGGTGTCGATGATCTCGGCCTCAGTGGCAGGGAACAGCATCATTCTGATCTCAGGCCGGCCGTTGGCGTCCAGGTGTTGGCTATCGGAAGCACCGACAATGCAGTTACCCATGAGCCAGGTGGAATACTGGCAGCCGCTGTTAAATGGCCAGCGGCCTGTGACGTGATACCCGTTTTCAACGGGCACGGCCTTGCCACGGGGAGCAATGGCTCCAGCCGTGACTACGTTGGGGTCATTGCCATAAATTTCTTGAGCGACGGCTTGATTGAGATAACCGCTAGTGATGCCTCCGGTTGCGCCGATCATGGTTGACCACCCCACCGAACCGTCTAGGGCGGCTGTAGCTTCAATGACACGGATGAGGGTGGTGACATCGACCTCAAGGCCGCCCAAGGCGTGCGGAATCAACATGCGGAATAAGCCTGCGTGGGCCATTGCGTCCACCAGGGCTTGGGGCAGTCGCCGCTGCGTTTCAATCTGATCCCTCAAAGCGCGAACCTGCGGAGCAAGATCGTTGACCACTCCTAGCAGATTCGTGGTGTGATCGGAGGTGTTCATCGGAAACACGAATAATACAAGAACTAATAGTGAATAATAGACCTAATGCTCTTGCCTGCATGCATCAGGTCAAAGGCGGTGTTGATCTCATCCAGTGGCATGGTGTGGGTAATGAAATCGTCGAGCGGAATCTCCCCCGTCATCGCCCTTTCTACAAACCAGGGCAGTTCGGATCGGCCTTTCACTCCACCAAAAGCCGTGCCGCGCCACACCCGCCCAGTGACCAACATAAAGGGACGCACCGCAATTTCTTGGCCTGCGCCGGCCACGCCAATAATGGTCGATTCTCCCCAGCCTTTGTGACAACACTCCAACGCGGCGCGCATGGTATGGACGTTGCCGATACACTCAAAGGAATAATCGACTCCATCATCAGTCATATCCACAATGACGTCCTGGATGGGAGTGTCATTGTCCTTGGGATTAACGACATCCGTAGCTCCGAATTTTTTTGCGAGATCGAACTTGCCGGAATTGGTATCAATAGCAATAATACGTTCTGCTTTGGCCATTGCCGCTCCCACAATGACGGCTAGGCCAATACCGCCCAAACCAAACACGGCAACCGTACTGCCGGGTTCTACTTTGGCCGTATTCTTGACCGCACCTATGCCGGTGGTGACCCCACAACCCAGCAAGCAGACCTTCTCCAACGGGGCGTCTTTTTGGATAACGGCAGTGCTGATTTCGGGCAGCACGGTATACTCGCTAAACGTGCTGGTCCCCATATAGTGGTAAATCGTTTTCCCGTTTTGCGAAAACCGGCTGGTCTCATCTGGCATAATACCACGGCCCTGGGTGGCACGAATGGTCTGACACAGGTTGGTCTTACCGGATTTTATGTAAGGACAATTCGGGTCCTCGGGTGTGTAGAGCGGGATGACGTGGTCGTCTTGTTTGACGCTGCTGACATCCGCACCAACTCCTACAACAATTCCTCCGCCTTCGTGGCCGAGAATAGCTGGAAAGATACCCTCCGGATCATCGCCCGACAAAGTGAAGGCATCCGTATGGCAGACGCCGGTCGCCTTGAGCTGGACCAAAACTTCGCCCTTTTTCGGGCCTTGGAGCTCGACTTCTTCAAGTTCCAACGGCTTGCCCGCATCCCACGCAACCGCAGCTCGTGTTTTCATATGTACTGTCCTCAAATAAATCGCTAATAGATCGTCTTGTTAACACCGGACAGACCCCCGTACCACAGCCCTTGGGCGTGAACAAGCACAGTTTTGACGAAGTGGAGAGGGGCTGAGGGCCAGCGGCTGTACATTGCGGCAGGATAGGCAATCTGTTAGGGGAGAAGGCTCGATTCCCGCTACATTCCACTCGCTTGCGATTTGTTCGCGATGGTGGAGGCGGGTTAGTGTTGGGAGTAGGATCTTTCATGGCGCGACAGTTCGATATACCGATTTTTTACAAAAGCTCGATGATTTCTCAGGTAAAAAAGTTTCGTCAACTCCAAGATCCCAGGAAGCAGAACCTCGCGCCCACGGTGCTCGACTTCGGGCCGGTCCGTTTTATTCTTGCGCGCCATTTCGGCTTTTGTTTCGGCGTGGAAAATGCGGTCGAGATTGCTTACCGCACGCTCAAAGAGCATGCTGACCAGCGCGTCTTCTTTCTCAGCGAAATGATCCACAACCCGGATGTGAATCGGGATCTGCAGGAGCGTGGGGTACGTTTCATTTTTTCGTCGACGGGTGAGCATTTAATCGGCTGGGAAGAACTCACGCCGGACGATATTGTGGTTGTACCGGCCTTTGGCGCGAGTGTTGAGATGCAAGAAGCACTGGCTGCGCGTGGGCTTGATCCGTATACCCATAATACGACCTGCCCGTTTGTGGAACGCGTTTGGAAGCGCAGCGCACAACTCGGCAGACGAGGCTATGCCGTGGTCGTGCATGGCAAAGCCTCGCATGAGGAGACCCGAGCAACCTTTTCGCATAGCATCCAGGATGCTCCGACTGTCGTCGTGCGCAATTTGGAAGAAGCGCATATCTTAGCCGACATTATGAGAGGGACACGGGATCGTGAGGCATTCTTTGCATACTTTGGCCACAAGTGTTCCGAAGGGTTCGATCCGGATCGAGATCTCAAACGGATTGGCGTAGTGAA
Organism: uncultured Enterobacteriaceae bacterium; assembly: GCA_964495015.1. Lineage (GTDB taxonomy): Bacteria > Desulfobacterota > Binatia > Bin18 > Bin18 > Bin18. The sequence continues at coordinate 415 of CAZBUD010000098.1, read as the reverse complement.
TCAGACAACAATGTTAGCCTGGGAAACGAAACAGGTAGCGCAAGTCTTGCGTCAGGCCTTGGCTGACAGATATGGACGAGACGGCTACCGACAGGACGAGTTAGACGTGGCTTTTGCCGACACGTCAGACACGTTGTGCTATGCGACGAATGAAAATCAACACGCCACCTATGCCTTAATTGAGCATGGTGCGGATCTCGGACTTGTTGTCGGGGGATATAATTCGTCAAATACGTCGCACATTGTTGAATTATGCCAAGAGGCCATGCCGACCTATTTTATCCAGGGCGCGAAAGATCTTGTGTCTGGGGATGAGATTAGCCGCTTTGTCCTGCGCACCCAGGAGGTCGTCACAACGCCACACTGGCTCCCGAAGCAGCGTCCGCTTGATATCGCGTTGACGTGCGGCGCGTCG
>CAZBUD010000097.1:0-11141 GCA_964495015.1 uncultured Enterobacteriaceae bacterium | reverse complement strand
CAATTCACCGCCTGCTGGAAATGCGGAACGATTCGACCGCTGTCATAGGGGTTGCCTACTTCTTCGCCAGGCCCACCGTCTCCATACGGGTGGGTTTCATTACAACCAGAACACGTTGCTGTGTTTTCATAGTCTTGAGGTAGGCGTCCCCACCTTCCTCGCCTCGGTATTTGACAAGGATTTTTCGTGTATCGTCCCAAATGTCCTTCTCCCTAATTTCGGCTTTGCCTTCTGCCGTGACGTAGCCGTAGTCCGTGACATCGTCGATACACAGGCTCATACGTGCGTCACGGGCCAGATTTTTATACTTGGCGCGCTCGCTTGTGATGGAGATCAAAAACTGTTCGCCGTCCCACACAAACCACACCGGCGTGAGCTGGGATGTCCCATCCTCTCGAATGGTAGCCATGGTGGCATTCCGCTTTTCGGCCAGAAAGCTCTCAACCGTTCTCTGTGACTCCTGCGCCCAGGTCGGACCTGTCAGACCGAGCAGCAACAAGAGACCCTCAAGACCCCAAATGCAGCCAGTCCATCGTTTTTGGTGCATGTTCATTCTCCCTGCGCGAGTTGCAGAATAGCCATTGCATAACAAACCACACACGGTATCAGTAGCTGCCGCTATTCCGCCGCCTTCCGCCATACTGTTGCCAGCCAAGGCTGTTGGTGTCGCGGCTGTCCTGGCGGACGATAATAATGTGTGACTTCTTGGAAGGCGGCATCAATTAGCAAACGCTGCCAGGTCTCAAACGTATAAAAACTCGCATAGCGTCCATCTTGCCAGCCCTCGTGATCGTTGCCGCGCGGGTTGGAGCTAAACAGCACGCCGTCCGGCTTGAGCGTTTCCCACAGCTGCGTCAGCACGCGCGGGAGTTCTTGACTGGGAATATGAAAGAGCGCGGCATTGGCAAAAACACCATCAAAATATGTGGCAGGGAGATCGAGCTGCAGAAAGTTTTGCTGCCACACCTCGCAGCCCGTGTACTGTTTGGCCATGCTGACAAAGCGTTCAGCGCCATCGAGGCCAATAGCGATATGGCCCAGTTCACGAAAGACCTTGAGATCACGGCCCGGACCGCAGCCAAAGTCGAGGATGTGGTACGGGCCTGGACCGTGCAGATGATCGAGTAAGGCAGCCCGATTCTGGCTGACGTCATGATCGCGGGTGCCGCTCCAGAATGCTTCGGCAGACTGATCGTAGAAGTCCAGCGTAGTGCGGGCGGCTTCTTCGTGACTGAGTTGTTTCAGGCTGTTCATAGCATATGAGGCGGAAAAAAGCGCAGTGGCACGACGGTCCTTTCCTTCCTAAAACACCCGGCAAAAATTTCCTACCCCAGGTATCGATCAGGTGTAGCTCAGAAAAAACTGTCTGATATATGCAGGTCTCTCGCTTGTTGTCGTATCTGCACCTGATGTTCAAGTCCTTCGCCTGTGTCGGCTGAAGGCGATTCCGCTGACGGTTCTGTCTCTGTATCCCAATCCGTTTCTTGCCGTTTCGACTGGCGGCGGTAGTAGTCTACTAAATAGTTCTCGCGTTCCGTAGACTCAGTGGGAAGACGGATGGGATCGATTGGGCGGGGACGGGGAGCGCCGAATCCCACATACGGGCTCAGCGCGCGCCCTTGAACTTTGCAGGTTTCCTTGTGTCTCCTGATTGGGACAGAGCCAGAGGCATCCTAAGCCATATCCGCCATCTCAGATCGAGCAACGGGTCCTTTTCTGTTTTTTGATTGGTCTATGGGTTTGGGCTGAGCCGCCAATCGAGGAAACAGTTGTCGATGTTTAGTAGGGTTCTGCTCTTTCCCTACCTCCTCTTTGGCAACATCGTGCAGGCTTTGCGTTGAGGTGCCGCAACTACCGATAATGAAAAGAATAAGCGTGGATGGGATGAGTGTTGTGTGAAAAAGTCTGGGCATATTGCCTCCCCTTTGTGCAATACGGATGTGGACGATACTTCTACAAACGCCGGAAAAGCGATTTGGTGTTAAAAAATTTGAGAGCAGGAATAGCGGCGCTCGTTCGTGCCTGCTTGGACTGTCGGTAAAACTTTACTGTGCCTACGATCCCCATTTTACAGTGCGCGCCAATCTAAAGCAGGCGTAGGCATTGCTCGGGGAGTATGGACTGGATTGGTAGGCGTTTGATACCTATCTCATCAAATTTACATACCTGCTCCCGTTCACCTTGAGCGGCATCAAACCCTAGCAGAGTACCATTATTTACCCTTCCAGTTTGGGGTTGCAACAGCTAGAGTTCTTTGCAATAGGCCACTTGATCCACTTGCATTGATAGACTATTGGTGATCGCTTCGGACAGACGGAGAAGGAAAAGAAGCAATGAAACGGATCGGTATGTGTGTAGTTGTGTTGCTCGTAGTCGGCGTCTTTGCCGCCACTGCTCGTGCTCAACTCCTGCCGGAGTGCCAGAATCTTCCTACCTCAGCAGGACCGGTTCCCCAGCCTTGTGCCGACATGCTGCTGGAGCATACATCGAAGGCAACGGATCTGGAGACGAATGTTGCTCCGTTGGCGACGGATAGGGCCTTTGGTCCTGAATTTACGACCGGCGACCTGGTGAGCCTGGTGCTGAATACCCCAGAAACACTGAATGAAATCGGCCCAACGATCGGGCCAAATGGGCAAGACGTCGGGGCCTGTGACTTTGCCAATACGGCCACGTTTACGAATCTCTTTGCTCTGGAACGCCTCACTGCTGCGACCCTCTTTACGCTGGATACCAGCACCGGAGCAGTCACCCCGATCGGGCCAACCGTGGCCTTTGGCCCGGAGGAATTTGCAGGGCTTGGCACAGACCCTACGGATGGCACACTCTATGCCTCGTCAACTGACCTCACCACCTCCTCCCTGTATACGATCAACCCCGTAACGGGGACGGCCACCCGTATCGGCCGTATCACCCGATCGCCTGCTAGCATCGCTATTGCCTTTGATCCCGTTGGCCAGCTTTTCGGTTATGACATCAGCAACGACTCGCTGATGTCAATCAATAAGTCCACGGGCGCTGGCACCATTATTGGGCCGCTAGGGTTTGACGCGAACTTTGCACAAGGCATGGACTTCGACGAGATCGATGGCACGTGTTATCTGTTTGCATTCAACGCTGATACTGGCCGAGGTGAACTGCGCAAGTGCGATACCGCGACTGGAGCGACGATACTAGTCGGGGTGTTGGGGGCAACAACGCCTGGTGGTTTGTTGGGCTTAGGCTGTGCCGGGATTGCCACTGGTGTCGCCCCGTTTTCTGAGACGCTCAGCGTGACTACAACGGTAGCCTTCGTGCGTAACGAGGTGCGGAGTTCAGAAAATAATACTTTCGAAGTTAACCTGCTGCAGACGGATCCAGCCGTTCAGGGCGACGCCACCTCTGGGCAGTGTACTCTCACTGGTAGTCCTGTGGATGGCGCAACGAATGTGGGTAACTGTCGCTGGATTATCTTTACTGACCGTGGTCTCGACTACCTGCGCCTTTCCTTTAACTTTCTCTCCAGTGGGACTCGTGGCAACTGGGGACAATCCGTCTTGCTCAATACGCGCGGGATCGGACAATTCGTCCGCTTCTGGAGACCACAAGCGGACATATTGGTCGGCGCGGCGAGGGGGGAGGTACGCTACCTCCAAATAGTCGAATAGCTACCCTGGCATAATACAGACCAGGCAAAAGTCGAGCAACTGCTGACCGTCCTGCACCAGGCAAGTGTGGGGTAAAGAACGCAGACTTCACCATCGGTTCCCCTTCGATAAGTTGTCCTCAAATATCCGACCTGTTTCCCTTCCTCAACGTTTGCATTCAAAAGTCCTCCCGTCGTACTTGAGGGATTTCTTTCCCCCCGTCTTTTTGACACAATGCGGACCTACTGGAGGCGCATTGTATGCCGCATATTATTGGAACCGCCGGACATATTGATCACGGGAAAACCTCGCTGCTCAAGGCGTTGACTGGCCAAGATACCGACCGGCTCAAAGAAGAAAAGGAACGTGGTATCTCTATTGATCTAGGCTTTGCGTATATGGATTTGCCTAACGGGGAGCGGGCCGGGATTATCGATGTACCCGGCCATGAGCGCTTTATCCGCAATATGCTGGCTGGTGCCCAAGGCATTGATCTGGTGCTGTTTACGGTTGCTGCAGACGATGGGGTAATGCCGCAGACTGAAGAGCATTTTGATTTTTTGCACCTCCTTGGTGTTCAGAAGGGCTTGTTCGCGATTACCAAAACCGATCTGGTGGAGCCCGAGCGGATTGAAGAGGTGCGCGAAGAAATCGAAATTTTGACCATTGATACGGTCTTTGAAGGCGCACCCGTTCTGCCCGTTTCCTGTGTGACGGGCCAGGGGCTCGATGACTTACAACGCGAAATTGTTGCGCAGCTTGAAACCTATACGCGGCCGTCTTTGCCTGGCTATTTCCGTCTGCCGGTTGACCGGGTGTTTACGCTTAAAGGCCAAGGCGTGGTGATTACCGGAACGGCCATTGCTGGGACTATTCGCGATGGTGAGACCGTACGGGTGCTGCCGTCAGGGAAAGAGGCCCGTATCCGCTCGCTCCACGTCCACGGCGAGTCTGTGTCTGAAGCGCACTGTGGGCAAAGGGTTGCGCTCAATGTGGTCGGGCTCGATAAAGGGAATGTTGCTCGGGGCCATGTGGTGTGTCACCCAAAGCTCTCTCTCTCCACCAAACGCTTTGATGCCTTGGTTGAAATCCGACCAGGTGCAGGTCGCGAGATTGTGAGTCACGAGCGGGTGCGCATCCATCTGGGTACGGCTGAAGTCATCGGTAAAATTATTCTGCTCGGTGGGCGGAAGGTCCTGCCGTCCAAATCGACAGCGCCGTGTCAGATCGTAGCCGACGAACCTCTGGTTGCGTTGCGCGGCGACCGCTTTGTGCTTCGGAATCAAACTGCGCAAGGAACCCTGGGTGGTGGCGAGGTGGTACATCCCTTTGCCCAACGCCATCGGAAAGCTGAAATGCAGGTGACTGAACGGCTGGAAGCACTGAGTACACCAGATTTGCTCCAGGCCTGTCTGGCTTACTTGGATATTTGTCCACAGTTTGCCGTTCCTGTGGAAGAAATCTATCACGGTGTGAATGCGCAAGAAGAAGAGATCGTTTTCCTCCTTGGGCAAGAGGCGGCTATTTTGCCGTTTCCTGATGGACAGAGTCCGGAGGCATATTCTGTCGTCACAAAGTGGCGACTGCTGACGGCTGAGGTGGAGAAACTGCTTGCCACTTTTCATGCCCGGACGCCGTTGGCACGCGGGATGGAAATGGAGTCGATTCGGAACCAGCTGCCGTTCACGCTGACGCCCAAGATTTTTCGGGCCGTGACCGAACGCCTGATTGTCGAGGAGGTGGTTGTGCGTGAAGAAAGCGTGCTGCGTCTACCTGCGCACACTGTCTCGCTCAGCCTGGAAGAGCAGGATATTGCAGCGCGACTTGAACGCGCATTGCAAGACGGTGGGATGACTCCACCCGACGTGAAGGGATTAGAGGCAGATCTGCGTCTGCCCCGCAAGCAACTGTACGACTTCTTGGCTGTGCTGGAGTCACGCGGGGCCGTTGTGAAGATTACCCCCGACTTCTATCTGCGTGTGTCTATTCTGGACCAGGCAAAGGCCGCGTTGAGCGGCCATCTGGCCGCCCACGGAGAAATCTCAGCAGCCACATTCCGCGATCTGCTTGGGATTAGCCGCAAAACAGCGATTCCCCTGCTCGAGTATTTTGATAGGACCGGTCTCACCCTGCGTATCGGCGATGTTCGTAAACTCCGCAAAACATAAGGGAAAGTGTAAAAAGGTAAATAATTTGGTGGCAATGTCGATGTGTATGACGTAAGCGAACGCTTGCACTAGGCGACTAACTCTGCCTATCGGACACACCTATGACACGATTCTCATCGGCCGCGCTATTCCAGAAACTCGAGCCGCTCTCTCAAGAGTTTTTCCAGCTTTCGGACCAACTTGTCCAGACGTCTGCAGATCTGAAAGAGCCGGGTCACCAGCCGTCTGAGATCTTCGGTTTCCATTGCGCGGTTTTGGTCAAGCTCGTGTTCAAGATGCTGTTCAAGGCCCTGTTCCGCCTCCTGTCTATAATCGTGAGCATAACCGTTGTGCCTTCGGTTCATGCCGCACGGGTGCAACCTCAATCAGATCAATCTGACTATGCTGATTATGGGGGGTATGGAGATCGCGGATATCGCCCACTCGGCTCGGTGACAGCGCGGTGATGACTAAAATCAGGCTGGCCACCACTCCGCACCACGGATGAGCGGGCCAAGCGCGTGTTGGCCAAGTGAATGGTCCTGATCGTCGTGGGTGGTGCTGTTGCCGATAGCTTATGAGTCACTGAATTTTGTATGACAGCGTGATCGGCTGGTGATTACGCACTACGTCAACGCGGACTTGTGATAGGCCAGGCAGATCTCGGAGCAGGGAAAACGCCGTACTAGGATCGGCAATATCAACGCCAATCACCCGTCGGACAATATCGCCGTTCTTAAGACGCAGCCGATCGACCAAGCTCTTCGCTTTGATAGCAAAGAGACGAAAGCCGTTGTCCGCTCCGTCATCAGATGCATACGGAATGGCGTGTACCTTGGCGCACAAGTCGCCTAAATTCTCCATTGCGTGTTCGATCTCGTTTCGGTCGATCTGATAGGCGTCCTCCGAGACGTGTTGAATGCCACCGGCCTGGGGTTGCCGCATTTCCAAACGCTGTAAAACCAGGGGCTTGGCGTCAGACGGCCGCTTGGCATCTGTTGGTAGAAGGAGCGTTTCCGGGCGGCTGTCCCGGTTGACAATCACCCGAGCCCACTCAACCTTGTCTAGGGTGACACCGGGGGAGATTTCTTCACCTTCCGGATGCAAACCTTGGAAAGGCGTTTTTTGGTCTTCCAAAATGGTGAATGCAGGGGCTCCACCGTGTATGGCCGTTCCCCATAGTTTCGGCGGTCCGCTTGAGACTGCCTGAGCAGAAGAACTTCGGCTGTCCGGTGCTTTGACCGAATGGAAGATATCGCGTTGGGCAATCACTGCAGATGACGAAAATGGGGGCTGCCCTTTCGGTTTCTGCAGAATTGGTTGGGTGCGGGAGTACACAGCTGAGGGTGGGAGGGCAAGCGCCATAGCACGGCAGTAAGAAAGGAGGGATAACAAAATAGCCCGCGTTCCGACAAACAGGGGAGACCCACTCACTACCACCACCTCCTTATCCATGCATAAGTAAATTAATAGATGATTTGAAGCTCTGCATGAACTTTTTATTCTAAGAGGTTAAAGTCACAGGGAAGATGTGTGTTCTATGTTGACTCGATAGACGATGTGGGCTAAGACCTCCGATCTATGCAAGAGAATGAGCAAGTCCGCGCCCGCAAACAGAAACGTGCGGCTCTGAAGGACCGTGGAGGGCCGATTTATCCGAACGATTTTTCACCGACCCAGACGGCGGACGCTCTTATCGAACGGTTTGCCGAGGTGAGTGGCGAGGGGTTAGAGAACGAGACCGAAACGTTTGCCTTAGCCGGCCGCATTATCTCTTTGCGCAAATTCGGCAAGGCTGCTTTTTTTCATCTCCAGGATCGGAGCGGGCAGATCCAAGTGTATATACGCAAGGATGAGAGTCCGCAGGAGGCCGTCTCGCTGCTTAAAGAAACACTCGATGTAGGAGATATAGTGGGCGTTGAGGGGTCGATCTTTCGCACTCGGACAGGAGAGCTGACCATCAAAACAACCGGGTTACGGCTGCTCAGCAAGGCGCTTCGGCCGTTACCGGAAAAATGGCATGGCCTGCAGGATATCGAGGCCCGTTACCGTCAGCGCTACCTTGACCTGATCGTGAACGAAGACGTCCGGAAAACCTTTCGGAAGCGGGCTCAGCTGATCCAGTTGCTGCGGAACTTCCTTATTGAGCGCGACTTTCTCGAAGTCGAGACCCCGATGATGCAGAGTATGGCTGGCGGCGCGTTAGCCCAGCCCTTTGTCACTCACCATCAGGCGCTGGATATCGATCTGTACATGCGCATAGCTCCAGAACTCTATCTGAAACGGCTTGTTGTAGGCGGCTTTGAGCGGGTTTTCGAGCTTGGTCGTTTGTTCCGCAATGAGGGTATTTCGACTAAGCACAATCCGGAGTTTACCGCCCTAGAGTTCTACCAAGCGTATGCGACGGACGAACATATGATGGCTCTGACCGAAGAAATGTTTGTTTTTCTGGCGCAAGAGATGAGCGGCGGGATGTGGCTGACGTATGGGGAATATGAGATCGACTTGACACCACCGTGGCGGCGTATCGGCATGAAAGAGGCGGTGTGCGAATATGGCGGGATGGCTGCTGAAGACGTCGAAAATGAAGATGTACTACGGGCCAAAGCCGAGGAAATCGGTGTTCATCTACCGCCCACTGCACCGGTCGGCAAGGTCTTGGAGGAACTGTTTGGCGAACTGGCTGAGCCGCATCTGATTCAACCGACATTTGTTGTCAGCTATCCGCTTGATGTGTCTCCACTGGCCCGTCGGAATGATGTTGACCCGCGTTTTGTGGATCGTTTTGAGCTGTTTATTGCAGGTCGAGAAATCGCTAATGCGTTTTCTGAGCTAAACGACCCTGATGATCAACGCCAACGTTTTCAAGAACAACTGCGCGCCCGTGAGGCCGGGGACGCGGAAGCCCACTCCTTGGACGAGGACTATGTGCGCGCCTTGGAGTACGGTATGCCGCCCGCGGCGGGTGAAGGGGTCGGGATCGACCGGCTGGTTATGCTCTTTACCAATGCGCCTTCTATCCGTGATGTTATCCTTTTTCCGCAAATGCGACCGGAGAAGAAGTAGAGGCCGAGTTGTGAGGAGGTTGGGACGTATGTCGCGGCACCTGGTACATAGGTCTCCTGTAGTACTCTCGTTGGTGCACTGAAAACTGGCTATTGGTTAATCCCGGTGCGATACGAACTGTTTCTGAGCCTGCGCTATCTACGAGCCAGACGGCGTGAGGTGTTTGTCTCGTTGATTACCATGATCTCGATGATCGGGGTCATGATCGGCGTAATGACACTGAATATCGTGCTGGCGGTGATGACCGGTTTTGAGGAAGACTTGCGTGATCGTATTCTGGGATTTAATCCACATGTGGTGGTTTCAAGCCTGCAAGGCCTGGTCGATGGCTATGCAGACGTGCTGGACGCAGTCCGGCAGGTACCGGATGTGGTTGCGGCTGCACCCTTTGTCTATAGTCAGGTTATGGCGAGTGCCGGCCAGAATGTTTCCGGAGTAGTAGTCCGGGGGGTGGATCCTGCACTCGCGAGTGCGGTAGTGGAGATTGCTGCCTATCTGTCTGATGGAGAGATCGGACAGCTCGGCCGCAAACAAGAAGTCAGCTTTCAGGACAAAGAGACCGTGCACACTGTCCAACTGTCAGGGGTGCTTGTCGGCCATGAGATGGCTCGTCAACTCGGTGTCTCTGTGGGCGACCCGATTAAGGTCATCTCTCCTCTGGCTCTGATTCCCGGTGTCGGTGGCCTTGTACCCAAGTTCAAGCGCTTTGTTATTGTGGGTGTGTTTGATTCGGGCATGCCCGAATACGACAGCGCTCTGGTGTATATGGCGCTCGCGGATGCCCAACGCTTTTTTACACTAGGCGAACAAGTGACCGGCGTTGAAGTGAGGGTGAGGGATGTGTACCGGGCACAGGCTGTGGCGCGAGAGCTGGAAGCCAGACTCGGCTTTCCGTACACGGCCCGAGACTGGACGGAAATTAACCGCAACCTTTTTGCCGCGCTGGCCTTGGAAAAGACGGTGTACTTCATTGTTTTGTTGCTGATTGTGCTCGTCGCGGCTTTTAATATTGTTGCTACCCTGATTATGGTCGTTATGGAAAAGCGGAAAGATATCGCCGTTCTCAAATCCATGGGAGCGCCGGGTCGAGCCATTAGTCGGATTTTTATCTATAAAGGGCTCGTCATTGGCGTCATCGGGACTTTGCTGGGGACCCTGTTTGGCTGGCTCGGCTGCTGGCTGCTGGATCGGTATGAATTCATCGAACTGCCCAAAGACGTCTTCTATGTGTCTACGCTGCCGGTCAAAATCTATCTGGAAAATTTTCTCGCCGGTTGGGTGTCGTCCATGTTGATTTGCTGGGTGGCGACTATTTATCCAGCGCGCCAGGCGGCCCGCTTAGCACCGGTGGAAGTCATCCGCTACGAGTAAAGCGCGACTACATTATTATGACCGCTGTGTTACTTCAGGCCGTGCAGCTTGACAAACAATATGGCGAGGGCGAGCACGCTGTCCGGGTTCTGACGGGCTTGGACCTCACTATTCGTCCGGCCGAGCGTGTGGCGATTATCGGGGAGTCAGGGGTCGGCAAGAGCACCTTGCTGCATATCCTGGGCACCCTGGACCCTCCGACAGCGGGACACGTGCTGCTTAATGATCAGGACCTGTTTAGCCTGCCCGAATTAGAACTGGTGGCTGTACGAAATCGTGACATTGGCTTTATTTTTCAGCTGCACCATCTCCTTCCGGATTTCAGCGCGCTTGAAAATGTGATGATGCCGGGCCTGATTGCGCGTTTCAGCCAGGATGAGGCGCGTACCCGCGCGGCGGAGATGCTTGCTCGAGTGGGCCTGTCAGCCCGTCTGAGTCATCGGCCAGGAGAGCTGTCTGGAGGAGAGCAGCAACGGGTGGCAGTGGCCCGTGCCTTAGTCCTCGGTCCCCGACTGGTACTGGCTGACGAGCCGACCGGCAACCTCGATCCGGAGACGGGCGAAGGAGTCTTGCGGCTTCTGCTCTCTCTGAATCACGACATGGGTGTTGCCATGGTGGTCGTCACGCATAACGAAACCGTTGCTGCGGCTATGGACCGGACGTTGCGGCTCAAACAGGGGATGCTGACGGAGGTCGGCAGCTGAAGGACATACTTTTGGACTTCTAGGGGGGGTTGGGGTGCGTTCCGCGCCTACCCAGGCACCTTATTTTTATCTTTATCTCAATGTTTTGGGCGGGGCTTGCCGCCTTTACAATTTTCAGTGATTTTGGTAGGGGGAAGAGCGTTTTGAACGGGGGAAGGAAAACTTACATGACACGTAAATTCTTAGTGTTCAATGGAGTAATTCCGTTCATATTTCTCATCGGGCTG
>CAZBUD010000096.1:0-12019 GCA_964495015.1 uncultured Enterobacteriaceae bacterium | reverse complement strand
GATGTTTCGGCCTTGCCCTCCTGAAGCATCCGGCCTCCGCTCGGGCAGTAGTGCAGAGAGAACAGGAACTTCTCGTCGTCTTCTTCACATAGAAAGTCATAGCCGTGAGAGCGTAGAAACATGGCATATGTTTCAGCCAGTAGCGCGGGATCTTTATCTCGATGGGCTTCTAGCACAGGCCGCCATAGTTTTTCGCCAACATAGCGCCAGGCTTCCTCAACCGCCTCTTCGCCCAGTTTTTCTTTGACGTAGTCGAGAAATACGGCGGACATGTCGCCGTACAGATCGTGGATCGGACGACCTTCTTCCCAAATATCATCGACCGCCTTCAACGCTTCTTGGGTCTGTCCGGCTTCAATGGCTGCCCTGGCTCGGTCACGGGCCGTTTTCATGAAGTCGTGACGAATTTTTTTCATGCAGTGCTCTACTTGCTATGGTACTTGCTGATGCCGAAAGACCCCTCCCCCGCCCCCTTTGAAGGGGGCGAGGGGACTGGCCTCCTCAAGCAAAAATATCGAGCGGTAAAAATGCAGATACGAGAAAGTTGGGTACATCCACGAGTTCACTGACCTTGAGATCTACGGCTACGCTCGAGATGGCGTAGGCCTGTTGGCGCGTATAGCCACGCTCGTCAACCAGATGATCGATCATATTGAGCAGCGCGTTCCGGGCGGCGAGCGTAGCATCTTCTGAATGCGCAACGCCTTCACGGGTAAAGGACTGCCCCGTTGTTGCAAAAAAACGCTTAGGAACGGCCATCTCTGGCGCAGCAAAATAATCTTCGCGATAGAACTGAATATCCCGAATATTGTGTTTTGCCGCCAGTCCTTTGAGAACCTTAAACGAACAATAACACGTAGCCGCCATCTCAACCGCAGTGCCGCAGCTCTCGCCATCCCCTTGAGCAAAGTGTGCATCACCGACGGAGAACAACGCACCCGGTGTAAACACCGGGAAACGGATGGTCGTACCTTTGGTCAGTTGCTTGATATCCACATTGCCGCCCGTCTCATGCGGAGCGATGGTTCGCATAGCGTTGGACGCAATGCCTTCATCAGTCGGAATTGCAAATTCTGCCTCCGGCAGTAAGAGGACGCCGCCGCGCTCGGCTAAATCCGCCTCGCGTTGATTAATCTGCTCGAGTAGTTCGTGCGAAGGGGCCAGACCGATCACACCCATGAACGGTGCGCCAAGAATACGCACTCCAGGCAGATCATTCGAAGTGGCAAAGCCGTTTTCGATACTCCAACGGACGATATACGGTTCGGTAAATACATCGCGCAAAAATCCAAATCCAGGGAGTTGAACCGTGAAACCAAACGGCTGAGGCTCAACTTCAACAATCGAGACCTCCAGTAAATCGCCCGGCTCCGCACCTTTCACATACACCGGACCGGTGAGGGGATGCACAACGCCGAGATTGGCGCCCTGTAAATCCTCCGCCCTGGTGGTTGGTTTGATAAAGCCGTCAAAGGCATCGCGCGTTTCCAACCCTATGACTTGGCCGGGCTCAACCTCGGCTGCGGGTGTAATGTCAGGATGCCAACGATTATGACCGCAGGTTCGTTCTTCTTGGAGCGTTTTGGAACGGTCAATCGAGATATATGCTGCAGGCTCGATACTCATGGTTTTAATTCTCCCCTCCATTTTAAGTCCATTAGTCAGGCATTTGTTTTTTCGCCCAGCCTCCTTGGTAAGAACTCAGCAGTTTGAGGTTGAGCGCGACTCGTGAGAACTTCCACGCACCGTCGTGCTGTTTTGCCAGTTCGCTCTCGTAGGTGCCGCCGATCCAAAAGGCCTCATCTTCTCCGGTCTCCGCGTTCGGCATGGTCGCCGCCTCCCACAAATACCAAAAGGCTTTGGCCGTTTTGCCATGAGGATCAACTTCTACTGCGGGCGAGACCATATAATGCAGCGTCCAGCCTATAAACGAGCCGGACTCAGACAGAAACTGACGAATCGCTTCCTTTCCCGTGTGGACACCAAAACGTTCCCCACCATCCCACACCCCATCATCCGCGAACAACGGGACCATGATGGCGGTATCATTGCCCCGGTCTGCTCCTTGAGCGTAGCGCACGACAAGGAGTTTGATAGCCTCAATGTCTTCTAAGCGCTTCACTCGCACGGCAAGTTCTTGGACGTCAACATCAGCCATTGCACTCTCCGTCTTTACGCTAGCCGGTCGGCATGGACAGCAATAAAACGTGTCTCTTCAAAACTATTCAGGACTCTCGGTTCACCCTTATAACATTCAACAAAGGGTGCGATCTCGGCAAAAGACAACGTCAGATAGAAGAGACGTTTGGCGTCCGCGGGCAGCTTATCCAGTAGGTATTGGTTAAGATACTCCAGCATCGGGTCTAAGCGGGGCAGCAGGATCTGGTACACCAGCTTGAGTTCTTCGGCCGTGCTAGCCGCACGTTTTTGCTCGCGTTCGCGCTGCGTGGCGAGTGACCAATCCGCGACAAAAACTTCAAGGTCAGTAAAAGGCTTGGGTAAACGTGTTGTACCCATAGACTTTTCCTTAGGCGTTTCCGTTTTCCGTGTAGAAGCCGACGTATTCTTCGAGCACTTTATAGCTGTGGCGAATCAAGATCTCTTGATCTTGGAGGTGGAAATGTGTTTTGACTCGTGAGGACAATGCCTCCTGGGTGGCTTCCATCGTAGCCGTGTCTTCCAGCCAGGCATTGCGCAGCACCGTGTTATTGAATTCCTGGGCAAAACGCTCGCCCGGGGTTTTGGCCGGTTGCCAGTAGGCCCGTCCTTCCCAGAGGGTCCGATCTACAGCCAACGGCCAGAACTGATGGGTGAACCACATGCCAGGCAGAATATGCAGCAACAGATTGGGAAAGACCACATCCAAGTCAAAACCAAATTCAGCGCTACGGGTAGGATTCACCTCAGCGGGAAGCTGATCTTGAGAACCGGACCGCTTTGTGACCGTTTCGCCAAAGCGGTAGGCGGCTGCTGCCGCCGGGCTGGGTTTGTGATCTGGATTGCCATACACAATGCACGAGCGATGTGGCCCATAGAAGCGGACTTCGGGCAGATGACACATAGAGTTATTCTTGCCCGTAAATGTATCCGGATAGGACTGGCCATGAATCACATTCACGTGATAGCCTTCGGAAAACGCGTCTAAGGCGACTTTCCAGTTGCACTTGAGCTCAGTTTTATAGGCATAGCGTGCGGTTAGCTCTCCGTACGGAAAGCCACTCATGCGCTTCCCCCATGCACCCAAATAGTCATCCAGCGACTGAGACGGCTGAGGATCAACATTGGCAAACAGGAAGCCTTGCCACAGAGCGGTTGCGACTGGAACGAGTCCGTTATCAGCTTTATCAAAATTGTGGAAAAATTCTTCGTCAGGTACGCCGACTAATTGGCCTGCGGTATTATACACCCAGCCATGGAATTTGCACGAAAAGTTCTGACAGCTTCCAGCCTCATCCCGGGCGAGCTTATTGCCACGGTGTGAGCATATATTATGGAAGCCACGAATTTCCCCATCGTCACCTCGCACAAAAATTACCGAAGTACGGCAGGCTTTCAGATCACGGACCATATAGTCGCCCGGATTGGGAATTTCTTCCTGACGACCGACATACAGCCAGACTTTACGGAAGACGCGTTCGCGTTCCAGCTCAAAATATTCGGCAGAAATACACGGTTCTGTTGGCACCGGATCGGTCCCCAGCTCGGGGTATTCTTCCGACCAACGCTTATTGACATCAAAGATAGCTGCTGCCATATTTCCTCCCGTTCGATTTCAGCAATCTACACAGCAGCCGAATGCTAGCCGTTTTCCTTCCGGACTTCAGCCAGAATCATAGGCATTACTTTTTTGGCAAACAGGTCCTGCGTTTTGAGCGCCCTGTCTTTAGCGATACCACCGTAGTGGCTAATCACAATCATTTCGTCCAATCGAAATTCTTTCCACAGATCGAGCAACTGCTTCCCGACCGTTTGGGGCGACCCCACAAAGACAATGCCCGCGTCAACAAGCTCTTGATAAGACAAATTACGCAAACTGGGAAAAGTGTCTGCGGCATAAAAGCCATAGCCGGCATCGATCAGGCGTTGTTTTTCTTCGGCCGTATTGCGGGCCAGGGAATCCATAGGCGATACATTGAAGTCAACAAAATTCCGTACCGACTGTTCGGCCTCACGTAGAGCCGTCTTCTCATCTTCGTCAATATAGATAGCCTTCACCCAGCCGAGATACGGAGGCCTGCCAGCATCTTTACACGCCTGGTGGTAGAGTTTGGCAGGTTCACGGAAAACGGACGTTGGCGCCGGCCCACCTATGCACACGCCCCACTCTCTTTGGGCAGCCATTTTGAACCATTTGGCACTTGTCCCAACCTGGAAGATCTGGGGATGGGGCTTCTGGTAGGGCTTAGGCACAACAGACAGGTCTTTGACTTGGTAGTACTTGCCGTCATACGAGAAACGCTCTTCAGTCCAAGCTTTAATCAAGATATCAAGGGCCTCTACATAGCGTTCTTGATTCTCTTCCATAACAATATTGGCCGGCTCGTTGAGCCAGGCATGACCGCGCCCCACACCGCACTCAATGCGACCTTTAGTCAAAATATCGGCTTCGGCAATCTCACCCGCAAGTATCATCGGATTATGCAGCGGCAGGGTATGACATAAGGTTCGAAAGCGAATCTGCTTGGTCCGCTCCGCCAGGGTGCAGTAGAGGGCGAGGGGGTTGGGGTTAACGGCGAACCGCTCAAAGAAGGGATGTTCGAGCGTCGTAAAAACCGAAAATCCATTTTGGTCTGCATGGATTCCGAGCTCGATGACTTCTTCAATCAGCTCCGCATGGTCTTTGCCCGGAGGACACTGGAATTCAACATAGGTCCCAAAACGCAACGGCACTGTCATGAGCGTATCCCTTTCTTTATGAGGTATGTTGCATGCTTCAACACCGTAGCGTCTGTATTCTCACATATCGGGGGATTCTGACAAGGCGGGGTCATAGGAAGGCATGAGAGCGACAGGCACGCCCCTCTCGGTTAGACTACGACGCAACACAATCTACCGGGGGGATATGTATCGTGATAGAACAGTACACCTGGCCAACGCCGAATGGGCACAAGGTTTACATTTTTCTGGAAGAGACCGATCTGGAGTACAACGTCATTCCGATTAATATTTTGACAGACGAGCAATCCGAGCCTGAGTTCTTAAAGATCAGCCCTAATAAGAAAATGCCTGCCATGGTAGCTCAGGATGGACTAAAGCCCAAAACGTATGCCATGTTCGAATCCGGAGCCATGCTACTCTGCCTGGCAGAGAAACCGGCCAGTCCATGCCGACAGATATGGCCAAACGCTATACAGTCATCCCATGGCTGATGTTTCAGATGGGCGGTATCGGCCCCATGCTCGGCCAGGCACACCACTTTCGCTTATATTTACCGGAAAAGATCGACTATGCATTCAAGCGGTATACCAACGAAGCAAGCCTCCTATGCCGCGTTGTGGATAAACGTCTGGCAAAAGTCGAGTATTTAGCCGGCGACTATTCTATCGCAGATACGGCGACCTACCCGTGGCTGCGCTACCACGAGAATCAAGGCCGGAAGCTGGAAGACTATCCGCACCTCAAGCGGTGGTACGATGCCGTGAGCGAGCGACCTGCCGTCCAGAGAGGACTGGCGGTCTTACAAGAAGAAAGCAGCACTCCAGAGCAGATGGAACGGCAAGCGAAAGATCTGCTTTTCGGCGCTGGTCAGTTCTAGAACCGCTGAGGATCCTACTTGTCTCGGTATTAAACCATACATATTGCAAGTGCACCTTTCAATTTACATGATTGGAAGCGGCGTAAGGAGGTTGGTACGGCCGCGCGTGAGATCTGAGCCGTGCCGGGGAAATGTTTGCGCCGCAACTGTTGGCATTAGGACTCTTCAACCACAAACGGCTCAGGCTGCCATTGCCAATAGGGGCGGGCCTCTTTCTGATGCCGCACGCCGTGTAAACGCACCCTGTCCGTCAGATTGAGCAGCAGCGGCATCACATCCTTTCCACGGATGTGTCCTAGTCCGCCTTGCATGACTGTGCGTTCGTGAAACACGGAAACATCATCAGACAAGACATTGGGTCCTCCAGCAATGAGAATGGGTATAGCTTCACCAGAATGGATGAGCCTCCCGCTACTCGGGGTAGCATGATCACCGGTTACAACAACAAGCAGATCGGAGTGGTTTTTGACCCGCTCAACAACCGGACCGAGCACGGAATCCAGCGCCTGGATGGCTTTCATTTTACCAATCGGGTCTTTTTTATGCGCAGCCACATCTGGCCCTTTGGCATGCACATGCACAAATTCGTAGCCCTGTTCAAACAGCTTGTCCGCCGTCTTCAACTTGTTCTGAAAATCTTCAGCCACGTCCAGGTTGTGGCCTGTTGAGACAGAAGTCATACCACATACGCGGGCAATACCGATGTAGAGCGGATAGTTTTCAACACTCGCCGCACGCAGGCCGTTCTGCTCCTGAAACGGTGTGACGTCCGGTCGCACCGCCGCCCATTTGGTCAGCAAAAAATTTATCGGAGACAGGCCACGTGCTTGCCGGTCTCGATTAAGCGGGTGTGCTTGCAGACGCTGGTACACCCATGCCAGATAGGCATTCAACGCAGTTGCGGTGCGTTGTGCATTGTGCGGGTGTGGGGATTCGCCCCACGGTTGTGCGCGGACAACGTAGGCATCGTTATAAAGAGGATCGACATCCGTAATATCCCGACTAGGATAACCGGTAAGAGTGAGAATCGCTTCGCAGCGTCCGCATGAGGTGAGGGAAAACATAATCCCTTGCGTTTCAAACGCAGCCAGGTCTGCACTCAGGACAACACACGCCTCAGCATCTCCGTCCTGTCGTTTTTCCCATAACAAAGCGTCTCTGCGTACTTTCCGGGCGATGCGCGTCGTTTGTGCAAAACTCGCCAGCAAAACGACAGACTCAGGCGGGACCGCAAAACCCCGACCTATCGCTTCGAAAGCAGCCCGTCCAGGGAATTGATTCAGAGAATAGCCAAACAAAATAAAGTGGGATGTTTCACTTTCGAGGGGGATTCCCGGTGCCAGCGGGGTCAACAGACCGGTCGTCCCAAGCACGGCAAGCTGATCAAGATTCGGCGTCTGGGCGGCCTCAAGTGGGGTTAGTCCACCCAAGGCGCGCTGCGGGCGATCAGCCAGACCGTCAAGAATGATGAAGAGGATGTTCATACAGTTTGTTACATTGTAGGTATTTAATTTATATTCTAATAATCATAGACGCCAGGTTCCGTCATTCGGAGCGAAACGAAGAATCTATCCCCTTGTCGTGGAATTGAGATAGTTCGCTACGCTCAGCATGACACCTTAAAACCGTTATTCGGATAGCCCCTTAGTCTGTTCTGAGCTGCGTGAGCCGTTTGAGTCGTTCCGACGCGTCAATTTCCAACAATACGCTGGCGACTCCCGGTGGGACGAGGTCTTCCCAGCCTGCCCCTTGCGCTAAAAAACCACGGACCTGGCTCCCGCTGTCCTTTTTTGTTGTCCCCGCGTCGAGGACTTCGACCCGCCATCCAGCCTGGTGAAAGCGAGAAACTTTCTCGTTTTCCCATTCGGAAAACACACGGATAAACTGGAGAGTCTCTTTTGGACAGTAATGAATCCAACGGTCTGGATGATGAATGGGAAAAGGCACGATGAACACGCGCTTCAGATCAAGACAAGCCTCTGCCAACGCAGCGTGTATCATCCATTGCCTTTCAAAAAAGGTAAAGGGATTTGCTTCGGGCCGATGTCGGTCGGCATCGGCGCCCTCTTCACAGATCACTGACGGATCGGGGTTCGTGATACCAACGATAAGGTTCTCGCTACGCTTAAACGCGGCGAGGGTGTAGTGTAGATGCCCTGTGTGAAATGGCTGAAATCTCCCATGCACCATGCCGTAGCGGACTCGCATAGGCCGTTGCCTATCCCATGCGAACGGTAAGGGCAAGGAAAAACGGAGCAAGAAGAGGCAAGCGATCTAGTGGTTCGAGGCAGTGGAAGCAGCGGAGGCAGTGACAGACGAGTCGGTCCGTTTACCGGTCATCTCAACCTCTGCTTCCGCAGCTGTCTCGACATGTGGGGGGGGGGCGCCGCCCTCGAAGACAAGACGCCCGGCTGCATTTTGGGCCTCGATCCGTACGGCAAGTTCGGGTGGAAGTTGGATCGGGCGCTCGCCGGGGAATTTCTCGGCTTGAATGGCCGGTCGCATAAAATATTCATCCGGATAAGACACCATGGCCTGAGTCTTGATGGAGGTGTCGAGGTACCACTGGCGGCGCATAAAGTCTGGACTGAAAAAAACTGCAGCCTCTTCGGGTTTCCAGTCCATGACCTTGTGACTATCGTTGATCATATAGGACATAATATCGGTCCGCATATCCCAGTGGGTGAGAGTAAGAATGCCGTAGCCCCGTTCGTTCAGTCGTGGGTTGAATAGTTGGCCGAGACGGACCTCAATGTGATCTAGATTCCCATCAGGGCCGTACTGCTCAGCCCGCAAGAGAAAAAACGAAGATTTCTCCAGCCAATACAGGATGCGAGGGGCGTAATAGTCGGGCAGCCACTCTTTGCGCGCAACAGCCTCGACCACATAGCACTCTACACCACCGTCCGCTGTGTAATGAGAATAGGTGTCACCCATCAGTTTGATATTTGCCGTCTGAACCTCACGGAACTGGCCGGATTCTCCGTCGCGAAGAATGATGGTTGGGCGTGTATTCGGAAAACGAACCGTCTGGTAGAGCACATCAGTCCCGAGGAAGCGCCAGGAGAATTCCCAGGCATCCCGCCCCATCGCGTCGTCAGGAGTCAAAGCCATGTTTGGGAAGTTACTCTGGCGTCGAGGTGGTGCCTGATGACGAACCCGGCGGATAGAAGGCGAATAGCGGAATCGGTCTTCTTTTGTAATAGATTCCTTGTCCGTTCGGTAACGAATCGCCAGCCACTGTCCACCCTCTGCAGCAGGCGGGGCAGTAGCCTGGCTGAGAGAACGATAGATCTCTTCACCCGGCGCGATAGAAAGGACTTTTCCAACACCCCTCGTTTCGGGGCCATAATTTACAAACGTGATCGAACTGCCGGGATTAAGCAGCACACCTCGGTTAGCAATAGAAGACCATGAATTTGCAACCACCGATGACCAGCGAGGACGCGGGGTAAATTCCATGGCACGGTATCCCATCTCTTCCGCCGTGTAAGGTGCTACAAACGGGTACGGCTCCGCAGGCAGGTAGGGGAGCTGAGCGTTACGTTGAGTGTCTGACTCTCGTTCTACCTCAGCTAGCTCAGTTTCAGACAGTTCGACGACGGTCTTCCAGGTTTTTTGTCCAGACTCTTGCGCAGCGAGGCTGGATTGTACGCTCATCCATAGGGCAATGGCCCCTACAATCGAAATGATACAGCTCATCGGGAGTAACCTACCTTCTCCTTCTCTTGCCCCAAAGTCCACCCACAGCGAAACGACCGTGTTCTATTATTTTATGCGATTATAAAATCTGAACGCTCATTCAGCAACTATAAGACCGATGAATTTATCATTAAACTTATAGTAGATTGGTTTATATCTCAGTGTGTGCTGAAGACGAGATATAGAAGCGCGGACACCTACGGCGCAAGCACATTCAGCGCTTTCCGCGTTGCAGCTAGCCGATCTTCGTTCACCGGACTCACAGCCAGGACAGGCATTGCAGCCCCGGCTTCGTGGAACGCCGCAAGTTGCTCCTTACATTGACTTGGCGGGCCGAATACACACACCCGATCGACCATGCGATCCGACACGCACTTAGCCGCAGCACGGCGGTCTCCCTTTCTCCAAGCTTCTTGCAACGCGTTGACTTCATCCACAAATCCACACCGCCGCCATTGTTTGCGGTAGAAGGGCAAATTCGCAAAAAAGGCAAGATTATAGCGCGCAGCTGACCGAGCCTGTTCAATATCGTCACAGATAAACGTAGGGATGCTGACAATACAGTCGATCTGTTTGGGGTCCTTCCCCACGCGCCGTGCTGCGCTTTTGGCCGCCTCAACCAGCTGCGTTAAATAGTTCAGCGCTGGAAGAAACGGCATAATCCCGTCAGCCAGTTCTCCTCCGACTTCTGCACTTTCAACCGTCACCGCACCAACATACACTGGAATTTTATACGTACTCTTCTGAGGACGGTGAAAGGAACTCAGGGACTCACCACGAAACAGCGTATTCAAAGAGGTCACATACGACCGCATATACTGCCGGGGTTGATCCATGGTGATGCCCAGCGATTCGAGGAGGGGACGATGGCTCATCCCAAGACCAAGGATCATGCGGCCATTTGATAACTCTGAAATCGTTGTCGCCGTCATCCCCGCCAAAAATGGATGCCGAAAATAGATATTGGCGATATTCGTTCCGACCTTGATATGAGACGTTCCCAGCGCAATCGCTTCTGCGCAGGCCAGGGCGTCCCCCCTGCCCTCATTGACTAAAACGGAAGCAAATCCCTTATCTTCAGCGATCTGGCCGAGTTCGACAAATTCTTTTGGTGGTGCCGAAGTCGCCGTCGAGAGGACTATTCCAAGCGGACGCATAACATCTTTCCCTTATTGTCCCTATTGCCCTTATTGCCGCCGGCCTTTACTGCCCAGCCTGAGGCGGCGCTGTAGGTGGGGTTCCAGCCGAACTTCCCGCCCCGGCGATTTGCTCTTGGAGAGAGATGATGTCAGCCCTGGTTGTTGCTGTGTCAAATATCAGGACTTGGCCTCCGGGAACGGTAAAGGGAGGCACAATCTGATAGCGGCCCGGTCTTGGTCCGAGCACTATATAGGCTGCCAGCACACTTAAAAAAAACAGCTGCCACGTCAGCAATTTGAGAAAGCGTTCAATACGTTTCATACTCAGCGCAGTATCATTATCAGGTCGAGAATCTTTCGCTGCCATTCGTTTTCCTTCCTTTTCGCGCAGAAGATACGAACCTTCAGACTGTCTCCTCGCACCGGTTTCTGATGTAGGTTCTTGCAGGCTCTTGTATAATGGGTATCTGGGAGATTCTCAACTCACCGCAATTTAGGCGCTCCCGCTGGCGGCCCGCAGTGCAAGTTGAACGGCGTCTTGCGGAGTCTGGACAACACGGACCCCCTCAATATGGGACCAGGCACGAATAGCGGCCACGGTTTTCTTAAGGGTCAGCGCCAGCGCGATCTCAGACAACGTTCCAGACGAGCCTGCCAGGGCAATCACCGCATCTCCGGTTGCAATAACAAGCATATTGCGCGCGTGACCGAGACCAGTCGGAATCGTAATCGAGATATCCACAGCAGCGGTTCGGGCAGCGTAAGTAGGGAGAATGCCAACACTCATCCCATTGCGCTGTGCTGCTCCTCGCGCTGCCGCCGCCATCACACCACCGAGCCCGCCGCATACAACGACAGCGTCGTGCTGAGCAATGAGACTCCCGACCTCTTCCGCCAAGCCCTCTATTTCAGCGGACGGATTGCTACCACCGATAACAGCGATTCGAGGTTTACGTGGCATGGAATGCTGAGCAAGCTTTAAGAGCGTGTCCAAAAAGTACATTCTGGGCGTCACCCGGCTGCAAGCAGCATGTCGCTGTTGCACTGCATCGCGATATCACAGCGGATATAGCTGCTTCGGGCGCCTTGGTCATACTGCGTTCGCTCGGGCTTTGGCCGCAGAGACACTTATTAGACACACTCTGAGGCGGATCCGTACAGGGGTTCATGAGGAGAACAACACCGACTGCAGCTCAGGAATAGCCCGCACGGTGTAGCGCGGACGGGGGCAGCCATCAGGGGGCTTTGCTCCTGATCTGTTGACCCAGGCGATGTCCATTCCGACTTGGGCAGCGCCGACAATATCGTCTTGTGGCGAGTCTCCGACAAAGAGGGAATGCTCTGGTGTCACGTTGAGCTGAGCGAGTGTGTCGAGAAAAATTCTCCGATGCGGCTTCCGCCAGCCGTGCTCGGCTGAAATGGC
>CAZBUD010000095.1:0-12448 GCA_964495015.1 uncultured Enterobacteriaceae bacterium | reverse complement strand
TCGTCGAAGCGGTCGAACGCATAAAAAGAAGTAGTGTTAAAAACAAATATTTCTCCGCTGAGGATGAGGAGAATGATGACGCCGAGCAACCACGAGTCAACGGGGCCACGGCGTATCAGCTTGGCAGGGTGCTCAGCTTCAAACATTACTCAAAGTGCCTCAACGTAAGACCGAAAGACTTCTCCCCGGTGGGTATAGTTCTGAAATTGATCAAAACTCGCACACGCGGGAGAAAGCAAGACCGTATCTCCAGCCTGCGCTCCAATTTGCGCGGCCTGAACTGCAGCGTCTAATGCCTCGACCCGTAGCGTTTCTGTTTCCCGTCCAAGTGCCGCCTGCAACACGCTCTGGGCTTGACCAAAGAGGATAAGTTTTTTCACTCTGGTCCGAACCAGATCTCTTAAAGAACGGTAGTCGCCACCCTTCTCTACTCCTCCAGCCAGCAAAATAATTGGTCCGGAAAAGCTCCGGAGCGATTGCGCGACGGCATCAACATTCGTCCCTTTGGAGTCATTGATATAGGTCACACCCTTCTTCTCCGCCACGAACTCAAGCCGATGCGGCAAACCGGGAAACTGAGCTAACACGGTCCGAATCACGCCAGGTGATGTCCCCCACAACGTTGCCGCACTCACCGCAGCCATAACATTCGCGATATTGTGACGACCACGAATTCGCAGACCGTCAAGCGGATAGCGTGTTTCCTGATCCGTATGACGGACGACGAGGGTTCCGGTGTCAATCCATGCGCCCTGCCACGCCCTGGCCCCTACGCTATCCGAGCTGTTTTCCGAAGGAGGAGCCCAGCCAAAAGAAAAGAGCTGGCCGGGTAACTCCTGACACAGGGATGGGATCAGCTTGTCGTCCCGGTTCATGACAACCCAGTCTGCGCTCCGCTGCTGCGAGAAGAGCCTCCGTTTTACCGCCCCGTACGTTTCGACACTGCCATGCCGATCCAAATGATCTTCACTCAGATTGAGGAACAGACCGATCTGCGGGCGAAACCGGCGGACCCATTCCAGCTGGAAACTCGAAATTTCTGCGACTGCAACATCATACGGAGTCTCCATCGCTTCAATCAGCGGAGTCCCAAGATTTCCTCCGGTGAAGACTCGCCGTCCACTTTGCCGCAGCATCTCGCCGAGCAGGGCCGTTGTCGTGCTTTTGCCGTTCGTACCGGTCACCGCCAAGATCGGACACGAGAGGAAACGAAACGCCAGTTCAATTTCGCTCCATATCGGAACCTTTCTACTCACTGCGGTTGTAAGCAGCGGGGCAGTCGCCGGCACACCAGGACTGGGGATAACCAGATCAATCTCGCGCAAGACCAATTCAGGATCGGTTTCCCGACGAACTTCTACTGGGAGTCTATCAAGTTGTGCCAAAGCTGAAGTAAGGGCCTCGCGTGTCCGGCTCTCCGAGACGCAGACGTGTCCACCTTGCGAGACGAGAAACCGAGCAACGCTTCGCCCCGTCCGTCCAAGACCAATCACGAGCACGTTCTTTCCGATCACATCCATACTCTTCGTGACTCTTCCTGTTAGCGTAGCTTCAACGTACTCAGCGCGCCTAAAGCACAGATAATAGAGACTATCCAAAAGCGCACAATAATGAGCGGTTCCGGCCAACCAAGCAACTCAAAGTGATGGTGCAGGGGTGCCATGCGAAAGATACGTTTGCGCCGTAGCTTGTACGAGCCGACCTGAAAGATGACTGAGGCCGCCTCAATCACAAAGACCCCACCCGCTATTGCCAAGACTATTTCTTGCTTGCTTATAAGCGCCACGATGCCCAGGGCGGCCCCCAAAGACAACGAGCCTACATCACCCATAAACATCTGGGCGGGATAGGCATTAAACCATAGAAAACCTAGTCCCGCTGCCGCCAGCGCCCCACAAAAAATCGACATCTCACCAGCTCCGGCCACATACGACACCTGCAGGTATTCGGCGATTCTACTATGCCCGCTGACATATGCAAAAATGGCATAGGTCACACCGACAATCATCACGGGTCCAATTGCCAACCCATCGAGACCGTCGGTCAGGTTCACCGCATTCGAGGCCCCTACAATAACCAGGGTGGCAAACGGCACATACCACCAACCCAGGTCCGGGCGGAGATCCTTGAGAAAAGGAATGGTAAGCGTACTCTCAAATCCGGGCTGCCAGAAAAGCCAGAGTGCCGCCGCGAACGCGATTACAAATTGGGCCAGTAGTTTATGTCTCCCCTGCAACCCGGCCGAATTTTGCTGACTGAGCTTCTGGTAATCATCCACAAACCCGATCAGGCCAAAGCCCATGGTGACACAGAGAGCGAGCCAAATGTATGGATTCGTTAAGTCAGCCAAAAGCAACGTTGCAAAAGTCAGCGAGAAAAGGATCAAGGCACCGCCCATGGTCGGCGTCCCGGCTTTGCTCTGATGCGAGGCGGGTCCATCGGAACGGATGGTCTGCCCAATATTGAGCGCAGTCAGCCGGGCAATCAGCCACGGCCCCAAGACAAAGGATACACTGAGCGCGAACAAGGCCGCTAATAAAGTGCGGAACGTGATATATCGAAAAACGTTGAATCCCGAGTAGGTCGTGTGGAAGGCATACAAGAGGGCATACAGCATAACTTATTTCCTAGCCCAGACCGCTGCGGTGCAATAGCGAGACGTTCTGATTTTGCTCATTACTGCTTGTTGGCACTCAATGGCCTGCGGCGGATAAATAGTTGCGGACCTCTTCAGCATCATCAAAATGGTGCTTCGTCCTTCCAATGATCTGGTAATCTTCGTGTCCCTTGCCCGCAATCACAACCACATCTCCTGGTCGTGCTTCATCAAGTGCACGGCGAATAGCGCTGCGCCGATCGGGAATGACCGCATACATCCCGTGCAACGAACCGACCGCAGCATGTTCCTCGCGTCTCATCCCAGACCGACTCAATCCGGGTTCCGTCTCGGCCAGAATCTTATGCGGATCTTCCGTACGTGGATTGTCCGCCGTCAGCACCACCACATCGCTGAGTCGCCCTGCGACCTCTCCCATCAGTGGCCGTTTCCCGGTATCCCGATCCCCACCGCAGCCGAACACTGTGATGAGGCGCCGAGAGGTGAGAGAGCGAAACGACGCGAGTGTCTTCTCAAGCGCATCTGGCTTATGCGCATAGTCAACGAATACCTCGAACGGCCGGCCAGTCCGAATGGCTTCTAACCGTCCGGGAACGTGCTGACACTGGGCAATCCCAGTCGCGATTTTTTCCGTTGAGACACCGAGCGCATGGGCGACGGTTGTCGCTGCCAGGATGTTGTACATGTTCGGCTCCCCGATCAGTGCGGAAGAAATCTCGACCACATCATTTGCAATGCGGAGCACTGCCTGCGTACTATGCAAACTGAAGTTCAACTGTTGGGCTACCACCGTGCTGTCATTGCGCATGCTATATGTCAGCACCTGGTAGGGGAGCTGCCCGGCCAGTAATTTCTGTCCCCATGTATCATCAGCATTAATAACCCCAAACCGGTTGGACTTCTGGGAAACCGCGAGATAGTCGCGGAATAAACGTGCCTTGGCAGCGAAATAGGCTTGCATATCGGGATGATAGTCCAGGTGGTCACGGCTCAGGTTCGTAAACACAGCACCGTCCCAACGACACCCCCACACTCGATCTTGGGCCAAGGCGTGCGAGGAAACCTCCATCACTACATGACTGACGTCAGCTGAGACCATCGTGCGCAGCAGCGCCTGTAGCTCAACCGATTCAGGCGTTGTAAAAGGCGCTGACAACGTCTGATCTCCATAGCGGTAGTTCACCGTTCCGATCACCCCGACAGACCATCCCATGGCTTTGCCGATCGCTTCCAGCACATACGTTGTCGTTGTCTTCCCGCTCGTCCCAGTGACACCGATGAGGGTCAGCTGGGCACTCGGCCGCAGATAAAATTCGTCAGCCATAATCCCGAGCAAGCGCCGTGGCCACGCCGCAGTAATAACAGTCACGCCTGCCGGTACCACCGTTCCCGCAGGGACAACAACAGCCCGGGCACCGTAGTCGAGCGCTTGCTCAAGGAAAGTCGTCCCCTTGGTCTTGGTTCCCGGCAAAGCAAAAAACACCGCGCCAGCTTCGACCCGGCGAGAGTCGTAGGCAATCTGTTCAACCGCTATATCGACCTCGCCTCGAACCTGTATCGATGGATCCTTTGGCAGCAGGTCACGCAGGTACGCCACACCTCACCTCACCAACCGGTCTCAAGGGTCAGCGCATAGACGGGCTCCTCAGTACGCGGATCCGTGCGCAGTACCTGGCGCGTCACATAGCCACTCCCGTCGGCAACGACCCTTACCTCACTCTGGGCTGCAATCCGCATGGCCTCACGTAGACTGAGCCCGATAAAATCCATGCCATCACGCTGGTTCGGCAACATAACCGTCGGCTTTTCCTCTCTCTTAGCCTGCTCACCCTCCCCATCTTGTTCGCCTCGGTCACCAAGCGAGAATGGCGCACGCAGCAAGACGCCGGAAGGCTGCAGTGGGCGCGCCCACTGTACGTCCCCGCGCTGCTCCGAACTCCCCGCGATACCAAGCTGGGCCAGGGCCTGCTGGGCAATCGTCTGAAAAACCGGCGCAGCTACTGTGCCGCCAAAAACCGCTGTCTTTGGTTCATCAATCACAACCAATATCACGAGCTGAGGGTGATCCACCGGAACGATGCCTATGAAGGAGGCCATGCGACCTTTCGCTGAATACCCACCGCGTGGATCAACCTTTTGAGAGGTCCCTGTTTTTCCTGCCACACGAAAACCTTTAATCTGCGCACGCCAGCCGGTTCCACCCGGCTCAACCACATGCTCAAGGAGGGCAAGCATCTGCTGCGCCGTCTCAGGCCGGATGACCTGTCTCAGACGGGTGGGACTATTAGCATGCACCACGTCTCCTCTCGCGTTCAGAACTTCACTCACTACATAGGGGCGCATCAGTATGCCATCGTTGGCCAGGACGGCATAGGCACTCGCCAGCTGCAGCGGTGTGACGGCCACTCCTTGACCAAAGCTCGCGGTGACAAGTTTGATACGTGACCAGTTCTGCAGCGTAGGGAGAATCCCTGCAATTTCTCCGGGTAGATCGATTCCCGTCATCCGCCCAAATCCAAATCTTTGCAGGTACTGATAGTAGCGTTCTTTTCCAAGGCGCTGGCCGATTTTTGCCGCGCCAATATTGCTCGACTTGATCAGGATCTGACTCACACTCAGATCCCCATACGAATGCACGTCATGAATGGTATGACCGCCGACCCGGTAGCCGCCGTATTCACAAAATATCTGCTCCTGTAAACGAACCTGCTCGGAGTCTAAAGCCGCCGCCACTAACAGTGCTTTCAGCGTTGAGCCTGGCTCATAACAATCACTAATGGCCCGATTCCGCCGCGCGTCTGGTGGGGAATCGCCAGGTGTATTGGGATCGAATGTCGGCACTTGAGCCAGGGCAAGAACGGCGAATGTACGTGGATCAAGGATGAGCACGGTTCCAGCCAGTGCTCCACTCATTTGTACGGCGCGCCCCAACTCTCGTTCGGCTAGGTATTGGAGTTTGGCATCCAGCGTCAAACGGGCCCGGAGCGCGTGCGGCCGCAGCGGGCTACCATGAATGAAGATCGTGCGTCCAAGCGCATCCCGCTCTCCCAGTATCCTGGCCGCCTTACCGTACAGATACTGGTCGTAGACACGCTCCACGCCCTCTAAGCCTCGGGCATCAACATTAGCAAAACCGAGCAGCGGGGCAGCCAAACTGCCTTGTGGATAGACCCGTCGCTCTGTTTCCACGCTGCCGATACCTGACAGGTCGAACGCTTTGACACGGGCAGCTTCCCGCGGCGTGACGCGTCGTTTCAACCACACAAACGGAGCGGATGAGTGCAGGGTACGATAAACCTGCTGCACCGGCAGCGAAAGCTGCGCTGCCATAAATGGAATAGCGGCGTCAATATCAGCTGACAATTTTTGTGGCCGGACAAACAGGGACTGCGCGCCAACGCTGAACGCCAGCAAACGATCATTGCGATCAACAATCGTCCCTCGGTACGGTTTCACCGTCACACCTTGGCGGTACTGGACGGCGGCTCGCTCAGCGAGGAGGTCTCCCTCGACAATCGTGAGTTGGACGAGACGGGCCAATACCACCAGCAACCCCACCGCCAACACTCCCGCAGTTATTCGCAGCCGACCCACCATCTTCTTCTCCTATGGAAGTATAATAATTTGCTCGGAGCGAGGCAGGGACAGACCAATCCGTTTGCCAGCACTCTGCGTCAGACGGCCTGGTGCTATGATAGCTTCCCACTCAACCTTGAGCTCCTGCTGTCCCTCTTCCAGTGTGTGGACGAGTTGACGTGTGTTTGAGAGCGCATACCCAACGGAAACCACGCGCAGACGAATCCAGATATGGGCTAGGATCAGAGCCAGTCCAACTACGGCAATCACAGTGTAACTTCCCCAAGCCACCCTTCTTCGCATCTATGCTTCCCCCTCTACACGCTTCTCGACCACTCTCAGTCGTGCACTCCGGGCACGTGGATTTGTCATCACTTCCTCTGGTCTTGGGGTGAGCGGTTTGGTCGTCAGCAGGCGCACCTGCGGTGTCCAGCCACACGCGCATACTGGCAGCTGAGGTGGACAGATGCAGGTCGAGGCCCAGCGGCGAAATGCCTTTTTCACCAATCTGTCCTCTAACGAATGGTAGGAGAGGATCAGCATGCGTCCCATCGGTCGCAAGAGCCGATAGCCTTCTCTTAGGAATTTTTCCAGATGCTGGAGTTCTTGATTCACTGCGATGCGTAGCGCTTGAAAGGCCCGCGTCGCGGGGTGCATCTGAGTCCGGGACGTCGGTCGGATGACGCGCTCAATAATCTCGACCAGGGCGGTCGTGGTCGTTATGGGGTTTTCTGCCCGTGTACGGATAATCGCACGTGCCAGTGCTCTTGCGGCTCGCTCTTCACCGAATTCTCGTAAGATGCGCTGCAGTTCATCTTGGCTGCCATGATTGACAATGTCGGCCGCATGATGCTCTTCATTTTGGTCCATGCGCATATCAAGCGGGCCAGAGCGTAAAAAACTAAACCCGCGGTCCCCAGCCTCGATTTGCAGAGATGAAAAACCAAGATCAAGCAGCACTCCGTCCACCCCGGTCCATTCCAGCTCCCGTAACACCTCGGAGGCTTGGCTGAAGTTTGCATGGACGAATACGCACTGTGAGACAAACGGTACAAGCCGCTGTCGTGCGACCGTAAGCGCCTGCTGATCGCGGTCAAGCCCGAGCAGTCTCCCTGCTCTACCGCTTGCTTCCAACATGGCGATAGCGTGTCCGCCGCCGCCTAGAGTTCCGTCAAGCAGGTCTCCGCCAAAGCAAGGCTGGAGGAAAGATACTACTTCCTCCAGCATCACAGGGACGTGCACACCAGCTGGCATCACATCTGCGGGGCCGGAAGCGGAGACTGTTTGCATATGGAAAATTTCTGTATCTCCGGACGCGTTAGGGTATTCTCTACCCACATTTATGCCGCACTCACATTATTTATGCCGCACTTGCATTAAGGTTGCTAAATAATCTTGGGTCTTGAGCAAGGTCTTTTTCAGATTCTTCATTAAACTTCTGCCATGTCGCCGTGTTCCAGAGCCGGAACTTCTCAAGAGCAGCAGCAAACATGACATCTTTCCCCAGGCCAGCATAATCTCTCAGGATCGGGGGAATGAGAATGCGGCCTTGTTTATCGACAGAACATTCCTGGGCATTCGAAAGATAAAATGTCTCGAGTTTCAAGAAATTCGGATCAAACCGAGGCTTTTTACTCAACTCTTCCTCAAAATGCTCCCATTCTGCATACGGGTAGACATCCAGACAGCGAAAGGAATCTAGGATGAATTTTGTGACAATAAGCCGAGCATCATTCCTCCCAACGAGAATTTCTCGGAATTTCGAGGGAACGCTGACCCTCCCTTTCTCGTCGATGGTGTGCTCAAAGCTGCCCCGAAACACGACTTTCCCCACTTTCCCCCACTTTCTCCCACGACTATATTACGCAGTTGTTTAGGTGTCAAGCGAAAACTAAAGATATTTAGGAGGTTTAGGCTCACAACCACCATTATTGACTCGCCTTCTTCGCTTCGATACACCATTCCTTTGTCCAAGGAGGACATAGCCGCGGGCTTGGACAGGAAGCTCGTCCCTGTTTTGCTACGAAGTGTAAACACCAAGATGTTAAAACGATATTTACTCACCCCAGGACCGACTCAAGTCCCACCGGAAGTGTTGCTCCGTATGTCGCAGCCCCTTATTCATCATCGTACCTCTGAATTCAGCCAGCTCTTTGCCGAAGTACAAAGCGGTCTACAGTGGCTTTTTCAAACGCGGCACGATGTCTTGATCCTTGCCGCTTCGGGCTCGGGCGCAATGGATGCTGCAGTCACCAATACCTGCTCTCCAAGCGACTCCGTGATCGTTGTCAACGGAGGAAAGTTTGGTGAGCGTTGGCTCAAAATATGTGCTGCCGTTGGCGTACACACAGAGGAGATCAAAGTCGAATGGGGCCACGCCGTTTCGGTTGAGCGTGTGGCGCAGGCACTCCGTCGTCAGCCCAACACAAAAGCTATTTTGATGCAGGCCAGCGAGACCTCTACGACGGCTCTCCATCCAGTCAAAGAGATTGCCGCCCTCACCCAAGACACTGAAACCTTACTTGTAGTCGACGGCATTACCGCAATTGGCGCGATGGACATTCCAATGGACCAGTGGGGTATTGATGTCCTTATTACCGGTTCGCAAAAAGCGCTCATGCTTCCCCCCGGACTTGCCTTTCTCGCCCTGAGTGCGAAGGCATGGCGGCAGACTGAACAGGCCCAGCTTCCCCGCTTCTATTTCGATCTGCAAAAAGAGCGCAAAGAGCAAGCCAAACATACGACGGCCTATACCCCTGCTATTTCCCTCATCACTGGACTGCATGAAGTCTTGCGCTTACTCAAAGAAGAGGGACTGGAAAATGTGTTTACCCGCCACGCATCGTTAATGAACGCGACACGTGCAGCCGTGCAGGCACTGGACCTCGACTTGCTAGCCCCCGATCACCCGAGCCCGGCCGCGACAGGCGTCTGGCTTCCGACTCAGGTCGATGGCGTCCAATTACTCACCTATATGCGCGACCGGATGGGCGTTGATATTGCCGGCGGCCAAGATCACCTCAAGGGAAAAATTGTCCGTATCTCGCATATTGGCTATGCTGGTCCGTTTGACGTCATCACGGCAATCAGTGCCTTGGAAATGGCCCTCAGTCGTTTAGGAGTCCCGGTCGAACTCGGTCAAGGAGTCCGGGCAGCCGAATTCGCATTGCTCCCGACATGGCCGCCAGTCGAGTAAGCCCCATGCCACAGAAAGTACTCATTACCGACCCCCTCGCCCCACAAGGGGTAAAACGGCTGCAAGCACAACCGGCGATCACATTTGACGTTCGATCCGGGCTGACCGGAGAGGAACTTGTCCAGCTCATTCCGGCCTACCATGGACTCATTATTCGGAGCGGGACGCAAGTCACCGCAGATATTATTAGCGCCGCACAAAACCTGAAGGTTATCGGCCGGGCGGGAATCGGTGTTGATAATATCGATGTCGAGGCGGCCACCAAACGCGGTATTATCATCATGAACACGCCTGGAGGCAATAATGTCACTACGGCCGAGCACACGGTGACACTCCTCCTGGCCCTGGCCCGGAATATTCCTCAGGCGACCGCCTCGCTCAAGGCCGGGCATTGGAAACGCGCTTCGTTTACAGGCACAGAAGTCTGCAACAAAATACTCGGCGTTGTCGGCCTGGGAAATATCGGTAGTATAGTCGCAGAACGCGCACTCGGCCTCTGTATGCGGGTTGTGGCCTCCGACCCATTTATCACTCCAGAAGCCGCGGCCAAGATGAATGTTGAACTAGCCTCGCTCGACGAACTGTATAGCAAGGCCGATTTTATTACCGTTCATACACCTTTAACCAAAAAAACACGCGGGCTTATCGATGCCGCAGCCTTTGCCAAGATGAAGGCCGGCGTCCGTATTATCAATTGTGCACGCGGCGGGATTGTCGATGAAGACGCCCTGCGGGATGCCCTGCAGAGTGGACAAGTCGCCGGAGCCGCGCTCGATGTGTTTACCGAAGAGCCGCCGCCGGCAGACTACCCATTACTCCAACTCGATAATGTGATTTGTACCCCTCACCTGGGAGCGGCAACAGATGAGGCCCAGATTAACGTCGCCGTCGCAATTGCAGATCAAGTCTCACTCTTCCTCCAAGACGGCGTCATTCAGAATGCGATCAATTTCCCTACTTTGAGCCAAAAATTATTGACGATCCTAGAACCCTATCTCAATTTGGGTGAAAAACTCGGCAGCTTTTTGGCGCAGATTACCCCTGAGGCTCCGCTTGAGGTGCACATTGAGTATAGTGGAGAAATTACCGAGTATGCTGTCGCACCCGCCACTGCCGCCGTACTCCGCGGCATGCTCAGTGCAGTCCTTGAGCGAACGATCAATTATGTCAATGCGCCGCTCATCGCTCGGGAGCGCGGGATTCGGGTGGTGGAGTCCCGAAGCAGCACACCAAGTGACTTCTTGAACTCCGTCGCTGTCAGCCTGCATGCCAAAAATAGTGTCAATACGGCGGCCGGAGCCGTGTTTAGCAATAAAGCAGTCCGGCTCGTCCGTGTGAATAATTTTCATCTCGAAGCTGTGCCGGAGGGTACCATCCTCATGCTCACCAACCAGGATGTGCCTGGCGTTGTTGGCATGGTGGGCACCCTCTTGGCAAAACTGGATATCAATATCGCCGGTCTGGAACTGGGCCGGGAACGCATTGGCGGACAGGCCATCTCCCTCATCCACGTTGACGACATGGTTTCACCGGAAGTCCTGACCGAGTTGCGCAAGCTCGCTCCGGTTCTCTCGGCCCAGGTCATCCGTTTATAGTTATCCACTTATAAAGGAGAAACCACCTGTGAGCACGCTTGTCGTCGTCGGCGTCCAATGGGGAGATGAAGGCAAAGGGAAGGTTGTCGATCTTCTGTCACGCGAAGCAGACGTCATCGTCCGCTTTCAAGGCGGGAATAATGCCGGCCACACCCTTGTTGTGGGTGGTAAGAAAACGATTGTCCGGCTTATTCCCTCAGGCGTCCTGCATGCCGGGAAAGTGTGCGTCATCGGTAACGGGGTCGTCGTCAACCCGGAAGTTCTGGTCGAAGAGATGGATACGCTCCAACAGCAAGGCTGTCTGTCAGACCCGGAATTGCTCAAGATCAGCGAAATCGCGCATATCATCACGCCGTACCATAGGGCGATAGATTTGGCTCGTGAAAGACTCCGCGGCGAGGGGCGGATTGGCACCACGGGGCGCGGTATCGGTCCCACGTATGAAGATAAAATGGCGCGGGTGGGTATCCGTTTTGTCGATTTTCTCGACGAGCGCGTATTTGCCGAAAAGCTGCAGCACAATCTCGAAGAGAAAAATATTTACTTGGATACTTTACTCAAAGAGCAACCCCTGGAATATCAACAGATCTTTGATGAGTACTGTCGGCTGCGTGACCGTCTCGCACCGCATGTAACGAATACTTCACGCTATTTGCATAAAGCAATCACTCAGGGCCGTAAGGTCCTGTTTGAGGGTGCACAAGGCACTATGCTGGATGTCGATCACGGGACCTATCCGTATGTGACCTCGTCAAATACGATTGCGGGCGCGGTATGTACTGGAGCAGGGATTGCTCCACAGCAGATCCAAAATGTTATAGGCATATCAAAAACCTATACTACGCGAGTTGGCAGCGGCCCTTTCCCAACTGAAGAGTTTGGTCCTGCAGGCGAAAAATTACGCAGGGATGGTGGAGAATTTGGGACCGTAACGGGTCGTCCACGACGCTGTGGGTGGTTTGATGCGGTTGTGGTCCGGACTGCCGCGCGGCTCAGTGGCCTGAGTACCATGGCTCTCACCAAAATCGATGTGTTAAGCGGCCTGTCTACTATCCGCGTCTGTACAGGCTATACCTACCAAGGCCAGCAATACGACGAGGTCCCGGCCAGTACGCATACGCTCGAAAACGTCACCCCTGTGTATGAAGAACTGCCCGGCTGGACCGAACCCTTAACACATATGCGCAGCCTTGATGCCTTGCCGCACAACGCCCGGCAATATGTCGAACGGCTTGAAGAATTGGTCGGCGTGCCGGTGAAAATGATTTCCGTTGGAGCCGGACGTGAAGAAACTATCCTTATCCGCCCAACGTTTTTTTAAGATCGCGCATTGAGGAACGAACCTCTGAAGAAGCCAGGAGCACGATTCCTCCGATCAGGTTTGCCCCTAAGACCAGCACACTCCACAGCAACCCAAAGGCAAAGGCCTCATCCTGTCTCGTTCCCCACAGTGCGAGAAAGGCG
>CAZBUD010000094.1:0-12925 GCA_964495015.1 uncultured Enterobacteriaceae bacterium | reverse complement strand
ACCGACGACCTACTGATTACGAATCAGTTGCTCTACCAACTGAGCTAGGGTGGCATAACAAATGTTTTCAGGGGTTTACATCGTCCTTTGAGCCACGGTTTCTGCTCATTGTGCCTGAGATTGTGAGCAAATGGGCCGAATTCAACTTTTCTGCGGCCTCTTTCAGGTCTCCATCGCTTACAATGTGGTAGCGATCAAAGACTGAGCGAGTCTTATGCCCACTCACCTACATGGCCACTCGCTCAGGAATCCCTGCTCGAACCATGTTTCGCACTGCTGTCTTCCGAAAGTCGTGGGGGATGTTACCAGCGACTCCCGCCGCACGGCAAGCCCGATGCCACTGCTAGTAATAGTTAGGAATTGGCTTGCCGGCATTGTGGAAGACAAGCCGAATTATCTCTCCTCGCTCGCGCTGCGGCAGCTTAGTTCTTGCCCAGCTAAGGCTCAATACCTCTTTAACCTGGCGGGTCATATAGATAACTCTGCCATCTTTATTCTTTGTGGTTCCAGGCTCCAATCTGACGGTGCCGGCCTCAAAGTCAACATTCCGCCATGTCAGTTGCAACACTTCGTCCCGAACTCGCCAGCCGCTGAAATAGGCAAACTTCATTGGATCTTTCAGGTACCCAACAAGGTTCGAACTGACCGCTTCGAACTCCGTCCATTCGAAGAAGCCCTGCCTGATGTTATTCTCCTTCAGCAATGGAATGTGTGGCTTGTGGATTATCCTGCCCTGCTGCAGCGCGAGGTTGAACATGCGCTTCAGGGCGGCAAGTTCTCGGTTGATCGATCCATTTGTCAGGTCGTCTTGCTGACGGCTCGCAATATAATCAAGAATCTCTTGTGGCAGTATCGATTGAGCACTACGTCCCTCGAAGTGAGATGACAATGCCTTCACGCCTCGTCTTTCCGTTCACCTCGTAGTCCTTCAAGAATACAGCAGCCATGTCCGCGAACGTGACTCGATCCGCTTGGGGACCAGCTGAGCGGCCCCCCGCAATCTGTCCCATTCTTTGTTGCAGTAGGCTCCTTGCCTTCCAGACACATTTCTACGTTCCTACTATCCCTTTACGCCCATTGCTCAAAAAAGTCATAGTGCGCAATATGGAAAGCGAAACCGAGGACAGCACAATCTCTCGCTCGACGAACAGACAGATTAAATGACAATTACGAGGTGTTGTTTTATGGACCAACGCTACGAAGATAAGACCCGGTCCTTAACGGAAGCTGTCCTCAACTCGCCTGGAGAGACTGACCAGACCGTACGTGGGGCCGTAGAAGCTCGGGCCGCAGCCTTGGCGGGCAGGCCAACGGAAGGCAGACCTGAAGTTCCCCAGGCGCTTAGCAGTTATGTCGATAAAGTGGCGCTGGACGCGTACAAAACGACCGACGACGATATTCAAGCGCTGCATGCCGAGGGGTATTCTGAAGACGCAATTTTCGAGATTACCTTGAGCGCTGCCCTTGGTGCCGGCCTGGCGCGGCTTGAGCGCGGCCTGGCAGCTCTCGGAGGGGACAAGTGATGCGGCTCAAAAATGTAGAACATGGACACCGCCTACCCCAGAAGCTGTTCCTCGTCTTTATCCGGATCATGTTGCGGGACCGTGCGCCGGATGTTCTCAGAACACTCAAGTACCGGCCGGAGCTCTTCGGAAAACACTTTGGGGAGTACGTGCACGCAGTGTTACGCGGCCCGTCGGAGTGGAGTGTTGGCGAGCGCGAGTTATTTGCCGCCTTTGTGTCAAAACAGAATCAGTGCTCCTTTTGAACCGGGGCCCATGGCGCGGTCGCGTCACAGGCTCTGCGCGGCGATATGGTGAAGGACGTGCTGGACAATTGGCGTACAGCAGCCATCGACGACAGGTTGCGCGCGACGCTGGGGTTCTTGGAGAAGTTGACGCTGACACCTGACCAGGTCGAAGCCGGTGATATGACGCCGCTGCGCGATGCGGGCGTGAGCGATCAGGCGATTGAGGATGCAATACAAGTTTGCGCCGTTTTTAATATCATCGACCGGGTTGCGGATGCCTTGGGGTTCGCAGTCCCCTCAGCCGAAAGTTTTGCCCGCAACGCGCAGATGCTCTTGAAGCGCGGCTATCTATAGTGGTGTGTCGCTGACCTGACGGACGGCTCCGCTTACGGCCTGCGAAGCGGACGTACTTTGCGCGGGCGCACGCGCAAACCAGCCTTCAGTTCTGAGACGGAACCGGACCAACATCAACATCACCGGTACTTCAATTAAGACCCCGACCACGGTTGCCAGGGCGGCCAACGCCCGGTTGATTGTTCCTGCCTTTCTGAAATGTAGGAACGCACATCCGTGGCCGTGAGTGATTGGGCTCCTTTTCGCTTTCCAAAAAATGGAAATAAGTGGAGATTGACACGGCGGACCTGAAAAAGGCAAAAATGCTATTGGCGGAGGTAAGTTGAAGAGACCATCGTCAGCTGAGAGTACCGTTGCCCGACGCTGAGTACATACCTGCTGTTAAGACTGCGGTATTGAGAAGGTCGACTGAACAAGGGGGCGTTATGGATTTTGGGTTGCTTTTGCCGTTTCGGAATCCGAAACAATGGGAAGTCCCGTTTCCGCAGCTCTACCAGGACCACATTGAGCAAGCCGTCCTGGCGGAGGAGTTGGGCTACGATCATATCTGGACGACTGAGCATCATTTTGCCGACGATGCCTGGGCGCCGTCGCTCTTCCCGATCTTGTCAGCGATAGCCATGAAAACCAGTCGTATTCGACTGGGGACCTATATCATCATCCTGCCTTTGCATAACCCGGTCCGCGTGGCCGAAGATGCGGCGACGGTTGACATCATCTCCGACGGGCGTCTCGACCTAGGGGTCGGGCAGGGGTATTGGCTGAGCGAATTTGCCAGTTTTGGCATTCCTCGGAACGAACGGGCCTCTCGGCTCGAAGAGGGCACCGAGATTATCCGGCGCTGTTTTGCCGAAGACAGCTTCTCCTTTACCGGCAGGCATTACAATCTGCGCGAAGTCGTCCTGGCTCCGAAGCCGGTCCAGAAACCGTATCCCCCGATTTGGATTGCGGCGATGGCCGAAAAATCGGTTGCCCGGGTGGCGCGCCTTGGCTATCACTTGGGGGGGAGTGGTGGTGCTGACTTACAGCAGATGTATGACGCCGGATTGCAGCAGCATGGGCGGAATCCGGAGGACTATCATATTGCGCAACTGCGCGCCGTCTATGTTGCGGAGACCCGAGACCAAGCCTGGGACGATGTCGAACCGCATCTGCATTATATGATGAGTTCGTACGACCGACGCTTTAAAGAGGCCGACGACCTCCCGTGGAGTGCTAGTGTCATGTCCAGACCTAGCGTCCCTCCGCCTGGTGAGATGCGCCATGTCCGAGATCTCTCCTTTTTCCAAGCGCCGCTCATCATCGGGACTCCAGACGAGGCCATCCAAGAGATCGAACGCTACCGCCAGGAAACGCGCGTGACCCACCTGGTCATGTGGATGCAGATGGCCGGACTCGCTCGGCAAAAGGCACGTCGCTCAATGGAACTGTTTGCGAAAGAGGTTATGCCGCATTTCCGGCAGTAGGGCGTCGGTTCGACTCCGATGGGTGGCTTCCTCTAACCCCCTGTGTTGGCAGGGGGCTTTTCATTTGTCATGCTCCGTTGCCGGAGCGAGTTCAGGTCTGGGGTTGCGCCTGCTGCCGCAACCGAAAGTGGCGAGCGAAAGAGTGCGTTAGATACCGAAGACACGAGCCATTGGGAGGACTTTTCGAAAATCCTACTCTTCTTCCTGCATCAGAGTCTCGGCCTCTGTGATGATCTGGTTGAGCGTTGCGCATGTCGTCAGAAGCCTGAGTAATGTCTGCCTATTCTCTTGAACATGTGCTACGGGAGAAAGCGACGGTCTTCTCGTTCAATCCTACAGGCGGACGTATTCATGCAAATACCCCATCTGCGCAGCATAGTGCTGAGTTGTGTCCTGAGTGTCGGGCTTGCGTCCACATCGCAGGCGGCTATTCAGGCAACGTTTGAAGGGCCGGGGGATGGGGATGATGTGGCCGGGGTGCAGATCGTGCGTGGCTGGGCGTTCTCGGACGTGACCGGCACGACGATTACGGCAGTGCGGCTGTTTATCGATGGCGTGCTCAATACGGTGATTCCGTGCTGCAGCGAACGCGGCGATGTAGCCAGCTCCTTTCCCGGCGAGCCAAATGCCCTGAACAGCGGCTTTGGCTTAACGCTGAACTTCAATCTCTTACCGTCCGGCTCGCATACGCTCCGCCTGGATATTCAGGACAGCAGTGGGGCAACCTCCTCCCGCACGCATACGATCACCGTCGCACGCCCCGGCGATTTCGAGTTTGTAGATATGGTGGACTTGTCCAGCGCAACGGTGAGTCGGGTAGGCCAAGACATCGTGCTGGGTGGCGTACGGTTCAGAAAAGCCGGGACCGCGCAGGTAGCAGAAGTAGCAACCCGGCTCCGGTGGCTGAAGGGCCTGCAAGGACTCGGTATTGTTGGGGCCACTGCTGGAAATGCGATACAGATATCTAGCCTGCAAGCCCTGGCACCACCAACGATACGCGCCCAGACGGGCGCCGGGCTCTCGGGCATTGTTGCCGCCGCAGTAGAGAGCCCGAGTAATGGCCAAACGGGCGCAGGGCTCGCCGTCATTCGGGGCTTTGTGATTGTTGCTGCGGGCCGTTCGATCCAACGTGTGCAACTGTTGGTAGACGGGAATCCCTCGTTGACCATTCCCTGCTGTAGTGAGCGGAGAGATGTGGCCACGGCCTTCCCGACAGAGCCGAATGCCTTGTTGAGTGGCTTTGGCCTCACGTTCAACTACGGGCTGTTATCGACCGGCGTCCATGAATTGAGCGTTGAGATTGAGGATAGTGCCGGCGCGGTCCGGAAGATGGTACGCGGCATGCTCGTGCGCCGGGTCGGCGACTTTGAGTTCCTGGATAATCTGGACATGAGTCAATCCACGGTCCGGCTGCAAGGCCAGACGCTGATCGTGGACGGCGCGATTGCCCACGACAGCGTGACGGGCCAGACGAAGCAGCGCGTATTGCGTTATCGCTATGACGTGGCGTCCCAGGGCTTTCAACTCGTTGAGTCCCATGCCCGCGAAGTGATGCTGGGCAATTTGGTCACCGTCGTGAATGGCGATACAACGAGCCTCGATACGTTGGCTGCCAATCCTGGGCCAGATGGCATCTCGTTGCCGGAAGCCATTGAGGCCACCAATAACACGCCGCCTGACGAGCCGGTGCTGATGACCTTTCCGTTTCCAGGGACGATGGCGTTGTCCGGTCCACTACCCGCCATCACGGGCGGTAATCTGACAATAGATGGGGATGTGGATGGGGATGGCACGCCGGATGTAACGCTGGCGGGGACCACGAGTGCGGTGACCGTCGAAACAATGTGGGCGCAGAGAACAGAGGAGAGTCAGCGCCTCACGGGCGGGAGCCATGCGCAGAGCGTATTCTCTGGGATATTCACGGTACAGGCCGGTGGGGTAACGATTCGCGGCTTAGGCATCCGCAATTTCTCTAGGGCTGGGGTCCACGTCACCGCAGGGACAGGGAGCGAGATCACGGATGTGGCCGTCGTCGGGCTCGATATCGAGGACCTGACCCATGACGGAATCTGGGTCGAAGGGCAGCCCGACGCCACGGTGAGTCGGGTCCTCCTCGCTACGAATGAGATGCAGAGGACGTTCACTGGGATCGATGTGAGTAGTGTAGGAATAAACAATAGTACTCAGACACAAATTACGATCACCGGTAATACGATTCTCCAGACGGATACCACTGGCGTGTTCCTCACAGGTGGGTTCGAGGGGGCGGTCTCGAATACAGTCAGCGTGATAGTGGCCGACAATATCGTGACCGACGCTGGGCTTAGTGGCATTGCTCTCTATGGCGGCACTGCCTCAGGGGGCAACACCGTGAGCGCCGAGATTCGCGGGAATGACGT
The DNA here is from genome assembly GCA_964495015.1 of uncultured Enterobacteriaceae bacterium. Lineage (GTDB taxonomy): Bacteria > Desulfobacterota > Binatia > Bin18 > Bin18 > Bin18. The sequence goes on along the minus strand of CAZBUD010000094.1, from coordinate 6,956 downwards.
GCGCAATCCGGCGCAGGCGGGCGTGTACCTCACCGGTGGGTTCCAGGGGGCCGACGCGAATACAGTCAGCGCGGTGGTGACCGACAATATCCTGACGGACGCTGGGTTCTATGGCGTAGGATTAGAGGGCGGCAATGCCTCAGAGGACAACACCGTTGCCGCTGTGATTAGTGGGAATGACGTGCGCAATCCGACGCTGAGCGGCGTAGCCCTCAGCGGTGGGTTCGCGGGGGCCGACGCGAATCTAGTTCTCGCGGAGGTGACCGACAATATGGTGACCGACGCTGAGGTGGCGCATGGCATCTCATTAGAGGGCGGCAATGCCTCGGATGGCAACACCGTGACCGCTGTGATCAGTCGTAATGACCTGCGCAATCTGCCGTTGTTAGGCGAGTTACTCCCCGGTGGGTTCGCGGGGGCCAACGCGAATATGGTCAGCGCAGCGGTGGCCGACAATATGGTGACCGAGACCGGGCTCGGAGGTATTGACATCGTGGGCGGTGTAGACTCCTCGCAGAATACTGTCCTGGGAACGGTGCTAGGGAATGTGATCCAAGACAGCGCATCCACGGGAATATTTCAGACCGGCGGCTGGTTTAGTAGCGGGAACCTCGTCGACTCTGTCCTCGTAGAGAACGTGATCACCAATAGTGGCACTGGGGGCATCGAGATAGCGGGGGGAACGACGCGCCCACGGGAGGATATTCAAAGCACGCAGGGGGCAACCGCGAATATGGTAACGGGAACTATCGTGAATAATATGGTGCAAGACAGCCTGTTCGCGGGCCTGGCCGTATACGGGGGTTCTGAGGACACCAACGGGGCCGTCGTCGGGAACGTCGCCGTGCAAGATCTCCGGACCAACACGGCGGACGGCATCGTGTGCGCGGATGGAATCACGGGTAACACGGCAACGTGTACGTTCGAGGGCAACATCGACACGTCAGCCAACGCACTGCTATTCAGTAGCGTGAACGCGGCAGACGATGTGCGCACGGTGACACGTCCCGTGACGGCTGCGTTGGTGCAACAGCTGAATACACAGATCACCCGCCTGCAAGAGCAGGAGCAGGCACTGCGCACCAGAGTCGAGACTATCCAGGATCCCGGCTTACGGCAGCAACTCCACAAGCTCTGTGACAAACTCAGCGCGTTGCAGTTGAAGTTGGCAGCCCGCCGGGACGGGCGGTCACCCTGGGAAGAGCACGTCAGTATCGACTAGGCCGCTCTGGGCGGTTATTTCAGAAAGCATCCGTATCACAACGTGTTCGGTTGCGGATAGGGTGCGGATCGTGCAGCATTATGCGCGATCCTGCATACCTAAGGCCGCTAAGTCATTGATTTTCCACAACTCGTGGAGAATTCGTATTCAGTAGGTCGTCGTTTCGACTCCGATGGGTGGCCTTCTTTAACCCCCTCTGTTTACGGGGATTTTCTTATTGTCTTGGTGAAGATGCGCAACTTCGCGGCTTGAGTGACCAATACGTGACCAAGCGGCGGTGAATATTGCTCCTTCGGGCACTTCTTACTCTTAATCCGGATTCAGACCCATTGTGACCTCCCGCCACGTTGTAATGACCCGTGCCCGAAACAAGTGATAGTGGACCGTTTGCAGTCATGGTTTTCAAGCCATTGAATCTCGATACCAACTGCTGTAGTTCCTTTAAATCATGACTCGTAAATGATGACTTGAGTAGGTCCGCAGTTAGCGGATTCGCCATGTCGTGTCGACCTCAGAGATCGAATGAATGGAAGCGGCGATGTCTCATGACACCTTTGATAGCCATCGCTGTCGAAGTGTGTCGGCTCGCCTTCCACTATAACTGCTGGTAGTGACCGCTGCAGTCCATGCCTTGTTGACGCAGTACTCTACGCAGAATCCCACGACCAATCGTTCGTTGATTCTGACGTCAGGCATACTCACTAACAATGTTAAAAGCCCGCCCTTCGACCACGTAACGTCCGTGGGAGGTCCCGGAGAGGCTCATGGCTATGTGCCTGGCATTGCGTCGAAAATATTGGTATAAATCTAACGTTTACACCTAAGCGACGTGGCACATATGCATTATGGACGAATTGGTATTTAATCTTTTTGGTATCGAGGAGTTTCATTCTGAGACGAACTCTCGATTAAGATTCTGGTTTAATCACATCAGACAGAATGCATTAAAAGACGATGGAAACATATTCGAATTTGGGGTATATCAAGGTGCATCTTTAATTGCTGTTGCGCTCATTCTTCGAGAACTCGGTTCAAAGAAAAAGGTCTACGGATTTGATTCGTTTGAAGGGTTTCCAGGTTACTCACAGTATGAGGGGTCAGAAAACTTTTATAAATACAAAGGAAAATACTTCGATGAGGAACACAATAATAAGCATGAATCATTCTTGAAGGCCAAAGAGAAAGTGACCGGCATAAACAAATTTTCTGCAGCGACTTTTTCAACTGACGGTGACTTCAGTAATACATCCTATGAATCCCTAGTAAAGAAAATGGAGTTCTTTAAACTCGAAAATATTGAAATTATCAAGGGGTCATTTGACGACACAGTTGAGAAATTCTTTGGTGATTACAATCAGCAAGTGTCTTCTGCGAATATTGATTGTGACTTATATGATGGTTACAGAATTTGCTTGCCTTTCATATACGGGTACTTGTGTGAAGGCGGTTATGTTCACTTGGATGAATATTATTCAATGAAGTTTCCAGGAGCAAAAATTGCTGGCGATAATTTTTTTAAAGAAAAAAATATCACACCACGCATGAATAAAGGTAGAAAAGGTGAATCTGAAAGGTGGTATTTTTCGAAGTAGTTTACGATTAAATAACTTGGGTTTATGTGGGTGTATAGACACATTAAAAATGGGTAGGTTTGTAAGCCACTGAAAACCGGGCAAAAATATCACAGATGTTCCAAGTAAACGTTAATGTGTCAATAATTAATTACTTATGACAAAGAAGCAGTTGTGTGGGAATGATACCTACAGACGACGAGGGGATGGACTTGATTAACTTTGTTCGCGGTATTCATGCTTATGATGAGGCTGGCAATGGTTTGTCTGTCATACTGGCATACAATAATTACCAATCATCAGAAAGTTTTTCTTTCAAATATTTGGCAAGCGACACACGGACTAGTTTGGAGAAGTTCATTGGGCGATTGCTCATTGTCAGTTGAATCAGGTACTTGGAGCTGGCCCAACCGGAGTAAGTGATTATGGCTGCGGCGCTCTATGACGAGGGTTGCGGTAGGGTATCGTGGTCGTTATCCATCTGTCTCTTCCAGAATGGTCCTCAGGTCTTCCCAGCGACTTTCCTCAAAGTGGAGTGTCGCGGTCTCCTGGCCAAGCGAGAGAGACAGTTCCGGTGAGCCAGCCTTTCTTATTTCACCTATGAGTTTTTCCTCTTGTCCCTCTGCTCGCTTCACAAACTCCTTATATTTGGCCGCACAGACGGGGTAGAGGGCAAGAGCAGCCTGATCCAATTCTTTGGGAATCAATTGTGATATTTCTACTGCCTCGAAGTAATCCTCACTATTTCGTTTCTTAAACGGCATCATTTTGTGGTAGAGTTGACAATAGAGCCGTCCGTCTTCTGTGGTGTATTACTCTCGCAACCTAGTAAAGGCTGGCATCCGTCACCTTCAGCGGTTACACTGACGCCAATAGGGGAGGGTCTAGCTTTGGCCAGCGAAGAGGCGGTATCTTTTGCCCGCTCTGGCCCGCCTGCCCCGCAGCGGGAGCGGCGGCTTGAAAACACACGCGGTTCGGGGCTATGAGGGATGGGGCGCGGGCCAAAGAACCGGGTGCTCGAGAGCTGATGACCCACTGCGGAGACACAAGGAGGGAATATGGGACGAATCGGTGTTCAGATGGTACTCAACAATCACAATGACTATGACGACCGGGAGATGTATAGGCGGGAGATGCGCCTCGCAATCGAGGCCGAAGAAATGGGCTACGACACGATTTGGCCAGTTGAGCACCATTTTTATGACTACTCCATGTGCCCGGATAACCTACAGTTTCTGAGTTTTGTAGCGGCCCGCACGGAGAAATTACGGCTAGCCACGGCAGCGATCATCGTGCCCTGGAACAACCCGATGCGCATCGTCGAAAAGGTCACGCTGCTCGACCACCTGTCCGAAGGCCGTACGGTGTTGGGCCTTGGTCGTGGCTTATCGCAGCGCGAATACCGCGGCTTCGGCATCGACATGTCCGAGGCGCGGGATCGGTTCAACGAAGGCGCCGGGATAATTGTCAAAGGCTTGGAAGACGGCTTTGTCGAGGCGGACACCCAGTACTACACCCAGTCTCGTGTTGAAATCCGACCACGCCCCTTTAAGAGCTTTGCCGACCGCCGCTACATGGTGTGTATGTCGCCAGAATCGTTTGGAGTCGCGGCCAGGCTGGGGCTGGGCGCCATGATGTTCTCCCAGATGTCATGGGATAAACTGGTGGACGGGATCACGGCCTATAGGGAAGATTTTCGCACCCATAACAAGGGGAAAGAAGCCCCGCCGATCAGTTGCGCCGACTTCGTGGTCTGTTTCCCGGACCGCAAAACAGCCGAAGAGGTGGCGTACAAAAACGTGGTTGATTACTATTGGGCAGTGATGGAACATTACGAAATGGCGGGCGACCACTTCGCCAAGACCGGCAAGGCCTACGCGCATTATGCGCAAGCGGCCGAACACTTGCAGCAACACGGTAGTGATGCGATCATCGAAGAGTATCTGGCCGCGAACCTGTGGGGCACGCCGGATATGATTCTTGAGAAACTGCGCGAGCGGCGGGAGTTTATCGGAGACTTCGAAGTGAACGGCGTGTTCAGTTATATGAGCCTGCCGTATGACAAAGTAGAAAGCTGCATGCGCTTGTTCGCGAAAGAGGTCGGGCCGGAACTGAAGAGTTGGACGACCCCGGCCTCGGTGGACGTGGCTACCGAAGCCCGCGCCGCAAAGTAGGCCGGCGACCATACCCATGCCTACGACTATGTAGTCGTGCAGTTAACCACCGGCACCTTATTGCTCAAGGCATTGGATGGCGCGCATGAAGCGAAACTCACCTATGGCGCCAGAGAGACCAACCCGTACAGCCCAGGAGGCTCGAAGTCCTGCCGCCCGGGCGGTGGTAAGAATCTTACAAATCCGTGGAAGCCGATACGCTGAGAGTGATATGCGTCGAGCCTAACGGGAGTTGGACAAACGACCTACTTACTCTTGAAGCCAATGAGAAAATTCGTTTGTCTGTTGGCAGCCTGGGCGATGCTCTTGTGTGGGCGGACGGCTTAGGCCGATAGCATTGCTGACGTGCGAGCACGGGTTGTGAGAGGTGACGGATGGCAATCGTCTTAGTCAGGAAATTCTACATCGGATACGCTGGCGCTGAGCTTCCCGTTCTCGCGATTCGCGAGAGGCGTGATGGAGTCGATTATCTCGTCCGCGGGGTCCCAGCGGCCAGCAGCAGCATTGGTGAAAAGATTTGGGTGTCTGACGATGACGTGACTTTGGTATCACTCCATCCCGAAGACGGTGAGGAAGTTGAACGGTGATGACAAAACCCGACGGGATCTCCAACGCCAACGCCGTGAATTAGAGCGGGACCCCACAGGAACGCGAAGCGGGGGAGCATAAGCCCAGAGGGCAGGATCGTGGACAACCTTGAGTAAAAGGACTTGGCACTATGGCCGACGAGAAGAAATCTTCTGCGAATGGGTATTTGATCTAGACCGTGCTGGCCGTCAAGGTGATCATTAGCGCGGCCTTGGTCTTGGTTGCCGGGACCACTGGGGTTGAACTCCAGACTATCATCGAGCTCATCAAGGTATTGCTGTCATGGCCCGGAGTTTTTCTCGCGATAATCGTGCTGCTCTCTTATCGGTACCGTGGCACAATTAACGAGTTCATCTGCTATATCACTGAGTTAGAATTTGCTGGTTTCGTGGTCCAACGGCGAGGGAAAGGTGAGGTCCCGGAGATCGATGTGACCAAGCTTCCCGATGTCGCGAACTCCGGTGAGATCGGCGGAGGCGGCAAGGACGGCGAAGTTAGACCGCTTCATTGGACGCTTCGGGATTCGGCCCGACACCAAGCCGACAACTCCGGACCCGGACGCCTGACGCACTGGAGCCCACAACGAACGGCTCCTCCGGCATACGGCTGACGTACCTGCCATTCCCTGGCGAGTCGTTGCGCCTCCGCGACCTGCTGTGGCGTCATCTTTTCCTCAACAAAGGATCTATTGCCAGCGGCATCTTCGTACGCTTCTCCGGTGGAGTTTGCCATGGCTAGGTTGGACCACTTGTGTGTCTGGACGTAGCCTCGCACGACCCCTTGGCCGTTGCTGTACATGAGGCCCAGATTGAACCGGGTCTCGGCATGGCCTTGGTCGCCTTTTGTAATGGTCGCGTCCTCTCGCTCTTGGGAGCGGCTGTTTAGGAGAGTGCAATCTCACCCTCAATCGTCAGGTCCACATTGACGCCTTCGACTTCAAGCGTCATCCGCGCCTTGAGACGCTCGGAGCCAGCCAAGCTCCCGCCTTTCACCGCCTCCCTCACCGCTCTCTCAATTTCCTGCTGAGAGGTGACGCCAACCTTTTTCAGAAATTTGCGCACTTCCATATTGAAGGTGTCTTCATTCATCATACGCTTACCCTATTTGAAGCTCTTCACGACGACAGTAACAGCCTTGTTGTTTTAAGAGATCTCCATTCCTCACCGAGCCTTAGCCCCTGAGCTCATTTCTGTATCTCCAGTCGCATCTTGACCGGCTTCCCAACCGCGGTGAGAAACATGACACTCTTACCTGCAGCGTGCGGTGAGAAGAACTGCGTCACCTCATGATCAAAAAACGTCAGGCCTGTCGCCCCTAAGCGTTGCCCGTACGCTGCCAGGTAAACTTTACCCCCAATGATGGCCGATTCGAGTTGGGCGGCGCGATAGCCGCGATTCCCGA
>CAZBUD010000093.1:0-13678 GCA_964495015.1 uncultured Enterobacteriaceae bacterium | reverse complement strand
CGCGGGGTCGCGACCTTCTACACCATGTTCTACCTAGAGCCTATGGGGAAATTTCACGTGCAGGTCTGCACGAATTTGTCCTGCACTCTACTTGATGCGGGAAAGATCGTGCATTGTCTGGAAAAGAAGCTCGGTGTCAAAGTCGGCCAGACAACCGAAGATAACATCTTCTCATTGAGTGAAGTCGAATGCCTGGGCTCATGCGGAACGGCTCCGGTCGTCCAGATCAATGACGACTATCACGAAAACCAGACTCCGGACGGCATGCGCACCCTCATCGATGAGCTGGCGGAACAGTCGTAGCCGCTATGACTGATTTCATCATTACATTGACCCTGACCGTTCTGCTGATTGTGATGGTTCTCAATCTCGGGGTTATGCTGCTGTGGATCGAGCGAAAAGGGAGCGCGATTCTGCAAGATCGAATTGGTGCAAATCGGGCCGCGATTTTCGGCAAACTGCCCTTTAACCTCGGCATCGTGAACACCATGATTGCCGATCCCATCAAGCTGTTCACCAAAGAAGATTTTGTTCCTCCAGGCGCGGATAAACTCCTGCATACCCTCGCACCAGTGATTGGGCTGCTACCGCTGTTAGTGACCTTTATCGTCATCCCTTTTGGCGACATCCTCGTTATTGGCGGACGGGAAATCAGGCTGCAGGCGGCCAACCTGAATGTCGGCATTCTGTACGTCTTGGCCATGGTCTCGCTGAGCGTGTACGGCGTTGTGCTCGGCGGCTGGGCATCTAATAATCGTTGGTCGCTGCTCGGCGGTATTCGCGGCGCAGCCCAGATGATCTCCTATGAAATCCCGTTAGGTCTCTCGCTTATCGGCGTTGTTTTGACCTTTGGCTCCCTTGATTTACAAGAAATTGCGCGCGCTCAGGGTCAGCTCATCGGCGGCTGGATTCCCGCCTGGGGCATTTTTTATCAGCCTTTGGCTTTCCTGATCTTCCTGACTGCTGGGATTGCTGAGAGCAAACGCATTCCGTTTGACCTGCCGGAAGCAGAATCCGAGTTGATTTCTGGCTATTTCACGGAATACTCTGGGTCTAAGCAGTCTATGTTTATGCTGGGCGACTTTATCGAAGCCATCATTGTCGCCGGCTTAATCACCGCCCTCTTTTTTGGTGGCTGGCAGGTGCCCTTCCTCCTGCGGGATGGATTCCACTTCCCTTGGGGTGGCACCCTCGCCTTACCTTCGCTCCTGGTGACCTTGCTTCAGGTCGGCTCTTTTACCATCAAAGTCATCTTCTTTTGCTGGCTACAAATCATGATCCGCTGGACGCTGCCACGCTTCCGGTATGATCAACTCATCAATTTGGGTTGGAAAATTTTACTGCCGCTATCCCTTTTTAATGTGATGGTGACAGCACTGGTTATTATACTCTTCGAGTAGGTCGAATGGATTTTGTCACCTTCTTCGCACTCGCCATTCCCCTGGTCGTTGTTGCAGCCATGGTCATTGCCCATCCGAGTCCGATCTACAGCGCCCTCTTCCTCGTGCTGACCCTCTTCCTTCTGGCGGTCTACTTTCTTTTTCTCGATGCCCATATGGTGGCAGCGCTGCAGATCATTGTGTACGCCGGCGCCATTATGGTCCTCTTTCTCTTTGTTATTATGCTGCTCAACTTGCAGAGTGATCCGCAGCGCTCACATAAACAAGGATTAGGCAGAATCGCGATCATTGGCGGTATCGTTCTGGTTGCTGAGCTTCTGCTGCTCCTTCAGCGTTCATCCTCTGGTGCAGCAGATACTCCGTTGCCGGACAGATTCGGCACGGTTGAAGCCTTAGGAGGACAGCTGTTTACCAAGTATTTACTCCCCTTCGAGGTTACTGGAATTCTTCTTTTAGTCGCCGTTGTTGGCGCGGTAGTATTGGCGAAACGATAGAGAGAGCGAAGAACGAGAATATGGTCCCGATAAGTTACCATCTCATTCTGAGCGGCATTCTGTTCACGATAGGCGTGACAGGCGTTCTCTTGCGTCGCAATATCATTATCATTTTCATGTCTATAGAGCTCATGCTCAACGCCGTCAATTTGTCTTTTGTTGCCTTGGCTCGACATTTCGGGTCGATGGACGGGCAGATCATTGTCTTCTTTGTAATGTCTGTGGCGGCAGCTGAAGTTGCGGTGGGACTCGCCATTGTCTTGCTTGTCTTCCGTGGCAAAGAAACAGTGAATGCTGACGAACTCAATCTGATGCGGTGGTAAGAACTACTCATGATCGCATCACGAAGCAAAAGCGGATTGGCAAAATTAATTGAGCTGATTGGATTGGTTCTTTAGCTATGGAACACGTTCACGCGGCTGAGGTCGCCGTCTACACCGTCTCGTATCTCCGCTATATCGTGCTTTTTCCCCTTCTTGGGGTAATGTTCAACCTGTTCTTGGGTCCCCGTTACGGCAGGCGCGTCGTCAACTGGGTTTCGCCGGGCATGATCCTCCTGGCCTTCTGCTTCGCCTTTGCGGCCTTTGTCCAACTACCGGACGGAGGGGCGCTAGTCGATACGGTTTATCCCTGGATTTATTCCGGCGCACTGCACGTTGATGTTGCCCTACGGGTCGACCCGCTGTCCGGAGTGATGATTATGGTCATCACCGGGGTTGGCTTTCTCATTCACGTCTATTCAGTCGGCTATATGGCCCATGATGAAGACGTAGTGCGCTATTTTATCTATCTCAACCTCTTTACCGCAGCGATGCTGCTGCTGGTGCTGGGCGATAATATTTTGTTGCTCTTTGTTGGTTGGGAAGGCGTCGGCCTATGTTCTTATTTGCTCGTTGGCTTTTGGTATACGGACAACGAAAATGCCAGTGCAGGGAAGAAGGCCTTTATCGTCAATCGTATCGGTGACGCGGGTTTTCTCCTGGGTCTCTTCCTCTTGTTTTGGAGCCTAGGAGCGCACGAGGTATGGACACTCACCTTCAGCGAAATAGAAGCAAATGCATCAGTCCTCCCGGTTGGCACCGTGACGATCATCTGCTTGTTGTTCTTTGTCGGCGCGGCTGGAAAGTCTGCGCAGATCCCGCTTTATGTCTGGCTGCCCGACGCGATGGCCGGGCCGACCCCGGTCAGTGCTTTAATTCACGCAGCAACCATGGTGACAGCCGGCATCTACCTAATTGCCCGCATGCACTTCCTGTATTCCCTCTCACCAACGACCTTAGCCGTTGTCGCAACAGTGGGCGCAGGCACCGCACTATTCGCCGCCACGATTGCCCTGGTCCAAACTGATATTAAGAAGGTTCTGGCGTACTCCACAGTGAGTCAGCTCGGTTATATGTTTCTGGGTCTCGGCGTTGGCGCCTACGCAGCTGGCGTTTTTCACGTCATGACCCACGCCTTCTTCAAAGCCCTGCTCTTCTTAGGCGCAGGCAGTGTCATCCACGGCATGAGGGACGAGCAGGACATCACTAAAATGGGCGGGCTCAGGACAAAGATGCCAACGACGTACGGTACCTTTGCGGTTGGTTGTCTGGCTATTGCCGGCTTTCCGTTTCTGTCCGGCTTCTTTAGTAAAGACCTGATTCTTGAACACGCCTTTGGAAGCCCGCACGGGTCTTCAGTATTGTGGATTGTTGGAACGGTCGGCGCAGGCTTAACCGCCTTTTACATGTTTCGCTTGCTATTTGTTACCTTCTGGGGAGAAAATCGCGCAGACCCTGAGGTCGCCCATCATATCCATGAATCGCCCCAGGCCATGACCATCCCGCTCGTTGTACTGGCCATTTTCTCTTTGATCGGTGGATATTTTACCCTCCCGGAGCTCCTTAGCCCGCTGTATGGTCACGATCATCCCCACGTACCGGCGCTTGTGAAATATCTGCCAACGATTCTTGGACTCGGCGGCATTGGTCTGGCCTATCGTCTATATGTCCAAGATCCTGGTCTGGCAGACCGCCTGAGCGAGCGGTTCTCCGGCCTACATCAGTTGCTACTCAATAAATATTATATCGATGAGATATACGAAGCTATTATTGTTCAGCCCATTCTGGCGGCTTCCGATTGGCTGTGGAAGATCTGGGATACGGTTGTCATTGATGGGCTGGTGAATGGCACGGCACTGGTGGTTCAAGCCAACGGTTTGCTCTTCCGCTTCTGGCAAACGGGCAACGTCCAGACGTATGCTCTGTCATTGAGCTGTGGGGCGATTGTGATTTTGGGGTATTATCTGTGGTAAGTGCAATCGTCTTTATCCCGCTGTTTACCTCCCTCTTCCTGCTGACAATCAACAAGGACCAGGAAGAGCTCGCACGTCGTGCCGCATTTGGTGCCACGGTTCTCACTTTCATTATTTCGCTTGGCCTGCTCACCGGCTTCGACAGTGAAAGCGCAGAGTTTCAATTTGTTGAGCGCTACGCCTGGATCAGCGATTTCGGGATCGAATACTACGTTGGTGTCGATGGTATCAGCCTGTTTCTCGTCCTGCTGACCACCTTGCTCTCACCTCTTGTTATTTTATCGACATGGGGGAATGTTGAGCGCCGAGTGAGAGAGTATTTATTTTTCTTTCTCATTCTTGAAACCGGCATGATCGGGACTTTTGTCGCTGTCGACGTCTTTCTGTTTTACGTCTTCTGGGAAGTCATGCTCATTCCGATGTACTTCCTGATCGGCATCTGGGGCGGCGCCCGTCGGATTTATGCGGCACTCAAATTCTTGCTGTACACCATGTTCGGCAGCTTGCTGATGCTGGTTGCGATCCTATATTTGGCATATCTGCATAATAGTCAGTACGGAGTAAGCTCTTTTGACTTGCTCCGGCTGTATACGCTCGACATTCCTGTCAGCGCTCAGATGTGGCTGTTTGCCGCCTTTGCACTCTCCTTTGCGATCAAAGTTCCGTTATTCCCTTTTCACACTTGGCTGCCCGACGCCCATGTTGAAGCGCCGACCGGTGGGTCCGTCATTTTGGCAGGCGTGCTGCTGAAAATGGGCACCTATGGCTTTCTCCGTTTTGCGCTGCCTCTGTTTCCTGATGCAGCGCTTGCCGCTGTACCGATTATGATGACGCTTGCCGTTGTCGGCATTGTATACGGCGCACTGGTTGCCATGGTCCAGCCGGACATCAAAAAACTGATCGCCTACTCGTCGGTCAGCCACCTTGGTTTTGTCGTGCTCGGGCTGTTTGCCTTCAATATGCAGGGCATTGAAGGCGCCTTATATCAGATGCTCGGTCACGGCTTATCAACCGGCGCCCTCTTCCTGCTGGTTGGTGTTCTGTATGAGCGTCGCCACACGCGGCTGATTAGTGACTACGGCGGGTTGTGGAAACAGCTACCCCTGTTTGCCTCTGTCTTTCTGGTGGCCATGCTGTCTTCAATCGGTCTGCCCGGGTTGAACGGCTTTGTCGGAGAATTTCTTATCCTCCTTGGCGCGTTTCAGGCCAACACTTTAGCTGCGGTGGTCGCTGTTTCAGGAGTGATTCTCGGTGCGGTGTATATGCTGCGCATGTATCAGCGGGTGATCTTCGGTCCCTTGACCAACCCGGAGAATGCTAAGATGACCGACCTCAGCCGTCGCGAGATCGCTATTTTTGTCCCTTTGATCGCCCTCATGTTATTCATGGGCCTTTACCCCCAGCCTTTTCTGAGCCGCATGGAGAAATCGGTTGAAGCCACGTTGGCCCGGATTCATAAAATACATACCCAAATACATGAAGAAACGCACGCAGCGATACCAGATGAAGACGTTCTCAATGTGACCTTCGCTTCTTCGTCCCCAGCGCCAGTGTATGAACAATTCGTTTCGCACGAGTGATTATGGACATCACATTGCCTGCCATTCATTGGTTATCAGTCCTCCCTACCCTGCTGCTTGCCGGTACCGCCATGCTGGCCTTGTTCTGGGATATATGGATAAAAGACGAGGAGCGCTCGTTGCTGGGCTGGCTCAGCTTCACCGGGATTGTGCTGACCGCCCTCTGCTCTTGTCTGTTGTGGGGACGTAACGAGGCCGTATTTAGCGGGATGTTTGTCCTTGATACGTATGCCCTCTTCTTCAACCTCATTTTCTGTATGGTGGCCGGTCTAACTGTCCTCATGTCGTTGACCTATCTGGAAACTGCCGAGATCCGGCATGGAGAGTATTACGCCCTTATTCTCTTTGCCACGCTTGGCATGGTCATCATGGCTGCGGCTACCGACCTCATCCTGATCTTTCTCGGTCTGGAAACCATGTCGATTGCCGTCTACGTCCTGGCCGGTATCTGGCGCCAACACCTCACCTCACATGAGGCTGCTCTCAAATATTTTCTGCTTGGCGCGTTTGCGAGCGGATTCCTGTTATACGGCATTGCCCTCGTGTACGGGGCGACCGGCAGTGTCCAGCTGGGGGCTATCGCACAGCATGTCAGTGCAAATGGCTCCTCGCCGTTGCTCTTAATCGGGATTGCGCTCTTGATCGTAGGTTTTGGTTTTAAAGTGGCCGCCGTACCCTTTCATGTCTGGGCCCCGGACGTGTACCAAGGTTCGCCAACGACGGTCACCGCCTTCATGGCCGTGGGGGTGAAAGCTGCCGCGTTCGCCGCGTTTGCGCGTGTGTTTCTGCATACTCTGGGTCCGGTCCATGCGGACTGGCAGGGTATCCTGTGGGTGATTGCCGCACTCACCATGACTGTGGGTAACGTCACTGCTCTGGTCCAGCACAATATCAAACGAATGCTCGCCTATTCGAGTATTGCGCACGCCGGCTATCTTCTTGTTGCCATGGTCGCAGGAAAAGATTTCGGCGGCGCCGCCCTCATGTACTACCTGGTTGCCTACGGACTCATGAATATGGGCGCGTTTGGGGTAATGATTGCCGTTGGACGAAAAGGCGAACCGAACGAGGATTTCGATGATTATGCCGGTCTTGGCTTTCGCCATCCCGCACTCGGGATGGCCATGACGGTGTTTATGCTATCGCTGGCCGGAGTGCCTCCCCTGGTTGGATTTACCGGCAAATTCTACATCTTCAGTGCTGCAGTACAGGCCGGCTGTGTCTGGCTGGCCGTCATTGGGGTACTGAACAGCGTCGTCTCTGCCTATTATTACATCCGCGTGGTAGTGAATATGTATATGCGTGAAGGCGACACCATTATCGAACTGCCCTCGCTACGCCCGGCCTTAGTGGCCGTCATTCTGGTTGCGGTTATCGGTACGGTCTTCATCGGCATTTTCCCATCAGCATCAATGTCGCTGGCCAGAGAATCGTTTTTGTCGTTGGGGTAAGCGCGTCTTGCTATGAAGCCTCCTCACCCCAACACCGCCAACTAGGTTTTGGCCTCTAGCAGATCCTTAGTATCAAACACTTCCGTGAACCAATTATAGATCCGCGCGGACTTCCGCCTGGCTCCCCTTTGCTTGCTCGCAACGGCTATGGCTGTTTGCGGGGAGTGAGGGAGGTGGTATACGAGCCAGCATGCTAACCGAGTTTCTCATTGCGCTCCAGTTTCTGACCATTATTCGTGTCAAAAAAGAACTGCCGTCGGACGAAACAGCTTTTGGGAGATCCGGGACGTTTTTTCCGCTGGTCGGTCTGCTCATCGGAGCGCTTGTCTGGAGCGCGGATTTTCTTCTGCAGTCGCTGCTACCCTCAACACTACTCAGCGTCTTCCTTGTCCTTCTTCTTGCAGTCTTGAGTCGAGGGTTTCACCTTTATGGCGTTGCCGACAGCGCCGACGGGCTCTTTGGCAGTACTGACCCACAACGAAGCCTGGCCATTATGAAAGACAGTAGGCTCGGAACGTTCGGAGCCTTGGCTCTTTTTTTCGTGCTTGGCCTGAAAATCCACGCCTTGGACATCCTACAAGGTGGCTACCGGGACATTGCCCTTCTCTTTGGGCCTATGCTCGGTCGTTGGGCCTGCGTAGTCATGGCCTATAGCTCTCGTCCGGCACGCAGTGAGGGATTAGGGAGCGTCTTTGTGAATGGCGTCCAGTTTCGCGAGTTTGGCCTAGCCAGCCTCATCGCTCTGGGCATTCTCTTCACATTGATCGAGATTGTCGGAATCGTGCTTGTTATTCCCCTTGGCGGGCTAATTATCAGCTTCACCCTGTATTGCAATAAGCGCCTCGGAGGGACTACAGGGGATACATTCGGAGCCGTTGGGGAATTGGTAGAGACAGCAACATTCTGCCTCCTGGTTGTCTTGGCAACAATGGCCGGCACTACCACGCCATGATGCCGTGAGGAGGGAAGAGGAGTTAGATGTCTGCGCGCATGGGAATCTCTACGTTCACGGCCACATCGACGAGAGCCTCACCTTGCATCGCATAGAGGAGCATCTGCTCTTCTTTCCATTTTTTCAGCGCTTCGCGCATACGACTCGGGTCGATTCCAAGTACATCGCAGATATTTTCGAAGGAGAAGAACCACAGTCCATCGGTTGATTCAATCCACTCTTCGGATTCTTGAAAAAGTCGTCTTTCGTGAGGCTTTTTCGCAAGCAAATAGGTCTGGAAACAATGGACTGCATCCTCTAGCATAGCTAGCAAGAGCCGCCTCTCACTCTGTAAGGGTCTCCGCCCGAGCAAGGTGAAATACTGCTCCGGCAAGAGGGTGTCTGGTTCAAACATACAGCGTCTCCTCTAGAAGTAATGGGGATTTTTATACTGCGTGATAATAGTAAAGTAACGGAATTTTAACTATAAGTAAAATAAAAAAAGCTTCTTTCAAGCATTAGTAATCATGCATATTGAAACGCTTAGGGTTTTTTGTGATCTGGCCGAGACAGGCAGCTTTTCCTTGGCGGCCTCGAAGAACTTCATCACACAATCCGCAGTCAGCCAGCAGATCCGCGGGCTGGAAGAGCGCTATGGGCGGAAGCTGGTCGAGCGTTCAAAAGGAAACGTACGGCTCACCCAAGCCGGTACGGTCTTGTACCAGGCCGGCAAAGAAATCGTACAGAAGTACCGCGAAATTGAAGATAGTCTGCAGAGCCTTTCGCGCTCTGTCGCCGGCACTGTCCGGATCTCAACGGTCTACAGCGTAGGACTGTATGAACTATCTTCTCCGCTGAAGAGCTATCTCCAGACGTTTCCAGATGTCAATATCCATCTGGAATATACCCGGGTTAACAAAATCTACGAAGATGTGAGTCATGGGGACATTGACTTGGGGATTGTTGCCTATCCCAGCAAACGTCCGCAGATTCAGCTCACTCCGTTTCGAGAAGACCGCCTCGTTCTCATTTGCGCGCCGCAACACCCGTTTGCCTCGCTCCAACGCATAAGTATTAAAAAGCTTGATGGAGAGAAATTCGTTGGATTTGAACGGGATATTCCAACCCGGCGAGCCCTGGATCGTATTTTTCGTCAGCATAGCGTGAAAGTGCAGTACATGATGGAAATGGACAATGTCGAAACGATGAAACGTGCGGTTGAAATCGGCGCAGGGATCGCCATCGTACCAGAACCGTCTGTTTCCCTTGAAGTGAAAAACGAAACGCTCAAGGTTGTCCAATTTTCTGGTGAGGCCCTTATGCGGCCGTTGGGCATTATTTCAAAACGAGGCCGACGTTTCACACCAGCAACACAGAAATTTATTGATTTTCTGAAGAGGAAGCCATCTCAGAATACCCCAGAGTCATCGGATCCTGCACTCCAAGCTACTGCGTAGTGGTCCCGACTGTTCACGAGTTCTGAAGCGCTTTTGGTCCTTTTAACCCATTTCCCCCGCCCAGGAACCTACTATGTCTAAAGGGTCGACTGACCTAGCCACAGCATTCAAACATACCCGCGAACAGCGTCAGCTTTCTCGTACGGCCGCAAGCACCGCAGCCCAGATACCAGCGCATTATCTCGCATTCCTTGAGGGAGAAGGGGAGAAGCATAGGCTTGCTGATCCCTTATATCTCATCCCGTTTATTCGCGCGTACGCGAGATTTCTTGACATCGACACAGAAGCCGCGGTTGCTCAGTTTGTCAATACCCTGCATCAAAAAGAAGTCGAACCAATAGAACCGACAGTGATAATTCAGCAACACCAGACGCGATTTCCGTTTGGTCCGATCATTCTTGGTTCAGGTCTGGTGGTAGCTATTGCACTCCTCTTCTTCATTTGGCAACAACAGGCTCAAGACATGAACTCACCTCGGATTTCCAGCCTACCGCCTGAATCTGCGTTGGAGGAAGTCGGTTCACAAGAAGAGGTCTCTTCACAATCTGTCTCTCCTCCGTCGTCACCAGCGCAAGAGGCCGCCTCTCAGACTCCACCATCCACCTCTGTCTCAGCTTCTGCCCCGTCTCCGGCTAGGGCAGTGTCTTCCCCTGTGGACCCGTCACCTCCACTAGAGGCCTCTCTTCCCACATCGCAGCAGGAAGAGCTTGCCATCCAGGGAAAGCATTCACTTCAGGTTCGAGCCACACAAGAAGTCTGGCTACGCGTCGTAGTCGATGATCAGCAGGCAACGCAAGCACTGCTGCTACCCGGAGAGGGGAGAACGTGGCACGCCCAAGAAGGCTTCATAGTGACCGTCGGTAATGCGGGCGGAGTTGAATTCACACTCAACAACCGGCCTATTCCGCCTTTAGGCATCTCCGGCCAGGTTGTTCGCGATGTGAGGCTCCCAGCTTCAGAGGGATAGCCTGATCGTAAGCCGTTTAGTCTTTTGGATTTTGCTCTTCCCGGCGTTCAGTGCGAGCAGAAGCGTCCTTCAGATACTCGGAGAATTCGTAGATCCCGTACGCCTCACGTCCCTGCCACACAGTTCGTGATAGACCAAATGTCACCGCCAAAGCGTCTCCCTTTTGGGCATGCCGGACAATAGGAATAGCCGTCAAGGTTTCTCCCTGGCATTCAAGCGACAACGGCGCAGAGGAAGGGAAGGCAACAGAGAATTTCGTTGGCCGACCATGCTCAAAGGAATACTCAAGCTGCCAGTCTTGGGGGTCGAGTGGATATGGAATACCATTCTGATACACAATGCCGGAAGAACGTGGCCCTGCAGGAGTTTCAGACCGGGCTAGGAAAATCCCAAGATCCGAACCAAAAGGGAGTGACAAAAGGCGGCGCGGCAAGAGACGGTCCGTTTCATCAGGCCTGAGTACATCAACAAAACCCCAAGCGTTGACAGGGTATTCTCGGTCCGGAAAGGTTACGCTTCCCTCAAGTTGGCAGAGCTGAATAAGAGCAGCACCGTCTGCAGTAAACGGAAGAAACACCAACTGCAGGTCTACTGTAGCCGGCTCGATCCATGAGGCAGCTAGCCCATCTTCGAGCCGAATAAAAGCCTGAGGATGGGCAAAACGCATTATTGTTCCCTGGTAGTGAATTGACAGCCCATTCGGCTGCCGCCGCCATACGAATTGCCCGACTTGGACCTGGCCGCGATCTCGCCGGCTCGTATCTTCACCGGTAAAGAGAACCATATCCGTCCCGCCCAAGGACAAGAGCAAGCGTCCAGTATGGACTGCCGCCGCCGAGTCAAATTCTACTCCACCCATTACGCCTAAACCACTGCTCGGATCATGAAAGTGTAGGGCGAGGCGAGTAGGCTCGCGCTCCCACGTCCAAGGCAGCAGAGAATCATACGGCGTTTCGTCATCTTCAGGCAGTGTTTCTGGAAAAGAAAATATCGAGAAGTCGCGGCCGCTCTCCCGCTCAGAGACAGCTCCGTTGTGCAAGGAGTTTCCTAAGGTATGGCAAAAGACTTGGATAAAACGGTCACGCTCTTGTCCAGGCCAACGCAGGCCTACACCGAGTTCTAACTGGGCGGCATTAACCTTTCCCTGCACAGTCAGATTGGCCAGCGTTCGTATCTGCGGAGACTCGTCCTGTAGGAAACGCGGACTAAAGACCTGCATAAAGTTGTTTTTTGCGGCCGCAGCATAACGTCGTCCAATCGCAACATCGATGTCTTTTTCTCGCGCGGCTTCGCAAAAAGGAAGCACAACGTCGGAGAAGAAAGCGACATCAAGCGTGGGTTCGCCCCTGCCCGCTTTGATCAGTTCCCTCCGCCGCTGTCGGAGCCCGATGCCAACATCGCACACGGGCTGTACCACATTCCAGCCATGAATAAAGAAGATGCGCACTGAGTCGTGCTGTGCGATGAGTTTAGACAAGAGTTCTACAAGCGCAACGAGAAACCACGGAGCATCTTCTCTGACTTGGTTTACACGATTTAAGTCGAGCTCATTGCGATCATGCGAATGGTTGATCAGCGCATAGCTGCGCGTTTGCATAGCCAGATCTTCGGTGAGCTCGGCAGTATATAGATCATTGACCTTGATGCTGTCCTTAATCGGAGCATCAGCCGGACGACGGCCCCCATGCGGCGCTACTAAGACAATGGGAACCTCCCCGGCGGCAAACGTCATCCACGGCGGGAGGTTCGCCTCAAACGAAAATGGCATGACCGTACTATAGCCGATATCTCAGTCAGACAGAACGTCTCGTCAAAGAGAAACTCAAATAGTCTAGCCATCCGCCTCACCAAGCCGTTGTTCGAGTTCTTCAACGGAGATGCTGCCTGGTCTTTGACCGGTTCGCGCCATCTCGTTGGCCATCTTTTGTAGGAGTTGATTGCATGGAGTCGGGATGCCGTACAAACGTCCCAGCATCACAATTTCTCCATTTAGAAAATCGGTCTCAACCGTGGGCAACCCGCGCACCAAACTTTGCCATGACGAGCCACCCGTGCGGGGATGACCTTCGATCTCCACCAACTTGATCTGAGACCGCACCCGTTCTTGCCATTCTTCATCGGGAACAAAATCAATGCCCGCAGCCTGGTAGCAGGCCAACGCCTCATCTCGCAAGGCATGCACAAGCTTTCGGGAGCGTGCATCAAATCCGCACACGGCTTGGAAAGCATTGCGCACATTGCTCAGCAGCTTAGTATATTTCCAGCGCATGATGTTTGGATCGGGCTTGGCACTGAAACCGCATTGGCTCAGGTCATGCGTCACTTGCATAATGAGAGGATCTATCCCATGAGGATAACAACCCGCGTCCAGAATCCCACCGATAGGTCGTGCGTGATTGAGCACTAGACCAGGCTCAAGATACGTTGCCGGCATCCACACCACCATGCCGTACACACGGGAAAAGCGGCGCGCAGCCATGCGCTCATTGTCCACACCATTCTGGCCACAAATCAGCGCCAGACCACTGCCACCGGCACGCTCAAGATCACGCAAGGCCATTTCTGTATCCTGAGACTTCATTGTCAGCAGAACGACATCATCAGTTGAGAAAGCGATCTCGCCAGGATGCCCGACTGCCGGGATTACAAGCTGAAAAGTCTCCTGCGGGATCTTGAGGGTCAGACCCTTGTCTTGGATAATTTTCAGCTGATCGCCACGACAAATGAGCACCACCTCGTGTCCCCGATGAAAGAGACGGGCGCCAATTGCTCCGCCAATTGCACCTGCACCGTAAATGATATATCGCATCCGGCCTTTTCTGTTTCTTGTTGTCATTTTCTTCTTGTATAGATTTTCATCAGAAAATTGTGACAAACACCCTAGAGCTACCCTATTCCCCCTTTAGGCACCTACTGGCTCTTGGGCTAGAGGTCTTCGCCCTTTAATATCGTACAGACCGGCCACATTTTGTCCCAACAGCTTCGCCTTGGTCTCTGGTTTCAGCAATGCCACCATTTCACGTAGGTCGTCCATCACCCCCGGCTTCGCTTCAGAGTGGGGATAGTCACTCGACTAAAAGAAGCGATCGTCGCCAACCAGCTCAT
>CAZBUD010000092.1:11172-13729 GCA_964495015.1 uncultured Enterobacteriaceae bacterium | reverse complement strand
GAAGTCAAGTTCGGTGGGGGCAAGGTGATACGCGACGGTATGGGCCAATCGCCTATCCAGACATCAGGTCAGGGTGCCCCCGACCTGGTTATTACGAACGCGGTTATTCTTGATCATTGGGGTATAGTCAAAGCCGATGTCGGGATCAAAGACGGGCATATTTGCGGCATCGGCAAGGCCGGCAATCCATTGCTCATGGACGGAGTCTCCCCAGAACTCGTGATCGGACCTGGAACAGAAATTCTCGCTGGCGAAGGCAAGATTCTTACTGCTGGCGGACTTGACGTGCATATCCATTTCATCTGCCCCCAGCAGATTACAGAAGCGTTGGCCTCGGGCGTGACGACGATGATAGGCGGTGGCACTGGTCCGGCCACCGGTACCAATGCGACGACGTGTACCCCCGGTGCGTGGAATATCGCCCGTATGCTGGAGTCGATTGAACACTACCCGCTCAATTTTGGCTTCCTGGCTAAGGGCAACGCCTCTCGACCTGAGGCACTCCATGAGCAGGTTGAAGCCGGAGCGGTAGGCCTCAAGTTGCATGAAGACTGGGGCTCCACTCCTGCGGCTATTGATACCGCGCTCTCGGTGGCAGACGAACACGATGTCCAGGTCGCCATACACACCGACACGCTGAACGAGACCGGCTTTGTTGAGGATACAATCGCCGCGTTCAAAGGCCGCACCATACACACCTACCATACCGAAGGCGCCGGCGGCGGGCATGCGCCCGACATTATCAAGGTGTGTGGATTGCCGAATGTCTTGCCGTCTTCAACAAATCCGACCCGCCCCTTTACCGTCAACACGATAGACGAGCATCTGGATATGCTCATGGTCTGCCACCACCTCGACCCAGACGTGCCTGAGGACGTGGCCTTTGCCGAGTCCCGTATTCGACCCGAGACGATAGCCGCTGAGGATGTCCTGCACGATATTGGGGCCTTCAGTATGATGGCATCTGACTCGCAAGCCATGGGCAGGGTCGGGGAAGTCATTATACGGACGTGGCAGACTGCTCACAAAATGAGAGTCCAACGTGGTCAACTTTCAGAAGAAAGCGGCCAGAATGATAATTTTCGGGTCAAACGCTATGTGGCAAAGTATACCATCAACCCGGCATTAGCCCATGGGATTGCGAATCATGTCGGTTCGGTTGAGGTTGGCAAACTGGCAGATCTGGTGCTCTGGCAGCCGGCATTTTTTGGGGTCAAACCCGACATCGTTTTAAAAGGCGGCTTTATCGCCTGGGCTGCAATGGGTGACGCCAATGCTTCGATTCCGACCCCGCAACCGGTATTTGGGCGGCCTATGTTTGGATACTTCGGGCGCGCACCGGCAACGCTTTCTTATAGTTTTGTCTCGCGTGCGGCCTATGACCGCGGTATTGCCCAGCAGCTGGGGCTACAAAAACAGGTCCTGCCTGTACAAGACTGTCGGAGCGTACAGAAAAAGAACCTGGTGCATAACCAGATAACGCCGCATATAGAGGTTAACCCGGAGACGTATGTGGTTAAGGCCGACGGTGAGGTGCTGACGTGCGAGCCTGCGCGAACGCTGCCCTTGTCCCAACGCTATTTCCTTTTCTAAAGAGCGGGCAAAACCCCTGGACCTTGGATTTCCAAGGTCACCTCAAGATACCCGAAGTTGGCGTCATTAAATATAATGGTCTGACTCGTTTAACCGGTCTGTCTCCGAGGACGACCCGTTGGGGGATAGGCCGGGCATCAATTATGGATGGCTTCTGCGTGCAATTTCAATCCCAAAGCGGTAATGACTTTGAGGATAGTGTCGAATCCCGGGCTCCGTTCTCCAGATAGCGCTTTGTAAAGACTTTCTCTAGAAAGACCAGCATCGCGGGCGACCTGGGTCATACCCTTGGTACGCGCAATGTCTCCCAGGGCTTTGGTGATAAAGGCTGCATTGCCATTGGCCTCTTCCATGCAGGCCCTGAGCCTGTCAGGTGTGGATCAAGGAGACGAGCGTGAGCGAACCGCTGACGACCTGTCGTAAAGGTCTAGCTGACGTCAAAACCGGGGGGAGTCTCGTTACTCCGGGATCAGTGTGGGGGCGACCTGCTTACTGCCCACACGGCGTCCGGCATAAAGGCGGCGTGACCTTGATTCAGGCTCTGGTGTGGAACGGGGGACCCTGTCGCTCGGCTGTTAAGGGAGAAGCTCAAGTGGGCAGCCCCCACAAGGGTGAGAGTACCGAGGCAGAGCACAGGGGCGGAGCTGCCCGTAGTAGGCGTGAAGGTGCTGTAATGGGACTGGACCGAAGGGGCGGCTGGAGGGACAGCCGGCCCAGGGGCATTTAGAAGAAGGCGGAAGGAAGGCTAAGCCTCTTCTAAAGCCGAATAATGAGCATTGACTTACAGGCGGGGTATAGAGCATGAAGTATGCCAGGCTGTATGACTAGGAAATACTACACTTTTTGTTATTTTCTACTTTGGGCATCTTGTCTTTTTAGCAACAGTCGGTTGCTTTCCGTGCGGTTTTTGAGGGCTACTCTCGTATGGATTCTGTATCTGTCACCTAGGTGACAGGACAACTCT
>CAZBUD010000092.1:0-11072 GCA_964495015.1 uncultured Enterobacteriaceae bacterium | reverse complement strand
CTAGTAGGCAGTGAGCCTGAACACGCCACTGCGTTTCGGGGATGACAGAAAAACACGACGACTCTGACCAGCGGTACAATTATGCTTCCTCACGGACATTATCTCAGTGAACAGCACTTCCTTATTTTCCTCGTGCAGATTCTCCTGTTGCTGACATTGGCGCGTGGATTTGGAGAAGTCCTCCGGCATTGGGGGCATCCGCCCGTTGTCGGTGAAATTCTAGTCGGCCTTCTCCTTGGTCCGACCTTGCTCGGACGCCTATCGCCTGAACTGTATGTGGCCCTTTTCCCACCCGATCCGATCCAGCACACCATGTTGGAAACAGTGGCTTGGTTCGGCGTTCTTTTACTGCTTCTGGAGACTGGTCTGGAGATCGATGTATCCGCGGCTTGGCGCCAGCGGGGCTCGGCACTGCGAATCGGGATTATCGGCGTCATTATTCCCTTGGGAGTTGGCTTTCTTCTCTCTTTTTTCCTGCCCGACCGATATCTCGCCGTGCCGGACCAACGGATTATATTCGCGTTGTTTTTGGGAACGACTATGGCCATTAGTGCCATGGTTATTATCGCGCGTGTGTTGCACGACCTTGATCTGGTCAAGAGTGACCTCGGGCTCTTAACCCTGTGTGGGTACGCGGTCAACGATATTTTGGCGTGGGTCATTCTCAGCCTGGTGTTTGCCACTGCGGCCAGTGCCACGCTAAGCGTCGGCTCTGTTGTCATATTGCTGAGTGCTTCCGTAGGCTTTACGGCCTTTTGTCTGTCGTTCGGCCTTCGCATTGTTGACCGATCTCTGGCCGGCCTGGTGAAACAGCTCCCTCAACAACCTGGTGCAGTCCTGACTTTTGTGTGCTGCTTAGGACTCCTGTGCGGAGTCGTAACGCAGTGGATCGGACTGACCGCGCTGCTGGGATTTTTTCTGGCCGGGATTATGGCAGGTGACGCGCATGCCTTATCTGAGCGAGTACGGCAAATTCTGGCCCAAATGGTCCACGCGATTTTTGTGCCGCTGTATTTTGCCAGCATTGCCCTACAGATAGACTTCTTGGAAAACTTCGACACCTTCTTGGTGGTTTTTGTGACTGTCGTTTCGATTGGGGGCAAGTATTTCGGGGCGTGGCTGGGGGCACAACGAGCGGGGCTGTCTGCCGCGGACTGCGTCTCAATCGGTATTGCCTTTACCCCCAGCGGAGTCACCGGCATAGTGGTGGCAGCGGTCGCGGTTGAGTACCAGATCATTACCATTCCGGTGTTTGTCTCCATCGTTTTCTCTGCGCTGATCTCTTCTCTTATTGTGGGACCGTGGCTGGTTTGGTCGATTCGACACAGACCGGCCATGAATATCCGCGAGCTTTTTGTCCGCCGCGCCATGATTCCAAATTTGCGTGCAACGACCCGCCAGGCTGTGATTCAAGAACTGTGTCAGGAGTTGGCGGAACACGACCATGTGCCGGATTACGAGACGTTATCTGCGGCGGTCTATGCACGAGAGGAACTGATGGGAACCGGGGTCGGAAATAGTATTGCCATTCCCCATACTCGGCTGGAGGCACTCTCAAAACCTATCATTACCTGTGCGCGGTCTCTGATTGGCGTGGACTGGGACGCGCCGGACGGTTTGCCGGTGCATCTCGTCTTTCTCTTATTGACGCCTACCCAGGATGAGGGGGCGCAACTCCAGATTCTCGCTGCGCTGGCACGTACCATGGGGGAGGACGAAGTGCGTAATGCACTCGTGCAAGCCCCGAATGAACAGGAACTGTGGCGGCTCTTGCAGGAGACACTCAGGGCCAAGACCTCGTCCTGAATACACAAGCACGTGTGCGGGAATAAAGGGCACAGCGTGCCTGTCTTATTCCTCACAAAAGAAGCGGAGAGTTCCTCTTCTAGAGCAGCTTGTAGCGCTTCATCCGTTCGCGGAGGACATTCCGACTCACGCCGAGCAGGCGTGCGGCCTGGACTTGATTAGAGCGGGAGAGTTCAAGCGCCTTGGAAACAACAAGCTGTTCGGACCGGGCGAGAACGTTGCCCGCATGCTGAGCAAACAACACTTCAAGGGTTTTGTCGAGAGCGATTTCCATACTTGGGGATGAGGCTTCGACCGCAGCTTTGTTGTTGACGTCATGCAAGGGCAGGTCGCCTTCGGTAATCAAAGACCCGCGTGTATTGAGTACGGCCCGCGCAATAATATTCTCAAGCTCTCGCACATTCCCTGGCCAGGTATAGGAGAGAAGTTTGTCGTACGCTGTGGGAGAAAATCCTTGCGGTCCGAGCGTCTTATCCTTCCCAGCCTTCCCATGGTTGGTGTGGAGCTGCAGCAGGTGGTTCGCGATGAGGAGGATGTCGTCGCCTCGCTCCCGCAAAGGGGGCAGATTGATGCGCACGACATCCAGACGGTAATACAGGTCTTTGCGAAAATGCCCGTCCTGCATAAGTCTGTCGAGTGATTGGTTTGTTGCCGCGATAATCCGTATATCAATGTGTCGTGGCTGCCGACCGCCTAACCGGGATATCTCTCGCTCTTGTAAGATGCGCAGCAGTTTGGACTGCAACAGCGGCGGCATGTCGCCGATCTCATCCAAGAACAGGGTGCCGCCATGGGCAAGTTCGAATTTCCCCGGCCGCGATTCCACCGCACCGGAGAAGGCGCCCTTTTCGAATCCAAAGAGTTCACTTTCGAGAAGAGCGTCCGGAATCGCGGCACAGTTTATAGCCAGGAATGGGCCGTTACTCCGTTTGGAATAGGTATGCAGCGCACGTGCAACGAGCTCTTTACCGGTGCCACTCTCGCCGGTAATGAGCACGGTGATATCTCGGGCGGCACTCTTGCCGATAATCTTATACACCTCCTGCATGGCCCGGCTGTTGCCCAGCATGGGTGCGGCATCCGGCGGACGGGTCTCGGAGATGGCTTGGGCGGGCGGTTGCGGTATTTCTACGGATACATGTTTTTGCAGAGTCTGCGCTATCAGTTGCTTGAGGGCTACGACGTCGAACGGCTTCACCAGATAGTCGTCGGCGTTTAGCGTTGTAGAGCGGATGGCTGTCTCGGCGGACACAAAGGCCGTCATCATGATAACCGGGATGCTTGGTCGGCGCTGTTTGACTTCTTCCAGCGTATCCAGCCCGTCGCGGTTCGGCATGCGGACGTCCATGAGGATCAGGCGTAACGCGGGGTCGTCTATCTTACTGAGAGCCTCATCGCCTGAAAAGGCAGACAGGATTTCGTATTCCTGGCCCAGAACACGCCGAAAGGAATAGTGGACGTTGGGTTCGTCATCAACGACAAGAATTTTTTGCATAGTGTTATAGTGGCAGTCGGATGACCACCGTTGTGCCCTGCCCCGGTTTGGAGAAGAGTCGGAGTCGGCCGTTGTGTCCTTCAATAATACGTTGCGATATGGACAGCCCGAGACCTGTACCGCCTTCTTTCGTGGTAAAAAATGGATCAAAAAGCTGGGACCGAACCAGGGGTGAGACGCCTTCTCCTTCGTCGGCTATGGCAACCAGGATGCTGCCGCCACTGGTCGTGATCCGGACCGTGAGTGTTCCCCCTCGTGCCATGGCCTGGATGGCGTTGAGCAAGAGGTTGAGGAAGACCTGTTTGATCTGGGCACCATCCACCCAGGCCAAAGGCAGCTCCTGCGCCCACTCTTTACAGATCATGATCTCGCGAATACGCGCTTCCGGGCCGATCAACAGCAGGGTCTCCTGCATAATTTCGTCGAGCCGTTCACGTTGAAAATGGGGCGATCGCGGACGGGCGAATTCCAGAAACTGCTCAAGCAAGAGCTTCATCCGCTGTAATTCGTCCTGGACAACACTAAGATCATCGAGATCATCGGTCAATGCATTATCGAGTGGGCTCTCAGATATTCTGTCCTGCGCCATGGCATAAATGAGCATGCTGACCGTGTTCAACGGGTTACGGAGTTCGTGGGCCAGGCCGGCTGAGAGTTTACCTAAGGCTGCCAATTTTTCGGACTGACGCAGCTGCTCCCTAGACTGCAGTTCTTCCCGGTGCAAGGTCGCATTCTCAATAGCGATAGCGGATTGGCTGGCAAGGAGGGTGAGGAGACGGATATCATTCTCCTCAAAGCGGCGTGACTCAGTCGTGTATACATTCAGCACACCGATAATATCGGTCTTTGTACGGAGCGGAACGGAAAGCAGGGAGCACAATCCCTCACGCTGGGCTAAGTCGGCAACCCGGTAGCGTGTTTCTTTGCGGACATCGGCAGTGTAGAGCGGCCTCCCGGTTTTGATGACTTCGCCGGTTAGGCTTGTTGCGACCTCGCGGGCCGGCTGGGCAAGATACGCCTCGCTGGCTCCGTGTGTAGCTGCAGGGCGGAGGGTACCCTCTTCCGGATCAAGCAGGAGGATAGAGGACACGCGCGCGGCCATCAGGCGAGAGGCATGAGCGACGATGCGCTGCAAAACTTCTTCAAGCTGCAGCGTTGACGAGATTTCCGCACTAACAGTGAACAGAGCTTCGAGACGTTCTTGGAGCGCATTCATAATGATGCTCAGTACAGTAGAGAGAGTTGACGCACCTAATGAATTCCGTCTTTCATCAAAACGGCTTGCCTGTCATTGCAGGGACCCCCCCCCAAGAGGCTTCTCTTCTCGTTGCCCCCACAACCTCGGAGCCTCGGCAGGGATTGTACAGTTCGTTAGATGGCGTCGCTGCCGCGTTCACCGGTTCGGATACGCACGACTTCATCCATGGGCATGATGAAAATCTTGCCGTCCCCGATCCGGCCTGTACGGGCAGCTGCAATGATCGAGTCTGTCACCTCTGCGGCCTTGTCATCGTCGACCAAGATTTCGATCTTGACCTTGGGTAAGAAGTCCACCACATACTCAGCACCCCGATACAGTTCGGTGTGCCCCTTTTGCCGACCAAAGCCCTTAACCTCGGTAATAGTCAAACCGTGCACTCCAGCTTTGGAGAGGGCTTCTTTGACTTCATCAAGCTTAAAAGGCTTGATAATGGCATCAATCTTCTTCATGAGAGCCTCCTTTTCAGGTTGTGGCAGGTTGAGATGAGACGTCTATTTTCTTGATTTTCTATTGGTTCATTTGTTGTTTTAAACACAGGTTTGCTAGCGTCAGTAGCTTTAGCTGAAGACGCCTCACAATAAAAAGATTATACGGAATTTGCTGGTTCAAGGGTCTCTACTCGACTGGAGAGATCCGAGACGCTGGCACTGCCGCCTTCTCCCCCTTCAGCAGATCCTTCTTTCAGTTGGTTGACTTGACCCTCAAGCTCATCAATCCGCTGTTGCGTTTTCTGCAGCATTTCCTAGACTTCATGCGAATCAGCCCAGGCACTCATACTTCCTGCAACGATCGGCGCAGCCCCGAGAGCCATAACGCTGAAAAATTTTCTCATGCACTACCCCCTTGATACTAAAGATACAAAGTATGCTCCTGGCTTCTGTATGGGGCATCCACGCTATCAGCAAACCTGATGCCAGCCCTAGAGCAGGGAAAAGTGTAGAAAAATCAAAGATTTTCTGCTTTCGTCGGAAAAGGTTGCACAGAAGAGCAGCAATACTGCGTCGGTCTGCTTAAACTCTGGACAGACTGAGTTGACACAGCCCCTATGATTTCTGCTATGTGTCTTGTATGTGCCTAAAAAAGATAGAAAGGAGAAACAGCTATGTTAAACGCTGATTTTGAGGTGCGCCAACTGCTCAAGGCGTACCGTAAGGGTGTCATCTCGGACACGCTGTTCGAGGAGCAGATGAATGAACTCTCTAAGGGCGACATGAATGGGGCTGCTGCGTACACGTATAATGAGACGAGCCATGCCTCTGAGAAGGATATGATCCTCGCGCTCTTGGACGAGTTCCGATGTGGGGAGAACTTTGCGGCGGAATATCTCAATGGCTGGATCGATGCCAGTGACCAAGAGTGTGTCCGAGGCGGATTGCGTACGGTACAGCAGCGCGAGGCCTTTCACGCCCAGCTCTTAGAAGCTCGGTTACGTGAACTTGGTGGCAATCCGCAGTGCACGGTCCCGGCTGAGCGTCGGGATAAAGAGCTGCCCTTCTTTATGTCAAAGAAAAAGACCGACGTGGAAAAACTCCAATCCATTGCTGAGATGCTCAAAGATCCACAAGCCGCGCTTAAGCCGTTAACGGATTCGATTGATCAAATTCAGGACGATCAGCAGACCAAAGAGCTGTTGAAGACAATTCTTGATGACGAGATGTCGAGCATTAAATGGTTGTTAGCGTCGTGTGAGGCGCTGAGCGCGCCACAAGCGGCATAATGCTCCGTGGGCCTTAGCCTAGCACCTAGGCCTCAGTCTCGGTGCTCACGGTTTGTGTAGGGGTACGGCGTGCCGTGCCCCTATGTGTGTATAACCCTTTGCTCTGCATGCCTCATGCCGATTGTTGACGACGTCTCGCCCGACATTCTCCAACCGCTCTTTCCCCTACATAAAAACCTGACTCCCGCCTGGAATCATATTGTGACCGGTGTTGCCCGCGCTCCGGACCCGGCGCTCGCTGCGGTTAATCTGAGCCGTTTGCTCGAACACGAGATCGGTACGGGAGAGGTGCTTGATTCATTCAATCCCTGCTGTGATAACCTCTCTGTCTTAGGCGCCAGCCAGCATCTCACAAATGTATTGCTCAGCCAGGGGCAGGACTGGGAAGCGGCCTTTCTGGCGGACCGCGACGCAACAGAAAAGACGGCATCGGTCCATCTGTCATCTTTACGAACCACTCTAACCGTCCTTGCCTTAGATCTGTCTAAAGATGATTTTCGGGCCGGCTTGCGGGCGTATCGGAACCGGAAATATCTTCGTATCGGGCCATGCGATTTGCTCGCGCGCGCCTCGTTAGAAGAGACGACGCGGGACCTGAGCGCGCTGGCCGAGGCCGCAGTCCAGATTGCGTATGAATACGTCGAAGCACAGCTCACGGTTGACTATGGAGAGGCGGTAGTAGAAGAAGAGGCCGAGCCACACCCGATTGAATTTGTCGTTCTGGGTATGGGTAAGCTCGGTGGAGAAGAGCGCAATTTCAGCTCGGATATCGACCTCATCTACTTGTTTGAATGTGACACGGGGATGACTACAAGTGGGAGAAAGGGACAGGTGAATTCACGTACCTTTTTTACCATGCTGGCCCAGGACCTCACCCGAACCCTGAGCATTCCGATTGCGGGCGGCATTGTCTTTCAGGTTGACCTCGGCCTGCGACCGGACGGGACAAACGGACACATTGTCAAATCCTTATTCAACACGTTGCTCTACTACGAGTCCTGGGGCCAAACCTGGGAACGGGCTGCGCTGCTCAAAGCACGACCGATTGCCGGAGAGAAACCCATTGGGCAACGATTTTTACACGAGGTTGCACCGTCTATCCTGCGTCGCTATCTTGACTCTACGACGGTCGAGGACCTGAAAGACCTGAAGGCACGGGTTGACCGGGAGCGGATGAACGTCAAGCTCAGCCGCAGTGGTATACGCGAGATCGAGTTTGTTGCCTAAGTCCTTCAGCTCATTCATGCCGGGAAAGATCCACGGGTGTTAGAGCGCATTAAGCTGCGGGTTTTGGATCGACTCTGTGAAGGAGCCTATTCGACAGTGGCTGATCGTGATGTCTTGGCGCGCGCATACCAATTCCTGCACCAGGTTGAGCACAAGATCCAAATCGTGCAGGATCCCAGACGCATACCTTGCCAGGCGCAGAAGGGAAATACGGGCCTTGGCACGCCGTCTTCGCCTCAATGGCATGAATGAACGGATTGGAACGGATATCCAAGACCCGCGTGCCATTTTTGTGACTACACTTCAGACGCATTCGACCGCAGTGCATCAGATTTTCCGTTCGCTGTTTCATATGCCTGAAGAAAACCCTGAGAGGCAAGGAGCGGAAGAGAACGCCACGATTGAGGCCTTGTTGCAAGAGTTGCGGAATGCGGAGCGGAGGAAACAGCGTCTCCATCGGCTCGGATTTCGAGAACTGAGACAGAGCTATGACTGCCTGTGTTTATTGCATGACGGCCCACCGTATGCCCCTGCCTCGCCGAAACGGCGTAAGATCTTCCACGCCCTTGCGCCCACGCTTTTCCGCGAAATAGGTCAAGCGCCAGATCCGGACCGGGCCTGGGCCTAGATCGCGGATCTCATTGCTTCTATTGGTGCTCGGTTTAGTTTTTTGGCTTTGTTGTACGAAAATCCCTATACGCCGCGGATGTTGATAGGTTTGTTTGGAAGCAGCTCGTATTTGCCCCAAATTTTTTCACGCCGACCGGAAATCCTCGACAGCTTGGTCCGGGCGGACCTGGTGCACGTCCATATATCTCGGTCCATGATGTAGACGAACTCATGGCCAGGATTGACGGCGCTCCGGATTTACAAGACCGGCTCGACATCTTGTGTCAATATCCGAGTGAAGAATTTCTGCGGATAGGGATTAATGACACGAACGGCTTGCTGGATTTCCCTGCAGTGCGCACGCAGTTGTCTGACTTGGCCGAGAGCTGTCTGCACGGCGCGAATGAAACGGCCCGGACGGCACTCCTCGCCCAGTTAGGTATTGCCGCATTACCCGGACGGATCGCTGTCGTGGTTCTGAGAAAATTGGGTACGGGTGAACTGAATTATAACTCTGACTTAGATCTCATTTTTTTATATGAGCCCGAGGAAAAAAACGGAAACCGAGCGGAGCTGAGTGCGCAAGAAATCCTTACGAAACTTGCCCAGCGGCTTATTTCTGTTCTGCAGGTTCAGACCCGGGAAGGCCTGGTCTATCAGGTTGACACGCGCCTGCGACCCTCTGGTCGAGCCGCTTTGCTTGTGTCGTCCGTACCAGCCTTTGAGCGCTACCACCGAATGCAGGCGCAACTATGGGAGCGGCAGGCGTTGATTAAGGCACGCGCCGTTGTTGGAGACCGCAGGCTGATAGAGCAGGTGAACGATCTAGTTGAGCATTTTGTCTATGGCGGGGCGATTGGTGCTGATGGCGTTGCCGAGATTCAACATGTGCGTGGCCGTATGGAGCACGAGTTAGCGCGCGAGACAGCGGAGCGGGTTAACTTCAAGACCGGACGGGGAGGTATTGTTGATATAGAGTTCCTTGTCCAGATGTTGCAATTCCGGTATGGTCAGCGCTTCGCCGCACTGATACAGCGAAATACATTAGCTGCTCTGGCCGCCTTGACAGCCTGTGGCATAGTCTCTGTCACGGAGAGGCAGGTGCTGACACAGGGCTATCAGTTCCTACGCAGACTGGAAAACCGACTCCGTATCGAACGAGACCAACCCGTCGAAGCATTAGGGAGCGACGCAGAGCAGCTTACGGCACTCGCCCGTCGGATGGGCGATGAAGGGGCGGCACTAGGTCCTCGCTTGCTGGCCGAATATCAACGCCAGCGCGAAGCGATTCGAGCGTGCTACAGCCGCTTGTTTGTCCGAGAACAAGGAGACTGAGATGAGTGAAGAACAGGATCCCTCGATCCGGAAAGAGGACGTTACGGAGGGAGGCGGCGCTCAGGAGAGCGGTGCCGAAGAGGATTTCGCTACGCTCTTTGGACGCGAACAGACCGGACCTGCATTACACACTGGACAGGTGGTGAAGGGACGGGTCATTTTGATTAGTACGGACAGCGTCTTTGTCGATGTCCGAGATAAAGGTGAGGGCATCATTGATCGCGCAGAGCTGGAAGGCGCGCGGGGAGAACTCGAAGTTTCTGTGGGGGATGAAATCGAAGCGACCATAGTATCAACAGAAGAAGGGGAGCTTCGCCTGTCGCGGAAATTACTCAGAGGCGCTCGGGCGCAAGAGCGGTTGGAGCTAGCCGTGGACAACAAATTGCCTGTTGAAGGCAAAGTGACAAGTATTACCAAAGGAGGGTATGAAGTCGTAGTTGCTGGATTTCGTGCCTTCTGTCCATTCTCACAGATAGATATGCGCCGGCCCGAGTCGTCGGAGGCTTTTCTCGAACAGACGCTAGAGTTCTATGTGACCCGATATAGTGAGAACGGACGTAATATCGTCCTGTCACGACGGCAACTGCTCGAAGAGCAAGCCGCCCAAGCGGCGAAGGAAACACGGCGTACAATCGTCCCGGACGCCGTTCTGTCCGGCAGCGTTGCCTCGCTGACGAATTTCGGGGCGTTTATTGACCTCGGTGGCATTCAGGGGCTGGTACATATCTCTGAGATATCACATTCTCGATCACGAACACCCGAGGAGCGGCTCAGTATTGACGAGGCGGTAGCGGTGAAGGTGCTCAAGATTGATGCGCAGACCGGCAAAATTGCGCTCAGTATGAAAGCCCTCGAAGGGGACCCCTGGGAAACTGTTGCCGAGGAACTCCGTGAACGACAGGTCGTCAGTGGACGACTCGTCCGGATGGTAGACTTTGGTGTGTTTGTTGAGTTGCTGCCCGGTGTGGATGGTCTATTGCGTATCAGTGAAATTCCACGCAATCAGCACGGACAGTTGAAGGAAGCGGTGACGACGCACGGGGAAGTAGCGGTCTTGATTCTGAGCATCGACCCCGACAAGCGACGCATCGCTCTGGCCCTGGCGCCGGAAGGGTTGGTCCCCGGCGACGAAGCTGAGGCATTAACCCTCTTCCCAGGGGTGGTCGTGACGGGAGCAGTCGAGCGTATCGAATCGTTTGGCGTGTTTGTGCGTCTTGGCCCTGGGCAGACGGGCTTGATTCCCAATGCTGAGATGGGCACCCCGCGTGGGACGGACCACCGCAAAGAGTTTCCGCCTGAAACCGAAGTCAAAGTTGCCGTGCTGGCAATCGAGGAGGGCGGAAAACGCATTCGGCTGTCCAGGACCAAGGCACATGCCCACGAAGAGCGGGCTGAAACACAAGCCTATTTGGCATCAACGCAAAAACAACAAGGATTTGGACTGAATCTCGGAGAGTTACTCCAACAGAGCAAGAAGAAGAAATAAGGACGAAGGATTGACAGAAAGTCGGACGACGAAGAGCAGGAGAGGGCAGGCGAACAATTACTCACTCGCTGAGAGACTGGCCCGAAGCTGCCGTACGCCTTCACCTGGACCTCCTGGCGCACCGAATATGGCCGAG
>CAZBUD010000091.1:0-13748 GCA_964495015.1 uncultured Enterobacteriaceae bacterium | reverse complement strand
CCTTGTAAGACTCGTGCGCGCAATTGGTCCCAAAATTCCGGCGTCAGAAAATGGGGCAGCTGCACATTTGGATTGGGCTCAAAGGCGCGCGCGGGCAAGACATAGTCGTCCAACGTGGCCCCCTGTTTACGTTCTAATAAGAGTCCGCGCAGATAGGCGCGCTGGGTGGCATGCTGCATATCTTCGTGCGTGACCGTCAGCCCGAACATGTCTTGAAAAACCGGCTCGATCACAGTGTCCGGCGTGCCCGCAAATTTGCACAGTCCGATGATGTCGTCCCGGGTGTAATACACGCCGCGATTAACAATAGCGTCTACCCAGTAGTCGAGGTCGGTCTTGCCTTCTATGACGAGCAGCAGAAAGGTACGCATGCCCATATGGCCGCCGGCAATGGCAAACGGATAGCCAGGATTCGTCTCGGGCAAATAGGCCGGCAGCTCCAACCCTTTACACTGCATAGCATACGCTGGCTCGCCCAGTTGTTCGGACAGTCGCTTGACTCCATGTCCCAACTCGGGCACTCCGCTTGCCGCCGCCTGTTTAATGAGTTGACACGTTGCGGCAAAGTCACCAAACGACAAGCCGTTCAGAATAGGCTGCTCAGGATGCCGCGCGTTATAGTCCATGATATAACCCAGCGTGACGCCCAGGCTAATCGAGTCGAAGCCAAGCTGATCGACCAATTCAACGATTTCGAGGGCTTGATCCGGATCATAAATCCCGAGGTTGGCCGTCAGTAAATCTAGCGGCTCATAGTCGAATTTGGCATAAAATTTTCCAGGCTTGCGGCGGGCGCTCTCTTCCTGGACCGCGTAGATATTTTTATGACAGCCAATACCGCACTTGAAGCATGACTCATCTTTTATAAAATAGTCATCTTCCATAGCATCCCGAAATAACGGGGCCGGCTGCTCAGTACCCTGTGGCCAAAAGTTTTTTTCAGGCAACGCGCCAACCGGATGCAATCCCGCCACGTTGCGCCAAGTCCCGCCAAGGCCGCCTTTCTTGGCATCGCGGTAATTGACCGACCCTTGTCCCCGGCTGATTTCTTTATTTGCGGCTAATAACGCTGGCGACAGCCTCCCGCGACGCACACCCGGCGCTTGAGCCACAATCGCAATCAGGTTCTTTGAGCCCATAATGCTGCCCATGCCGCCCCGACCGGCAAAGCGTGGTTTGGATTCCCGTGAGTGGAGCTGATTGACCGTGCTGCAGGCAATAGACGCGTAGTAGTTGTCCTGCCACTGTTCGCCTGCTGTCCCTAGCACGGCAACGTGCGAGTCTGAGTAGCGATCCGTCAGATTCAACACCTTGTCATGCGTTTCGAGCCCCAAGAGCGAGCCGGCATCTTCAAGCGAAAGCGACAGACCGGCATCAGTTTTTCGCATGAGGAGGAAGACCGGGCGGGCGGCCCGTCCCATAAAGACGACTTCGTCAATGTCTGCGGCTAAGACCTTGGTCGCAAACTTTCCTGAGGCGGTCGACCACATCACCAAAGGCCGTCCATTATTGGCAACTTTTAGCGGGCTGTAGGCCGAGAAGAAAATCCGCAACCCGGTCATGAGATCGGTGCCGGAAAAAACGCCCAGGTTCATCACCAGCGGGGCAGCGGGTGAAAAAGCATCATCCACATCGAAGTCAGCCAAGAGCCGAAACGCCCGGCCCATACCGCCCAAAAAATCATCGAGGTCTCGGCACGGCACAACCTCTTCATGAATTTGTTCTTGTCCCAAATCCACACTGAGACGGCGGAACTGATAATCGGTTACTTGCTTTGTTGCATTTGATGCTGTGGTCCACATGGTCGGTTCACTCCATGTTTCTTTGGCCAACCTGTTGCTGAGAGTATAAGGGGGGTCTCCTGCTCAACTTACTCAACTTGCTCTCATAAACTCTTGCCTCGGATTCTTCCCTCTAACACCCAGCTTCAGATTAAATCAATGGGCCTAGGCGAGGTCCAGTAAGACTGGCGTGCTCTCACGCTCTGGCGGGAATGCTCGATCCGGGCGACACTGAGCGCATATTGAACGGCTTCTCCTTATTAAGCGACTCATGTGCCGGCCCGTCGGATCGTATAGTTCAACAAAAACGGGGGGTTTACCGCTTCCCCACCGATACATAACGGCTGGCATTCACCTTGCTCTCTTCTTGTTTTATGATGCAAGAAACCGTAGCCGCCTATCCTCTGTCTTATATCGTGAATACGCCCACCTCATACAAGGCACGCGCGTAGCCACGTGTACGCTGTGCATCGGACAGTGAAGCACCTCCGCATAGTGAAGCACGTCCGCTTAGCGCAGGCCTTACCCTGCCAACACGTTATGCGTTGCACGTGCCGGCCACTACGGAAAAGTCGCCGCTACCTTCAAATGAAGCAATGGTGATATTGAGCCAGGCGAGCTGCTGCGCGGCGGTTTTAAACTTCACCGTTGTGCGGACACGCGTTTGTCCTTGGCTGGTGACAGCACCCATCCCGCGCCCACGGACGAAGACGATCTCATCATCAGCCGTAGTCAGCACACCATAATACTCAATGGTGGCTGTTCCGTGCGCAGCTTGCCGCCAAAACATCGTCCCAAATTCTTTCCCAGCTAGGCGCCCGCTACACTCAGCCTGGAGTGTCCCTTCAAGAGAGACCTGCTGGCTCGCATCTTCAAAAGGGTGAACTTTCAGCGAGGTGTATTTGCGCTTGTACTCACAAATTAGGTCGCCTGGGCTCGCGCGCACTCCTCCAGTTACTGTTCACTGTGCCGGACGTTTAGTATCCAGCCAGCTTGGGACGCTACACCAATTGCCGACCTAGAAGAATGCACAGCCGTTTCCTGGGCAACAGTCGGCCAGGACTGCGTCCGGTCCGGTTCGCGTAATCGTTCAGCACTGAAAAGAAAATGGGAACAGGCGGGAGGGTAGGCATCCTCCTCGGACACGAGCTGATTCGCTCCGCATTGGGGACACACACTTGATCGGCGGCTCCGACGCCACACCGAGTAGAAGAGGCCCGGCAAACAGCCGAGCCCGGCACACAACTCTCCGACTACCGGCATGATCCCGAGCGTGCCTAGCCCTAGTCCCCAGAACACCCTTTCGATGACGAAGCTGCCACGCAGGCATAGTCTTGGCACGCCGATCCAGAAACACGCTGGGCAGATGACAGTAGGATTTGGGTGTGGCAACCGCTCAGTAGATTGGTGGCTTAGCGCAGGAAGCCGGCTCATTAACATCCTCCTTACACAAGTCTGTGGATCATACCAGCGCACAAATGAATGGGCTAGGATTTGTTTCTCTTCCGACCGACAAACCAGTCGAACAAAAAAGGCGAGGGCGCTACACCCTCGCCTTCTCCGCTTCCGGCCTGTCGGTCGGAAGCGTTCGTCTAGCCTCGTCCTTTGCGCAGGAGCTGCCCCGGCGTCTCCCCAGTGCACTCGCCATCTTCGAAAGTCTGGACTCCATTGACGAGAATCGCATGATAGCCTTTGGCGCGCTGAATCCGACGCCATTCGCCGCCAGGGAAGTCATGCGTAATCTCGCCTATCCAGTTAGGCTCGATATCCAGCCCATCCAGATCATACACAACCACATCGGCAGCGGCACCCTCGCGCAGAACACCACGATCGTGGAAGCCCGCTGCATGGGCAGGCAGGGCGGATAAGCGATAGTGCGCCTCTTCCAGACTAATGAGCTTTTCATCTCGCACCAACCAGCGCAGGAAATCGGTCGTAAAAGCACCACCGGTGAAGAACTTGGTATGTGCACCTCCGTCCGACGCGCCGGGAACGGTAAAATCCGAGTCATTAATCATCTCTGCCGTGTGTTCGGCATTAAAACCGCGGTCTGGTCCCAAAAACTCGATGTTCAGATCGCCCGCAAGAGACAGATCAAGCATGACATCAATCGGATCTTTGCTTTCCGCTTCCGCAATCTGGCCCACGGATAGCCCTATATATTTTTCCAGCTCGGACTGGTCGTTCGCTGTCTGGACAATTAAACCGTGAATCGGACCGCCGACACCGGCCTGGATGACCTGCAGCTTCCGATCCGCTTCTTCGGTTTCACGCTTAATCGCTTCTCGCAGGACAGGATTTTTCATCTTGGACAGCTTCTCGGTTTTGCTTCCAGTCGTCATTTCGCGCCAGGCCGGACTAGCGTCGTACAGGTTCCAGTGTTCAAGTGTAAAAGCAAAACCGGTCCGGTGGGTTCCGGTCTGACCATAGATCGGCAGATTCTTGGCTCGGCAGCGCTCCAGCCAATCTAGGCTCCGACGGTGGACTTTCGGGTCCTTGCGAGCCGCCACGATAACATTGTGCAGGACCGGTCGCCGGGCAGTCTCAGCGAGTTTTTCCAAAAATGCGAGGTCGGTTTTGATATCTCCCCTGGCCTGCGTAATTTGGATAAAACCTTCATCACGTTCGCGCAGTACTTCGGCCAGATTGAGGATGTCCTCATCGGACATAATGTCGGTCACCATAGGTGAACCGTCATAATCGGCCTGCGTTGAGTCAGCACCAAGCCGCTGGATGGAAAAGCCGCACAGACCAGCGTCCATCCCTTCGTGCAGCAGCCGTTTCATCTCTTTCTTTTCAGCATCTGTCGCCGCACGGCTCTTGGCCGCCTCCAGCCCCATCACATAGGTCATCAACGAGGCAGTCGGCATGTATTGAATACAGTTCACGCCTTTAGGAGAACGATCTAAAGATTCGAGATATTCAGGGATAGTCTCCCAATCCCAGGCCATGCCCTCC
The DNA here is from genome assembly GCA_964495015.1 of uncultured Enterobacteriaceae bacterium. Lineage (GTDB taxonomy): Bacteria > Desulfobacterota > Binatia > Bin18 > Bin18 > Bin18. The sequence goes on along the minus strand of CAZBUD010000091.1, from coordinate 9,009 downwards.
TTCATGGAGTTATACGGGATAGCTTCGGTACGGGTCATGGTCAGCATCGACCGCTCTTGAAATTCAGGCTTCACCGGGGCAAAGCCGAAACCACAGTTACCCAGCACAACCGAGGTCACGCCGTGCCAGCCGGATATAGTGCACCAGGGGTCCCAGCGGATCTGAGCGTCGTAATGCGTATGCAGATCAACAAAGCCGGGCGCGACAATAAGCCCAGCAGCATCGATAACTTTCTTGGCGCTCCCCGGCGCGCGTCCGCCGATTTGGGCGATTTTCCCATCTTTCACCCATATGTCAGCCCGAAAACGCGGGACACGCGACCCGTCAACAACAGTCCCCCCCTTAATATGCACATCACAATTAGCCATATGAAGCCCTCCTTACCTTAATGACCGTAACGATCCACAGGATCTTCTTGATCTTCACGACCTTGACGATCTTGATCTAATCGGTACGTCGTTCTCTCCATTTCTATAGAGTCTCTGGACAATAAAGGCAAGCTTAACGTCTCTTGCCCTGCCTTGGCTGACAAGGCTACGAGTCACTTCGGCGGCCATTTTTTTACGACTTTAGGCTGTGGCCATCGAATGAGTATGGAGCACGGACACCGTTCGTCCCCGTCATCCTCGTCGTCAAAACCGTCATCAGGAGAACAAGAAAACTGCATACACGTACTCTATTGGACTGACCCAAGATCTGTCTATCTGTCTACTCAAGTGTCTTCCGTGCTATTCCTTGGAAATTCAGTTGACACTATAATAGTGAGCCAATCGCACGCCGCGAGACGAAGGGTGATAACACTAAGGTGGCTGTCTTACTTATCAGGCGGACAAGCGGGCCGGAAAAGATATTATGCAACGCTCCATACGATATATTCTATCCATCACGCTGGTCGGTCTTAGCATAGGGTTCATGCCTCTAGCCATGACGCTGGTGTCCGCTCAGGAATGGGGAGAATCTTTTAATCCATACACGGGCCAGTGGGAAAACGTTGGCCCACCATCCGCAGACGTCCCTAACGGTCAGCAACTTGAGGGCGCTGCCGAGGCAGCACTGGAAATGCCGAAGCGAGAAGCCGACGACGCAAGCCAGTCAACTGAGAGCGCTGCCGAGGCGGCGGCGGAATTGCTGCAGCGAGAAACAAAAGACTCAACCAGGTGGCTGTATGAAAGACCGTCCTGCCCAAAAATGCACTATCACAAACCCCTCCCAGGAAGAGACGTGTGCTCGGATCCGTTGGGCGGGGACTCGGATATCAGCTGTTCGCCTGGAGCGACGCTGGTGATCGACTATCACCCAGCCGGCAGTGATGCCTGTCGAAGTCAGCTGAAGTTTTAAGAGCCTACCCGAATAACGGTTTCACTGTGTCATGTTGAGCGTAGCGAAACATCTCAACTCCGCGACAAGGGGAGAGATTCTTCACTTCGCTCAGAATAACAGAACCGGGCGGCCCGAGTTATTCGGATAGGCGCTAAGTCGTATCAATCACGTCAGTCGTGTCTCGGGATCGTCTCGAATTAGTGCAGCAGCTATGGAAGATGTTACATCACAAAGGGGACAATGAGGTGGGGAAGCCAGACATTCAGTATCCTTGCATTTGGTCTTACAAAATAATTGGTTCAGACAGAGCGCGTATTACAGACACAATACCCGTTGTCCTCGAGGATTTTGAGTATCAATTTAGTGAATCTCGCCAAAGTAAGACCGGCAAGTTCACATCATTTCATGTATCCATGCAAGTAAACAGTGAGAAAGAGCGGAATACCATATTCAATATTCTCAAAGATATTCCTAGTGTCAAATTCATATTGTGAGTCATGCCAACCGGTGGATGGACTGGCGTTGCCAGGAGCAGCTCTCAGTTCGAGCGACGCTTTTTTTATCTCCAAGAACTGTGCAAAACCGCGTATACCTCGCCACCAATCCGCCGCCAACGCACTGGGCTACCGTGTTAGTCTGTCCCTGCTGCGTGCTTTGCTTCCTGCCTACCTTGTTTAGTGAGATTCGGATCGAGCACTTCTGTCTGGATTGTCACTATCGAGCTGAACCACTTTTCCATGCTCGCGGCGTCCATATGTGACCAATCCGGAATCTCCAGGACCAGCGCGCGCCCGAGTTGATTGCCAAATCTGACCAGATTGTTGTTCGTGTCGGTCCGGGTCTTGTCCCAGTCAGTGAGCGCCTCTTCCAAAAAGCTGTGCGTTTTTAAAGCCTCGCCGAGCGCGACGGCGTCGTTTATGCCTTTGAGTGCGCCGGCAGCGGTATGCGGGCGGGCATACGCGCCGGCATCACCGACCAAACAGATGCCTCCCTTACGATAGGCAGGAATCTGGCAATCATAAATTGCATACGCGTACGTGTTCTCGCTTTTGCCCACAATTTCAGCGTAATAGTCGGGCACGTCCTTCCGCGCCTGCCGCTTCAATGCGGATTCCGTTGCGAGAGGCATACCGCCGGGCGGCAAGGAGCCCTCGTGTGCACGCCCGTCTTTATCCGTCAGAAAGTCAGCCAACTCGAGTTCAGCAATCGACACATACATGCCCCAATTGACCAGCCGTTTTCCGGGCGCTGTCGCTCCGTCCAGGCCTGGAACAAAATAAAAAATACCATGCCCGCCTGGATAACCGGGACAGTGTACGCCAGTCTCGAGCGGATCCGATTCCGTGAGATCCTGTTCGAGTAGCAAGCCGCGCCACAAGACGTAGCCCGCATAGGTGATGCTGACATCAGGAAAGAGTTTGCGGCGTCCGAGCGACGTATAGCCATCCGCACAGACAACCAGATCAAATTCGGGTCTGGCCCCATCCGTTAATTCCACACACACCGTTCCGTTCAGCTGTTCGTGTAAGGCAACGACTCGCTGCCCGGTACGATACACCTGCTCCGGCACGCGCTTGCGGAGGTTGCGATACAGCCCCCCCCAGTTGAGTAACGCCAGGTTCACAGGTTGATCCCAGGCAAGATATCCGTAGCGTCGAGCTTGTTCCGTTCGCCAAAGACGAGTAAATGCATGGCCAGAGAAGTACGGTGTGTCGGCGTCGACCAGGTCGCGTTTGATGAAGGTCTCCATCGCAGAGGGTGGAACGCCGATACCCGCCCCGCGGTCCTTCAACTCTTCACCCGTGCGCTCGAACAGCGTTACCGCACACCCTAGGCGAAAGAGTTCAACGGCTGTCGTACATCCCGCAATCGAGCCGCCGACGATGCCGACCCTAAGTCCTTGTGTGAGCCCGCCCGTGGTTTCTGACATTGCTCTCCTCTCGCCGTTGGGTCTCCTCATAGCGTGGGCCTACCGCCGTATCCGCACGCTGCCGACCGTGCAAGGATGGGGTGTAGGCTACTGACACTCAGAAAAATCTATTCTGAGGCCTAGGCAGGCCCAGATTCTCACGCAGCGTCGTCCCTTCATAGTCACGCCGAACCAGCTCCCGCCGCTGCAGTTCCGGCACCACTTGATCAACAAAGTCGTCAAGCCCGCCCGGCAGATACGGGAACATGACATTGAAGCCGTCGCAGCCCTCGGCCAGCAGCCATTCCTCCATCGTATCGGCAATCAGGCTAGGCGTACCGGTAATTTCTAGCGTGCTGAAGCTCCCACCCACATACTGAGCGAGTTGCCGGATGGTCATATTGTCTCGTTGCGCCATCTCGACCAGTTTCTGCCGCCCAGACTGGCTGGCATTGCTCTGCGGAATCTCCGGTAGCGGCCCATCCAGGTCCAGGCCTGATACATCATGGCCGAGCAGAATGCAGAGTGACGCCATACCGCTATCCGGATGCACGAGACTGTCCAGCCGCGCCTTCTTCGCCCGCGCTTCCGCCACAGTCTCCCCAATCACGACAAAAGCCCCAGGCAGAATCTTGAGCTGGTCGCTGGAGCGGCCACAAGCCTGCATACGACCTTTCACATCCGTGTAGTAGCGCTGCGCATCGCTGAGATTATTCACTCCCGAGAACACCACCTCGGCCGTCTCGGCAGCCAGCTGGCGTCCCGCCTCAGACGCACCGGCCTGCACGATAACAGGCCAGCCCTGGACGGGCCGGGCAATATTCAACGGCCCCCGTACGGACAGATGTGGCCCCTTATGGTCCAGCACATGCAGCTTGTCGGGATCGAAATAGATGCCCGCATCGACATCACGGATAAAGGCATCGTCCGCCCAGCTATCCCACAGGCCGGTGACCACATCGTAAAACTCACGCGCGAGACGATAGCGTGCGTCATGCTCCATGTGTTGCTCGCGTCCAAAGTTCAACGCCTCGTCCGGGTTCGCCGAGGTCACAACATTCCAACCCGCCCGGCCGCCACTGATATGGTCAAGCGAGGCGAATTTTCGTGCGACGTGATAGGGCTCGTTGTACGTGGTAGAGGCGGTGGCGATCAGCCCCAGATGTTCGGTCACCGTGGCCAGCGCGGGCAGGAGCGTCAACGGGTCGAAGGACGAGACAGTGGCGCTGCGTTTGAGCGCCGCCATCGGCATATTGAGCACGGCCAAGTGATCGGCCATGAAAAAGGCGTCAAACCGTCCGCGCTCCAGCGTTTGGACGAACCGCTTGTAATGCGCAAAGTTGAAGTTCGCATCCGGGAACGCGCCCGGATAGCGCCAGGCGGCGGTATGAATGCTGACCGGGCGCATGAACGCGCCGAGTCGTAGTTGTCGTGAATGAGCCATACATCCTCCGTCTCGTTCCAGTATTGAGGGCCAGGGTAACAAATCGGTGGTTCATGGCCATCCCGGTCCTGTCAATTTGCTAGGCCAAGTTGTTAGGAGGACTTCATAGCTGAAGGTCTCGCCAGCTATGAAGCGCGTGGTCTCTTTTGAGTACTATGTATACGTATACACTTTGCGAGTGAGCGGTTGGCGAGCCCGGCTAACAAAACTCATGCATGGTCTTCCCGGGCTAGTGTTGCGGTCTCCGGTCCCAGGCAATTCTTGGCAAGCCTTGTATAATCGGCCTTTGTTTGATCTTGGCAATCTGCAGCCGGTCTTTCCTCGCCAGTTCCGCAACAACTTGACAGCATCTGCGCAGTGCGAGAGCCTGACCGGACAAGGCAACCCTACAATATCAGCGATGCCCATCAAACCTCATGGAAGCGAGACACTATTGATGCGTGAAAGTCTGCGCATGCAGAAGATTCAGTCTCCGATCATTCCGGTAGTCGCCGAGTTGATCCGCGCCAACCCCGGCACGGTGTCCCTGGGCCAAGGCGTAGCATACTACGGTCCGCCGCCCGAGGCACTCGAAGCCGTCCGACAGTTTCAGGCCGACCCGGACAATCATAAATACAAACTCGTCCAGGGCATCGATCCGCTGCTGGAGGTGATTAGCCACAAACTGGGCGAGGAGAACGGCATCACGCTGACTGGGACGCAGCGCATCGTAGTGACGGCTGGGGGCAATATGGCGTTTATGAATGCCATGCTGGCGATCACAGACCCGGGCGATCAGATCGTTCTCCAGCTCCCCTATTACTTCAATCATGAGATGGCAATCGGCATGGTTAATTGCCAGGCGGTGTGCGTGCCGACCGACGAGCACTACCAGCTACAACTCGATGCAATCGCAGATGCAATCACAGACCGCACCCGCGCCATTGTCACGGTTTCACCCAACAACCCAGCCGGTGTGGTGTATTCCGAATCGGACCTGCGCGCCGTGAACGCGCTGTGTCGTGAGGCCGGCATCTACCACATCAGCGACGAGGCGTATGAGTATTTCACCTACGACGGGGCGACGCATTTCTCACCGGGATCGATCGAGGCCAGCAGCGAGTACACTATCTCGCTGTACTCGTTGTCCAAAGCGTACGGATTCGCGAGCTGGCGCATCGGCTGGATGGTCGCACCCCAACACCTGTATACGGCGATCAAGAAAGCCCAGGATACAATTCTGATCTGCCCGCCGGTCGTATCGCAATATGCGGCGCTGGGCGCGATGCAAGCCGGTGTGTCTTATTGCCGCGAGAAACTCAAAGCCATGACCGCAACGCGACAGTTAGTGCACGGTGCATTGAACAATTTGTGCGATCTGATCACCCTACCCCGGTCCGACGGCGCGTTCTACTTCCTCATGCGGGTACGGACAGACATGGATCCCATGACATTGACCCAGCGACTGATCCAAGAGCATCAGGTCGCCGTGATTCCCAGCACGGCGTTCGGCCTGACTGATGGGTGTTATCTGCGCGCGGCGTACGGGGCGCTGAGCGAAGAGGTTGCTGCCGAAGCGGTCGGGCGTCTTTCACGCGGACTAAGACACATTCTTACTTAGTACCTATCCGAATTACCATAGGCGCTATCATCAAAGGCTACCGCCGGGCACACTAGGGTCTGCGTCACTTGTCGGGACCGATCCCGTAGGTCGGCTTAGCGCAGCGTAACCCAACACCACCCGGCTGTGCCTCATCAACTCAGAGGAATGACCAGACGGTCTCTCCCCATCCACAGATACCTGATCAGCAGTAGGGCTAAGAAGGGTGTGACCAACAGGTTGATGATCGTCCAGGAGGTTTTGAAGATAACGAAACCCGCACTCGATGCAGCGATGACCGGCAGGCTGAACACTCCAAAATCATTAAACGCCTGGACTTTAAAACTCTCTGAGGGACGATAACTCTGGGCCAACAATGTCGTCCCACCAATAAACAGGAAATTCCAGCCGACGCCGAGCAAGACTAAGGCCGTCCAATAGTGCAGAAAGCTGCGGTCCCATAGGCCAATGAGGGTACAGACGATCAGGAGGCTGATGCCGGTCATTAATATGCAGGACACGCCAAGGCGTTGGATCAGGCTGCCAGTAAAAAAAGAGGGCACAAACATACCTAACACATGACCCTGAATCACGCGGGCTGTGTCCTCCAACGAGAAGTGATCCATCACGTGCATACTGAGTGGCGTGGCCGTCATGAGCAAAGTCATCGTACCGTAGGCAACCGTGGCACTCAGGAAGGCGGTGATAAACACTGGCTGGCAGACGATCACCCAAAGAGACCGATCTGACTGTTGTTGGGTCGTGGTCGATGCCGTGACCGGCGCAGGTGTATAGAGCAGTAAAATTACAGCGACCAGAACGTACAGGCCACTCGCGACAAGGAAAGAACCAACGTACTCCTGAAAGCCAAACCAGTCTTTGCTCAGTGTGGCAATTTCAGGTCCGAGCAGCCCGGCGACAATGCCTCCCAATAGCACCCGCGACACCGCCTTACCCGCCTGGTCAAGAGGCACGCTTTCGATCGCCCCAAAGCGATATTGCTGGACAAAGGCCATATTGACGCCCAGCAGCAGCATGGACACACAGAACAGGATGAAATTCTCTGTGTGGATGAAGTAGGCCGTCGAAAAAGCACCTAGCCCGGCGACACACGCAGCAAGACTAAACCCGGCCCTGCGCCCAATCCGTTGCATGAGCAGTGCAGCGGGAATAGCAGAGACGGCTCCTCCAACAATGAGCAGGGCATTGGGCAAGGTCGCCCAACTCGGATCGGGGGCCAGCCGCACCCCGACAATACCCGCAACCAACAGTGTCATCGTCACACCTGACAGCCCCAACGCCTGAGCCAGCGCGAGGACCAACACATTTCGATTCATCATGTCGAGAGAATAGCGGAAGAGGCCGTCCCAGGGTACTATCGCATCCAATCATACATTCTATTGAAAGGCACAGGCCGTCTGTATAGTTATCTGTCTATGACTGAAGCCGTCTTATTGATTGCGTTGAGTGTTAGCTATGTCGTCCGCTCTCTTGGCTGACGAGGAATATGCAAGGACCTTCGCGTTGGTCGGCGGGCATCTTGTGCGCCACGGAAAGGCACACTGATTGTTCGGGACGGCCGCATTGAGCAAATCGCCTCGGCTGCGCCAGTGGTCTAGACATTTAAATTTCTCGTTCAAGTAGAACGCAATAGCCGCACTCTCCCAGATAACGAAGTCGCCATCAACGAGAATCGGAACCTGCCCAGTCGGGTTGTACTTTTCCCTGAAATCCGGCCTCTCGTTGATTTCTGTGGTGATGTCGACTAACTCGGCTTCAAAAGGAATGTCGTTCTCAAGCATGAATTGATGCGCCGCGCGGCACGGCTGTGACGCTGGATGGTGAAGGTAACGCAACGTGGTGCCCGTGTTATGCACCTCCGTACTCTGTTGTTGTCATTGTCGACTTGTGGAGCGGCTTGTCAAGCGTGAACCTGGGATGGCGTAGATAAGGAGGAGCCTCATTCGACATCACACTAGGTGAAATTCGCTCTCTACTCCGATAACTTGACAGCACCCACCCAGGCAATTAAAAGATGGGGTCACACGTAACTCTCTCCCTCTCCCCGCTGCGTCTTCTTGTCTTCTTAGAAGAAGACATAGGATCGGACCACCAAGTTCTTGCGGCAGGGAGCGTCGTCGGGCGCGGTTGGGTCGATGCACGCAGTGTGGAAAGACCAGCGCGAGACGGAACCGTCGGTGACAGAGTCGTAACACTTGAGCATCGAGACCTCGGTGGGCTTCTGCGCAGGAAGCCAGTACCACTCGTGGTCGGAGCGGTAGGTGAAACGGGTAGTCTCGCCGACGCGGTCGTCGTAGATCCGGTAGTTGTTGATGTACGGCTGGTCGGCGAACGAGGGCCAGGCACAGAGCACGAACGGGTTGTGGCCCACGGTCTCCATCGGCTTGGCGAGGTTGATCGACATGAACCGCCGCGACATCTTCGCGTCGGCCTGCTCCTCCGTGTAGTGCTGCTCGCGCCCGAAATTCCGCAGGTTCTTCGTGAGCAGCTCGCGGCAGCGCACGCGACCGCTGTTGTCGTTCAGGTCGTTGTGCACGATGTTAGCGTAGAAGTTGTTCACGCCCGGGTTCTTGTTGTCCTGATCCTCGGTGCGGTCGCCCTCGTAGTCCTTGTTGAACACGTCGTGGTTGTACACGAGCGCATCCGTCGCACCGGGGAAGAACTGCAAGAGGAGCTTCTCTATCTCCGGGTAGAACACGCGCTCCACCTCCGCCGCGTCATAGAAGTTCTCGCACT
>CAZBUD010000090.1:0-13758 GCA_964495015.1 uncultured Enterobacteriaceae bacterium | reverse complement strand
ACAGTTGACGGCTCTACGATAAATTGCAGCGGATCCATAACGTCCCTCCTTGTTTATGCAAAGCTCACTGCTCAAAGGTCGCTGCTCTGGGCTGTCCGGTTCTTCACTTTAACCAATCTAATCCACAATCGATTGACAAGTCAAAACCCGCAGCTCGCGCCGGATCGGATACGAAGAAAACGGAAACAATTGCGGAAGGAAGATGACGATGAGATCTTCAACCGGATCGATCCAAAAAGCCGTACTGGCTGCGCCACCCCACAAATACTCACCTGCGGAACCAAGAATTTGTGCCGTGGCTGGATCAAGCGTGACCAAAAAACCCAGACCGTACCCAATTCCGACAAAAGGCATTTTACTGAACGTCTTCTGGCGCATACGGCTGAGATCGGCGTGATCCGACAGATGATTCATAGTCATGGGTTCGACTGTCTTCCGACCAAGAATTCGTTCACCGCTGAGCACGCCTTTGTTTCCGAGCATGAGCAAAAATTTGGGATAATCACTGGCTGTTGAGACCAGCCCTCCGCCGCCGGGTGTGCTCGGGTGGATCGAGATCAAGCATACACGGCACTTCGGGTACCGCGTTCAAGTCGCCAAAGATGGTCGCAATAAACCCGGAAGAAGAAAATGTGTATGGGTCACGGATGGCCGAATCAACATCGGTGTAACAACTGATCGCCCATGCCTGGAGAGATTCCATCCAGTATACAGGGGCATGGTGACACAGGTTTGAATAGTAAGGGCATGGGTTCTCTTGAACGTCGGGGAGGAGTCGGTTGTATTGCATTAGAAAAGAAGGTGGGTCTTCTGGACCCACCTTACGCTTGAGTCACCTGAAATGACATAAGCAGACCAGGTATGTCAATTCATCTTGCGTCCAGAATCCATCCAAAACTGACTAGGAAGTCTGCCAATGTAACTAGCCGAACATCTTGCGAGCGGTGATGTAAGACAGATACACAAGAGTGAGTATTTCAAAAGAAGGAGGGAACACATGGGCATTGGCGTATTCTTTTTCACATCCGGGGAGTCGGCAGATCCGGCCATTATTGCAAAGAAGGCTGAAGACTTGGGCTTTGCCTCTATTTGGGTACCGGAGCACCCGGTTCTGCCGGTTCACACCACCGTAGGTTATCCGGCGGCACCGGATCAGCCGATTCCGCGCACAGTCGGTATTATCTCCGATCCGTTTATTGCCCTTGCTCGGGCATCGGCAACAACGACCAAGATCAAGCTGGGAACGGGCATTTGTCTGGTGCCGGAGCGCAACCCACTGTTGCTAGCGAAAGAGATTGCCACGCTGGATCATTATTCAGGCGGACGTTTTCTGTTTGGCATTGGTGCGGGTTGGCAAAAAGAAGAGTGCGAGCTTATGGGCGGAGACTTCCCGCACCGCTGGACGCAAACGCGCGATTCGATCCTGGCCATGAAAGAGCTGTGGACAACAGACGAATCCGAGTATCACGGTAAGTATTATGACTTTCCCGCTGTTAAGTGCTTTCCCAAACCAGCCCAAAAGCCGCACCCACCTGTGATTTTAGGCGGCTCAGCCAAGAATGTTTTTAAACGAACGGTTGAGTGGGGCGATGGCTGGATGCCAGTCAGTACCTCGCCTGATGAGATTCGGCAAGGGCGAGAAACCTTGAACGAGTTGGCTACCCAGGCTGGACGAGATCCCAAGTCAATCTCTGTTCTCGCTTTTGGTCAGCCCGGCCAATTGCGCAAGCGCGACCATGTCCAGGCGCTGGAAGAAGCCGGCGCCGATCACGCGGTTGTTTGGCTGAATAAGTCTCAGGAAGCGGATGTGATAGCGGAGCTGGAAGGATTAGCCAAAGAGTTGTTGGGGTAGACGGACGGCACTCTGAGAGAGCATTTGCAGCAAGAAGTACGGGGGCGAGATGGCCTCGCCCCTGCTTGGAATTTAACTCCACCATTGAGGGGACACACGCAAGAGCAAACGGTTATCAGTCGGCGACTCTTCTCCAATCAGTCCGGCACAACCGCATACACGCGGTACGTCACTTCGTTCGGCTTGAGCTTGCCCTCACCAACTGCCATCAGATTATTGAGCCAGGCATACCGTTCGTCACCCGTCTCAAACTGAATCTGTGAGATAAAATAATTATCGCCAAAATTTGTTTCTCCCCCGCCTTGGAGCGCTTTCCGAATGCCCTCGGTCGCTTCCATGCGAGCTCGGTAGGTGACGTAAATGGAAGCACCATCATCGCTCTCAAAAACCGCACGCACGTCGAGACGCAGATTGCCGTCGGGTCCGACAAGAGCCCAGTCAGCCCCGCTGGCTCGGACTTTACCTTTCATGCGTGGGCCTTCGAAGTAGCCACCGGTGAGATCGGCGACAATGCGCTCACCCAGCGGCCCTTTGCCAACGCTGATCGGCGTGATGAAATTAGCGGTATAGTCACACAGATATTCGAGTTTCATAGGTTCCTCCTTAATGCAAAAACGCCCCTCTTGGGGCGCCTCTACAAAGTCACAATTCAACAAAAATGCACAGCTCACGCTTACACGCCATAGACCTGGGCCGCGTTCTCACCGATGACCTTTTTGCGTGTTGAGTCTGACATGGGCTCAACGAGTTCTGCCAGCTCCTTCATATAGTTGTCCGGATGGTCAGGGTGCGGGAAGTCTGACGCCCAAAAGAATTTGTCTGCACCAACGAAGTCGACGACATGGCCGAAGGCCTTCTCATCAGGGTCACCGGAAATCCAGCAATTGCGCTGAAAGTAATAACTCGGTTTTTTCTTGAGTCGCACCGTGTCACCTAGCGGACTGTCAAACACGGCATCCATCCGGTTGAGCAGATAGCCGGCCCAGCCTGCGCCGGATTCCAGCACCACGACTTTTATCTTGGGAAAACGCTCGAACAAGCCGTACTGGAACATGGCAGTGAATGCCTGCAGCGGTCCCTGAGCACCATGTACATTAAAATGCCACAGGGCCCATTTCTGCATATCTTTGAAGCGTTGGTGGACGCGCTTGGCCGGTGGCTCGCCACTGGGGTGGATGCCAACCGGCACATCCAACTCTTGGGCTTTGGCCCAGAACGGATCGTAGTCTGGATGTGCGTGGGATTTGTTGGTTGGCGTAAACGGTACGAAGAAAGCGCCTTTGGCCCCCGCCTTCATTGCCCGCTCCAATTCTTGAGCCGCGACATGCCCATCCCCCATCGAGATATGGGCAATCGGAATCAGCCGTCCGTTTGAATCAGAACAAAAATCAACGACCCAGCGGTTATATGCCTGAGCGTACGCCGCTTGCAGATCAAGGCCCTCGACCTCTTCTGTCTCCCAGAGCAATCCGAGGCTAGGATAGATAATAGCCTTCTCTAAGCCCTCTTGATCCATGCGTTCAAGCCGCTCTTTCGGATACATGGAGCCAAACGGGGCTTCGCCAACATAGGTGCGGTCCGGGTGGGGGGCGGTTTCTGCCTGCGATTTTTTCCCCATCGCGCCGAATTGTGCCAATTGCCCCGGCTGTGAATACTTCGATGGCAGTCCGTTGAGTTCAAGGACTTCTAAGCCATCCGCATTCGTACGCAGGCGAATCGCTCGGTCTTTATATTTTGGATCGATATATTTTTCCCACAGATCAGGCGGCTCAAGGATGTGTCCGTCCGCATCAACCGTCCCGCTATAGGGAAACTTTCCGTTTGTAGCCATTATATTTACGCCCTCCGTTTATTCAGTGTTGTGAATCTGAAACGTACTCGTGTTATTTTTAACGCACAGAGTTTCACTCTACAAGACTTTTAAGTAGTTAATTATCAATACGAAACCAGCCCCGCCGCTACGCGGCACCCCTCCCAAAAAGGGATTTCCATGTACTTGTAGCCTGGATGGAACGAAGTAGATTCCTAGGAAAGCGACTGGGGGTCACGTAAAAACCGTCGCGCGCGCAGTGAGAACAAGGCGCGAGGCGGCGAGGAAGCGGAGTATACAAAAGAGTACATGAGGATTTCGAGCCACCGAGGAACGCCGTTATCACAAGCGCAGTAGGTTTTTTTACCCACAGACCAAGGTGTAGACATTCTGACACCCCTCCGGCAGCGCATATTCGGCCCAGCTCGCGCCGCCATCTTGCGTGGCAAACACTTGCCCTTCTCGTGTTCCGCAGTACACCAGCTGCGGATCGTTGGGGCTAAGCGCAACGGTCATCATCGTACTGTGCGCAGTGACACCATGATCAAATCGCCGCCAGGTTTTGCCCAGGTCTGGACTACGATACACGGAGCCGTTCAACGTAAGCGCCCCAGGACTCAGGGCAGCATACAGCGTGTTGGGGTCACTGGGAGCCACCTTAATATCGCGCGCATAGGCCAATGGGGAAGAACGCCAGATTTCCAGATCGGACCACGTTTGGCCCTGATCCGTGCTTTGGAAGAGGCCCATACGCGTTGCCAGGAATACCCTGCCGGGCTGGGCTTCGCTCAACACTAAGGCATGCGTGTCCATCATTCCTTCCGCGTCGGTCTTACTCAGAATACGACTCTTTAGATAATCGGTTTCCGCGAATTGAAGCAGTTCTGTGGTGCAGTCGCCCCATGTATCTCCCGCGTCTAAGCTGCGAATGACCCCACCGACCTCCAGGCCCGCATAAATAGCATCCGGATTATTGGGATCAGCGGCCAGACGAATGGTACGACACGGAAAGCCCATCTCGACCATACCTGCTGGCTCAGCAAAGGTCAGCCGCTTCCAGCTGTCGCCACCGTTGTCGCTGCGATAGATAGCAGCAGGCGCGGTTCCACAGTACAGGACCATCGGATCCTTGGGGCGAAAAAGCAACGACCATACAACCGTACCCGCATCTGGAAAATCCAGCTGCTGCCAGTGTTCGCCTCCATCCGTACTGCGGTACGGCCCATGCTGGGTACCGACGTACAGAGTCTGCGGATTGTCTGGGTGGACAAGGATAGCTCGGATCTCCGCCTGCTCAGGCAGACCATTACCGAGCACGTACCACTCAGATTCCCCAACGGTCTGGCGACACAAACCACTCAGAGGTGCGGCGTTTCCATTTAATTTGAGTTGCGACGCACCAGCGTAAACATATTGGCTAGACATACTGGTCCCTCCTTAAATAGAGCTTGAGCCTAGTTATTTGGTCAGTGGCGAATATTCGACCCAATGCACAAAGTCCTCAGGTTTACTCGCTTTGTCAATGAGTTCCAAATCCTCAATACACCGGCCGTTTGAGGCCTTGAGCTGATGCGTATAGATGACTCCGGCAAAAGGCACTCCATCGTGTTGCCGTTTAGTTGCCCCGCTCGGTAAGTCGTCGCCCTGACTGAAGAGAACTCGATCTAGTGCAGTTGCACGATCAAGGAGTTCAGAGTCCGAGAGCTGACCTGTCTCATCCTCCTGTGCGGTGATGACATCCACCCCGCGCAATCGATGACCTACTGTAATTGCGCGATGCACATGGACATCCATGTACAAGGCGATACTCACGCCAACTTGCCTGCTGCTCGTAGTCGTCGCCGTATAAGGGAGCCGGGTGCTGCTTGGGCAGCCAGGGTCTCAACCTCTTGAAGCCGCCGTTCTATCTCAGCATCGAGGTCAGCCTGGTGATCATAATAGTAGGAAAGCGCAGCATAAATCTGGGATAGGGAAAGGTGAGGGTGCGGGAAATGAATTTCTTCAGCGCTCGAGCCGTAGGCAAGTTTGGCCAAGACGACCTCGATGCCTTTCACAATCGTGTCATCAATCCAGGCAACACCTCTTCCATCAAGGCGTATATGTGCGGTATCTGCCGCAAGCACGATCGAGACCTCTTCTTTGTGTTTTAGCTTAGCCCGTTTCAGATAGAGCTTCCAACAGCGCTTTCGCCGTTTGCAAGTCTTTGGTGCTAAACACTTCCGTGAACCAGTTGTAGACAGGGCCAACTATTTGCGGACTTGTTCTAGAATATCATCAAAGTCCATCCACTCTCCAGCGGCGTTGCAGCCTATCAATAAAAGCAATCTGGCTTAAAGGAACGCTCCTTGCGCGCTCCTGCTTCCTTGCGGTATCAGGACACAAGAAGAGGAGGGCGCTATGACACGCTTATCTCAGGTTCCAAAGGCGGAAGCACCGCCGGAAGTCTTAAAGCTGTACAAAGAATTTTTTGGCGACCGCGACCCGGTAGCTGAGCCAGGCACTGCTACCGGCACGCCGGGAGATTATTGGACGACCTTTGCCCTCGTGCCGGATTTGATGGAGATGGCGTATAACACGCTGGTTCCTATGCTTCAGCCAGGGCGCAAACTTGATGCGCAGTTGCGCGAGTTAGTAATCTTACGAACGGCCATCGTCGGAGACTCAAAGTTTGAGTATTCCCAGCACTGCAAGGTCGCCCGTATGGTCGAGCTCCCCGAAGAGAAGATCTCAGCTGTAAAAGGCTGGACCACGAGCGACCTTTTTTCTGCAGTTGAAAGAGCCGCCATGGCGGCAACGGATGAAATCTTATCCCTCAATCGGGTTGAGGATGCTACCTTTGCCGCACTGCAGCAACATCTGTCTGATCCAGAGATCCTAGAAGTATTCGTAGTGAGCGGTTTGTGGCGCATGCATGGTCTGATTGTCCGGGCGCTACACCTGGAGTACGACAATGACACGACCGCCCGGTTACAGGAGGTTCCTGCTCCGGACGAAAAAGAAGCATAAGAGGAGCAAGAAACTCCATGCTCATAACCAGCCTGGCCGTCCTCATCTTGATCATCATTTTATGGTCTCTGGGCTGGTATGCAAAACGCTGGGTTTCGACGGATGCCGATTATCTGCTTGCCGGCCGCCAGGTCAGTCTTATCCCTGGCATTGCCGGGATTTGCGGCATCGCTTTCGCCGGCAGTGTGACCAGCATTATACCTGCCTTGACCATACAGTACGGATTTTTTGGCTGGGTGTGGGGGATTAGTCTTCCGGCGGTCATTGGCTATTGGATATACGGTCTGCTGGCTTGCCCCTATATCCGCCGCTCTGGTGCGTACACCCTGCCAGAGTGGTTAGAGATGCGCTTTGATGCCCGTACCCGCCTGGTGGTGAGTGTGGCCACGCTGCTCGGCGTGACCGGCCTGGTGGCGATGAATATCATGGCTATGGCGCTGATTATGATCGGCTTTCTTGAAGCCCCCCTGTGGCTGATGGTCACACTCGTTCTGGCAGGCCATTTGATCTTTCTGCTGCTCGGCGGATTATGGGCGTTGACCCTAACCGATGTCGTGCAGGTCGTTTTGGGCTTCATCCTGTTGCCAGTCCTGGTCGGCTACTGTGTGTGGACCTTTGGGGGCTGGGACATGCTTCAGGCTCAGTTTGTTTCATCTGCCCCATTGACCCAGGGAACCGCCGGCACCTTTCCCTGGCTGCGGCTGAGCTATCCGAGCATTATCACCGTCTCACTCGTCGTCGGCATGTTTATTCAGTGGGGTGGAAACTACTACTGGTTGCGAGCCGCAGCCGCCCGTACCGAGTTTGTCGCACGCTGGCAGTATCTGATTGGCGGGCTCTTAGTCGTCCTGGTCGTACACGGGGCCCTCGGGGTGCTTGGGCTGTACGCGGGCAGTGTGTATCGAGAGGCCTTTCTCGGCGGAGCGAACCCGATGAGTGCGTATGGCATGTTGATGCGAGACCTCCCGCCGGGAGTAGCTCTGTTAGGATTAATCGCAGCGTTAGCTGCCACCATCTCAACCACAAGTAATGCCCATCTGGGGGTTACCTCGACCGTGGTGCGCGACCTCTATCAGCGTTTCCTACACCCCGAGGCAACAAGTGCGCAGGTATTACGTATAAGCCGGATCCTCACAGTGGTAACCGGGGGAGGCATTTGGCTGTTGAGTTTTTACCCGGGCGGACCCTATCTGCTGCTCGCTATTAGCTGCGCCATGCTAGGCCCAGCCGCGTTGATCTTCTTGCTCGGGCACCGCTGGTCGCGTATGACCGCAGCAGGAGCGTTCTGGGGCGCGCTCCTGGGGATGATAGTCATGCTCGTCTATGAGGCCATGCAACTGACTGGAATAACTGCCTGGCCAACTCATACGGTTATTATTGGAACGGCGGTCACCCTGCCGTTGATCGTGATAATCTCGTTAGTGACCTCACCGCAAGCTAGCCAACAAGACAGTCAATCAGCCGTCCGTCATATTAACGAGGATCACGAGCCTATTTTGGATCTACTTCACCAAGGTTACACCCAGATGGTTGAGCTGACCGATTTTCTCGAAATGGATGCCGCGCACGGTAATCGCTTGGTTGACGAACTTGTCGGGGCTGGCTTGGTCCAGCGTCAGGCTGTCTCTGGTCCTGACTTTTTCACGCTGGGACTCACCCCCCAAGGAGAGCAACGGATCGAGGGTCATGGGAAAAGTGGAGAGTCTGCACCTCCGCCATCCTCATTCCACGCAATTGGGCTTCAAGTCCTCAAGCAGATCGAGGCTAGCCCGCAAGCTCTACGCACCCTGGGAATAGCAGTTGATGCGAGTGCATCGACTCTCGGAGTGGTGATCAGTCGCTTGGAGAGGCTTGGCCAGGTGCGCAGCTACGGCATATGGGAACGTCGCTTCTCCTTGTCCGACAAGGGCCGCGAAGCCCTGCAGGCTGCGGTCCGGATCTAAATCAAAACACACGAGATTAGCCCTGAGGAGGTGGGGCTACGCTTCCGCTAACCCGACCTGCGAGATAGGCGTCGAGTGAGGATGATAAGGCTCTAGGCCGTCCCCGCCATGACAGTTTTTATGGAAACAGGTACACTTCTTCATAGATCACTACTGCTATAAGGACGCCTTATGCCGAGTACTAAGCCGCCCAGCGGCATGCGAGATTATTTACCTGAGACCGTGGCCCAGCGGCGCTACGTTGTGACCAAGATCGAGAGTGTCTTCCAACGCTATGGCTTTCTGTCACTCGAAACTCCAGCCATCGAGAATCTTACGACCCTGTTAGGCAAGTATGGAGAGGAAGGCGATCAACTCCTCTTTCGACTCCTCCACCGAGGCGACAAGCTCAGCCGTGCACTCGAAAAAGAGTCAACTGAAGCTGGGGACTTAGCCGAGCTTGGGCTGCGCTATGATTTGACGGTACCATTGGCTCGCATTGTCGCCCAGTATGGGAACCGCTTACCCCGTTTTTTTAAGCGCTACCAGATTCAGCCGGTCTGGCGGGCAGATCGCCCGGCTAAAGGCCGCTTCCGTGAATTCTATCAATGTGACGTTGATCTGACCGGCACGACTTCGCTGCTCGCGGAAACGGAAGTGATGAACGCAGTGAGTAACGCTTTACTTGATCTGGGTTTTTCGAACTTCTCAATTGCCCTCAACCATCGCGTTCTTTTGCACAGCATGATGGAAGCTGCGGCGATTGGACCCAACCTGGAAGGCCCGGCGCTCATCGCTATTGATAAGCTGGACAAAATTGGCGTTAACGGCGTTCAGGAAGAACTTATTCAACGCGGGGTTGCTCAAGAGTCAGCGCAACGTTTGCTTGGTATGACCGCGAGTACAACACAAGCAGACAATGGCAGCGTATTGGAATCTTTACGAGGTCAACTATCTCAGCCCGAGGGGCAACAGGCGCTCGATGATCTCGAAACCCTCTTATCATTGACTAGCGACGCACCAGCTGGCTCACATATCCGCCTGGCTCCGGCGCTTGCTCGTGGTCTGACCTATTATACCGGTCCAATCTTCGAAGTCGTCTCCACAGACTTTAGTGGCTCCCTGGGCGGTGGGGGACGCTACGACAACCTGGTCGGTATGTTCAGCAACAAGCAGGTTCCAGCGGTCGGCTTTTCCCTTGGTTTGGAACGTATTCTGCTCCTAATGGAAGAGCGCAACATGTTCCCGGCTCTGCAACTGACGGCACAGGTGATGGTCTGCATCCTGCCGAACACACCGCTTCCGCCCACAGTCGGGCTTGCCTCGCGCCTGCGTCAGGCAGGTATTACGGTTGACGTCTATCCGGAACAGAGCAAGCTCGGCCGCCAGATCTCTGCAGCTGATAGTCTGCAGATTCCCTACGTCCTGATTCTTGGGCCTGACGAGGTCGAACGCCAAACCTATACGTTGAAGAACCTGGCGACGGGGGAGCAGCAGACACTGGCGGAAGATGCAATTATCGCGACGCTGCGGTCATAATGTGAGCGGGATAAGAGGTTGCTTCATCGCCTCCAGCTCCTCGCAATGACACGTTTTCTCCCTTTTCCAAATACCATCGAGCAGCGTGTAGGGGCGAAGTGTCCTCGCCCGACGCATTGACAAACTGTTAGAACACCATCTCCAGCTGGGCGATCAGATTATCCCGGTCACGCAAGAAGCCAATGCCGTTATATTGCCCATCCAGGTAGTTGTACTGCAGCGTCAATCGGAAAGGATCTCGCGTAAGGGTTACGCCCGGCTGGACCAGCCAGGATCCCTGCCAGTCGTAGAAATATACAAGCTGAGGTTTGATCACCCCGGACCGGAAGGATGTTGAGATGCTGAACGTATTCACAAATTGGTGCTGATCGATATTGACCAAAGTTTGGTTCTGGCGCTTCGGGTCGCTGACCGGGACCGAAAAATGACCGAAGTCGTACGGCCCGACTGACTGCAGCGAGGTATCATTAAAGTCGACGATATGTGTGCCAAACATCTGGGCACTAATAATAAAGGACTGCTGAGGATTGAGGACACGAATATAGCGGTTCACATCCACGCCCAATACCCAGCGGACCACGTGAGAGTGAGCAATATCGTTTTCGTAGGCCAACAAGGGCGAACCCGTCATCTGATCTACGCCGACTTGTCTGTAACCAGGCGTGATCTCGCCACCGGTCTCAACTGGTCCGAGCAGAATGTTTGGTCCGAAATTCTTAAAAAACGGCTCATCCCAGAAAACGGCTGTCTCGCTACGGATAATGGCAGACAGGCTCGGGATAGGGAAAGAGGCTGTCAGTCCTGAGATTGCGATTTTCGGGTACAGCACGTTGGCCTGGAAATGATCCACAATATACTGTGCTGTCTGTCCGTCATTGACCGCCTGGTCAAACTCGGCCAGGTTAATAGCCGGGTTCCTCCTCGGGGTAACAATCCGCACCTCGGGTGTGTCTAGAAACGTATAGTAATGCGCAGCCGACACGGTGAGATCGCCTGCTCTGGCTGTGATGCGAAAGCCCCCCCGGGTGTCTTTGAAGTTCTGGGCGGGCTTCTTGACCACACTACTCAGCCCGAGTGGATTGGGGGCCGACCATGGGGATCCAGCCGGCACGGGATTCGAAATATTCTTGTCAAAGGCTCCGTAGCCTTCGATGTTGAACTCGGAGAAAGGACCAATATCCTCAAGGCTATACACGGCCCGAATCATGTCTAGCGGCACACGCCGATCATCCAAGGACACAAGAAAGCCGCCAAAGCTGGCGTCCAGGGGATTGATCTGATCCAGCAGGCGGAATGCGTCGGTCTCGCCCCAGGAAAGATTTTGACGCCCAATGCGTAGAAATAAAGACTCCCAAGACAGGTCGACATAGACCTCAAACAGTCGATGGCGTTTGCGCAAAGTGCGCCGGGCGTTTAAACGCGAGCAACCGGTAAACTGACGCGGACTGGTCCGCTTTTGTTTACTGGCAGGAGCGCAGTTGGAAAGCAGCGGAAACCGTTCGCTATACACATCTGGGCCATAATCCCAGACCCCATCGTACTCGCCCCGATAGGTCACAAAGTAGCTCATATCTTCAAGCTGCAAAGATTGAAGGGGTTGCAACAGCGGTGCCAGCATACTGAGACGTCCCTGATAGCTGCCCTCAATCAGGTCTAACAGATCGTGGCGGAGTTCGAGTTGTAGGAAGGTACGGTTCTGCAGCATATTGAACGAATTATACGGTGTCTGGAGGCGCGTATTCTTGGCCGCCTTCTCAACCGCCATTGCCGTCCGGTTATATACGCGCCCATTAAAACGTATGGTTTGCTCTTCGTCCAAAAAACGCGCCGATACGAGGCCGGGCCCTACCAGGCCAAGTTCCAGTAATAGGACGGCGAAAAAGAGAAACCAGGTCGGCCTCACTCCCGTTTTTGTGTGCGGATCAAGCATGAGACATCAGGTGAGAGAAGCCTCTCACTTGCCCAACCGCACCATTTGTTTGACCGTGAATGCCCGTGACTTGAGGGGTTTGTTGAGCGAGATCTTGTCTGCCGTCCAGAGCGCAGCCGAATCGCTCTTATAGTCTATCCACGCATTACCTAGGTGCAGATGGGTGCCTTTCGCATGCGCATTATCCGGATCGGTAGCCGGGTCCCCAAACGTGTGAAGTAGCGTCCGCCAGTGATTCCCCTCGTGGTCATATACAAAGATACAATGGACTGAATAGATCTGTCGGTCAATGTAAAAGCGACGCGTGCCGTATGGGTGGCCTGAATCGTTCGGGCTTGCTTCGAGCACCACGACTGTGCGCAATTCCCACGGGGACTGAGGATACCAGCCGCCCCTGCCTCCGTACTCGGGCGGCGTTCCGCCTATGAACCCTGGGACCAGCGCAACCTGTTCGCCGATATACTTCCAGGTAAAGTCACGCAGATAGCCCTGAAAGCCGGCGTGATCTTCTACTAAGAAGTTTGCCTCAAACGAGGAGGCGAGGGGATTCACCACGATGCTGCGTGTGCGGCGACTCTGTGGATCATACGCCCAGCTCTTCTGGTTTGCCGTATCCGCCGCATAGTGAAAGGTCAGACTCTGGGCGCCCTCCATATCTTGCGGACTCAGGACAATCGAGTGTTCACGCCACCAGGTGCCTTCTTTTGCCCACTTCGGGACGTTGAGGTCGGGATTGGTGCGGTACATGCCGTATTTGCGTGTATAGAGGGTGTCCACCGCACGTTCGATATTGCCGGAACTATTGACCGTACGCAGCACGCCTTGGGTCACCATCGTATCGCCCATATAGCGGAGACGAAAATTCCAGGCAGCTTTGAGCCCAGCCTTCGGGTCAGCAGGATCAATCAGGGGAAAGGGCTGGCCCAGGGTGTAGTTCTGGAGTTCGCCATCCGCGTCGATTTGGACCTGGCCCGCGTACTTGATCGAGGCCTGCCTATAGTCCTCAAGGATGGGAAAGTCGGTTGTCGCCTGCACCGTAATCTCGAAATCTCCGGCTTGGACAACGCGTACAATCTCCGGCGGCAACACCTTTGCCGCGAGCTGGACATTCTCTTTGGTAATAGTCATGCCGGGCGTAATCCCGTCAACCTGCGGGCTACTCGTGCGGTAGGGAAGAAACCCGTCCAGCAGTTTTTGGTCTTCCTCCTGCGCAGAAACGCTGAGCGGCAGCATAGCCAGCATGCTGGCTATGCCAATGATGATGGGGGCTCTTAGAAATTCGCAGTTTCCCGTTCGCACTTTATGATCCCCCCAAATGCCGAGTCTGCAGCATATGAATGAACGTTCGGTCTTTTTTAGAGCTTACCGCTCTGACATGCAAGAGGCCGGAAGGGAGCGTGAGATCGAGAGGAGTGGGTTTTCAGGGCTTGGTCCGGTACAATATGTCCCTTCCAACCAGAGGAGACTTGGCTGAAAAGAACCTGGACTGGAAGAGCATCCATCTAAGATTGCGTGAAGGCGAACAATTTGATCCGGACTATTTGCGCCTGAATCCGCGCGGCGTTGTGCCTACCCTCATTCACGACGCCTGGGTGATTCGCGAGTCATCGGTTATTTTGGAATACCTCGACGAGGTCCTTCCAGAGCCATAGTTAAACCCCGACGATCCTGTTGCGCGGGCGACTATGCGGCTGTGGAC
>CAZBUD010000089.1:0-14055 GCA_964495015.1 uncultured Enterobacteriaceae bacterium | reverse complement strand
TATCGTTACCAAGCCCTCAGGCATACACAACTCTCTTTGCCTCTGCCTGTAGTAGCGCTTCTGCCGAAAAACTTCTAGCATCCCAGGAAAGACATTGGTCGAGGAAGCTACGAGGGTGCCTAAACGCGTATCGTAAGTTTGTTTCAGAAGAAGGCAGGCCAATAGAGCCGCCCGTCCTCATGCCCAATATTCTCATTTTATTCAAACGCTTCGCCTACCTGTTGCGGAAAGACCGCCTGGATAAGGTCTTACTCGCCCTGCTCCTAATTTCAGTTGCCGGCACGGCCGGCATTTCTTTTTTTGAACCAGCGCTGTCGCCCTTGGATGCCGCGTGGTGGACGATCGTGACCATCACCACGGTGGGCTACGGCGACATCTATCCATTCTCGCTGGGTGGTCGTATCGTGGGCGTCTTTCTGATGTTGTTCGGCATAGGCTTTCTGGGTATGTTGACGGCCACATTAGCCAGTACGTTTATCGAACAGCGCCGCCAGGAGGGCAAGGGCATGAATCCAGTGACCGTCAAGCATCACTTTGTGATTTGTGGCTGGAATTATAAGGCCAAGGAGATTCTCGAAGAAATCCGCGCCGACGCAAAGGCCCGCGACTGCCCCGTCGTCCTAATTGCCGACCTGCCCGAAAAACCGCTCGAAGAGGACAATGTGTATTTTGTCAGCGGCGTGGTAAGCCGAGAGACTCTGGAGATGGCCAATACGCAGGAAGCCCAGGTGGCGATTGTTTTGGCCGATGAACATGTCGAAGTGCATACGCGAGACGCAAAGACGATTCTGGACACTTTGACCGTTAAGACCACCTATCCGCACCTGTATACCTGTGTGGAGTTGGTTGATCGTAAAAATATTGACCATTGCAAAATGGCTAAAGCTGACGAGATCATAGTCACCGGGGCGCTCAGCACCAATCTGCTGGTGCAGGCCGCCCTGGACCATGGTGTCACCGAGATCATCAGTGAGCTGGTCAGCAACCGCTATGGTCACGTCCTATACAAAATTGCCGTGCCACAAGCCTGCGCGGGACGTCCCTTCCTCGACGTATTCACCCAGCTGAAAACCGACCAAAATCTTATCGTTGTTGCGGTCGGAAGCCACAACGAGGGAAAGTTCCTTGCGAACCCTCCAAACAGCTATATAATCGATACACAGGATCAGCTCGTTGTCATCGGACTACAGCGCCCTGACTAAGGTGGAGTATGGAGGACACTGCGTATGGCGTCAGAACATTTCGATAAGGTCAAAACGTTTCTGCTCGATGTGGGCCATGCCATTGCCCAAGAAGACGAAGAGCAAGAACTCTTCATCGTGAATGACGAGGAAAGTGGCATCAATAATTTGATTATTGACTGTGAGGACCCCTTGCTCATCTTGGAGCAGGTAATTATGCCCGTTCCCGCTGATCCCGGTGAGCTGTTCCGGCGTTTGCTGCAAATGAACCGTCTGCTCGTACATGGGGCATTTGTTTTGACCGAGGATGCCCAGACCATACTTTTCCGCGACACGCTGCGGATAGAGAACCTGGATAGCAACGAGTTGGAAGGCTCTATTGAAGCGCTAAGTCTAGCCCTGGCAGAAAACGCGGAAGAATTACTCTCATTCAATAAACGCTAACCCGAATCTGGAGGAATATATTATGGCAGGACTTTTTCAACGACTCTTTAAAATCGGACAGTCTGAGGCGCATGCGGCATTGGAGACTCTGGAAGATCCCATCCGTATGACTGAACAGGGGATACGCGATCTGAAGACAGATCTCCAGGCGAGTATGACGAGTTTGGCCGAGGTCAAAGGAGTGGCCATTCGGCTCAAAAAGGACGCCGAGGGTCATAAAGCCATGGCCGCAGAGTATGAACGCAAGGCGATGATGCTACTCAAAAATATGCAAAGTGGCGGACTCGACCAAGCCGAAGCGGAACGGCTAGCGACCGAGGCATTACATAAGAAGGAAGACTCTAGCCAAAAGGCTGCGCAGACTCTCAAGACCTGGGAGAGCCAAGACAGCATGGCCTCTCAGCTTCAAGGCAAAATCGAAAAGCTCAAATCTACTGTCACCAAATATGAAAATGACTTGATCACATTAAAGGCGCGCGCCCGTACCGCGGCTTCAACAAAAAAGATCAACCAACAACTGGCCAAGATCGACTCCTCCAGCACCATCGCCATGCTAGAGAAGATGCGCAATAAAGTCGAAGAAGACGAGTCCTTAGCCCAGGCCTACGGCGACATCGCAGACACCGATAAGAGCGTTGACAATGAGATTGACGCGGCCCTAGCTCAGGGAGGGAGCATAGCGACGAGTGATTCCTTGGCTGCGCTCAAATCGAAGATGGGCATCGCGGCGTAGACGACATGTCCCTGTGGAATAAACTCTTTGGTAAAAAAGACGCACAGCCGGAAACAGACCCGCTGCATGATTTGACGTTAGCTCATCTGAAAGTCGGTTATCTGCTCGACTATGATCTCAAGACCTGGGAGGTCAAGAGCCATAATCGCTATGACTTCGACGGTACGCGCAGCGACGAATGGGAACTCGATGCCGGAGATGATGGCTGCTATCTGGGCCGCGAAGTCGATGATGAAGTTGAATGGAGCGTCAGTAGGAAAATAGGTCTTTCGGACCTTGGTCAAGCCGTTCGCGACCACCTCAAGCAGCACGACGACCCACCTGAAGAAATAGAGTATCAAGGCATCGGCTATCGATTGGAAGAGAGTGGAGCCGGACATTACTACCCTGACGACCGCGTTGCCGGTGATGAGATGATCTATTGGGACTACACGGATGCGGATGAAGACAATATTCTGACCATCGAGCAATGGGGCGAAAACGAGTTTGACGTCTCAGTGGGCAAGTGGGTGAAGGAGTATGAGTTCTCGAATATTTTACCGAGGGAGAAGGCGTGACCCCTGGCCTTTGCAATGCCGCAAGGGCCAGACGCTCGACAAGTTTTAGTGGAGTATCCTCCACCCATGTTCTCAGTCCCAAATCTGTAGGAGAAAACCGTAGAGTCAAGGTCGCACAGGATTTCTGGAGACCGTAGCATGCGATCCACAGTGCGGTCCTGGTTGCTCATCTTTTTTGGAGGACACGGACCTTTCATCGTACTTAACCTTACGATTCTAGAGCTGGTGGTGGGCGATGGGTTAGACCGGCTTTCCGAGAATGAGCGAGCTGCCGCTCAAGAAGTACTTAATGAGCTTAATACTAGTTGCCTCGATAATCCCATCACGCGTGTCCTGACTCGCCAGATACGGGTTGTCGAGGTAGTATTCGTACCGGGCTGCACAGCATCACCGGCGGGAGTGAGACTAGAGGGGGTTGGGATGTCGCCCGCATACCATCTAGATCAAGGTTCAGCCCACACGACTTTTTCCCCGCCATTAGCCAGGGCTACCGGATTGTTATCCAAGCATGCACCCTGTTCCGCATTCCACTGGTGAAAATCTTCGGCTGTTGTAATGGTTCCGTTTCACAACAGTGATCGAGGAGGCACGGGCTCTGACCTACATTTTTGGAGCAGGCATTAATACACTTCCCACCTGCCCTGCTGATAGTACTCATGTAAGACAGGTCGACTCTCCCGATTAATTTTTATGTTCTCTGCTCCTTCAAAGGCGCCTTTCCCGAAGTGTACCATCGAGATCATCGCGCCGTGGTTCATGAAGCGAGTATCCACATGTTGAAAAGACAAGCGTTGCACGGTTTCTTTGAGCACCTGAGACTCCATAAGCTGGTCATCCACACCCAGCACAAACCCCCATTCGCCTAGCGTTGGAATGTGGTTGTGGTATGGCAGGGTGCTGAACCCTGCCGCTTGCATAGTCTTTTGGATGCAGAGAAATGCCTGGCGTGAAAAAAAGGGACTAGTTGCCTGGGTCACGATAGTGCCGCCACGTTTGAGATGCTTTTTGCATAAGCGGTAGAAGTTCAGCGAATACAGGCGCGTCAACTCTACCGAGTTCGGATCGGGCAAATCAATAATGATGGCATCAAACAAATAATGTCTGTCCTGTAAAAAAACGAAAGCATCCACATTCACCACGGTCACCCGCGGGTCACTGAATGCGTTTTCATTCAGCTGGACAAAGATGGGATGCGAAGCGGCCAGCGCCGTCATAGCAGGGTCAAGGTCGACCAGCGTCACTTTTTTCACTGCAGAGTATTTCAGGACTTCGCGCAGGGCCAAGCCATCGCCACCGCCGAGTATCAACACCTCTTTTCTATTGCCAGCAAGCGAGAGAGCCGGATGTATTAAGGGTTCGTGATAGCGCTCTTCGTCGTAGCTGCTGAATTGCTCGTTGCCGTTTATATACAGCCAATAATCGTTGCGCCAACGCGTCAGGACAAGACGTTGGTAGGGCGTTTGTTTGACAAAGATAACGGTGTCCTTATACAGGGCCTGCTCCCCAAACAGCACTATCGGTTCGGCTAAGAGAAACAGACCGATAAGACCCGCGCCAACAACGGTCCAGGCGCCACTCAGCAGTCGGGGTGCCGCGAGTAAGGACCGGAAACGAAAGAGAAACAACGACGCAACACCGAAGTTCACCGCACCAAGAATCACCGGCGTATAGCTGAGCCCCAAGTAAGGCAGCGCCACAAAGGCAAAGAACAATCCACCCAGCAGCGCCCCGTAATAATCCTTCTCCATGACCGAAGAAATGTTCACTCGGAGTTCTTCGTAGGCGGCATTGACCCGAGTGATGAGCGGGATCTCCATCCCGATCAGCAGACCGATAGCAATCCCGAACGGATATATCACCAGGCCTACGTTATTGAGAAACGGAGAAAGCGCATACGCTGCAGCGGCAGCGCTGGCACACAATAGGGATAAAGAAAACTCCAGGACGGTGAATGTGTCCAGCAGGTTTGCGCCAAGATAGCGACTCAGATGGCTGCCGAGGCCCATGGCAAACAGCATGAACGACATCATAAGCGTCCACTGCAGCACCGCGTTCCCCAGAAAATAGGTCGCAAGTGTACACAGCACAAACTCCGCGACTATGCCCGCGCACCCAGTCGCGAACAGACAGAGTTTGAGTAGGCTAGAAACACCACGTGATGAGGAAGGAGGCACCAACGTACGAAAACATCTCAATGCACGCCGCACCGAGATTGGGTTGCTCATGCTCGACTAATTCAGCCGCAATCGTTGTACCCGGTAGAAGAACTTTGTCGGTTGCTAGTCGGATAATCGGGAGCGCCACCAGACCAACCAGGGCCATCGACCCAAACGTCATCAGATGGTCTTGCCACGAAAAGAAGTCGCCACTCACCGCATAGCGTAGAATATTGCCCATAGCGAGGAGTGCGCCGGCAAAACTCACACCAACGGAGACGTTATCCTTTTCAATTTCGTCGTGGATGCTATACGGCGTGATCCAATCATACATGAAGGCAGTCAGAATCAGCGCGACCTGACCCAGCCCCCAAAAACCGATGGCAGTCCAGATCGTCCCGCCCTCACCCGAGACTGCGCCAAACAGAATGATTCCGGTGGCAGCATATACGCCACCAACGGCGATGCCAGTGCCTGCGTTCTGATCTTGAATAATCTCTTTGGTATTGCGGAATCGGTACAAAATCAGGCGGTCACTGACTATGGTCGAAATATTGAGCAGGACAATCGCGAGTATCCCATAAATAAATAGATCCAGCACGTCATCAACCACGCCGTGAGACGGTCCGACTATGGCGCCACCAATGGCAAATACCAACCCAAAGTAATAGCCCACCAGAGCCAGCGCGAGCGCGGTATTTTTGTTGCCGATCAGTTCCTCATGCACATGGAATTCGCGGTGGGCTAGGTTAAAAACCAGCGTGCCGGCCCAGAATAATACGTAGGCACATATGAGGTAGACGACAGCAAGTATCAGAGCATCGATAGTCATGGGTCTATTCTTAATCGCCGCCTATTTGCCAAAGCCAAACCCGCGCGACCGAACCGGCACGCTACTGCGTCCCAATCGATTATTGAATTTCCGACCAAAGCGCTGCCGTTTCGCCACATCGCGCGCCCGGCGACGCTCAAAAAACGACGGCTTCCTTTGCTGCGTCACCGTGCCACGTGTCCCATATTCTTTTCCGGTCCGTCCATAGTAAGGGCGACCGCGCGATCGCGAGCGCTCGTAGGAGTCATAATCGTTGCGAAAAATCGATCCCCGGCCCAGGCCGAACATGCTGCGCATGAACGCATACTGGCCGTAAAATGCCCAAAAGGAATTGCCACCACTATTCGTCTGCCACTGTCCGTAACGCGAATTACCGACATAGCCATACCCTGCGGGATGCGGGACATTATTTTCACCGTCGGGTGTTTTGGACGCCAGCGTCATGCCCAGGAAGTTCTCATTGGCGCGGTACACAGACGCCGACACCCGCAACCAGTCCGTTGTCCAGGATTTCTCTCCCTGCGTAACTCTGTACTGATGGGAGTACGAAGAGATAAATGTCCCCTCCTCGCGCATATCATCAAGAATGATGGAATATTCGGGCGCAGAGGAGAGTTGGGTTTTCAGTTTGTCCAACGGAGTTACGGACGACGAGCAACCGGCAAGGAGTACTGCAACGCAGCAACTCAGGGCGATCTTCCAGATCGTCTTCCGCATGCCTTGAGAGGCAGTTCTTTTGATACCCAGCATCGTGCTACTCTGCGTATCCACAATGCAGCAACTTCCGCGCAACGTCAAGCAACACCACGCATCCACGAAAGTACACACGTGACAGGCAAACATCTGTTCGCCGATTTGTATGGGGTTGAAGCCGCGCTATTGCGTGATGAGCCTAGACTCATGCAAGTTTTTCGGTCGGCTCTTGAACGCTCCGGGTTCTCCATTCTGAATCAGCTCAGCCACCATTTTCCAACCGGCGGCCAGGGTGTGACCGGTATTTTCTTACTCACGACCTCACATGCGACTTTTCACACGTTTCCAGAGCAAGTTTATATGGCCATTGATGTTTTCTCGTGCGGAAGCGCTGATCCTGAGATGGTTCTTTCCAGGTTAAAAGACGTTCTCTCTCCACAGCAGGTTCAGCGGAAGATTGTAGAACGTGGAGACAGCCAGATTTAGCGATTTGACTGCTTCTGCCTCTCAGTATTCTGCGCCTGGCTTCGGCTTGCACCAGCCCTGCCTTTTCGCTACGACATTGGCAGTCCAAAAAGGAGGGAGAGCAATGAAGTACGGGTTACACCTAGCTGGGGGGGCGTCTGTGTGTGATCGGAAGGTCCTCATGGATGTCGCTAGGATTGCCGAAGAGGAAGGCTGTGACTCTCTTCTTATCGGTGATCATATTGTCTTACCCAAAAAGATTGCGTCTCCCTGGCCGTATGAGGAGTATAATGACGGCAAACCGAACTATGACATCTACACCAGTATGGAATGGCTAGACCCATTTGACACCATGGCCTTTGTTGCTGGGATCACGGAAAAGATCCGGATCGGGCTCAGCGTGTTGATCGTGCCGTATCGGCACCCGTTTGATGTGGCCCGACGGGTTGCTACCATTGATGTCCTGTCGGGTGGGCGGTTTATTCTTGGTACTGGTGTTGGTTGGCTGGAAGAAGAGTTTGATCTACTTGGCGTCCCCTTTCAACGTCGTGGTAAACGAACCCGCGAATATATCGAAATGATGAAGGTACTGTGGACCGAAGATAGCCCCCGCTATCATGGCGAATTCGTAAAACTGGAAGAAGATGTCAATGTGCTGCCGCGCCCCCTGCAAAAACCCCATCCGCCAATATGGGTGGGTGGCGAATCGGTGTATGCGCTGAAGCGTGTGGTTAAGTTTGGCGATGGCTGGCACATTGCCTTGCTGACCTTTGATCAAATTCGTCCTATGCTCGATCAGCTCAAAAGACTGATGGACGAAGCAGACCGCAACTACGATGATCTCGAACTGACCGCGATGACCGACCCGACCCGCACAACGCCTGATGACATCAAAACCTACCGCGATCTTGGGATGAAGGTCCTGTACACTGTTCCGTTGAGTCGAGACCCTGATGGCATTGCAAAGGAAGTCCAGTCGTTCGCGCAACAAGTGCAGGATGTATCCTAATGTAACACCCCTTCGACTAGCTCAGGGCAGCCGCAGGTGAGGGGAATCGATAAGAGGAGGATAAAACAATGCTCACGCGGAATGAAATTTCCACCGCATTCGCCAAATGGGGTGCTGCCTGGAACGAGCACGACCTAGACGGCGTCATGGACTTGTTTCATGACGACATCTACTTTGAGAATTGGACCGGAGGCTGGGCCAGAGGTAAAGAGAATCTACGCCAGGCCTGGACACCGTGGTTCGCCAATCATGGCGGGTTCAAGTTTACGGACGAAGAAACCTTCATCGACGAAGTGGAACAAAGAGTCCTCTACCGTTGGCAGCTCGACTCACCCTCCTTTGAGAAAGGGTATGAAGACAAACACGAGGCCCGACGGGGTATCGATGTCCTTCACTTCAAAGACGGCAAGATCATTCAAAAGCTGACCTACTCAAAGACAACGATTGAAATCGGGGGGGAGCAGGTTCGGCTTACGCCCTAACGGTTTTATGTCACAGAAGGAAGTAGAGAATCGTAGAAGCCGTGAGGAGAGCGAAACATGGCTACATTTTCTCTGGACCAGGTAGAAATCTTTGGTAAAGGCGTCCTTCAAGCAGAAGGCGTGGTAATTGATAAAGATGGATTGGCCCATGGCGCAGGCCGCAGCGGCATTGTGTACAAAGTGACCCCGAACGGTGCGGTGACCGAGCTCGCGCAGTTGCCTGATGGATCCATGCCCAATGGAGTCATAATGAACCGTGAGGGCAATATTGTGTACTGCAACTTGGCCAAGCAAGCCGTCATGCGCTTGTTCCAGGATGGCCAGGCCTCTCTGATCGCCCTGGCTTCCTCGGGATCAAGACCTTCGATCAAAGCCGTGGAGCCCTTGAGGTCAGCAACCAGTGCAATGATGGTCCTACGTTCGCCATCCGTCGTATCACGGGACTCCATCTCTGTCTGTTAGGCGTAGGTACGTTCGGCTAGGTGCTGCGGTGTGTACCTGGCGGGGGCTTGGGGACTCGGGGTTTGCGGATGGGATGGAGAGGCGTCTCCTGTCCAGATGAGGACTTTGCCGTCTTTATCAACTCCTAGCTCTGGGCTTCGATACACTTTTCCTTGAGAACATCGAGCTGTTCCTCGTCGAGGTCGAATTCGAGCTTGAGGCTGCGATAGGTAATGCGCCCTTTGTGTTGAAGCAATGCACTGGCTTGGTCGATGATTTCAGAAAACCTCACTCGAAAGTCTGCCCGCATGAGATAAAAACAGGAAACGGGAGGAAGGATTACTCAGCACAGGCTTGGCCATGTCCGAGACGCATCTATCAAATGAGAACGGCGCTAAAAAGCCATAGGGAAAATCGTTGCGAGCGTGGCGAGAGCACGCGAGAGCACGGCGCGCAGGGGCGAGAAACCGGAGTGTATATGAAAGTATATGAGGATTTCGAGGCACTGAGTAACACCGCTCTCACAAGCGTAGTAGATTTTTAAACAGCTTTTAAAAGACCACAAGCCAGAGCGAATACAGCGCGAAGCTGCCGTACACGACAGACGCGATAATCATCATACCGATAGAAATCGGGCCAGGTCTTGCCGAGGCCGGTAGATGGCGCAGGTTCATATACAGCATCAGCGGCACATACATCGCCATCGTAAAGCCGCTCAGAAGCGCAGCATTAAAGAGAAAGCCGAGCGCGGTAACGGCATAGCGTTCAAAGAACCAGGTACTGGCCGTGCCCGCAACCATAAACAGCACAGCAAAAGGTACATAAAGTTTGGCTTGCTCTATGCGTGCACCGAAAGGAAACGTTGTGCGGATGATGTAGGACCACACGCGCGCGTTGCCATCCACACTCACCAGCTGGGTACTGAACAGTGTCGCCATGCCTATCAAGAGAAATAGATACCGACCAAAGGTGCCCAAGGAGTCGTTTAAGATAAGGGACATATCCCAGATAATACGCCCCTCTGCCGGAACCACCCCAAGCGGGCGTAGGACACACAGCGCACCAAACATAAACAGAAACATGGTGAAGCTATTGAGTAACCAAAAGTAGAGCGTCTGATCCATACGCACCCAACGAAACCAATCCTTGAACGCGCGGCGGTTCTCTTCCGTTTCGGGATAGACATAGCCGGTTGCTTCTTCCTCTTGTGTTCCGCCCCGAAACGGGTTGCGCAACGCGGGCATGCGCGCGCCCATACCAATGTTTTTATCCCGCAAATAAAACGCGTACCACAGGTTGCCTGCACCACCCGCACCCGCGAACACCACCGCGCCAAAGAAGCGACCAAAGGGAAATTCGTTGTCCAACTCGATATGCCCGAAGTTGATCAGCCCGTGTCCCATTTCGACCCAGGCATCCAGCGTGCCGACCTGAAAAGCGACAAGGATGAGTCCCAGAGTAATGAAGACTACCAAACCAATGACAATACGCTCCATAGCCCGATACATGCCCTTAGGCCCAAAGAGCATTGCCGCAATGAGAAAAAAGGTAATGCCCGTCCACACCCAGTCCGCCCCAGGCCCGTCAGGGCCGAATATGATAGCTTTAAGCGCAGCGCCTGACACACGTGCCCAGCCAGGTAAAAACAAGAGCGAAACCGTCAAGAACAGCAGAATGTAGATAAAGCCCATCCAGGCCCGTGCGAAGCCTGTGTACGGCGCCTCACCAGTCACAATAGTCCAGCGTCCGATCTCGCAATTGATCCACAACTGCAAGAATACACCCAGCGCGGCCGCCCACAGCATGCTCGCACCGAACTTAGCCGTAATCCACGGCCACATGACAATTTCGCCCGCGCCGATAGAGAGTCCCACCAGCACGGCACCGGGTCCGGTCAATTGCCAGTACGACGACGTCCTACGGGGCATATCCGCCGTTTTCAGCGGTAAAATGTGAGAGCCCAAGTTTTTCCCTCCTCATCTGCCAGCGTTAGAAGCGTTCTCTTACAGGCTTCCCTCTATTGGTCTGACGGGATAAGAGCAGGAAATAAAGAGAAGGACAACTCGGCTACCGATCTTACCATTAGGCCCTACAGGAGGATTGCATTATGCCTACGCCTCGGAACGACACCGAGCTCCAAGAACCCAGGGCACATCTGCGTGGGACAATCCTGTGCCCACAAGAAGGCGGGTACGATACCATCGGCTAACTCTGGAACGGCAGGCTCGACTGACCCCCTGCCCTCATCGTCCACTGTGCCGGAGCCGCTGATGTTACGCAGCCCGCTCGCGACCGCCAGCTTGTGGTGGCATTGAACGCGGGCGGTACTACGGAAGCAGATATCAATGTTCTTGGCCCCATCGCGCGCTCGGCCGAGGATCTGGGGTTATTACTCGGATTAATGCTGCGAAGAGATGGCCCCCTTGTTGCCAACATTGAGCCAGCCTCAAAAGATGCCAAATCCCTCCGCGTGGCCACCTGGTTGGACTATCCGTTCTGTGCTCTTGATGCAGCAGTGCGTGCGGTCACAAACTCGGCCGTCAACGCACTGGAGGCCTCCGGTGTCGCAGTAGATCGGGCTGCACGCCCAGATATCGATCCAGACGAAGCGTCACGTCTGGGTTTTTCACTGGCTACGGCACAGAGTTCTCCGAATACCAAGAATGAGGACAAACGGTCCGCACTCACAACGGCGCTGATGAGCCATCGCCATAGGTCGGATGCTAATACCAAGCAGAACAGATTCGCAGCAACTGGGCGCGGTTCTTCGACAGTTACGACGCGATTCTGTTGTAGATCTCCTTCGTGCCGCCATTTGCACCTAATCGGGACGGTGATCTCACCAGTCGACCATTGATCTGTAACGACGAGGAACGACCGTATCAGGACATGGCTCGGTGGACGATATTGACCGGTATAGCATACCTACCGGCTTCTGTCCCACCGTTGGGACTCGGAATATCCGGATCACCCAACAGCTTTTAGGTGGTCGGTCCTTACGGAGCTGACTACACGAGGATCCGCCTCGCGGGGTATATCGCTGATCTGAGCGGCGGTTTCAGACTGCCCCCAATTGGATGAGCCAAGATAGACGTATCCGAAAGAGATACGCACCAAGAGCATCCGCAAGGCTTCGGGCAAATCCAGGAACACCCCTGCTATCCGCTCGCGTGAACGCGCGCCCCTGGCGAGGCGCCGAGGATCACCTCATAGATGCCGGCGCACTCGTCCTCGGCGCACCCTTCCTTGATCATCCGCTGGAACCAGTCGAGGGCAGTCTCGACGAGAGGCGTTGCGGCGCCAACTGCACGTGCATGGTCGCGGATGTAGGTCAGGTCCTTCATGACGATCGAGGCAGGGCCCGCGGCGGGTTGGTAGGTCCGCCTCGCCATGATCGGCCCGCGAAAGTTGAGGACGGCCGAGCCGCCGGCACTTGGACTGACGGCTTTCAGCATGCGCTCGGAATCGAGGCCCGAGAGGTTGCCAAGCACCATGGCCTCGGCCAGAGCCATGGAGTTGACGATGACCAGCAGGTTCGTCACGAGCTTCGTTGCCATGCCAACGCCGAACGCACCCACATAGCAACTCTTCGGCGCAATGCTGCTAATCACTGGCTGGATTGATTGGGCTGCGGCCTCGTCGCCGCTGACGAACAGGATGGCACTGCGCTGCAGAACCGTCGCCGGGAGGCCGCTGATCGGGCAGTCGAGCATGGTGGCGCCATTGGCCGCGAGTGCATCTGCCAACGGTTTCTTCAGCGCTGCGGGAAACGTCCCCATCTCGACGACGGTCTGACCTGTACGGACGTGTGCGATCAATCCGTTCGCACCATGATAGGCATCGTTCAGCTGCGCTTCGCTGGCGAGACAGGTGATGATCAGGTCACAGTTCGCCGAGAGCTCTGCGGTATCGGCGCACAGGTGGCCACCATCGTCGACAAAATCGGCCGTGCTGGGCCGACTCAGGGCGCAGACGGTGAAGCCGTCTGTGATCAGATTGCTGGCGCAAGCGCGTCCAATCTTGCCCAGTCCGATAATGCCAACGTGCAGTGCCATACTGTTCTCCTGGGGTCCTACTACCGCGTCCAGATCTAAACTATGCGTCTTTGGCCGTTCATACTTCGACGGGGTTCAGCACGAACGGCCCCGCAGACCGTGGCTTTTTCCCGGTCGCCCTGAGCTCGTCGAAGGGTAACGGTCGCGGGACCACGCATGGTTTCAAGCTTGACACGCTACTACTTTCCTCTCTCCGCATCTAGTTTCGCAAACTCGTTTCGTGCAGTCCTGATCGCGTCGGCGGCAACGTCGGCGAAGGGCCGACGGCGCTCGATCTCGGAAATGATCTCGATACCGAATGGACCGTCGTAGCCCTGGTCTTGTACGGCCTGCAGGAATGCCGGCACATCGAATATACCCTGGCCGCAGAAGCGGCGATGATTGATGGTGTCCTCAATCAAGCTCCCACGGATCTCGGCGTCGGCGTCGTTAAGCTCGATGTGGTGTATGAGCCCTGGCGGGATCTTGGCGATGTCACTGTAGGCAATGCCCCCACGCCCCAGATGCCAGATATCGAGCAGCAAGCCGCCGTTCGGCCGGCCCGCTCCCGCAACGAGGGCAACCGCCGTCTCCAGATCGGCGACGTTGCTCCAGGGTACCGGTTCCAGCACGACATCAGTACCGTACACGGAGGCCTTGTCACACAGCCCGCCGAAGCGGTCGATCATGCGCTGCATTGGCCATTTTTTGGCATGCATGTCCGGACCGATCTTGAGATGACGGACAGCCAGTGCCTGTGCCGCCGCGAGCATGTCGTCGAGAACGATTTCCGCTTGCGCGTACTCCTCGCCGTCGGCGATCCAGCCGACCAGGAATTCGAGTTCGAGATATTTCATGCCGTACTCAGCCAGTACGGTTCGAATGGCGCTCCAATCGTACTGACGCCGAATCTGCAACAGGTCGGAGCGCATAAACCCGACCCCGCAATACCCCAGGCGGGCGGCGACTTCTACCCGTTCCCGAAAGTCATGCGGGCTCGCTTCCAGTTCGGGAGGACCGAGCGGTAC
>CAZBUD010000088.1:0-15117 GCA_964495015.1 uncultured Enterobacteriaceae bacterium | reverse complement strand
AGTTCGGCAAAGCGTTCTTGCAGGGTCATACTAATACTACTGTCCGTGGCCCATTGGAGCCGTTGTCTGGGAAGCGGTTTGTTTGAGAAGCTGGTCGACGCCGGCTAACACGTCATTGGGGCTTACCTGCTTCATGCACTCTTCCGTGCCACGCGGGCAGGACGGGCTTCCATGCCGGCCACACGGTCTGCAAAACAGTTCTTTCTCTTCAACAACCACTGCGTTGTCACTATACGGCCCATAACCCAAGCTTGGCGTTGTTGCACAAAAGATCGCCACAACGGGAATATGGCGAGCCACTGCGATATGCATAGGTGCACTGTCGTTGCTGATGACCATTTGCGCGCGGTCAAGGAGGGCCATGAACGTTTGGAGATCTGCACGCCCGGTGAGGTTTGCGACCCGCTCGCCCGCTTGCTCCTGAACCGCCCGGACGACACCAACATCGTCCGGCCCGCCGCACAGAACGACTCGGCCATAGTGCTGTTCTAGACTCCGTACTAATGCGGCATAACCCTCAATAGTCCAGCGCTTGGTGTACCACACAGAGCCAGGACACAGGACAAACACGGGCTCAGTTTCCGCGATCTGAGTCTCTCTCAGCAACTCGTGCGCGTTGGCTTGTGCCCGTGCACTATAAGCAACATGTGGTCTACGCTCGCATTCCTCCGGTTCACGTCCAAAGACACGCATAATGCACAAAATGCGCTCAACTTCATGTCGGTTTGCATCCCGTTGCGCAGTCTGGTTATAGAAGAACCGGCCTGGACTCTGGCGAAAGCCTACCCGGCGCGGAATGCCGGCCAAGCTCAGTAAAAGAGCGGTACGAAACGATTTGTGAGGCGCAACTGCCAGGGTGAACGCCTGCTGACGGAGTCTGCGCACCATTCGTATCATACCCAGGAAACCACGTTCTTGCTCGTGTTTCGCGTCAACCAGCACCTGGTCTACAGCAGGGTGGTCTTCGACCAACGGGCGTGCTTGCGGGGTAGTCAAAACGGTCAGCGATTCAAGACTGAGTTCTCGACGCAACGTGGCCAGCAGCGGCGTCGTCAAGACTACGTCGCCGAGAAAGCCGGTTTGGGCGACGAGCAGGCGTTCCATTAGCCGGCCTCGGCTTTGCGTAGCCGTAGAACCAAATTGTCTTCCATTAACAGACGTGGATGGCCTAGCCAGCGCAAGAGACGCATATTTTCTTGTTGCTGGCGCGGGTTTTTCTCCCGTATCCAGAGGGTGTACCAGGTATACGCCAGCACCGGCAGGCCGAGCATGGCAAGTAGAAAACGGGAGTAGGGTTTGACCATACTGTGGCCCATCTGTTCGAGTTCCAACCCGTTCTGCTTACATAAATAATACAAAATCGGCAGATCAATAGGATAATTATGAAACCGATGTGCTTGGTCGAGCGGTGTGTCAAAGGGAATAAAACGCCGCTTGGTCTTGTGATAGCCGCTCAGGAGAAAGTGCACGCGGGAATTCAGCCGCATGATATTCGGCGTGGTGAGAATCAGCACTCCACCTGGTTTGAGGATGCGGGACAACTCCCCCAGCGCAGATTGATGGTCTGACAGGTGCTCGATGACCTCGACCAGGAGAACGACGTCGAAGCTGGCATCATCGTAAGGCAGGCGTTTGCGTAGATCCACACCATAGTCAATGGGAATGCCGTTTTGCTGCGGCCCACTTTCCGCGAAGTTCGTTCCTCGCAGCGTAAAACGGCGAGCATGTAAAGACCGGAGTATATCGCCTTCTTTACAACTGAGATCGAGCAAGGTCTTGCCATCGTCCGGGATGTCGGACAGCAGGTCGGAAATGGCCTGAATCAGAAATGGAGCTGCCATATGAGTAGTCTATTCTTTCGTAAATATCTTATTTCGTATCGCCGAGCCGGTGCTCAATATGAGTGAGCAATTGCCCTGCCTCTTTGACAACCATTTCAACCCGTAAGGCCACCAGCTTGCCCGCGGCAAAGGGGAATTTTTTGAGCTTCACCAAATCTTTTTCCGTTGTCACAATCAGATCGCACTTCTGGCTCGCGGATGCAATGGTCTGCCAGTCCCGTTGGGTATACACGTGATGATCTGGAAATTCCTTCACATCAATGATCGCTGCTTCAGTCTCCCTCACAAATCGATGGAAGAGCGACGGATCTGCAACGCCGCTCACCAGCATGATCTTTTTCCCGGATAAGTGCAGGATGGGCCGTGCTTGCGACTCCCCGGGTTCTGGGTAAATCAGGGTGGTAGGACGCAGGTCCGCACTAAAGCATGGTTTATCGTGGGTGTCGAAAGAAAGAGGGGGGTTCTGGAGTTCCTGATCCTGGGAATTTTGATCCTGAAGATTTTGGCCTTTGGTCAAGATGACGATGTCTGTGCGACGGATCGCACTCAGCGGCTCACGCAGCGGGCCGGCGGGCAGGAGCCAGCCATTGCCGACCCCCTGCCGAGCATGAATGAGCACCAGGTCGAGGCTGCGGCCTAACCGCCGGTGCTGCAAACCATCATCCAGAATCAAAACGTTTAGCCCGAAATTCTTGTGTGCCAGCCGCGCTGCTTGAACGCGGTCACGCCCGGCCAGCACGACGCCGGAAAATGCTTGGGCTAACATAACGGCTTCGTCGCCAACCTCAACTGGAGTGGCCTGTGGATGTCCGTTGATGCCGACTGTCGTGATCCCACTACTGCGTCCTTTATACCCGCCGCACACGATGCCCACACTGTGCTGCCGAGCCTGTAGTGCGCGTGCCAACCACAACACAAAAGGGGTTTTCCCCGTCCCACCGACGGTGAGATTGCCGACACTAATGATGTGAATCGGCAGTCGTTCGCTTGGCAAGAGCCCGAGATCGTAGAGAATATTACGACCTCGGATCAAGACGGAGAATCCCAGCGCGAAAGGGACGAGCGCTCCCCAACCCAGCTTGCCGCCCAGACCCTGACGGTTCCAGATTGTGTGGGTGAGAGAGTGGATCAGTCCCATAGCCTCTTCTCAGTGTGAGGTCGATGGCGGGGGTGGGCAGTATTTGAGAACGACTATCAGGGTCCGGTCCACTGCGCCCTGTTCCTGCTGAATTGTCTTGCGAGCTTGCTGGCCGGCCGTGAACCGTGCTTGTGAATCGGTCAGCAGGGGGACAGCTGCTGCGTATAAACTCTGTTCGTCTCGAATTTCAATGCCTCCGCCCATTTTTTTGAGACTCGCGACTATAGAGACAGAATTCCGGGTGTATGGACCAAAACAGACGGGTACGCCGGCAAGAGCCGGTTCAATAACGCTATGTCCACCAGGACCTGGAATTAAGCTGCCGCCCACAAAGACAAGGGCAGCCGAAGCGTAGAAGCCGGCCAATTCTCCTAGTGTATCCAAGAGTAAGACTTCGGGCGTCGGTCCGGAGAAATCGGAAAGTGCGCTGCGTTTGGCGGAGCGATAACCGCCGTTCTTCAGTAGGCTCTCGACTGCGCCAAAACGCTGCGGATGGCGTGGGGCAAGCAAGAGGAGCAGGCGCGGTACCGTAGTGCTGAGTTTGCGATAGGTCCGCAACAGGATTTCCTCTTCAGGGTGATGGGTGCTTGCGCCGATGAGGAGTGGACGACCGGCTAAGCCTGCTCGCTCCAGAATTGCCGTTCCTGCCTGGTTGCCGACACTGATTCCATCAACCTTGAAATTTCCAGTGACATGGACGCGCTGTTGAGAGGCACCCGCTGCAACCAAGCGCTCGGCATCTTCCGCCGTTTGCATGCAGCATGCAGTCGTGCTGTGAAAAATCGGTCGGAAGAGCGGGGAGAGCAATCCATACCGCAGTTGTGCTCGTCTAGAAAAACGACCGCTGACCAGAATAGTCGGAACACTCCGTCGCGCAAGACTCGACAACATATTCGGCCACATCTCAGTCTCTGTAAAAAAGAAGACTGCCGGCCTGAGTTGTTTGAGGACTCGCTGAACAAACAGAGGGTGGTCGAGCGGGAAATATATGACGCCATCTGCTTCCGGACAGTGCTCAATGGCCGCCGCGTAGGCTGTGGAAGTCTGGACGGAAATCAGAAGAGGCCGGTCGTGGAAGCGCTGTTTAAGGGTTTGCAGGAATGGCCGGGTGGCAAGCAACTCGCCAACAGACGCCGCATGGAGCCACAGGGGAGATGTACGC
Source organism: uncultured Enterobacteriaceae bacterium (assembly GCA_964495015.1). Taxonomy (GTDB): domain Bacteria; phylum Desulfobacterota; class Binatia; order Bin18; family Bin18; genus Bin18. The sequence continues at coordinate 10,976 of CAZBUD010000088.1, read as the reverse complement.
TGGGCCAGGTTGGAGACTGATGCGGGAAGAAACCCGAGCCGTTGAGACAGGCCTAGACGGTAACGCGGGCGCAGCAAGACGGCTACGGCCGCAAAAGGAAGCGCGATAAGTGCTACTAGCGAAAGAAACAGATTGTAGAGAAAGAGGCTCATCTCTTGTCGAAATACGCGTCGGCTTGGCGTGTGATTGCGAGCAGGCACTCTTCCAATTGCTGGCGCTTGTGTTCTATTTGTTGCGGCGTGGCATCCTTTGGGACGAAAATAGGTGGTCCGGTCATATACACCGCACGACTGAAGGGGAACGGAATCATAAGCCCATCCCAACTTTTAATCCGAATATGCCGGGCCGCGCTATAGGTGGTTGGATAGACTGGCGCGCCGGTGGCGCGCGCCATCTGAAGTATGCCGGATTTGACCCGGTCGCGTGGCCCGCGTGGTCCGTCCGGAACCACAATCAGATCGTAGCCGAGGTGATACGCCGCGACCATCCCTTTGAGGCCGCCGACCCAACCGCGGGACGAAGAACCGCGAACGGCTGCTATGCCGAATCGCCTGAGGACACGCGCGGCAATCTCGCCGTCGCGGTGGATGCTGTTCAACGTGACGGCCTTGTGGCCTCGATAGGCAAAGCGCATGAGCAGAATCCGACTATGCCAAAAAGCCATGATAACTTGGTCGCGCTGCTCCCAGCGGGAAAGCAAATCACCTGACCAGATGTAGTGTTTTCGCGTAGTGACCTTGAGGCACCACAGCACAGCAAAAGCCAGACCGGCCCACATACGGATCCTGAGTTCTTCGCCGAATGGAAACTGGGGCTGCCTGCCGAAGGGGTCGGGTCGATTTGGGTGATCTGATTGACCTGGCATCCCGGCGGGCATGGGTGGAGAATCGGGCATAAGCGCTAGGCAGCTGGAAGCCGCACGTCGCGGAACTGGAGCTCGTACAAACGTCGGTAATGTGTGTTCTGTGCCAAGAGTTCCTGGTGCGGTCCTTCTTCCACGATGGTGCCGTTGTACAGGACAACAATCCGGTCTGCGCGGTGTATGGTTGACAAGCGATGGGCGATGACGAGTACGGTCCGGCCTATCATGAGACGTTCGATAGCCGCCTGGACCAGACGTTCTGACTCATTATCAAGCGAAGATGTTGCCTCGTCGAGGATTAATACCGGCGCGTTTTTTAGGAGTGCGCGGGCAATGGTGAGCCGCTGCCGTTCCCCGCCGGAGAGGCGAGCGCCTAGCTCACCGATTATGGTATCATAACCTTGCGGGAGGGCGATGATAAATTCATGCGCATGCGCGGCTTTGGCCGCAGCGATGACCTCTGCCTCGGGTCGTTCAGGCATGCCGTACGCGATATTATTGCGAACCGTGTCGTTAAATAAGAACGTCGCTTGGGTGACGATGGCGATCTGGGAGCGCAGTGAGGCTAGGGTGAGGTCGCGGACGTCCATGCCATCACAGGTAATCTGCCCGTCACTGACATCGTAGAAACGCGGGATGAGGTCTGCCAGTGTGCTTTTTCCGCCCCCACTAGGTCCGACCAGAGCGACGACCTGGCCTACGCCTATGCTCAGATTGACACTGCGTAAGACTCGATCCTCCTGGTATCGAAAAGAGACGTTGCGGAACTCTATTCCCTGATTGAAGCTGGTAAGGGACTGGGCCTGTGGGCGTTCTTCCACGTCGCTGCGTGCATCCAGGACCTCAAAAAGACGTTCGGCTCCCGCCAGGCCGTGTTGGACTGCCGTGTTCGTTCGGGTCAGGTGCTTGAACGGTTGATAAATGAGCAGCATGGCTGTCAGGAAGGCGACAAATCCGCCCTGCGTTCGCTCGCCCTCAATCACGCTCGCACCGCCATACCACACAACGGCGGCGATGCCACAGGCCGCGAGAAGCTCGACCATGGATGGCACAAAGGCTTTCAAACGTCCGGCCCGGATCGCATGGCGATACAGACGATGGTTCTCGGCGGCAAAACGGGAGTTTTCATACGCTTCCATGCCAAAGGCTTTGACCACGCGGGTGCCTTGAATGGTCTCTTGGAGCAGGGCTGCCAAATAGCCGAGCGACCCTTGGCCTTTGCGGCTTAAGCGGCGAACCTTTTGGTAGATCCGCATGAGTGGCAGTATCGTGGCGGGAAAGGCAATAAAAGCGAGGGACGCTAGCACCCAGTCTTTTAAGAAGGCCACCACCATGAGGACTATGAGCGTGGTCGCGTCGCGCATCATTGAAGCCGTGGCTTGGGTAAGCGCTTGGCGCACGAGCAAGGTGTCGCTGGTCACACGCGAGATAAGGGTACCGGTGGGATGGCGCTGAAAAAAAGAAAGGGACAAGGACTGGAGATGGGCATTCAGGGTATTGCGTAAATCTTCAACAATCCGCTGGCCCACATACTCCATGAGATAGACGTGGCCAAAATTACACAGACCTCGTAAGCAAAAGGTGAGGATAATGATGAGGGGGAGGGTCCGCAGTGCATCAAGGTCTTTTTGCGCAAAAATATCGTCAAAGACGTGTTCCACAAGAAAAGGTAGCGCTCCATTGGTTGCGCTAAATAAGACCATGCAAATGACCGCAGGTATAAACGCGCGGAACAAATACGGTCGCAAAAAAGGCAGCAGACGACGATAAATATCCATCAGTGGTGTTTTCGATGAGCGTCTATAAGTTGGATGAGCGGAATGAGCGAGGGCGATGGGCTACTGTTCGTCCACTCCTCGGAAGCTGGATGCTCTCCACGCTCCTTCCAACATCTGGGCAATCAAGCCGGCCGCTCGCTTGGCTGCGCCGGGTTCACCGAGACGTTTCCGAACCTCACGTAATCCCTCTTGGGCTAGGCTATATGTGTGTGAATTTGTAAGCAACTGCTGGGCTGCGGCCGCAATATTCGGGGCGGTCACCTGGCTTTGAATAAGCTCAGGAACGACACACCGTCCGGCAATAAGGTTGGGCATGCCGATGTACGGCACCCGGACAAACAAGCGGGCCAGCGCGTAGGTTAGTGGGGCCATACGATATACGATGACCATAGGCCGTTCCAGCAGTGCGGTCTCTAGTGTGGCCGTGCCGGAGGCAACGATGGCGAGGTCAGCGGCGTGCACCAGGTTGTAGGTATCGCCCTGAACGACCTGAATGCTGGCGGAGTGTGCTTCTACTTCGGCCAGCAGCGTTTGCTGATCAAGGGTAGAGGCCACAGCGAGGACGAATTGATACGTATCGCCAAGGGCGGTCGTCGCTTGCAGGATGGGCGGGAGCAGGTAGCGCACTTCCTGGGAGCGGCTACCCGGTAAGAGCACAATAGTCTTTCGGCTCGGATCGAGCTGATAGCGCTGCAAGGTGTCATCCCGGGGCTGAGTCGGCCGCACCCGATCAACAAGTGGATGGCCGACAAACTCGACAGGACAGCCGTGCGCCGCGTAGAAATCCGGTTCAAAAGGAAAGACTGCGGCCAGCAAATCTACCCGCTTCGCGATGGTATAGACTCGTCGCTTGCGCCAGGCCCAGACCTGCGGACTTACGTAGTAGAAGACGCGCACGCCAACGCGTTTGGCAATTTTTGCTAAGCGTAAATTGAATTCTGGAAAATCAATCAGCACCAGGAGATCGGGAGGATCAGTGCGCAGCAAGGTTGTCAGCTTTCGATAGGTGCGCAGGATAGCGCGGATCTTATCCGCGGCTTCAAACAGGCCCATGCCGGCGATGGTTGCCGTATCCACCAAGATCTGCATGCCGACGCCGCGCAGCGCCGGTCCGCCTACACCGTAGACTTCGATCTGAGGCTGGTGTATTTTGAGGGCTGAGACCAGATCTGCCCCGTGCAAGTCCCCCGACGCTTCTCCCGCAACCAACAGAATCCGCACTAGGGAATCTCCAAGACGTCGACAATGCGCTCGGCTTCTTCCAACGCTTGGAGCCCATCCTGACCGCTGACAATCGGCGTGCTGCGCCCCTGGACGGCGCGAATAAACGCTCGGATTTCTTCCTCCAGCGCATCTTCGCCACCAACTTCTCGTTCTTCGAAGGAGAGGTTGGGCATGCCGGTCGGCTCTGATGCGGGTTGGCGGCGGCAGATGCGGATGCTGTGCGCGCCGTAATCAACTACGAGATAGGTATCCGGCTGGAAGACGCGCATCTTGCGTTCCTGTTTGAGGGCAACCCGACTGGCGGTGATATTGGCAATACAACCCGAGGCAAACCGCAAGCGAACGTTGGCAATATCCGGTTGTGTCGTCAGTACCGGGACGCCGAAAGCTTCGCGCGAGACCACGGGCGAGCGGACAAGGCTCAGAATCACGTCCAGGTCGTGGATCATGAGATCTCGAATAACGTCTACGTCCGTTCCTCGTTCAACAAAAGGGGCGACACGCTGACATTCAATAAAGCGTGGGGCGGTGAGAATGCCACTCAGCGAGCGTAGGGCTGGATTAAAACGCTCCAAATGTCCGACTTGGAGTATGCGTCCATACTGAGCGGCCGTGTCCACGAGATCGTGTCCTTCTGCCCCGGTTGCCGCCAGCGGCTTTTCGACTAAAACATCGATATTGCGAGTCAGAAAGTCACGTGCGACAACATGGTGGCAGTATGTCGGGACCGCGATACTGACGCAGTCAACCTTCCCAAAAAGCTCTTGATAATCGGTCAAGGCCGTTGTTTGACACTCAGCAGCAATCTCTGCTGCGCGTGCCGCATCAATATCCGCGACGCCGACCAAATGTACGTTTTCTAGGCTGGCGTATTTTTGCGCGTGAAAGCGTCCAAGATACCCAACACCAACGACCGCGGATCGAAGCGGAATGCCGCAAGAGAGCAACGGATCAGCCATAATCTGATTCCCCCGGAAGCATCGGACATGCTATACCATGAGTGGAAGTATGCGTCACCCTAAGTGCGTGTCAAATGAGTGTCTCTGTGGCCAAAGTCGGGCGACGCCCAGAATGGACTTTTTGGGCATCTAAAAGCGCGCGTATCCGTAGCAGCTGACACAAGACGAGGAGAAGTAGACATGGCAGATGAACAGAAAAACCCGGCAGCCCAGTCAGCCATGCCAAAGCTCAGATTTATTGAGGCGTTTCCGGTCGAAGTTGAGCAGAGTACGCGTATCTATATTCGGGACCCGCTCAATTACGCCACAGAGACGTTGCTCCTGCCGTATGCAACTTATTTTATTGCGAGCCATTTCGATGGTCAGCACTCGCTGCTCGATATCCAAGAAGCATTTTCTCGACAATTTGGGCAGGTTATTCTGCGTGACCAAATACAAGACATCATCGATCAGCTTGATGCGCATTATTATTTGGACAGTGCCCGGTTTGCCGAGTTGCAAAACGAGGTGCTTGAGGTCTTTCATCGCTCCCCTGTTCGGGAAATGGCGCATGCCGATACGTGCTACTCTTCTCAAACCGACGAGTGCGCGGCTCAGCTCGCAGAATTTTTCTGTAGTGACGAGGGCCCGGGCGTAGTGTCCCGCGTGTCCCAAGGTGTACCAGAACCATCCCCAGTACAGGGGATTATCGCCCCACATATCGACCTGCGGGTTGGCGGGCCATGTTATGCCTGGGCGTATAAGGAGCTAGCCGAGCGGTGTGATGCGGACGTCTTTGTACTACTGGGAACCTCACATTACGGCCTCAGTCATCTTTTTGTCACAACGGAAAAGGACTACAACACGCCCTACGGGTTAGTCCGCACGAATCGCGAGTTTATACGCGGCTTACAAAGCCGCTATACCGGCGACCTGTTTGCGGATGAAGCACTCCACCGGTCCGAGCATTCGCTCGAGTTTCAAACCGTGTTCCTGCAGCACGTCTTGCAATATGTTTCGGGTGGCAGACGGGACTTCTCCGTTGTCCCGATTCTGGTGTCTTCGTTTCACCACATGCTGCTGAGCAAAAACCCGCCGATCGAAGATCCACATGTGGCGTCGTTTGTACAGGCCTTGAAAGAGACGATAGCCCACAGTGATCAAAAGGTCTGTCTGGTGGCTGGAGTGGACTTTGCCCATGTTGGCCAGAAGTTTGGTGATCAAGGTGAATTGACTCCACAATTCCTTGATTGGGTAGAAGCGGAAGACCGGGTATTGATCCACGCCTTAGAGCAGGTTGATGCGGCCGGGTTTTTTCAGCAGATCGCAAAGGACAACGATCGCCGTCGGGTGTGTGGGTTTGCTCCAATGTATACATTCTTAGAGACGATTGGAGCGGCGGAAGGGAAACTGCTCAAATATGATCGGTCCCTCCATCAGCAGACACAGTCTTCAGTCAGTTTTGCCAGCTTGGCGTTCTACTAAGACGCGCCGTTTTAGGGCGCGGATGCCTCAGCAATCGATTCGGTTGAGGATTGCTCTTGCTGATTTTGTGGGCCGTATTCCTTATTTGCCGGACCCCTCATAAGATCAAAGTAGAGCTGGGGGAAGGCGTCTGGTTTGTCGGTTGCAATCGGCGTCCATTCACCTCTGCGGGCATAGATTGCCCCGCCGGCGTACTCCCAGCTGCCTGCTTTCCATTCATAGGTCGTACGACACGCGATCAGTCTCGGTACCATATTCTTGATCGGGGCGTGTTCGGCTTCTTCCTTAGTCGGAAAGAAATCGCTCTGAGTCACTTTGCACGTAAAGGTTACGACACCCAGCGTTTTCTCTGGATCGCGCGTATCCACGATATAGGTCATGTATCGTATGCCAAAGACGAGCCTCGCCCATTGCTGGAAGTAATCATCATGAAAAACGGGTTCCGTTTGCTCTATTCTTTCTTGAACACGAGCAATAAATTCCTCCAATGTTTTTTCTGAAGGCTCGTTGGCCAAGGCCGGCGAGCCTGGATAGATTGGGTACATAAAGAGAAGGAGAGATAAAAAAAGCAGGTTTATTGACCTGAATCTTTGGTGCTTCATCATAACGTCCTCTCGCTCAATATCCCTCGCTGCCCCTATCACTAAACCGATGTGCTGGCAACGTTAAACATATGGACTGTCGTCTTGTGTCTTGTCCGATTGGAGAAGATAGCCAGGAATTCTTTAAGGCTTTGGCACCTCAATCAAGATTTCCGAGATCGCAGCTCCGCATTGGAGAGCGCTCTTAACCAAAACTATTGAAGACATCAGGGAAAACTAAGAGCAGATAATCATTTTCGTCTGGGATGGATTACCCTAGATGCTCTATGACATAAAACGAGCATGCGGTGAGGACCTAGCGATGGAGCTTTTGGATACGCTTCGGGCGTTGCGCCAGAGCCACAGTCATCTGCGGATGGTTTTTACGGGCACGATTGGTCTCCACCATCGTCTTCACGCTCTTAAGCGATCTGGCTATGCCAACGATCCGACAAACGACATGGACGTGGTGGAGGTCCCCCCATTGGCAGCGGCCGATGCTCAAGAGCTTGCTCTGCTTGATGTTCTTGCCAATGCCCCAAATCCTCTTTCTTTTGCAGAGCTATTTACTCTCACTAAGACTCGTCTTCACTATGTCGCCTGGAAAGCTGAATGCGCGTTCTGTTTTGGTTTCCCGCTTATTCAACGATGGTGGAGAGGGCGAAGGGGGCTCGTATAATGAGCGGTGCACTTCTTTCCTCTTTCACTCCGAGTTTCATGAAAGTTGAAGCCTCGGAGGCCCTCTTTGTACAGCGCGAAGAGTTAGCCCAGCGCCTTGTTCAGCTGATTCGTGAAAGCATGCTCACCGACGCAAAGGTTCACAATCTGCTGATTGGCCCGCGTGGGATCGGAAAAACGCATATTGTTGCGTTGACCCCTTATCGGGTTCAGGAGCTCTATAGCCTCTTTCCAAAAGAGGCCGAGCACGTAGGGGCAGAACTTCTGAAGGAATACGTTGGGGATCGAACGCTCCTAATCCTGGGCGAGAAATGGGATGATCTTTTTAACGGCCTAGGGGACAAAGGGCCGAAGCGTCTACTATCCTATTTGCAGGAGAATCCATTTTGTTCGATTCTCGCAACAGCGCAAAGGTTGTTTATTTAATGGCTTCTTCCACTTGTCCCACTTAGCAGGACTCAGCTCCGAGCAACCGACTCATTTCCTCTCCCATATTCCCAAGTTTCAGGTGATGCAGACCTCGGCTCTGCTTTAACGACACTAATGGGGCTGCAGAGTGCGCGCCGTGAGGATACGACCTCTATGTGAACTCTCGCACGCACGATGCCCTGGATGCCAATGCGAAAGCTCTTGAGCTAAATCCGAATGACTCCCTGTCACGGTTAGGAAAAGGAGAAACGTTAGGGAGCCTTGGGGACATCGATGCCGCCGTACTTGCCTTTGATTCCGCGCTGGAGATCAATGAAGCTAGCGGGCGAGCATTGTGGTTTCGGTCTACGGTTCTCAATACTCTGGGACGTTATAATAATGCGTTAAAGGATCCCGAACGGTTAATAGAACTATGGGGCGACACTGATTCCAGTGAGACACCTTCTAGGATGGACCTCACTTGTGCTGTAACGCTTATAGCCTGCAGTGATTGGGATACCGGTTTTTCTCTCCAGAGAAGGCTCTTCGTAATTTTCTTGATTCCAATAATTCTAATGTCATAGACACCCTTCTTGTTCCTACTAACTGGATTTTCAGCAGTCTAGTGAAAACAGAAGATATAAAAGTCTGGCTTGGTTTCATCAAGAAATTACTCAAGATCTATGGTGAATTGAACATCCAACAGTTACTTGGGATTAGTCTTTCAAAATGTTTCTCTCATTCATCTCAAATTGGAGATGCCGACCGTAGAAGGGAATGGGGTGCTGTCAAGAAAAGACTTGCATCACAACTGAAAGGGTCCTAACTTCCGCTTCGCCTTCTTGGTACTGCTACCCGTTATGAAAAAAGGAAAGACGAGCGTGTCTTGCTAGAGCTTTGTGATGAAGAGCGTGAGTTATTTAAGTTGTTATTGAAGGAAGAGTAGAAGGTCGAAGGGGGAGTGGGCCAGGCTGAAATCTCTGCCCCAAAGAAATTAAAAGAAACGGCAAATCCAATCGCGAAGTCGGCGCAGAAAACGAGCTGCATCACCGGCAAAACAAACTGGCTGAAGGTGAGGCGGTATATGCTTGTTCGACAAATTTTTCTCGCGGCCTCTTGCTTCGCCTTTTGTTCGCTGGCATAAAGTTAACAGGAGGTGTGTATGACACTGACCCGCAGACAAAAAGAGATTTGGGACTATCTGGCTGCGTATGCGGCTGAACATGGCTATGCGCCAACGCTAGAAGAAATCGGTGCGCAATTCGGTTTGTCTTCGCTGGCAACGGTGCATAAGCATCTGAGCAATTTGGAACGCAAAGGACTGATCGCACGTAAGTGGAATCTCAGCCGCGCAATCGAGCTGACTCCGCCGGCGAGCACAGCAGAGGCAGTAGACCTACCTCTGCTTGGAAAAGTGGCTGCTGGCGCGCCGATTGAGGCAATCGAAACGGACGATACCCTGGCTGTACCGGTGGACTTTGTCCGACGATCACACGACGCCTTTACCTTGCGTGTAAAAGGTGAGTCCATGATCGGTGAAGGGATTCTCGACGGTGACTATATTGTTGTCGAGCCTAGACCTACAGCGAACAATGGAGACACCGTGGTGGCACTTTTAGATGGGAATGCTACGGTCAAGAAGTTCTATCGAGACGTAGGCGGAACCATTCGCCTCCAGCCGTCCAATCCGAACATGGAGCCGATTCGCGTGTCTGAAGCCGACGTTGAGGTCCGAGGCATCGTTGTGGCTGTCTTACGCAAGTATGGACAATAGTTCCAATCGTTCTAAAAGATATGTCCTTCTCCTTGTACGTCCATATTCCGTACTGTCTCAGCATCTGTCCGTACTGCGACTTCAATGCGTATGCGGCCCCGACGTGGCCCGAGCAGCGCTACATTGATGCCCTGTCTGAAGAGTTCCTGTATTATGTCAGCTCTCCCGCCTGGCAGGGACACACGCTTGAAACTATTTACTTTGGCGGAGGAACGCCGTCGCTCTTTCTGCCCGCATCGCTTGAGCGTTTTTTGGCGCTGGTCGCTGACCGGTGTCCGCTCACGTCAGATCTGAGTATATCGCTCGAAGCTGATCCTGGCTCTATCACACAAGAGAAATTGCAAGGATATCGGTCAATCGGGATAGACCGGCTCAGTCTTGGCATACAATCGTTTGAACCAACTATACTCAAGACCTTAGGCCGGCGGCATAGTGGCGAGGAAGCACTCCGGGTCATAGAGCTGGCCCGGGCGGCTGATTTCTCAAACCTCAATATCGATGTCATCTTTGGTGTACCCAGTCAGACACTGGCGATGGTCGAGCGTGACCTCTGCCAAATTTTTTCTTGCTGCCCGGAGCATATCTCGACGTATGGCCTCACTTATGAGGAGAATACGCCTTTCTTTGCGATGCGGAAAAAAGGGGTGCTGCAGCCACTGAATGAGGAGACCGAGCTTGCGATGTACAGCTTGATCCAGTCGGCGTGTACCAACCACGGGTATCAGCACTATGAGATCTCAAATTTCGCTCGGCCTGGGTTTCCCTCTCGCCACAATACCCGCTACTGGCAAGGTGAGAGTTATCTCGGTCTGGGGGCAGGAGCGCATTCTTTCGCCTCTACACCCGACTGGGGAAGACGTTGGAGCAATATTCGGAATCCCAAGAAATATATGGATGCGGCGCTGGCCGAAGGGCAGGCGTGCCAATTCGAAGAAACGCTGTCTAGAGATCAGGCCCGTGGCGAGTATATGTTTCTGAACCTCCGCCAGCTTGATGGTATGTCCCTAATGGCGTTCGCCAACCGGTTCGGGCAGGCCTTCTTTGAAGAGTTTCCGCATGCCGTGGACCTCATCTCCAACGGACTCCTGAGCCAGACACAGACCGAGATTAAGCTTACCCCTCAAGGCTTACTGGTTGCGGATAGTGTGTTTGCTACCTTTTTCTAGCCGTTTTGACCAAAATGATCATATAGAACGTTCATATATGGTCCGCACGGTCGCCGCGCTTTGAAAAAGTTTCGCGCGTCTT
>CAZBUD010000087.1:0-15604 GCA_964495015.1 uncultured Enterobacteriaceae bacterium | reverse complement strand
TAGAGCGAGGGTCTCATAATCCCTAGGTCGGCGGTTCGAGTCCGCCCGCCGCTACGTTGCATTGACGCGAAATCAGCGGCCTGATAGGGGCTATTAGCCTAGTAAGGAGGCTGTGGATGGATCCACTTGCAGTATTTATGCAGATAGTCGCTGGGATAGCCGCCGTTTTTGCCCTGATTTCGGCAGTTCTCGTGCTGATGCGGAATGCAAAAGCTGATTAAAGACACAATAGACTGACTGTGTTTCGGTCTACATACTTGAGAGAGGGGCGTTCTATAGGAACGCCTTTTTTGTTTGGGATTTTGGGGTTGATGTTGCAACTCGAACATAAGGTCAGGGCCGCATTTCAGAGGCTCCTACCCGTCTACGCCGACCTCAAGATCGGTGTTGCGATTTCCGGCGGTCCGGATTCGGTTGCTCTTCTACGAGCTCTCGTTACGCTTGCTCCTGCGTATCGGCTCCATCTCAGGGCTTTGCATGTCAACCACGGGTTGCGTCCCGAAGCCACCCAGGAACGAGATTTGGTTACAGACCTGTGTCAGCAATGGCAGATTCCGTTTAGCGTCAAAGAGTTGAGTCCTTTGCAAAGGCAGACGGGAATGGAAGCCTGGGCTCGGAACGAGCGGTATGCTTTTTTTCATACCATCCAGACTGAGCTGGGGCTCGATTATGTTGCCACTGCCCATACCCAGGACGATCAGGCCGAGACGGTGCTTTTACATCTGATGCGAGGCAGTGCACGCCGAGGGCTGGCCGGCATCCATCCAGTCCGTGAGGGCTGGCTGATTCGTCCTTTGCTCGATTGCTCGCGCCGCGAAATTATGACCTATGTGAGTAAGAGAGATCTGCCCTACGCGACAGATTCAAGTAATGCGGATGTACGCTATACGCGCAACAAAATTCGCCACCGCCTCTTACCCTTCTTAGAACGAGAATTCTCCCCACAAATACGCCGCCATCTTGTCTCCTTAGCGAACACAACGCGGGAGGAGGAAATATGGCTCGAAGGATTCGCCAAGAATGCGTGTAAGCGCGCGGAAAAAAAAGACGGCAGTTTGTACCTACCGGAACTCCAGGCTGAACCCAGAGCCCTGCGTCAGCGGATCCTGCGTCACTGGGTGGAGAGGCAGACGCACAACCTCAGAGCGTATCATTTGACTCGTTTAGCACAGCTGAGTGACGGGAAAGCCCAAGGCACGATTCAGTTGCCAGGAAACATACACGTTGTTCGCGAGGGAGAACGTTTAGTTATAAAACCCAAGGGGCAAGATCCCAGAGAACAAGATCTGACAGAGCAAGATTCGGTAGATTACAGACATGAACTCAAAATAGGGCAGACGCTTGGATTAGATGAATCTGGCTGGTCTATGACAGTCTCTCCGGCGGTGGTATGGAGTGAAGAATCATGGTCCGCACGTTGTTCAGATCTGTGGCAGGCTCTGTTTGATGCACCCAGCGCTTCTCAAGGGCTTATTGTTCGGAATTACCGACCGGGAGATCGGGTTCAGCCGCTGGGTATGCGTGGGCATAAGAAGTTGCATGATGTCTTCATTGATGCAAAAGTACTCCGCTCTCTCCGCCGTGGGTTTCCTGTCGTTGAAGTGCATGGCGAAATCGCTTGGGTGCCAGGCTGCGTGAGAGGGGCGGTTGCGCAGATCACCCCAGCTACTCGGCAAGTATTCCGGATTCACGTTAACCCGTTGCCGGGCGGACAAAAACTATGGTAGTTTGGGCAGGCACACGTGAAAGGTGGCGGAGTGAATAAGATTTCTTCTAATCTCGCACTATGGTTAGTCCTCGGGTTGATGTTTCTGCTCCTGTTCAACCTCTTTAATCGCCAGCAAACGAGAGAACCCGAAGTCGTCTTTAGCGATTTCTTTACGGCTGTTGAAAAGGGAGAAGTCTCTGAGGTGGTAATTCAGGGACAGGTCATCCGCGGAATATTCCGGAATGACGAGCTTTTTAAGACGTTTACTCCGATAGACGACCCGGATCTCATGCGGACGTTGCGCGAGAAAGGCGTGCGTGTCTCCGCTCGACCCCCAGACGACGATCCGTGGTATGTGATGATTCTTATTCAATGGTTCCCCATGTTGCTTCTCATCGGTGTCTGGGTCTTTTTTATGCGCCAGATGCAAATGGGCGGTGGCAAAGCCATGTCGTTCGGAAAGAGCCGGGCCAAGCTTCTGACGGAAAATCAACACAAGGTAACCTTTAGCGATGTGGCCGGTGTGGAAGAACCGAAACAAGAGCTTGAGGAAATCATCGCTTTTCTCAAAGATCCGAAAAAATTCACCCGTCTTGGTGGCCGTATCCCCAAAGGCGTATTACTGGTTGGTGCGCCTGGTACTGGCAAGACGTTACTCGCCCGGGCAATTGCAGGCGAAGCCGGCGTCCCATTTTTCTCGATTAGCGGTTCTGATTTTGTCGAGATGTTTGTTGGTGTGGGAGCCTCTCGCGTGCGTGACCTGTTCACCCAGGGTAAGAAACAGGCTCCGTGTATTATTTTTATCGATGAAATTGATGCCGTCGGGCGGCATCGTGGCGCTGGCCTGGGTGGCGGCCACGATGAACGCGAACAGACCTTGAATCAACTCCTCGTCGAAATGGACGGCTTCGAGGCAAACGAAGGCGTGATTCTCATTGCAGCAACAAACCGACCGGATGTGCTTGACCCAGCGCTGCTCCGGCCTGGCCGCTTTGATCGCCGTGTTGTTGTCCCATCACCTGATGTGCGTGGCCGGGAGGAGATTTTACGCGTCCATACACGCCGAGTGCCCATGGACGATAACGTTGACGTCAGCCGCATCGCCAGAGGGACGCCTGGATTCTCTGGCGCCGATCTCGAAAACCTGGTGAATGAAGCCGCCTTGCTGGCGGCTCGGAAAGACAAAGACAAAGTCGGGATGGACGAGTTTGAGCATTCAAAAGATAAAGTCCTGATGGGTGCAGAGCGACGTAGCATGATCCTCAGTTTGGACGAGCGACGGAACACTGCGTATCACGAGTCCGGCCACGCCTTAGTCGCGCGACTGACGCCTGGTACCGACCCCGTTCATAAAGTCACGATCATTCCGCGTGGCATGGCGTTAGGCGTAACGCAGCAACTGCCTGTTGACGATCGCCATACGTGGTCGAAGGACTATGTTCTTAAGCGTTTGGCGATCATGTTCGGCGGCAGGGTTGCCGAAGAGCTGGTGCTCGGTCATACCACGACAGGCGCGAGCGATGACATAGTGAAGGCAACTGAGTTGGCGCGACGTATGGTCTGCGAATGGGGTATGAGCGAACGCCTCGGCCCCATAGCCTTCGGCAAAAAGGAAGAGCCGGTTTTCTTAGGGCGGGATCTGACTCAAACGCGGGACTATTCCGAAAAAACAGCAATTGAGATTGACACCGAGGTTCGAGACATTATTGGGGCTGCCTTTGATCGAGCAAAGAACCTGCTGCAAAAGCATATAGAAATCCTGCATAAGATGGCTGAGACGCTGTTGGAAAAAGAGAGCTTGGATGGAGAGGATATCGACGGCATTCTCAAACAGTACGATATCGAGATCGAACCCGAGCCGGCGCGCGCCTAGGAAAGCCCCCCACGCGCTACGCCTTTAGCCCATTCCTTTCTTGGCCGATTACATGCCGAGGGTGAGCAGCAAGAAGGAAGTCCCTGTTCTGCTGGTTCGCATCTTTGTGTCGATCTGCACATTTTAAGGAGCAGGATCATGACGGTAAACGGTGTGCAACTGCAAAGATTATTTGGGACGGATGGAATACGCGGAGTCGCTAACATTGAGCCCATGACGTCGGAGACTGCGCTCCGAGTCGGGCGTGCGCTTGCGTATGTCTTTCGTAATCGTCCCGGACATCACAAGATTCTGATTGGAAAAGACACCCGTCTGTCCGGCTATATGTTGGAAACAGCGTTGGCCTCTGGCGTGTGCTCTATGGGCGGAGATGTCTTGCTGGTCGGGCCTGTTCCCACTCCTGGGATTGCCTTTCTCACCCGTAGCCTGCGTGCCGATGCCGGGGTTGTGATTTCCGCTTCGCATAATTCGTTTCAAGACAATGGGATAAAGGTCTTTTCGCGGGATGGTTTAAAACTGCCCGATGCGGTCGAAGACGAGATCTCAGACCTCGTGTTGAGTCAGAAGATCGACAGCCAGCGTCCTACAGCAGGGGCGGTGGGGAAAGCGGTGCGTGTGGATGATGCCCTGGGCCGCTATAATGTCTTTGTCAAGAACGCGTTCCCGCGCCACCTCACCCTGGATGGGATCAAGGTTGTCATCGACTGTGCAAATGGAGCTGGGTATAAAGTCGCTCCCGAAGTCCTGCAAGAGCTCGGGGCCGATGTCACTGCCATTGGGGTTGAACCGAATGGACAAAACATTAACCACGAGTGTGGTGCCTTACACCCGCAGCAGGTCCAACGGCTGGTACGGGAGAGGGGCGCGCACATCGGTATTACCCTTGACGGGGATGCCGATCGGGCGATTCTTGTTGATGAGACTGGCGAGATCATGGATGGTGACGTGCTCTTGGCGATAACCGCCAAAGAACGTCTCGGGCGTGAAGCCCTGCCGCACAAGACTGTGGTGGCAACCGTTATGAGCAATCTTGGTCTCGAGGTCGCGCTGCGGCAAATGGGCGGACGGTTGGTGCGTACCCCGGTCGGCGACCGTGCTGTTGTCGAAGAAATGCTGCGTGGCGGGTATACGCTCGGCGGCGAACAATCCGGTCATATTATTTTCTTGGATGTGAATACAACTGGAGATGGGATTGTGACTTTTTTGTCGTTACTCGCGATTCTTCTTGAAAAACAGCAGCCGCTCTCCGAACTGAGACAAGTGATGCTCCGCTATCCTCAGGTTCTCATTAACGTTCGCGTTCGCGAGAGACAGGATCTCCAGACTATTGAACCTGTTGCGAAAGTCATGCAACACATCACAGCTGCGCTTGGCGACAATGGCCGCCTCCTCGTACGCTACTCTGGTACAGAGCCCCTGCTGCGGGTGATGGTCGAGGGTGAGGACGAACACGTCGTGCGCTCCTACGGAGAAGAAGTTGCGGACGTTGTTCGTCATCATCTTGGAGCAAACGAGTCGGCTTAAGGGAGTATGTATCTCGTTAGTTCAGCTCAGATGCGTGAGCTTGATCGGCTCACGATAGAGAAATACGGCACGCCCGGACACGTCCTTATGGAGCGGGCCGGAACTGGGGCGACGCGGGCTTTTGTCGCGTTTTTCCGGAACGCTCTACCCAAACGGGTGCTTGTCGTATCGGGCAAGGGCAACAACGGGGGGGACGGCTTTGTCATGGCCCGTTTGCTCAAAAAGCAGGGGCTGGCGTGTGAGGTTGTACTTGCTGCAAAAAAAGATGACATTCACGGCGACGCGCGGCGAAATCTGCGCGCTTTCCTGCGCTTGCGGGGGAGGGTGACTGAAGTCACTTCTCACGATCAGCTCGATGTGGTTCGAAAACGCCTGGCCCAGTGTGATGCCATTGTTGACGCCCTGCTCGGAACGGGGTTGCACGCTCCAGTTAAAGGCAAAGGATTGTATGCTGCGCTCATCGAACTCATTAATGCACGCGGTATTCCCATTGCCGCGGTTGATATCCCGTCCGGACTCAATGCCGATAGCGGGCAGTTTTGGGGTGCCACGGTTCAGGCGGCTTTGACTATGACATTTGGCTTCCCTAAGTTTGGACAGGTTTTTTATCCTGGAACAACAGCCGTAGGGCAATTAGCGCTGATTGATATCGGCATTGCTTCTCAAGCAATCAAAGATGTTCTGGAAGTCTCCCCACAAACGGCTTTGCTGACGCGCCCAGAGATCGGGGCTCGAATCCGAGGCCGCCAACCCGAAGCGCATAAAGGCGATTTTGGCCATTTACTTGTCTTGGCCGGCGCACGCGGAAAAAGTGGTGCAGCGCTCCTGGCTGCATCATCAGCGCTGCGCGCTGGTACCGGGCTCGTTACCCTGGCCGGTCCAAAAGGGCTGATACCGATTTTTTCTTCTGTGCTTATTGAAGCTATGACTACGCCCTTGCCTGAGGTTGCACACGGCAGCCTGAAGCTGAACGAAGAGGCGTTGCTCCGGGCGCTGGAAGGAAAAAGCGCTGTGGCATTTGGGCCTGGTATCGGAGTGTCTGCACAGACCAAACGGATGACGCGATGGCTGCTCAAAAACAGCACCGTCCCCATCCTAGTTGATGCGGACGGCCTCAACTGCATTGCTGTGGATGTATCTATGCTGAAAACGGCAAACGTGCCTGTCGTTCTCACTCCACATCCGGGAGAGATGGCGCGCCTCGCCAAAGTGCAGACGAAGGACATCCAAGCGCAACGGCTCGATATCGCCCGGAGCTTTGCGCGCCAATACGACTGCTATCTGGTGCTCAAAGGTGCCCGGACGATTGTCGCGGTTCCGGACGGGCGCGCCTGGCTGAATCCGACAGGAAATCCGGGTATGGCCAGCGGTGGGATGGGGGATGTGTTGTCCGGCATTATTGGCGGCTTACTGGCGCAAGGGTATACGCCCGAAACGGCTTGCTGTCTTGGCGTGTTTCTACACGGGGCGGCCGCAGACCAATTCGCTGCGGAGCAGGGCGAGGCTGGAATGCTGGCGCGTGACGTGATTGACAACCTGCCCCGCACGATTCGAGCCTTGTACCAGGCCGGACAGATCGACCCGCATGCAGCGGATTATTCATACATCCTCAGCTGAAGAGACCCAGCAAATTGGCTGGCAGCTTGGGCGGCTTATGGCGGCCGGGATGGTCCTTGGATTGTGTGGCGATTTAGGAGCTGGAAAGACCTGCTTGGTGAAAGGCCTTGCGACTGGGCTTGGGCTTGCTGCGGAAGATATCACAAGTCCGACCTTTATTCTTATGGCCGAGCATTATAGCGGGAGAATTCCCCTCTACCATATTGACCTCTACCGCCTGGAAGGCGTTGCGGGCGAAGAGCTGGGATTTGAGGAATATCTCTGCGGGCAGGGCGTTGCCGTCATCGAGTGGTTCCAGTTCCTTCCAGATGGTTTCATTGAGGAACACTTACAGATTGTATTCGAATGTGGTGCGGGGGACGAACGCACACTGACTTTCATGCCGCATGGAAGCCTCTATGAGCGGCTCATTGCCCATGTGTCTCCTGCCTAGTAAGAAATACTGAGAACCTATGTTGATTGTTCAAAAATATGGTGGCACGTCGGTTGGCTCGATCGAGCGGATCCAGGAAGTTGCCAAACGGGTCGCGGCTACGAGAGACACGGGCCATCAGGTTGCCGTTGTGCTCTCGGCGATGAGTGGTGAGACCAATCGGCTGCTTGGCCTGTCCCGCCAGATTAGCGCGCAGCCGGATGCGCGTGAGAGTGACGTCCTGGTCTCAAGCGGTGAACAGGTCTCGATCGCCCTGCTTGCCATGGTGCTGAAAGAGATGGGCTATCCTGCTTGTTCTTTGCTCGGCCATCAGATCCAGATTGAAACCGATGACGCCTACGGCCGAGCGCGGATTAAAAACGTACAGACACCACGGCTGCTGAACGATCTCAAAGATGGCACGATCGTTGTGGTAGCCGGTTTTCAGGGTGTTGATGCGCGCGGCAATATTACCACTTTGGGGCGCGGCGGATCTGACACGACAGCCGTTGCGGTTGCAGCTGCAACACAAGCGGATGCGTGCGAGATCTATACGGATGTGGACGGGGTGTACAGCGCCGACCCGCGCATTTGCCCGTATGCCCACAAGCTTGCGCGTATCTCGTACGATGAGATGCTTGAGCTGGCGAGCCTTGGGGCCAAGGTCCTGCAGATTCGCTCGGTTGAATTTGCCAAACGCTACCAGGTGCCGGTACACGTCCGGTCGAGTTTTTCAACGGATGAAGGGACCTGGCTTGTACAGGAGGATCAAAGCATGGAAGATGTGATCGTCTCAGGCGTCACGTCTGATTTAGATCAGGCTAAGATTACCCTGCAACGCGTGCCTGACCGGCCCGGCCTCGCGGCTAAGCTGTTTATGCCAATTGCGCAGGATAACGTTGTCGTCGATATGATTATCCAAAATGCGAGCGCCGACGAAAAGACGGATATGACCTTCACGGTTCCCAAAGGCGATGTGCTCAAAGCCCTGGAGCATGTGAAATCCGCCGCCCCGGAGATCGGCGCCGGGAATGTGGTGTTTGATACCGAAGTGGCCAAAGTCTCGATCGTCGGGCTGGGGATGCGGAGCCACGCCGGGGTCGCCGCACGTATGTTTGAAGTCTTGGCGGCGGAAGGTATCAATATTCAGATGATTTCAACCTCAGAGATTAAAATCTCGATCATTATTGACGCCAAGTACGCAGAACTTGCCGTGCGGGTGCTGCACGACGCGTTTATCCCTTCAACCCAGTTGGAAGATCAAGCGAGACGGTTATGAAAAAGATTGCTCTCTACGACACGACACTGAGAGACGGCTGTCAGTCCGAAGATGTATCCTTGACACTCGAAGATAAGCTACGGGTAGCGGAACAGCTAGATGAGTTCGGGATTCAATATATCGAAGGTGGTTGGCCAGGCTCTAACCCTCGGGACGAAGAGTTTTTCAGAGCCATTAAAAAGGTGCCGCTCAAGCGTGTTCGGATTACTGCCTTTGGCTCAACCCGACGGGCCAATATTACAGCTGCAGATGATCTCAATATTCGCCTCCTGCTCCAGGCCGAAACTCCGGTCGTGACCATTGTCGGAAAGACGTGGGACCTGCATGTGCGGGACGACCTACGCATCTCGAAAAAGGCGAACCTGGAGGTGATCGGCGATTCGATTGCTTATCTCAAAAGTCGGGTGGATGAAGTCATTTTCGATGCCGAACATTTTTTCGACGGCTATAAAGCTAACCCGAGTTATGCCCTTGAATGTTTAACCGTAGCAGCGCAAGCCGGGGCGGATGTCCTGGTATTGTGTGATACGCGAGGCGGGAGCATGCCAGCCGAGATTACAGACGGCATGCAGGCTGCTGTCCAAGCCGGTGAGGTCCAGCTCGGGATTCATTGTCACAACGATAGCGAACTGGCGGTGGCGAACTCCTTAGCTGGCGTTCTGAGTGGGGCGGTCCAGGTACAAGGCACGATTAACGGCTTTGGGGAGCGTTGCGGCAACGCCAACCTGTGTTCAGTCATCCCCAACTTGCAGCTCAAACTTGGCTATCGATGCGTCGGCCCGAGTCAGCTCAAACAGCTGCCTCATCTTTCCCGACTTGTGTACGAACTGGCGAATATTGAGCCTGATAAACGTCAAGCCTATGTGGGTGTCAGCGCCTTTGCGCATAAAGGTGGCCTGCATGTGGCTGCGGTACAAAAGAATCGCGAAACCTACGAGCACATTGATCCTGAACTTATTGGCAACACGCAGCGCGTGTTGGTGTCAGACTTGTCCGGGCGGAGTAACGTCGTCTACAAGGCTAAACAATTTGGGCTCGATGTGAAGAGCGCAGATCCTGCGGTCAAGAAAATTCTGGATGAAGTCAAGCTGCTCGAAAACTCCGGCTTTCAGTATGAGGGCGCAGAGGCGTCATTTGAACTCCTGATGCGCAGGGCGCTTAATGGTAAGGTCCGCCACTTCCGCCTGATTGGGTTTAGGGTGATTGATGAAAAGCGTAAGGAAGATGAACCGTCGTTATCCGAGGCCACGATCATGGTCGAAGGACCGGATGGGCAAGTGGAGCATACCGCCGCACAGGGCAACGGACCGGTCAACGCGCTCGACCGCGCCTTACGTAAAGCGCTCACCAAATTTTACCCGCAGCTTGAATCCGTTGAATTACACGATTACAAGGTCCGCGTGCTGGGGGGTGGCGAAGGGACGACGGCGACGGTTCGGGTCCTCATTGAGTCTGGTGACGAGACTGATCGTTGGGGCACTGTGGGTGTCTCGCCGAATGTCATAGAAGCGAGCTGGCAAGCGCTGGTTGATAGCATGGAATATAAACTCCAAAAGGATAAAAAGCGTACAGGTCGTCGTTCTTCAGCCAAGGTTCAGGCGCTTGCTTCACGCCAAGCCGGGGCCTAGGTGGACTTACCCTAAAGAACGTGCCCGTCGTTTTTGTATGACAGAAAAACCGAGCAGTATTGTCCAGGCCGCGACTGGCGGCGTACTCATGGGACTGGCAAATCTTGTGCCTGGTGTAAGCGGCGGCACCATGCTGCTAGTGACCGGAATCTATACGGAATTTATTACCGCGATAGCGGATGTTACCCGGTTGCGCTGGCGGGCATCTTCTCTCCTCTTTCTGAGTGCCGTTGTCGGGACTGCCGTCGTTGCGATCGTTCTGCTAGCCGGACCGACGAAAACACTAGTCATCGAGCAGCGCTGGATCATGTATAGCTTGTTTATCGGGCTGACACTTGGGGGCGTACCGCTAATCTGGCGGCTCGCTCAACCCGCACCCAAGAGTTTTTTTGTTGGAACAGGTGTGGCCTTTACGCTGATGGTGCTTTTGGCCTTGGGCAATACCGCCCAAACCGGACAAGAACAGAGCTCACTGGTCTTACTCTTTATTGCCGGTCTGACAGGCGCGAGTGCGATGATCCTACCAGGCGTATCCGGGGGTTATCTCCTGCTTCTTCTCGGTCAATATGTGCCCATACTCAGTGGTATTGAGAAGCTGAAAATGGGGCTGCTCGGAGCGGGCGAGGAAACGGGGCTGAACTGGCCTGTTTTGAATGAAGCTTTTTTTGTTGTCGTGCCGGTCGGCATTGGGGTTGTAGTCGGCGTAGTCGGTGTAAGTAATCTCATTCGTTGGCTGCTAGAACACTATCGAACTGCCACCCTTGGCGTCCTCATGGGCTTGATTCTGGGTGCCGTGGTTGGCCTGTGGCCTTTCCAGACTGGCGTCCAGCCCCAAATCGGGGATATGGTTAAAGGACGGATCGTCACGCAGGACACGCTGTTGCAGATTGAAGCCGAAGATTGGCCGGTCCGATTTTTTACCCCAACCGTTAGGCAGATAGGCTCTGTGCTGGTGCTCATCTGCATCGGCTTGGGGGTTACGCTGGCGCTCGATCGATTTAATACAAAATCTCCCCAATCTGATTGAGAGCGCTCTATTCTTTTTTCCTGCACCGTTTTTGTTGACAAAAGCGTGCGAGAGCATGCACTATAGTGCATAGCGTTGACGCTCGCCTGTGAGCGATCCTTAGTGGAGAAACGGGGAAGAAGCAGTGTGGCGGCAGGGTGGTGTGGTCTTCGGCGTCTTCCTCTGGGTGCTGGTTTTTTTGTCTGCATGTTTCCGCACCCAGTACAAGTATCACGTCGTTCGATCAGGTGAGACGCTGTCTCAGATCGGGTATGCGTACAGCGTTCCGTTCCAGGAACTCGCAGCGCTCAATAATATTCGTAATCCCGACCAGATTGAGTCTGGGCAGCGCCTTCGTGTGCCACATCGGGCCCTTTACCGTGGACCTATAGAAACCACGGCCACAGCCAAACTTCGTCCCCCGCTACGAGGGAAGCCGCCAGCACGCTGGAAACCGAGACCCCCACCTGTGCAGCCGCCGATTCCCGATGATGCTGGAAAATTTTTTAGTTGGCCGATTCAAGGAACCTTGACCTCTCGATTCGGTCCACGAAACGGGAGCTTTCATGATGGCATCGATATCGCGGCACGGCTGGGGGTACCGGTACGCGCAGCAGCAGCAGGGCGCGTCATCTTTAGCGATAATTTACGCGGCTATGGCAAGATGGTGATTTTGAAACATGCCAACGGGTTCACGACCATTTATGCGCACCATCAGCGCAATCTGGTCAAAGATGGACAAACGGTGACACGGGGCGATATCGTGGGCGAGGTCGGAGAATCGGGTCGAGTGAGTGGGCCCAGTTTGCATTTCGAGGTCCGCAGCGGAAAGTCTGCGCGCAATCCGATACATTATTTGCCAGCCGTGCGGCATGCGACACAGCATAGCCGAAACCAGTCTGGAAACTGAAGAGGAGAGTATGTCTGATCTGAAATCCCTTATTCGTGATGTTCCCGACTTTCCTAAACAAGGAATACTATTCCGTGATATTACCCCGCTGCTGGCTAACGGGCCGGCGTGGCGCGACCTCGTGGACCAGCTTGCTGAACGCTACCGCAACGGGATCGATATCGTTCTAGGCATTGAGTCGCGTGGCTTCATCTTTGCGTCAGCCTTAGCCTATGCCCTGGGGTGTGGATTCGCTCTGGTACGCAAATCGGGCAAACTGCCGGTTGCGACCTTTGAAGCCAGCTATGAGCTGGAATATGGTACGGATACCTTAGAAATTCACCAGGACGCTTTTCCGCAGAACAGCCGCGTTTTACTCATTGACGATCTTTTAGCGACTGGCGGCACTGCGCACGCGGCAATCGCTCTTGCTGAAAAAATACAAGCAAATATTATCGAAGCCGCATTCCTTATTGAACTGTCCTTTCTCGGCGGACGCGAACGTCTCGCACCGCATAAGGTCTTTTCGGTCATCCAATACGACAGCGAATAAATGGGCTGGACGTGATCCAACCTCTTCAGGCCAGTTTATTTGATCTCGAAGGTTTAATGGTCGATAGTGAAACGCATTCGATCGCCTTATGGCAGGCCGTCATGGCCAGGCGCGGGGTGACACTTGAGCCGTCGGTTTTCGACACCATTTAAGGCCAGAGGCTTATTGAAACCGCTCGCGTGTTTGTCGAGCGGTACAATCTGAGCGACGCGCCGGAATAGCTGAGTCAGGAAAAAGAATCCTACCAGCTCGCTCACCTGAAGGGGCAGGTGAAACCCATGCCTGGAGTGTCCGTCCTCCTGGACGACGTGGAGCGCCGGGGTGTACGGACTGCTGTGGCGAGTAGTGTAGCGCGGGCTTACGTCCAGGCTGTCTTCGATGAGATACATTTGGCGCATCAATTTGAGGTCCTGGTCACTGCTGAAGACGTACCCCACGGGAAGCCGGCGTCCGACGTTTTCTTCTTGGCTGCACGGACGGTCGATGTTCCGCCCGAACAATGCCTTGTGTTAGAAGATGCACCGAGTGGGATACAGGCGGCGAAAGCCACAGGTATGCGTTGTGTTGCCATTCCGCGTCGATCTACGCGAGGTCTTTATCTTTCTGGCGTAGACTGGATCCTTTCTTTTCTTGCTGATGTTCGGACCGTTTTGGACGAAATTGGCACGCCCTAGATCAAGGGATCTAGGGATGAATAGATCAAGACGCCGACCCATGGTCCAACCCATGGGGTCGGCGTTCCGCTTTTCCGCTGTTATGATGCGTATATGATAGATCCCTTAGATGGTGGCTTTGAGGTTGAGGGACCATCTGCGCACGAGTTGTTTCGCCGAGCCAGATTAGCCCTGTTGAGCCTCATCACGAATAATGCTGCGCGCGGATAAGACCGTAGTAGCGAAGACACTATTCAGAGGTAACCCTTCCTCTTGGCATATTTTTCACTCTTAGCTGTTGTGTGCCTGTGGGCACTGAACTTCCCAGCTGGAAAGTTCATGCTCGGCGCGATTGGGCCGCTTACCTTGATTGCCCTGCGTACGGTTGTGGGCGCGGTCTTACTCGCCCTCATGGGCTGGAAATCCCAGCCCAATTGGTGGGCAGAATTACGCAAAGACCCACAGAGTACGGCGGTGATGACGTTGACCGGCGTCGTTGGAGCCGGCACTTTTTTCTATCTCGGTCTGCGTTTAACAACGGCGTCGAATGCGAGTATTATTGCCGCTTCCACTCCCATCTGGGTCGCGCTCTTTTCCTGGGCATTCATGAAGGAGCAGCTCTCGCTCATTAATGTTGTCGGCATCTTGGTGTCCTTTGTGGGACTGGTTTCCATTATTTGCCAGGGTTCGTTAGAGATCTTACTGAACCTGGTTCTCAACAGGGGTGACTTGCTAATTTTGATCGGGCAACTGAGTTGGGCCACCTATACCGTTTATAGTCGTATCGCCCTGGCCAATCGCTCTCCTGCGGCATCGACGGCGAGTTCGTATATTGCCGGGTCATTTATCTTAGTCCCGCTGTCCCTGATCGAATCACCGCTCAGCACAGTCGGCGATTTTTCGCCGCTAGTCCTGTCTGCGCTGGGTTTTCTTTCTATTTTGTCACCCATGACCAACCTGCTCTATTACCAAGCGCTGAGCAAGGTGAGCCCCCACCGGGCTGCGGTGTTCATGAACCTGATTCCCATTATTGTGATAGTCTCCTCAGCTGTTTTTCTTGGTGAGGAAATCACTCGAGTCCAGATTGTCGGGACCGCGTTTGTCATTGGCGGCGTCCTACTGACAACAAAACAATAGTTCGTATTGAGTCTTTCGTATCAACAACTGTTCCGTTGATTTTACCTCGGAGCTGGGGTATCTCGGGCAGAGAGGGAACAGGTTTTAATTGCCCGAAGCCTGCGGATACGCGAGGAGCAGACATACAGTGCTTGCGAGGAGTAGGGGCTATCCGCTAAACCGGGAGGGCAGGGGCGCGTGTTTCCTTGAGTGCTTTAGGAGAAATTTATGCAAGAGCCTTCTCATACTCCAGTGGAAGTGCGAAAGGTCAGGCGCGCGAAACGTTCCCGTAAGGGTTTGATTAAGGGAACGTCGATAGTGTTGCTCAGTATTTTCGGCATAACAACTGTGCAGGCGTATTTCGGCTCCGAAGGTGTTGTCTGGCTCGCTGGCGGTATTGGGGCGTGGCTCCTTATCAGCTCCTATACACATCGTCGGCCAGAGCGTCTGTCGCTTGTCGGAATTGACGGCATGACCGATTCGGAGTTGCTGAAGCAAGCAATCGGGGTGCTCCAGGCTCAGGGGTACGAGACGCAGATCAAGAATATCCAGGATGATCCCGCAACCTATCTCTTGTTGGTGAGAGGCCGCGAGCGAGTATGGTGTCGGGTTGAATGTGAGGCGGTAGAGACGGCGATTGTGGCCGCCGCTTATGAGGCGAAGGACCGGCATGGTTGTCAGCAGGCTATGGTACTGAGCCGGCACCAATCTTCGGTGCAGGTGCAGCGTTTCGCGCTGCAACAGGGTGTCCTCTTAATCGATCAGGATGAGTTTGCTAGACTCCTGGCGCTTCAGAGCAAGGGGCATCGTGTCCACGCTTTTAGGCATCGGCCTGCCCAGGGGCATTGATTCGGAGGCACGAGAGGTGAGGTGGCTTGTCCGGTTGCAGTGAGAGGCTAAGAGCTTGCCTAAAAAGTCCATTCTCGGCGTCGCCCGCGTGCAACTCGCGTGGCCAGCGTTGCCCCCCATCGTCAGAGCACGGCGGCTATGGCTGCTTCGGGGGCCTGGGTTGCGCTGCTCTCGCGCGGGCTCGGGCTATAGAGACACTGACGAGACACGCTCTAAGGCTTTGAGGTGGTTGGGTGTTGACGTTTATTACCGGTAATGTGAATAAAGTCCGAGAGTTCGAGCGCATCCTTGGTGGTGCACTTACGCATACGCCCCTCGATTTGGACGAGATCCAGGCCGTGGAGCTTCTCCCCGTCATCGAGCACAAAGCCCGCCACGCCTATACCGCATTGGGTCGCCCCGTCCTTGTCGAAGATACGGGTTTAGCCTTTGCCGCTTGGCAGGGACTTCCTGGCGCGCTCATCAAATGGTTCCTCAATAGTGTTGGTGTCGACGGG
>CAZBUD010000086.1:4418-15604 GCA_964495015.1 uncultured Enterobacteriaceae bacterium | reverse complement strand
GGACTCGGTACTGGCATGGAAGCGCACGAACTACCCTGGCTTGGCGAGCGTGAGTTGGTCTACAGCACGGACACACAGCATGAGGCTGGGATGGTGTTGTGTGTGGAACCCGTTATCGCCGGTATGGACAGCCCTGACATGCAAGCGGGTATCTTTATCGTTGAAGACAAACTGCTTGTTACTGAAGAAGGCTGCAAGGTACTCACCACCTCACTGGGCAAAGACTTGTGGGTCCAGCCTGAGTAGATTTTGTTTCTGCCTTGGCGCTCGTATTCATATTGCTTTGAGTTTTTGCTAGTGAGACCGGAGAGGTGCGGTATGTTCTAGGCGTAATGCTAGAAGTTAATAGAAAAACCATTTTATTCTCTTGCATCGCCTATGGATATCCAACATGGGTGTTAATCCAGTCCATCGTCTGGAAGAAACGTGTGCTCCTTCCTCGGAAATTTAAGGTTGATGGATAATTAAGCTTGAATTCCTCTTTTCCATTCTCCGTTCTCAAACTTGTCTGTTGCTAGTGATAATCCATAAGTTTGATTAACACTTCTCTCTATATCTTTTGCGTAATGTTTGCTTCGTGTAGCCAGTCGAGAAGAGATTGGATCGCGCCAATCCTTTTTTGCTTGGATCAATCTCACCACTTCAGTATTCCTATTGATAATGATACGGTTCGTGCCCTCGAGGTGTTGTGAAAATTCGCGGGACTTTCACGGGGATTCGGGGGGAATGGAGAGGAATGGGGAGTAGACACCATGTTCCGTAAGCCCAGTAGAATCGCGGGTTTTCCTGTGTTTACACGAAGTTGGAAAACCCGTGCTCCGTGTTGCTACGCGACAACGGAAGCCGCGTCGTTCGGATCTAACACTTCCAACAGCTCAACGACGTTT
Organism: uncultured Enterobacteriaceae bacterium; assembly: GCA_964495015.1. Taxonomy (GTDB): domain Bacteria; phylum Desulfobacterota; class Binatia; order Bin18; family Bin18; genus Bin18. The sequence continues at coordinate 14,717 of CAZBUD010000086.1, read as the reverse complement.
CCGTCGGGATCACGCCCGTACGTTGCGCGGAGGTTCTTGCTCGCCTTCATAGGTGGACAATGGAAGACCATGCCTGCAGCTTTCAGACGCTCATACTCTCCATCAATATCACTCACTTGTAGACACAAATGCGTAATCCCATGATCGCACACCGGTCGATTAGGATCTCCCGGCTTAGGTTCTGGGCTGGCATACTCAAAAAGCTCAACACACGCGTTGCCTGCCTTTAGCATTATCACTCGCGAGGATGAATCTTTGAGACCAACCAGCCGATCAACCGATGCTGAGCCAACCTCCCAGTTTAAGGAAAACACTTCCTCAAAGCCGAGCAAATCCTTATAGAACCCCAGTGAGCGTTCGATATCACCGGTTGAAATTGCGGTATGGTGGATACCTTTGATCATCGTGGTCCCTCCTTATAGTTGATACGGTGTTGATGACCTTGCACTATCCTGTTGTCCCGATCAAGTCTCAGTAACTGGAGTCGAACGCAGGCCAGGTAGACGACCTGTTTTCACGTACAGTGCACACCCCTGAGAAGAAGTCGGAATATGTTTCCTGCCTGCCGGAATCCGCAGCCAGGTATGCTCCCCGCATACCCCATATTCGTCTTCAAAACTTCCACTGAGGACAAAAATCTCAATATCTCCGGAGTACTCCAAGGTGCCCAGAGCCGTCCCAGCGTCCCATTGCTCAAGCTGCGTCTGATATGGCAAAGCTGGATCTTCATACAGGATCTTTGTCCGAATACCCGTATGCGCTGTGACCTGCCAGTCCCTGTCGTCCCTATGAAGCACCAGGTGTAACCGTTCCGGGCCACCATACTGCCACAGCTTCACAAACAAGACACACCCTTCTCTGGAGAACGGTGCGTGCCGGAAACCCTCAGGATTAAGCAGATAGGTACCCGCCGGCCAGTCTCCCTGCTCGTCAGAAAACGTTCCCTGCAGGACGAAGATCTCCTCTCCGTCCGGATGGTCGTGGACGGGAAACGTTGCGTTGGGAGAGTAGCGCACGACTGAAGTAACCTGGCCTGATTCAGCGCCACCCACCAAGTGCGCCCGTTTGCGCGATACTGTTCCACTATCGCTGGCCTGGCACATCATAGTCTGCGTATCCACCACGACTCGCAGAGACATATCACCACTGATCACGGTCATTCCTCGTTACGGTTGATAGGTTGATACAAGCACCGCTGATTGCCTCTCTCACTCGACAGACTGCGTCACCCCAATGGGTCCCCCATTTATAGCCGCGGCTTGTCGATATGCCTCGCGAGCGGTGAGACGTTTTTTATACTCTACGAGGACATCGGCCAATGGGATCTTGCAGTAATCTGCCCAGGTGAGACATGTCGTCAGCAACACATCAGCACAGGTGAAGGTGTCGCCCAGCAGGTACGGCCCCCCCTCCCGTAAGGCTTGGGCCACCACCTCGACTTGCCGTGTGAAGCCCTGCTCAGCGGCTTTGATTGCGTTCGGAGCCTCGCCGTAGAGATTGGCCAAGTCGCCGTGGCGACGGATGACATAGAGAGTGTGTGCATCAAGCTCCGTCATAATAAAAAAGCACCATTGATCGTACAGGGCGCGCTGGCGCGACCCTGGCGGCGGTACGAGGTCGGTTCCCACTCCATAGTGCTCTACAAGATAATTGATAATCGCCGCGCTCTCCGCCAGCACAAAATTACCATCTTGGAGGACGGGGATTTTGCCACGTGGATTCAGCGCCCGGTACTCCGGCGTCTCAGTTTCCCCTGTGCGCGAGCCAATCAGATGCTTTTTGTAAGCAAGTCCCAGTTCGTGCAGCACCCAATGCGGACGAATGGTCCGCGTTGTCCCCGCGCCCCATAGAGTCAGCTGCGGATTGTCGTGTGTTTCACTCATAAGATGAACTTCTGGCCGATTGTTGGAAAAGAGCGATCACACAGGATCGCGCCATCGCCTCTGCACGCAATCTGTGCTTAATATACTATGTTGCAACATGCACGCTTGGGCGTTGGTCCCCCCAGGGTTTGGCCTGTTCGAGCTGGGCAGCCAGTTGCAGCAACGTCGCTTCGTCACCGAGATGGCCTACGAATTGTACCCCGACAGGCAAACCATCGGCGCTCCAGTGGAGGGGAAGCGAAATCGCGGGCTGGCCGGTGGTGTTAAACAGTGGAGTAAACGGCACATAGGAAAAGACCTGGCGCGTCCACTCCATGGCAGTCATGCCAGCGCGGTTCTGGTTCACCTCTCCATGCGGCGCAGGCGGCTTGGCTATCGTCGGTGTGACAAAGACGTCGATGTTTTGGAAAAAACGGCCAACCAGCCGCGACAACTGCCCCCCGTGATCCAAGGATTTCAGCAAATCAACGGCCGTGTAGCGTTTGCCGTCCTCGCGGCAGGCCAAGGTGACGGCTTCAAGATTGTCCGGTCCAGGGGTGCGGCCCATGTTTTTGGCGAGTTCCTCAATCGCCATGGCGTTATAGGCCGTCCAAATCACATGCACGTTTTCAAGAAACTCGTCCCAGTCGTATTCCGGACGACCTTCTTCAACTGTATGGCCCAACTCCTCGAGTAAGCGCACGGTATCGTGGACAGCCTGTTCACATTCAGGGTCAACCTTTTCACCCGACGCCGGCGTCGTCGTCCAAGCGATACGCAGCTGGCCTGGTGCGGCGCCGACCTCTTCACGATACGGACGAGCAGGTGGAACAGGCAAGCCCAGCGCGCCAACATCCGCGCCAGCAACCATATCCAAGATTGCAGCAGAGTCACGCACGCTACGAGACACCACGAGTTCACAGGCTAGTCCACACAACGGGTCCGAATAGTCCGGGCCCGTCGGCACCCGGTCACGAGACGGTTTCAGTCCGACCAGGCCATTGCACGAGGCAGGAATACGAATGGAGCCGCCACCATCGTTCGCGTGGGCCATGGGGACGATGCCTGCGGCAACAGCGGCACTAGAGCCACCACTCGACCCACCAGCACTATGGCCGGCCTTCCAGGGGTTGTGAACCGGCCCAAACAGCGTCGTCTCAGTCGTAGGATTATATCCCAGCTCGGGCGTTTGCGTTGTTCCAACGAGTAGGAGTCCCGCCCGTCGAAAGCGCGCCATCAATTCAGAGTCCTCTGACGCGACGTATCCCTGCGCGAGCCGAGAGCCCATGTCGAGGCGCGTATTTTTTGCATGCAAGACAAGTTCTTTGATAAGAAACGGGACACCGGTAAACGGGCCTTGCGGCAAGCCGCCCTGAATTTCGGCGTTGGCTTGGTCAGAGAGGACCTGGAGTACGGCGTTCAGCCGCGGATTCACTTTCTCGATTCCCCGGACCGCGGTGTCAACGAGTTCTTGTGGCGTCACCTCTTTGCGCGCAACAAGCTCTGCAAGACCAAGTCCGTCCTGCGCTGCGTAATCACTGAGCGATAGCATGTAAGCACCCTCCTTTTTGGTATGAAACAGTCAATTAGAAAATTTTATCCCTTTCCCCTATTACACCGCACCCTACCACGCTCGGATTAAAATCGTCCATGTATAAAAACACTGTCACTCAATACAGCTCATACTTCGCCAACCGCCCATCCAGACCGCCATTCACCAGCGGTTTTTTCCATGTTGGTTTGAGACCAACGTTCTTGATGTATTGGCGCTCGCCACAATAGATAAAGGCAGTCGAACCTTGGCAGCGTTGCTTGAGAAAATCGCCGAATCGTTTATAGAAGTCTCCAAGATCGGTCTTTTGGCCCATTCTGATCCCATACGGCGGATTACACACGATCACGGCCCCTTCGATCTGATCAATCTGAAAGGCATCACGTTTCTGGATGCTAATGGCACTGCCCGCATCAAGCCCTGCACAATTTTGAGTTGTTGCCTGAATAGCTGCGCGGTCAATATCGCTGCCAATAATGAGCCCCTTTGAGAGCGAGCGTATCTTCTCGCGCCCTTCCCGCTTCACTTGTTTCCACACCGACGCATCAAAGTCAGGTAGTCGTTCAAAACCAAACTTTTTGCGGAACACGGCTGCGGGTGTATGAGAGGCGTGCAGATAGGCTTCACACAGCAACGTCCCGGAGCCACACAACGGATCGTACAACGGAACACGGCCGTCCCATTCCGAGTATTGGATGATGGCGGCAGCTAAGGTCTCCACCATGGGCGCCTGAGTAGTTTGCTTACGATAGCCACGCCGATGCAGGGAGCCACCGGACGTATCCAGGCTAATCGTCGCTTCATTGTTGTGGATATGCAGGTTGATCCACACATCAGGATTACGCGTATCTATGGACGGACGCACACCAGTGCCCGCTCGGAAGTAATCGACAATAGCATCCTTCAGGCGAAGCGCGGCAAACTTCGAGTGTCGAATGGCGCTATTGGAAACAGTCGCAAAAACGGCAAACGTTTGCGAAGGGTCAAGAAAATCCTCCCATAGAATTTCGGCCGACTTCTTGTAAAGATATCGATCCGAGTGACATTCAAACCAGGTCAAGGGAGCCAGTACCCGGTTAATCAGTCGCGCGTGGAAATTAATCGTGTACAGCACTTTGGGAGACGCGTTGAAATAGATCCCCCGATAGGCAGGGCTCGTTTCTTGGGCTCCGAGTGTTTGAAGTTCTTTCTCCGCGATGTCTTTGATGTCATCAGCGACTTGAGCAAAGTAGCGATTTGTTTGTTGGTAGAGGTACATAGGGAGCGTTGAGTGGAAGATTCGTGTCAAGAACGATCTTCACATGGCATCTCGTACCTCCTCAATCGTAGCCGTAATATCTGAGCGCTTCATTCTAGCGCTGCAGCAATTAAGACGCCGAAGTCTTTCATTGTGGGTGGTGAAATTTTCTTGAGAATGACAACGTCTCCTGCCCCGACAGCCACAAATTGCGTGCCCGGCTCAAGCTGAAGTCTGGCTCGAATTTCCTCAGGAATAACAATCTGTCCTTTAGACGACGTTTGCATTGTTGCCAGAGTTGTCATGATTATTCCTTACTTAGTATTACGAGTAAGATTAGGCGATTTTTCTTTTATGAACGACTGCTGAGAGTCCGTGAGCGATATCATTAGAGATACAAAAAACATGGTGCGCGGGGCGCACCCTACAAAATTATTCGCCAAAAGTTTCCCCGCTTAAGTCCTGTACCCCTTGGCCTCCCCAGTTTGCTGGATAGAGTCCTCTTTGTAACAACTTATGAAATGTCGAGTAGGGCCAATCAATAACAGTTGTGACGTATCCGTGCTTCACAGGATTCCAGTGTATATATTCGACGTGGCGGCGTAAGTCTTCCGCATCCTGAATAAGGTGCTCCCAAAACCGCCGTTGCCATATCCCGCTTTCTCACCGTTCGTGTCGCGATGCGCTCAACTCTGGAAGGGTGCGCCCCACGCACCGCTCTGCTTTCCCAGACCCGCGGCTCACCTGCCGTTTGATAATAGCCCACCGTGCAGAGAAGTTCGCATCTTCTGGAGATAAGGTCCATATGCAATGCAGATGATCCGGCGGGAGAATCGACGTATCAATCGTAAAGGGTGGGTAAAGTTTGCCTGGCCTTCAATACCACCCCGTAAGGCACGTCAGACTACAGGCTGGGTGAGGAGTAGCCGTCGGTAGGCAGTAGCGACCGTAAAGAAATACATCCCACCGGGAACAAAGGCTCTACGATAATTCGATATTCTCGGTTGGATGGTGCGCAGGGCGCACCCTACGGGAACCTCCTCTAACCTACTTTTTCTTCTTCCCGCCGGGCCAGTATTCCAGCGCGCCTAAGCCTTCGAGCGCCAAACCGTAACCTAGATTATCCAGCATCAGCTTCTTGATCTGCTGGGTGAGAGCCACGCGGGCGTAGCGCACGGTAAGCGGCGGTTGTTTGGCAACGATTTCGGCCAATTCCCATGCGCGAGCCAGCAGTTTGTCACGTGGCATGACCTCGTTGACTACGCCAAGAGTGAGCGCCTCTTGGGCTGAGAGTTTCTGGCCAGTGAGCAAGAAATAGCGGCCCCGATTCGCTCCCAGTAGGAGGGGCCAGACAATGTGTACCCCGTCGCCGGGAACGATACCGTTGGGAAAATGCGGCGCATCTTGGAAAACGGCATCGTCTGACGCAATCACGATGTCACACAGCACGGCCAACTCGGCATGGATTGTGGCTGGGCCGTTTACTGCCGCGATCATGGGCACTTCAATGTCCAAATGATTCATCAAGAGCTTTTTGGCATCCCAATAGATGTGATCCCACAATTGAGGTGTGATGTCCCACTGCCCCTCTCGGGCATATTTAGCAATAAAGTTTTCATCTGTACCGGTGATGATGACGACCTTATTCTCCGGGTCGCTGCCAATATCGTAGAAACATTTGCCCAGCTCTGAGTGCGGACTCTCTCCCCAACGCAACGTTTTCCCCTCGGTATGCAGCGATAATTGGAGAATTCCATTGCGCCGCTCCATCTGAACGTGGTTATACTTGTCACAATATTCATCGAATGTTGCCATTGCCGCCCTCCTTTACTGAGCTGGTCAGAACCCAGTTAGGGTTTGGTTAAACCACGCCCTGCGCTGGAGGACAAGCGTTGGTATGCATTTGATATCCCATTTGCGAGCAGGAGGTCTAAGGTAATGCTTCCCCGACCAGGTATCGAAGATATCGCCAAGTACAGCGAAGAACTGGACTTGCAACTCACCCCGGCTGAAATCCGCAGCATGCAGTCCCGCATGCTTGGGCACATCGAAACGTTCGAGACCTTTCAGGAGCTGAGAATCGAGGAGCAGCGTCTCCCGCTACGCTATACCGACCGAGACCCTGGCTATCGGCCAACCGAGGAAGAAGACCCACTCAACGTCTTCATCCGAAAATGTCGGATCGAAGGTGCAGCAGATGGTCCACTCAAAGGCAAGACTATTGGCCTGAAAGACCACATCAGCGTTGCTGGGGTACCGCTGACGCTGGGCTGCCATTTCATGGATGGCTATACTCCGGACTTTGACGCACCCCTCGTTACCCGACTGCTCGATGCGGGCGCCACGATCGTAGGGAAAATGAATATGGAAGATTTCTCCTTTGGCGGCCCAGGTCTCAGCGGGGTTGGCGACTTTGGGCGGCCACTGAACCCGCATAACCCGGCCCATGTCACGGGGGGATCTTCTTCAGGGTCTGGGGCTGCTGTCGCCGCAGGTCTCGTCGACATTGCCTTTGGCGGGGATCAAGGCGGATCGGTGCGTTTGCCAGCGTCGTGGTCGGGCACGGTGGGCCTTATGCCAACCCACGGTCTGGTTCCGCACACTGGCGTGTTTGGTTTAGATCCAACTATCGATTACGTGGGACCGCTAGCCCGTTCCGTTGTAGACATTGCTGTAGTCCTCGAATGTGTGGCTGGAGCCGATGGCTATGATCCAAGGCAGACCTATCTCCCAGCTCAACTGCCGAGCTATACACAGGCGTTAGCCCAGGATATCGAAGGCGTCCGGATTGGTGTTTTAGCTGAAGGCTTTGGCTTTCCCGGGAGTGAACCGGAAGTCGAACGGACCGTCTTAGACGCGCTCTCGACCTTGGAGCAGGCCGGGGCTCAGCTTGAGCGCGTTTCCGTTCCTCTGCATGACAAAGCCGTCTTAGCGCTGCTGCCTATTTATTTCGAAGGCGGCAAGCATATGTTCGATACAAACCTGGCTGGCTCTGGCACAAAGACCTATTACCCCACTTCATTGATCTCTACCTTTGGCCGCTTTAAACGCAGCCACGGCCACGAACTGCCGCTTAACTACAAACTGCACCTCATCCTTGGCACCTATCTCGCCCGCTTCACGCATGGCCGGTTGCATGCCAAGGCCCATAATGTGCGCCCAACTTTTATCAAACAATATAATACAGCCTTTGCTGAGGTAGACGTCCTCGCCATGCCGACCGTTCCCATCAAGGCACCGCGTTATCGTGAGCCCCAAGACTATGAAGAAGCCATTGAGCACACTCTTTTTGGGGGGCAGCTCGGATTAGACCTCGGTCTGGTCATCCGCAATATGGGCCCATTTAATCTGACTGGCCATCCCGCTATCACTGTTCCATGTGGCAAGGTTGACGGCCTGCCAATTGGCCTCATGCTAGTCGCACCACATTTCCGTGAGGAGCAGTTGCTCAGAGTCGCGGCAACGTATCAGCGTTCAGTGGACTGGGAAGGTATGCTACCTTCTCTTCCTTGAAGAAAATCCAATCCACTCTGAGGGGAGATCATCTATGGAAACACGGCCGCTTGGTGCATCGGGAATCCAAGCCAGTCTGGTAGGGCTTGGGTGTAATAACTTTGGAATGAAGATTGATTTGGACGCCAGCCGGGCAGTGATTGACGCTGCGCTGGATGCCGGCATCACCTGCTTCGATACTGCGGACATGTACGGCAACGGGCAGTCCGAAGAATTTCTTGGGCAGGTGTTAGGCCCACGCCGCAAAGACATTGTTCTAGCCACAAAATTTGGTGGCGTGGCCATGATGGCAAAGTCGGGAGAGCGCTGGGGATCACGCGAGTATATTCTGCGTTGTCTTGAGGATAGCCTGCAAAGACTCAAAACGGACTGGATTGATCTATATCAGATGCATTATCCTGATCCAAATACATTTATTGAGGAGACGCTTGAGACGTTGAACGAGCTGGTGCAACAGGGCAAAGTACGCGCTATAGGCCACTCGAACTTCTCTGCTGAGCAGATCAACGAAGCTGTTGAGCAATCCACCGCGCACGATTGCGCTCACTTTGTCACTGCGCAGAATGATTGGAGCCTGTTGAATCGTGCTGTTGAGGCAGATGCAATCCCTGCCTGTGATCAGCATGGACTCGGCCAACTACCTTACTTTCCTTTGGCTAGCGGTATGCTCACCGGAAAATATCGACGCGGTGAAGAGTTCGCGTCCGGCACGCGCATGGCCGTCCTCTCGTTCTCCCGGCGTATGGCTTCTGATGAAAATTTTGCCAAGGTCGAGGCGCTGCAAGACTTTGTCGGGCAGCGTGGCCACACCCTGCTTGAACTCGCCATGTCGTGGCTTGCGGCCCAGCCCTGTGTGGCCTCGGTGATCGCTGGAGCAACGACGCCTGAGCAAGTGCAGGCGAATGCGACGGCAACGAACTGGAAGCTCTCCGCTGAAGAATTAACACAAGTCGACGCACTCATTTCCGGTGTTCCAGCCTAGAGAGTAGCTCTATGCAGAATCAACACACAAGACACACCCCTGTCGAACTGGGTACGCAACCCGTCCCGATCGAGCCGTGCGTCTCGTCAACCTATTTTGAGCAAGAGCGAGCACAACTATTTCGCCAGGTATGGCTAAATGTCGGACGCGTGGAGGATGTTCCCAACGCCGGCGATTATTTTGTCAAAGATCTGGCCGTTTGTCATACGTCCATCCTTGTCGTGCGTGGCAGAGATGGTGTGATTCGTGCCTTTCATAATATGTGTTCCCATCGTGGCAATAAGCTGGCCTGGGACACTCGAGGTGCATGCCAGCTGTTAACGTGCAAATTCCACGGTTGGTCATACGGTCTGGATGGACAGCTCAAGTTTGTGCCCGACGAAGAGAGCTTTTTTGATCTCGACAAAGACCGGCTTGGCCTCACGCCAGTGACGCTCAATACCTGGGAAGGATTTCTCTTCGTTCACATTGACCCACAGCCGCGTGAACCGCTGGAAGAATTTATGGGCGAATTTGGCCAACAGTTGCGCGGCTATCCGTTTCATCGCATGTCAGCCTGCTATCGCTACACCACTGAGGTCAACTGCAACTGGAAAGTCGCCCTGGATGCATTCCAGGAAATCTACCACGTGCCGGTCCTCCACCGGCGGACCATAGGTAATACTTTTTCTGGGCCAGACAATCCGTTTAGCCATGCCTTGACGATCAAACTCTATCCCCGCCATCGGATGATGTCCCTGTATGGTAACCCCACATATCAGCCCTCGCCAGTTGAATCTTTGGCCTATCGGTTTGGGTCAGTTGTGACCCAAGGCCGTATCGCAGAGGATAAACTCCCGCCTGGGGTCAATCCGACCCGCAGCCCCCGGTGGGCGTTCGATCTCAATGTTATTTTTCCCAACTTTTCAGTCGATGTCTCCGCTGGGACATATGTCACCCACCATTTCTGGCCTCTCACGCCCAACCGCACCCTCTGGGAAGCCTGTTTATACTGCCCGCCTACAACGCAGGCTGGACAGCGCTTTAGTCAAGAAGTCAGCAAATGCGTACTGCGCGACACGCTCTTGGAGGACGGCAGTACGCTTGAGGCAACGCAGTCCACGCTCTCTTCCGGAATCAGAACGCACTTCAATTTGAACGACGAAGAGGTTCT
>CAZBUD010000086.1:0-4408 GCA_964495015.1 uncultured Enterobacteriaceae bacterium | reverse complement strand
CGGTAGCGGCGACGATTACATCTCTGGCGGCTGAGGCGCCAGCGCTAGACCCACAACGTATGCATTGAAAAGCGTCGAGAAACTTTCTATTGTCTTCGGACTCAGTAGTGAAATCGTTTGGCGCGGCTGACCGGTGGAGGGTGCCAAGCCAACTAAGGAGGGAAAAAATGAGTAGTAACGGACATGCAGCAACGTCGGAGGTACGTGCACAGCTGGACCATCCAGTCATCGATGCAGATGGTCATTGGCTGGAGTTTGGACCGCTCGTCCGGGAGGAGATGCGAAAGATCGGCGGAGACAAAGCCGTCGACGGATTCTCTTTTTTCCCCAAGCTGGTTCAGAAGGAATTGGGCATGTCAGTGGCTGATCGCCGTGACAATGGCACCGGCCAGCAGGCGTTTTGGGCGCTGCCGACCAAAAACACGCGCGACCGGGCGACAGCGGTCATGCCGCAGCTTTTGTACGAACGGCTGGACGAATTTGGCTTCGACTTCAGTGTCATGTACCCCACTGCCGGTCTCGGCCTGCCCTTGATTCCTGACGCTGAGCAACGCCAAGCAGCCTGCCGGTCATTTAATACATTCAGCGCAAATTATTTCGGAAAATATTCCGATCGCCTGACGCCATCGGCAGTGATCCCGATGCACACGCCGGACGAGGCGATTGAAGAGCTGGAATATGCTGTTAAGCAGCTGGGACTGAAAGTCGTGATGTTGGGGAGCCTGATCCGGCGCGATATTCCTGCCGCACTCGAGATCCACCCTGACGCAGCAAAATTCGCCACCTACCGGGACGTACTCGGTCTCGATAGCCAGTATGACTATGACCCGGTATGGGCCAAGTGCGTAGAGCTGAAAATCGCGCCGTCCTTCCATTCCGGTGGGCGCGGGTTTGCCATGCGCGTGTCACCGAGCAATTTCACTTATAATCATATTGGCCATTTTGCCGCAGCAAATGAAGCCGTGTGTAAGGCCCTGTTCTTAGGTGGTGTGACCCGACGCTTCCCGCAGCTCAAGTTTGCCTTTCTGGAAGGTGGCGTGGGCTGGGCCTGCCAGTTGTATGTTGATCTGATCGAACACTGGGAAAAACGCAATATCAACGCGCTGGCTGAAGTCGATCCGGCCAACCTCGATCATGCCTTGTTTCGTGAACTGGCCGAGCAATACGGGAATGAAACCATGGTTGAGGCACTCCGCAAACGAGAAGCCGCGCTGGACACAGCTATGCCTCCAAAGGGATCCACCGACACCGGTGGCATTGAGAACCTGGATGACTACTCCGCTTGTGGGATTAGGAAGGCCGAAGACATCAAGGAACTCTTCACAAAGAACTTCTACTTCGGCTGCGAGGCGGATGACCGCATGAACCCGTTAGCGTTCAACCGAAAAACCAATCCGTTTGGGGCGCAGATTCATGCCTTGTTTGGTTCAGACATAGGCCATTTTGACGTGGCGAATATGGCCTCGGTCCTCCCCGAGACGTACGAGTTCGTTGAAGACGGCCTGATGACGCCGGAGAATTTCCGCGATTTCACCTGCGATAATCCGATTCGCTTTTGGGGTGAGACCAATCCGGAATTTTTCAAGGGGACAGTTGTTGAAGACACTGCCGCAGCGGTCTTGGCACAAGGTGGAGCCAAAGTCAGCGTAAACGGTCAGGCCAGCCAGTTGTCGAAATAGTATCGTAGGTTCGTAGGGTGGCTGGAAGCGGAACGCCACCCCCCAAATCACGTGGTGGGTCAGAGGACCCACCCGACATTTTTCCGCTCTTTCCAGCCATACCGTTGTCAGATTGACAATGTCAGAGGAGTACAACAGGGGATTCTCTGCGCCATACCGGTCAGCACCTATAGCGCAACAGTCCGTATGGCCTTGGATATTAAAGGCGTGGACTACCAGAGGGTGCCGTCACCAGGCGGATATAGTACGCCCGAGTATATGAAGCGGATTCCTTTAGGCACGATTCCAGGTATCCAAGATGGTGATCTGAAAATTAGCGAACCGGACCGCTATCATGACTTGTGGTTAGAGCCACATCTGCGGGCTCTATTTGCTCAGATTGATCCAAGAAGCCGAGACGAACAGGAACCAGCCGATCGGCTGGACAAATACCAAGCACGCCTGGATAAACTTGAAGAACTCATCGATCCCAAGGCGTATATGATTACACAGGAAATCAGCGTGGCAGATATCGCCTTTCCGGCCAAGCTGCCGGTCGCGGATAGGCCAGGGGTGCAGCGAATATCACGCGGATCAAGGTCGTAAGAGAGGTTGGTTTACTCAAAATAATAGTCAACATAGCGGCGCCGTGGGCCGGATTTGGATCAGCTGGATTATATTTGGAACACCCGCTTCAGCCGTACGGAGTGCTGCCGCGCTTTGCGGCAATGGCGCGTCGTCTTAGGTTTGCTCAACCGCAACCGTGACATAGAACCGATCGAGGGGAATCCCTTCAGCCACGAGATCGTCGAGAAACTGGTCGCTGACAGTCGGAAAGTTGTAGAAGTTGGGTAGCGCGAAATCAGTGAAGCCGAACTCTTGGCCCAATCTGAACAACTCTTTCTCATCCTCGAGCGTATGGCCATAGCGCGAAGATAAGGTCGCCTCACGAACTGGCATGTCCAGTACAACGGGCACAACTTCCCCGAAACATGAAAGCGGGGCATTAATCCGTTGCTGTGCGCTAGCAAGGAGCTGTTGATCGTCGGTATTGAGACGGATGCGTGTATTCGGTTTTGTCATTGTCGCTGCTTTCCGTAGAGCAAAGAATTCGGCTCTTACAATGGCGCAAATCGTTTTCTTTTGAGCAGCTTTCCCCTGCCCGCATTTCCTAGCACGCTACCATTTTGGACAATGACCTCACCCCGAGACAACGTATGCGTTGGCCAGCCAGTGATTTGGAAACCCTCGAATAACTCATAGTCCACGCGCGAGTGCATATCACGGTGGCGAATGGTCACATCTTTCTTTGGATCAAAGATCACGATGTCCGCATCTGAACCCACGGCAATCGTGCCCTTTTGCGGATAAATGCCAAACAGCTTAGCTGGATTGGTGGCACTGACTTCGACAAACCGGTTGAGCGACAGCCGGCCTTTCCCCACGCCTTCGGAGTATAGCATGGGAATGAGGGTTTCGAGATTCGACATACCGGGCAGTAATTCATCCATCGTCTGACCCTCTTTTTTCTGGGTCAGATTCCAGCCGCAATGGTCGGTGGCCACAGTTTGCAAGTTGTCGTTCCGCAAGCCATCCCACATGACCTGCATCTGGGATGCCTCTCTGAGCGGCGGCCAACCGATGTAGCGTTCGCCATCCGGTTCCTCATATCGTTCACGTGACAGATGGAGGTAGAGCGGTCGTGTTTCGCCGTAGATGATCTGGCCTTGCGCCCGGGCTTCGCGAATCGGGGCAAGAGATTCTTCGCACGATAGATGAACCAGGTAGATGGGAGCCTCAGCATACTTGGCCATCGAGATGGCCCGCTGCACGGCTAAACCTTCGGATTCACGGGGACGAGAGTCCGGGAAATACTTTGGCCCAAGCTTCCCCTCCGCAGTGAATTGTTCACACAGATATCCAATTAGACACTGGTCTTCGGCGTGGATATTGGTCAGCGCTCCCTGTTTGCCAGCCTGGGCAATGACCTTGAGGTATTGGGAGGCGAGCTCGTCAAAGCGCGCCATACCAATCATGAACAGTTTAAAGCTCGTATGACCTTCGGCTACTGCGTCAGCCATTTCGTCTATGATTCCTTGCGTAGGGTCGAGAATGGCCGGATGGATGCCGTAGTCGATGATGGTCTTGTCTTGGGCTTTCTTTTGCCAAGCCTCGACACTGGATTGAATCGACTGGCCCGGTTCGGGCAGGGCATAGTCTACGATAGTGGTGACGCCACCACAGGCGGCAGAAACAGTTCCAGAGTAAAAGTCATCAATCGAGCGGTGACCCATCAGCTCGATCTCAACGTGGGTGTGAACATCGACACCGCCAGGGAAGAGATATTTGTCCGTTGCGTCGATCTCTTTGGCTGCCGGCCCAAGGCCTTGGCCAATCTGTTTGACCTTGCCGCCCTCAATCCCCACATCGGCTTGTGAGATTTCCCCAGCAGTCACGACTGTACCATTGCGAATGATGAGATCCATAGTTCCTCCTTTTTGTGAAGACCGACTAACGCTCCACACTTTCCCCTAACTTGCGTGCAGCATCAACGAGCGCTTCCACAAGAACGGCGACATCAGGGTCGGCAATGCTCGTAATCCCGGTTGGATTAGAAGCAAGCTGATCTGTTTCCACTTTCCGGTGGGCAATACGCCACTGACCATCTTGTTTGACGAGACGATCAACATAGCGGCCTTGGGCAAATATTTTATACCCGCGGGCAGTCGCCAGCGTGGCCAACATACTGC
>CAZBUD010000085.1:0-16165 GCA_964495015.1 uncultured Enterobacteriaceae bacterium | reverse complement strand
CCTTGGGCAAATATTTTATACCCGCGGGCAGTCGCCAGCGTGGCCAACATACTGCACTGACCTGTGGCTTCATTGCCGTGTACATCGTACAGGAAGTTGGCCATCATGTGGCGGCATCGGATTTCCTGGATGTGGACATCGGCGTATCCACGCAGCGCAGTCTGCCCACGCATGGCCCGCGTGCCGACCTGAAACACTCCGCCCGGAGTGAAACACTCGACCCAAGCTTCAGGTTCAAGATCATCAATGGCATGTGCGTAGCGGGCAAAGAGTTCTTGGATGGCAAGTTTCTCAATCCATTCGTTGTCCATATCGTGCCTCCTTCCGAAGCAGCTTGACTCAGCGCACAAACTCCTCGTGATGTTCTAACCACCAACGGGCAATATCGATCCGGCGTGTAAACCACACATCGCCTTTTGCCAAAGCGTACTCGATGAATTCTCGTAGTCCCGAGGTTCTCCCGGCCTGCCCAACAATACGGGGATGCAGACCGACTGACATCATCTTGGGATAACCGGCTGCTCCTTCCCGCCACAATTCATCTAAGCCGCGCTTACATGTCTCATAGAAGTCTGTTGGGCTGCCGTAGCCCTGAGGCAAGACAAAGCGCGCATCATTATACGTGAAGGAATACGGAACAATCAGATGGGATTGCTTTGTGGCCTGGACGAAGTAAGGCAGGTCGTCGTTATAGACGTCTGAGTCGTAGACAAACCCGCCCTCTTCGACAATGAGTTCCCGGGTATACACACTCGGCCCGTAGCGGCAGTACCAACCGAGAGGACGCTCGCCGCACGTCTTTTGAATCGACTCAATGGCCCACTGCAGATGTTGTTGCTCTTCTTCTCGGCTGAGTCGCCAATGCTCGCTCCAGCGCCAACCATGGGAGCATGGCTCGTGACCACTCTCGGATATCCACTGTCCGACTTCAGGATTGCGCTCTAAGGCCACCGCGCACGCAAAGAATGTTACTTGGATTTTGTATTCGTCGAACAGCCTCATGAGGCGCCAGATGCCGGCCCGGCTGCCATATTCGTAGACCGACTCAGTGGCTAGGTCTCGATACTTTTTATCCAGGGTATAGTTGATCTCTGCCAGTCCCTCGTTGCGCTCGTCTCCAGCCGATTTCGAGTACTCGGATCCTTCCTCGTAGTTGACCACCAGGTTCAGAGCTACCTTGGCATTATTCGGCCACACAACTTTGGGTGGCCGCCGACCGTAGCCAACGAAGTCACGCTTGGGGCCGGGCACATCTTCGTCTATGAGTTGCATCTTCTGCCTCCTTGCTTGGAAACCAACCTAGTTCAGCTTGGCCCAAACTAGACCAAGCTGCTCGTGCGGTGTTTCCCTGCCGGTTTGTAGTGGACACAGCCTCGGAGAGACCCTCACCCTGCTCGTCTCCCACGGGGAGGGGGAAACAGAAGCGAAGCGACTGTGGGTGAGGGGAAAAGGCCCTGATAAAGCCAAATGAAAACCGCCTGAGGGAAAATTCGTATCATAGCACCATCTTCGCCGGACTCGGCTGCGTATGCCCAAGAATGGGATGGGGCTGATACGGCGCCTCGAGCGTCGCAACTTCCTCATCGCTCAGCTCTATATCTACTGAGGCAAAGAGTTCTGCCAGATGATGAATCTTAGTGGCTCCAATTATGGGCGCTGTGACACCAGGGGCTTGCAGTACCCATGCACAGGCGACCTGGGTCGGTGTCACCCCACGCCGTTCGGCCACCCTTTCCACCGTCGCAGCAACAACGAAATCGTTCTCACGAAAATAATTGTTATGAGCAAACGCATCCGTCTCTGCCCGCTTAGTCATTCCTCTGCCACCTTCCGGCTGGCGGTTGCCCGCGAAGAAACCTCTTGCGAGCGGGCTCCACGGAATCAGCGCCACGCCTTGGTCGATACACAACGGGTTCATTTCGCGCTCTTCCTCACGGTAGATCAGATTGTAATGGTTTTGCATAGTCACAAAACGGTGCCAGCCCTGCTCGTTAGCGAGATAGAGCGCCTTGGAAAACTGCCAAGCCGCCATGCTACTGGCGCCCAGATAGCGCACCTTGCCGCTACGCACGAGGGAATCCAACGCTTCAAGGGTTTCTTCAATAGGAGTAGCAAAATCCCAGCGGTGAATCTGGTACAGGTCGATGTAGTCCATCTTGAGACGGCGCAGCGAATTCTCGCACGCCTCAATAATGTGCTTACGACTCAGCCCGCCACGATTAGGGCCAGGCGCCATCTTGCCCCAAGCTTTGGTGGCCACAACGATGTCATCGCGTGAGGCTAACTCCCCGAGCCAGTGTCCGGTGATCTCCTCACTCAGACCAATCGAGTACACGTCGGCTGTGTCGAAAAAATTGACCCCGGCTTCGAGAGATACGACGAAATGCTCACGTGCCTCATTTTGATCAAGCGCCCAGTCGCGTGGCATCGCCCATTCGGGCTGCGGCCCACCGCCGTAGCTCATACAGCCGAGACAGATACGCGACACGGTCATCCCCGTGTTGCCAAGCTTAGCAAATTGCATGCTTCCTCCACTGCTCTATAGTCGTGGCTGCCGACGCGAGAAGTCGTCTGCGATCTCGGAAAACGTGGCCCAGCTCACTCCGGCATGGGTGTTAAAGTGTTCAATCAGGCGTTCGTGCATCAGGAGCACTTGTGGGCGACCACTCACATCGGGGTGTATAGTCATGGTGAACACGGCATAGTCGTACTCACGATAAATCCAGTCAAACTGATCCCGCCACATCTGCTCAATGTCACGCGGGTTTACAAATCCATGGCTGTTGGGTGATTTTTTGATGAACATCATGGGCGGCAGGTCATCGAGGTACCAGTTGGCTGGGATCTCAACCAGATCCGTTTCTTCGCCACGCATCAGGGGCTTCATCCATTCTTCAGCAGGCTTGGAGTAATCGATATTCGTCCAAGTATCTCCAACACGGACGTAATACGGATGAAAGTCGTTGTGCATCAGGCTGTGGTCATAGCAAAAGTCATGTTTGAGCAGCAGCTCGTTGGTAACGGTAGAAAACTCCCACCATGGGGCGACATAGCCGACCGGCCGCTTGCCTGACTTTTCTTCGATCAAGCCAATGGTTTTGACTAGCACGTCTTCCTCTTGCTGCGGCGTCATGGCAATCGGATTCTCGTGCGAGTACCCATGCGCGCCGATTTCGTGTCCAGCATCGACGATCATTTGGGTTTGTTCCGGAAATGTCTCGATAGAATGACCGGGAATAAACCAGCTCGTTTTCATGCCATACCGCTCAAACAGTTTGAGCAGACGCGGTACGCCGACTTCACCCGCAAAGAGTCCGCGTGAAATATCGTCGGGCGAATCTTCACCGCCGTACGACCCCAGCCAGCCACCGACTGCGTCAACGTCAATTCCATACGCGAGCTTAATTTCCTTTGTAGCCATCTCCCCTCCCTTCTAGCGATATGCTCTCCTCTGCCGGGACCCTAGCTCTGTCTCGTGCCCAGTGTCAAGGAAAAGACCGGGGTTGCGTAAAGGCGAAAACTTTTCGACAGTGAACGGGAACTGTCAGCAAAAAACATAAGGAGGCAGGAGGAATGAGTATGAAAATAGAGAGCTTCCGCCAAGCAGCTATTGGAGTAGGACTGTTTGTCTTCTGTATCGCGTCGTCTCTTGTCCAGGCAGGCGAGATCGCAGAAAGTCCGTATGGACCAGACGATGAAATCGGGGTGCTCAATGAATTGACACAAGCTCATACCTTGGCAATCTTGCAGCGTGTCAACAGCGGCAAGACCTACGACCTCAGTGTTGATAATTTTGTCGGTATGCCCGGCCTTGCCGACCTCGGCCTGGGGGATCCCCCTTTTCACATGTGGCTGACTCATACGCCGCGAGGGCTGCGTGTCGAAGAAGTATCGCCAGCCGGCAGTCCACTCGGTCTCGCGCTGTACGATGATGCATATACCCTGTCAGCCCATACTGGCACCCATATTGATGCGCTGAACCATCTTGGGCGTGGAGATAAAATTTTCAATGGTTACGACGCCTCAACATATCTGAGCGATAAAGGCTGGACAAAAGCTGGGGCGGACAAAGTCCCGCCCATCATCACGCGAGGGATTCTGATTGACGTTGCGGACGAGAAGGGCATGACCATGCTACCCGACTCATATGCGATTACGATACAAGATCTGCAGCGTGCAATGAAAAAGCAGGGTATTAGCCTTCAAAAAAATGATGCTGTCCTGATTCGTACAGGGCGTATGACCGTCTGGCCCGACCCAAAAAAATACGTTCATAACGATCCAGGCATTACCCGGGAGAGTGCAGCCTGGTTAGTCGATTCCGGGGCAGTCATCATCGGTGCGGACAACATGGGTGTCGAAAAATTCCCGATGGCTGAGGACAGTGTTCACGTATACCTGTTTACCGAACGGGGCGTATGTTTGCTTGAGCTGTTATGGCTGGAGGATCTGGCCAAGGATCAGGTATATGAATTTGCATTTATTGCAGCCCCGATCAAAATGCGCGGCGCCACGGGATCCCCGATTCGACCTATCGGGTTACCGATCAGCGCAATTCAGGATCAGTAGCCATGCGCCCGGGCGAGGGAACCTCGCCCCTACACGTGTTTGCTGAAGGTCACAAAGAACGCTTAGCAGTCTTTGAGGAGCGGAATCACCTGTTCACCAAAGCGTTCCATCTCTTCCAACATGGGATGGAATTGGAGCAGAAAGGTGGTGATACCGATGTCTTGAAATGCGTGGAAACGATCGGCGACCTGTTGGGGGGTGCCGACCGTACCTGCCGCAGTTCCACCGTTTGTTCCAATATGGCCGACTGCATATCCGTACGTCCGAATCATAACAACTTTCCGGTCGACGCCAGCAATCGGCTCTTCAAAGCGCAGACTATGCAGCCGGGCATGTTCTTCTTGAGCGGCGGCCGTCGAGTCGCGGCAAATCACAAACGCGCTAATACCGAACTGCACTTTACGCCCCTCTTCAGCAGCATAGGCGCTGACCTGATCGACCAACGCTTTTGTTTCATCCAATGGCCGTCCGTTGATAAGATATACATTGGCCAGCTTTGCGGCCAAACGCTGGCCAACGTCAGACTCCCCACCAAAGTAAATCGTAGGATGTGGTTTGCATATGGGAGGCGGTGTCAAGGTAATATCGTCGATCTGATAATAGCGCCCTTCGAAACTAAAATGTGGCTGTGTCCACAGTCCTTTGAGGATACTGAGAAATTCTTCAGACCGAACATAGCGGTCGTCATGCGGCATAGGCGATAAACCCATAGCTTCCCATTCACGCTGCAACCAGCCTGACACGAGGTTGAGTGAGGCACGGCCGCCACTAATCTCGTCAATGCTGCTCGCCATCTTGGCCACGACTGCGGGATGCTTAAAGGCCGGGCGCACGGCAGGCATCAATTCAATGGTCTTGGTCACCGCCGCTAAGGCCGAACCTGTTGTCCATGCATCCTGTTGATCCAGCTCAGAGCCCATTGGATTAAACGTATGCTCAGCCAGTAGCACAGTGGCAAAGCCCAGCTCTTCGGCCAACAGCGTTAGACGCTTGGTATAAGCAAACGAGGTGTCTATCGTGTCCGGATCTTTTGAGATAATCCAGTTGCCATACACCGGAGACCAGAAGCCGAGACGGATTTTGTGGCTGGATGCACTTGTCGCGTTCGTTGCCATGCCGCTCATCCTTCCAGGGTAGTTATGCCTCAAAACGGAGGTGAATGCCAAGTCTCACCTTTGCTTGCTTGCCCCTTTCGGCTGAAGCTAGCCCATGACCTTACTCTTGCGTATAATCCAATGACTTTAAGAGGGACGAGCGCATGGCCTCTGACGAAATCCTTAGGGACCTCCAGAATCGACTTGAGAAAAGAGAACGGCTCATCGATTCAGACCAAATCGCCAAACGCGCTGCCGTGTTGGTCCCGTTCTTTGAGCACGAAGGGGAGTACTACCTGCTCTTTACCTTACGGACATCAAACTTGCCTACCCACAAAGGCGATGTATCCTTTCCTGGCGGACGGTATCACGCGGACGATGTCTCACTGTTGCATACAGCGCTGCGAGAGTCAGAAGAAGAAGTCGGCCTGAAACAAGCAGACGTTCAAATTCTCGGGCCATTGGATGATTTACGCACGCACGCTTCAAATTATGTCGTCACGCCCTATATCGGTATGATCCCGTACCCTTATGATTTTCAACCGAGCGCGTGGGAAGTGGCTGAAATCTTCTCCGTGCCGTTTGTCTTTCTGGAAGACCTCGGTAACCTGAATGATGAAATCTGGGTCCATGACGGCGAAACCATTCCCATCCAGACGTACCGATATCAAGGCTATAAAATCTGGGGCGCCACCCAGCGAATGATTCAGAACCTGCTGGAAATTCTTGAGTAGAAGTCTTAGTCCCGCCCTGCCTCAATAATCTTCTCAGCTAATCCAATCGGATTGGTAAAAATCGCTTCATGACTGCCCGACATTTGGACCAGCCGATACAGACCCAAGCGATTTGACATACGTGGATGCCAGCCCCACTCACCCGGTGGCAAAGCTATATCTTCGGTACAGTTCAGAAAGCTCTTGGGGATGGTCAATGCGTAGAACTTCTTCATGTCGAGCTTGTCGCAATAGGGCTGGTACGGCTCAGGCGAGAGACGTTCGTAGGCCGACTGTGCCAGCGCCAAATCCGCATCATTAATAAAAGCGTCGCGCCAAATCGGGAACGGCAATATGATCGTATAATCGTTCGACTCTTTTACTAGCTCATCAAAAAGCTCGCGGTAGTGAGGTGGAACCTCATCCATTAGACTATTGCCATCCTCACACACAAACGCATTCCAAAAGACGAGACGCTTAATCCGTTCCGGGATGGCAGGCGCGACCTGAGAGATAAGCGTGCCACCAAAGCTGTGGCCGACAAGGACAATATCGCTCAAGTCTTCTTTAACAATGAAATCAATAATCGACTGTGTACACTGGGTGTGATTGACATTTTTGTCCACGCCTTTGCCATGCCCCACGATGGTCGGACCAAAAGCGGTATGGCCTTTCCCTTCCAAATGCCCGATCACCGGCTCCCAGGCCGCCCCGTCGTGCCATGCACCGTGGACCAAGACAAATAGAGACATAGCTATCCTCCTGGGTGCTTCCATATGACAGGCCGATGGGAACTGTCAATGCATCGCCCCCATCTTACCTCACGTCACACAGAATGATATTGACCGTTGCCAGGACCAAAGGAGGGGCTAATGCAGCAGTTCCATACCGAGCGGGAGCAAGGCTTCATAGACCTGGCTACCACCTTAGCCGACGACTTTGCCACCCGTGCTGCCCAGCATGATGAAGAAGGATCTTTCCCGTATGAGAACTACACGCGCCTAAAAGAGACTGGTTACACTATACTCACGGTTCCTCAAGAGTTGGGAGGAATGGGCGCCAGCCTATTGGAGCGTATCAAGACGCAGGAGCGTCTGGCCCAGGGCTGCGGACCGACGGCGCTCGCCATCAATATGCACTTCAATGTGATGGGTCTGCTCATCAACCTGTGGCATAGGCGTAAAACACCCTTAGTCGAATCCATGCTGCGCAAGATCGTCCAGGAACGGTTGATCGTCGGTGGCTCGGGTTCTGAGCCGGACAATGCGATTTCCGTCTTGCGTCCCCGGACCCAAGCTGTCCGTTTAGACGGGGGCTGGCGTGTCAGCGGACGCAAGATCTTTAGTACTCAGTCCATCGCGCTTGATCGCTATTTTGCGGAAGCCACGTGGAAAGAGGGCGAACACCAGGGGAAACAAACCGGTACGGTTATTTCCTTCATGATCCCACGTGATACCCCGGGCTTCATCATCAAGGATGACTGGAACACGATGGGCATGCGGTCAACCGAGTCAAGAAGCACAGAGCTCCAAGACGTCTTTATTCCGGAATCCAACGTCTTCTTAGAACGCCCAGTTTTTACCCGAGGTGGAGTGACGGATCTATTCCCACGCGCCCCGTTCACGATTGGGAGCGTCTATATTGGTATTGCGATTGCGGCCCGCGATTTTGTTGTGGAGTTTATGCACGATCGACAGCGTTTCCCACTCAAAAAACCCATGAGCCATCTACCCAGTGTGTATAACAAAGTCGGCGAGATGGATGCCCTAATTGAAACAGCCCGTGCGGTCATGTGGAAAGCCGCCGCCGAGGCCGACCAAGAGGTGCCACGCCGCTGGATACGCAAAAGTGCTGCTGCCAGGATGGTCGCCATGGAAAACTCCGTACAGGTGGTTGACCTGGCAATGCGCACGGTGGGTGGCATCGCTTATTTTAAGCGTCTACCCCTAGAGCGTTATTATCGAGATGTCCGTGCCGGCCTCTTCCACCCCTTCGATACGGATGAAACTCTAGAGTTGCTGGGTAAGACGGCCTTCGGCATACCCATGTACGACGAAGACACGATGCGCACTGCAAAAGAGGTGTAAGAAGGGAGTACGCCATGTCACACCCAGTCCGCTTTGGTATCCAGGTTCCACAACAGAACGGGGACTGGAACGATATACTCACACTATGGCAAGAGGCCGATAGACTCGGCTTTGATACCGCCTGGGTCTTTGACCACTTCCTGCCTATCTTCTCTGACCCAACCGGACCATGTTTAGAAGGCTGGACAGCCTTATCTGCGCTGGCCCAGGCGACCCAGAAGATCCGTCTCGGCGTGATGGTCACGGGCAATACCTACCGTCATCCGGCAGTGCTGGCAAAAATGGCAGCCTCGGTTGATATCATTAGTAATGGTCGCTTAATTTTCGGTATTGGTGCAGGCTGGTTTGAACTTGAACATCAAGTCTATGACATTCCCTTTCCGCCCATAGGTGAGAGATTAATCAGCCTGGACGAATCTTTGACACTCATCAAAAAATTGTGGACGCAGGAAACAGCAACCTTTACGGGCCGACATCACCATCTGCATGACGCCCCATTTGAGCCTAAGCCTATTCAGCAACCCCATCCGCCTATTTTGGTCGGGGCGGGGGGTGAGAAAATAGCCCTCGGGATCGTGGCTCGGCATGCAGATATGTGGAACACGTTCGGCAGCCCAGAGACGTTTCGACACAAGATCGAGGTATTGGCTGAGCACTGCGCCCATATCAGCCGTGATCCAGATGAGATTGAGAAATCCGTTCTGATCTCAACGACGTTCTCTTCTGATGACAATACGCGGCAGTTGATAGAAGACTATATCGCGATGGGAGTCACGCACATTATTTTCTCGATTTCTCCATCAACCGATCCTCAGCTTCTGCATCATTTTGCCCAAGAGGTCATGCCCACGCTTCGACACTAATCTTCACAACTCGCTCGAGCATATTTGGATCTCATCACCGCGATCTCTTTTGTCGCTGGGCTTGTCTTGCTCGTTATCGAAGCCGATCTTCTTGTTTGAGGGGCATCGCGTTTTGCTACACTGCTCGGCATCCCCCCATTAGTCGTCGGAATGACTGTGGTTGGTTTCGGCACCTACACCCCCGAGCTTGTGGTGAGTATACAAGCCAGTCTCGACGGACGAGGAGCCGTGGCTCTGGGCAATATTGTCGGCAGTAATATCCTGAATGTCTTATTGATCCTTGGGTTTCCGGCAACCATTGCACCGCTCGTCGTTTCTACTCAGCTTGTCCGCACTGATGTCCCTGTAATGATCGGGGCTTCGCTCTTAGTGCTGCTCTTCGCGTTTGATGCCACAATCAGTCTTTTGAATGGCCTACTCCCTGTCGCGGGAACAATCCGCTATGCGGTATTCTTGATCCGCAACAGTCTAAAGCAAACCACAACAGACCACGCTGTCAAGACTCCCGCTGCCCCCGTTTCTTCCGTTTCATTGGGCCCGCCTCTTCGTCAATGGCTACAAAATGGCGGGCTCATTCTCGGCGGTATTGTCCTGGCAGTCCTTGGCGCAAGCTGGTTGTTTAGTGGAGCAAACGAACTTGCCCGTATGCTGTGTTTGAGCGAACTGGTGATTGGGCTGACGGTAATCGCTATTGGAACAAGTTGACCGGAAGTCGCAACGTATGTCATTGCCAGCGGGCGCGGACAGCCCGACATCGCTGTAGGCAATGTGGTCGGCAGTAATATTCTGAATATCCTGCTGGTCCTCGGACTAACGAGTATAGTCGCACCGAACGGCATTCCTGTTCCAGCCACAGCAGTGCGATTTGATTTCCCAGTCATACTGGCACCAACGGTTGCACGCCTGCCTATTTTCTTTACCGGCGGGATAATCTCGCGCTGGGAGGGCGCACTCTTTCTTGCGTATTATATTGCTTCGACCGCCTCCCTAGTCTTGAACTCGGCCCTGCCTGTGTTCGGCATGATTATGCTGGTCCTGGTGATCCTGCTTACTGGAGTTACCCTCACCGTGATGACGTGGCAGGCTGTGCAGCGGCGCCGAGAACAAACACTTGCCTAGAGGAATGAGAATTTGGCTGAGCGTAGCCTGCTTCCCCCGGAGAGAGACTTCAGCTGGAAAGCAACTCATGCGCGTTGTTACTCTGAGCTTCTCCACTTTCCGTGACGCTTCCATCGTTGTGCTTTTTCTCATTCTGCTGCTGCATCGTTGCAGTCCGAGAGGCGCGTAACACCGTCAGTTCAAACAGCGTCCATGCCGTCCGCCACGGGCAATCTGGAACCATAGTATTCGCCTCGACCTCCCACTCAACGTAGGCGGTAAAACTCGTCTGCGTGTAGGCGATCATATCCTCGGCTGTAACCCCTCTGAGCCTGGCAATGGCTTCATCGCTAACCGCATGAACATTTTTCACGACCGTGGCGAAGGCGAATCGGCTATTAGACATGACAACCCCTCCTTACAGTATTGAGCGGCCTACCATCGAGAATCTCTTCCCGATGCGCCGCGTGAATAAGGAGAAAGAGCAAGGCATATGCCATATCCCTCGACTATAGCCGACGTTTTTTGCTATTGTACGCGACAGACGTGAAAATATGGGACTCTGTGACCCTAGCTGGGATCAGCAGAGAGGAGAGAGTCGACGCTCTATGTTGTGGCAACAAAGATCCTTCGGGCACTTATTCCCGAAGATCAAGATGCCGAATCCATTGAAGAGGTTCACCAGATTTACTCGGGTCTACCGCTGGCACGATATTTAGAATTTGATGTCACCCCAGTGCTGTTGCACCCACTTTTTGGTGGGCTATCTTAAACGGAGGGACGTATGGCAACTGCTTCTATGAATTCGCCGATTTTCCCGCGTAAGCGCTTTCTCGGACGTTCCATTCCAACTGAAGGAGAAAACGGACTGTTCAGCCAATCCTGGTTCCCCATCTGTCTTGCAAGTGAAGTCCCAAAGGGACAAATTTTGGGCACAGACTTTCTGGACGGGCGCGTAGTCGTGTTTCGTGGAGAGAATGGAACGGCCCAAGTGCTCAGCGCCTTCTGTCCGCATGTTGGCGCTGACCTGTCTGTCGGCGATGTCCGGGGCAACACCATCCGTTGTGCCTTTCATCACTGGCAGTACGACCAAAATGGCGTCTGTATCAAAACCGGCATTGGCGATCCTCCGCCACCAGGCGCGTGCTTGTTCACCTTTCCGACCGCAGAAAAACACGGACTGATTTGGGCGTTCAATGGAGAGGAAGCGCTGTTCGATATTCCGGATTTTCCATACCCCGAAGATGAATTGGCCATACAGGTTGAAGCGTTCGACAAAGTTCTTCCGGTCGACCCCTGGGTTCTCTGCTGCAATACACCCGACATGCAGCATATCAAGGCTCTTCACGGGATCACGTTCGATCAAGACGACCCAGATGAGGAGATCGAGTGGACAGAGCATTCCATGCTGTATGACTTCAAAGGCCGGCATGCCAATGGGGAACCCATTGCGTACCGAGTCGGCATCTTTGGCACGAGTATTTTCTACCAGAGCAGTGTCTTTGATGGCCGTTGGTTTGGCTTTCTTGCTCCGTTCGGACTGCCGCGGCCAGGCCAAACAAAAACCTATATGATTCTTGTGGCTCGAAAGTCTGACAGTGACGCGGCCTCGACTGAAGCATTTCTGCAGTTCGCCATGGATTTGGAAAAGAAGGTTGTGGGTGAGGATGTGCCCATTATGCACACGATACACTTTCAGCCGGGGACATTGACAAAGAGTGATAAAGCGCTCAGTACCTTCTTCCAATATTTGCGTGACTACCCACGTGCCCACCCATCAGCGGAATTCATTACCTAGAGCGGAGAAGGAAGAATAATGAACATCAACGAGGCAATCGAAACCTTGTGGCGAACAACCCGGAGCGGGCAGTATCCCCCACCAGGGCTCGAAAAAGTTTTGAACTTTGAAGATGCCTACCAGATCCAGTTGGGCATCCTTGAACGGCGCATTGTCGCAGGCGAGCAACTGGCCGGCTGGAAGGTGGGTCTGTCCTCCGATGCAACCCGCCATATGTTTGGTCTCGACGCACCCGTCAGTGCGTACCTGTTAGACAGCCGCCGCTTCGAGAGTGGACAGGCCTTTGCATATAACAGCATCAGTAAACCGATCATCGAATCTGAGCTGTGCATCATTATGGGACTAACCCTCAAAGGCCCTGGTATTACCAAGGAGCAAGCGCTGGCGGCAGTAGGTGGTGCCGCTCCCGCCTTAGAGCTTGTAGACATGCGTTTTAATATTGGAGCAGACCTACCCCTGGGCGTAGCCGATGGAGTCGCGCAGTGGGGCTTTGTGACGGGTCCTGCCGTCACCCCCTACCCGGCGGATCTTGATCTCGGAGCAATGACCGCAGAAACGAAGAGAAACGGTGAGGTGGTCGCAAGCGTGCAAGGCAAAGACGCGATTGATAATCAGATTCAGACGATCGCCTGGCTGGCCAATCACCTCGCCCACTATGATCTGGCTTTAGAAGCAGGCCAGTGCATCATGACGGGTTCGATGACAAAACCGATCCCCATTGAAAAAGGCGATACGTGGGAGACAACATTTTCTTCGATTGGAACAGTCTCGGCAACATTTGACTAAATGCCGCGCCTCGACTATCAGGAACAAGACTCGACCATATCTCTGAAAGGTGGTCTGGAGGAGTATCGATCGAGTTTTACTGGCTTGCTCGATGAGCATGAGATTCCACCCCAGGCTGCCATATTTTTCCATGCGCATGATCTCTGTCATGTGATCTTTGGCTGTGACACCTCGGTCGCGCATGAAGCTATGGCCGACACCTGGTGTCTGTTTGGGACCTCGGTGGGCTTTAAAGAATATCTCGATCACCTCAAATTGCCCCAGGCCAACGATATCTTCCAGCAGATTGGTTATATGCGAACGGCGTGGGAGACGATCCGCGTCTCCCCCCGTCTTGTGAAAGTCATTGTTCGGGCTCGACGAATGACCAAACCCTGGCCTTTTTGGGACAACGATCAGTATGCTGACATCTCGCTCAGAGAGATTCGCGAGACGTTCAATATTTGTCTTTGCTGAGCGTCGGGGCGAAACATTCCTCTACTGATTAAGCCGGCAGCATCTAAATCCAACCGGAAATGCTTCGCCCTTACCACGGCAGTACTTCTCCATTTGCATGCCAGAATTTACCCGTATTCCCTAGCGTTAACTCATCCATGCGGGCGATTAATCCACGAGCCGCAACCTCAGGCTCAAGCAGTTGGCTACGGGCACTCTCAGAAAGGTTGGGGACCAGCAAGGTATTCACCATTCCAGGATGGAGCAATGCAACGGCAATCTCTAGCTCTTTGAGGTCTTGAGCCAGGGATACGCCCAGCATATTGGCTGCAGCCTTTGACATCCGGTAGCCATACAGCCGGCCTGAGGTATTGTCAGCAAGTGACCCCATTCGGCTGGTCACAATGCCGACCTTTGAGCCCTGGTCAAGACATGACAGCAGGGCATGAATGACCCGTAGCGGCCCCAGCGCATTGACTTCAAACTGGTCTTGTACCTTCGTGAGATCTAACTTATCCAGGCTGTCATCAGTATAGATCCCAGCGACACTAATGAGAACGTCAACATGAGTCCCGACCAGTCGCTGCGCAAATGCTTGTACGGCGGCGTCAGACGTAACATCGACTCCACCTTCAATCTGTGCGCCTTTTTCTGCCAAAGTAATGGAGTCTTCAAAACACGCGGCAATGACGTTCTCCCCTCGCTCACACAATTGGAGACACAGCGCTTCACCTATCCCCCGATCTGCTCCTGTCACAAGATACGTTGCCATGCTTTCCTCCGTAAGAGAACTTGGACTTCGCTCACCCTAGCGCTCACCACCATGGGCCGCAATCCAAAACACTTTGCAAAGTGGGACGTGGCAGGGTAGACAAGAACACGCTTACAGCGAGACAACGCAAAGAGGAGGGCTATATGAAATTCGGTATGCTGAGTCTCTTGGATCACTATGCGGAGGACAAATCCGAACAGCAGTATTACAAAGACTTCTTTGCGGAGGTCGACTACGCGGAAGAGCTGGGCTTTGACTCTATCTGGGTCGGTGAGCACCATTTTTGCCGGTATATATGCCCATCGCCACAGATCCTAGCGATGGCCATTGCCCAGCGCACCAAAAAGATGCGGATCGGAACAGCCGTTACCTTGCTGCCGCACCATGACCCAATTCGCCTGGCAGAAGATTACGCCATGCTCGATCTGCTGAGCGGAGGACGACTGGATTTCGGCGTCGGGCGGGGATTTATCAAACTCATCTACGATGGCTTTAACCAATCAATGGATGAGAGCCGTGAGCGCTTTGGCGAGTCTCTGGAGGTCATAGAGAAAGCCTGGACGAACGAAACGTTTTCTCATCAGGGGAAATTTTACACTGCTAATAATATAAGGCTTCTGCCACGCCCACTGCAAAAACCCATGCCGCCGATCTATATGGCTGCCGCTGCCAGTCCGGCATCCTTTGTCGCCGCAGGTGAGAAAGGCCATTCGCTCTTACTCGCCCTGTTTACCATGCCGATGAGTGCCTTCAAAGAGAACGTGCAATGCTACAAAGAAACGCTCAGCCAAGCTGGCCATTCCCCGCAGGACATAGAGATCGCTGGCGCCTATCACTGTTTTGTTGACGATACACCAGAGCTGGCTCGCCAGAAGTGGGAGAAACATTATATGCGCTATTTGAACTTTGTCGGGCCGCTCATTGGTCCCCCTGAAAAGATCCCAGGCAAGCAGTATGAAGCCTGGAAACAGCTAGGCAAAAATATGCGCCATGTCACTTTTGATCAGATGTATCCCGACCTAGTGATGTGTGGCAATCCGGATCAGTGTGTGGAGCGCATCGGGCTGCTTCAGGAGGAACTCGGGCTGACAAATTTAATGGTTTATATGGATCTGGGCGGGTTGGATCAAAAGGAGCTAATGGGCTCCATGGAACGCTTTGCCACAAAAGTGATACCTCAGTTTCGTTAGCACTCATATGCCTCGGGAACGGTTCTGCTTTGAAAGAACCGCAGACATATGGCTCAAACTGATAACATCAAACACAAACTCGCTGCCATCCTCAGCGCCGATGTCCAAGGCTATAGGCGACTGATGGGCGATGATGAAGTGGCAACGATCCAGACCTTGACGGAATACCGCGAACTCATGTCCAGCATCATTCAGGAGCACAGTGGCCGCGTCGTGGACTCTCCGGGCGACAACTTGCTGGCCGAGTTTTCTAGTGCAGTAGATGCCGTACAATGCGCGATCGAAGTGCAAACGGAACTGGCAGTCCGAAATGCCGGACTCCCCGACACGCGTCAAATGCATCATCGCGTGGGCGTTAACGTGGGCGATGTCATTGTCGAAGACGAGCGCATCTATCGCATCTACGGCGACGGAGTGAATATTGCGGCGCGGTTGGAAAGCGTGGCCGATGGCGGCGGTATCTGCATCTCAGGCACGGTGTACGACCAGATTGAGAACAAGCGCGACATGGAATTTGAGTATCAAGGCGAACAGACCGTTAGGGACATGGCAAAGCCAATACAAGTCTACCGTATCCATTTAGAATCTGTAGGGGCAGACGCGTCTGTCCGTCCTGTCTCTACCCCTGAAAAAACATCCACCCTGCCCGACGATCCACAGCGATCGGGCTACGGATCGCTTATCACCCTCGGCATTGTCATCTTCGTTGTTCTTGGCATTGGCGCCTTCGCCCTCAAAGACTGGTACCCACTGATCTCAT
>CAZBUD010000084.1:0-16534 GCA_964495015.1 uncultured Enterobacteriaceae bacterium | reverse complement strand
GTCGCTCGCACACTCGCTGATTTCGGTCTGCCCTTGATCGGCATCAATCTGGGCTATCTTTTCTTCCGTCAGGCCGTCATGCGTCGCCGATGCAAAGCGCGCCTGCTTTCAGGTGACGTAATTGTTGAGCTGAGCAAGCCGCAACCGCGCGGGTTCTTTTATTGCCGGCTTCACGACCCCGCCCTCACGTGTCGAATAGTAGAATTTGAAATACGACTCAAACATGTCCGCCCGATGCCCAAGCACCTGGAAGACAGCTGCATGGCCGTTTTCCTCAGCCGTTTCAGTCATTTTGCCAAGCTCTGATGTGAGTTTTTCTTTTGACAGCACACTGAGACGCGACATGTCCGACCCCTTTCTGTTTTGCGGAAGACTGGTCGGTCTGATACTAGACAACCGACTCTTGCCGGGCAAGGGTCCAATTTTCCATATATCCACACACTCAAGGAGGGCAGACATGGCAGATTCTGAACGGTATCAAAAAGGCGCAGCAAAGATGAAAGAACTCTTCGGTGTCGAACCCCAACCAGGATCGATGCATGAAGATTTTCTGAATATCACCGTCGAAAATCTGTTTGGCGATGTGTGGGGGCGAGGCGGCTTAGCTATTCAAGAGCGCTCGATGATCACCATGGCAGCTTTGACCGTGCTGAGCCGAAGTCCAGAGCTTAAGGTCCATATCCGTGGCGCACTCAATATTGGCATCAGTCGCGAGAAGATCAATGAGATTATGATCCACCTCGCCCACTACGGAGGCTGGCCCGTTGGCGTGAACGGCCTGCGGCTGGCTAAAGAGGTTTTTGACAGCATTGATAAGAAGAAGGCCAAAGAATAATCAACCCCGCGGAGTGTTATTGGCCGTGACAGGGGGTAGGAAGCAAAGAAATTGCTCTCGACCTGTCACGGTCTCGTCGATCCAGGACGAACAATTCGTTGCTCACGTTCAGGCGAGCCAGATATCAATCACCCAACAGTCTCAGATATTGATGTTCAAATCAGTACCCACCAAGTTGACCCCCTCGTCTTAGATGTAGACCGGGACGGCGTCCGCCCTCCAGGCGTTGAAAATGGTATCCTGTTTGACCTGGTCGCCGACGGCAAAACAATCCAGTCGAGCTTTGCGCAGGGAGACGACGTTTTCCTTGCACTCGACCGAAACAAGAATGGCCATATTGACGACGGCCGCGAACTATTCGGCACCCAACAGGGTGCGGCCAACGGCTTCGAAGAACTCCGGAACTTTTATGAGAATCAGGATGGACAGATAACAGCTGCGGATTCAGTATTCTCTCAGTTACGTGACCTATACAACCAGGCTGGCGAACTGCGAACCGTCTCACTGACAGATCTGGGAGTTCGCAGCATTTCTACTCACTATCAGGACCGCTCTTCGACGCTTGCGACTGGTGATGCAATCGTCCAAGTTGGCTCGTTTCTGCGAGACGACGGACGTAGAAGCCAGGCACATGATTTAGGCCTTTCGGCAAAGGCCTGATTGGACACGTGCACCAGGCAAGGAGAGAAGTACATGCCTCGGTCAGGCTTGGTCGCCCTCCGTGCCGTCAGGACCGGCATTCCTCTGCACCCTACTCCCAGTCAGCCACGGGGCCGAATATCGTCAGGGGGAAATGCGGCTCCAGGCCCAGCAACACCCGGCCCACCGTCTGATAATGGCTCTCGGACACCGATCCATGCTGGCGCAGCGTTTGCACGGCCCAGAAGCAGTGCTCCAACGGACTGCGTCGATAGATGCCCGTTTTCGCAGCAAGGCCGAAGATGAGGTCGACGGCTTCCACCGTAATGCGCACGGCGTGCACGGTGGCCAGCAGTGGGTGCCCCTTCTCTTCGCGGGTCGATGCTCGTCCAGCCTGGATGCGCTCCCAGGCCTGGATCAACCTCTCGTAAAAGTAGGCGAGCGCGGAACGAAAAATGCATTCGGCGCGTCCCAGCGTGGCCTGGGCCACAGGACGGTCGCATACCGCAGTAGCGGACATAAACGGTGTCTTCTACTGGGCACACCGTTTGAACTCAGCGAGCGCCGCCGTGGCCACACGTGGCGAGACGGGGGGGGATGAAAGCGCCCTCACCAATGCTGGGATATACATAGAGCGAGCCTTGGTGGCGGCCGGTGGCCCAGGACCAGCTAGACGCCGGCGTACTTGTGTGGGACATTCGTGGCGGCGTGAATCCGGGCAGCTGCCCTCCCGGACGGGCGGTTGTCCAAATTGAGTTCACCGACCTGCCCGATGCGAAGAAGTATTGGTGGCTGGTGAACGAGAATGACGAGGCCGACCTGTGTCTCAAGGACCCCGGCTTCGACGTCGCCCTTTTTCTCGTGACGGACCTTCGGACGCTGACGGAGGTCCGGATGGGCGATGCGTCCCTGACACGAGCGATGGCAGGAGGGAGACCAGAAATCCACGGACGGACAGAGAGGTGTCGATGTCTGCCGCCGTGGCTGCAACTGAGCCCCTTCGCTGGGATCCGGAGAAGAGACACTCGTTAGCGTAATCTGGCACGCCGGGTAAGCAGAGCGGTATTTGCTTGAGCCTACCTAAACTGAATCAGCTCGATCACAGTGCCATCCGGGTCATAAAAGCAGACGAACGAGGAAGTCGAGCCGGTTGGGTTCTTCATCAGCTCTGGCTCAGAGATGAACTCTACGCCAGTGGCCTTGAGCTTGTCGTAGATTTCCTGCAGATCGTCAGTCCATAATGCGATCCGGTTAATGCCGGTGTGATACAGATGCGGATACGGCTTGCCCTCGGTTGGCGGATTCTTCCATTCGATGAGGTCGAGGCGGGTAGCGTATTTGTCGTCGCCTATCATCAGTAACGCCGCCCGGCCGACCGGGCTTTGAAAGCCCAGCCCCCGCTCAAGATGTTTATCCCCGCCCTCTCCGAGATCGCGGACGATCTTGAAACCGAGCTGTTTATAAAATTTGAGCGACCGTTCAAAATCAGTCACGTTGACGTTGATGTGGAAGATGCCCTTGACCATGGATGTCTCCTTTTTTCTACAATTGCAACACACTCCGATACGCCCCGAGCATATCAAAATCTTCCCCAGCCGAGTAAGACACGTTGACAAAAATTACCTCGTCAATAACGCCTTCATAGTTAGCTAACCGCCGCCTGCATTCTTCAGGCGTCCCGGCAATAGCAAGCGTATCAACGACTTCGTCCGTCATGGCCTCTGCCGCTTTTTGGATACGTCCTTCAGGCACATGCTTAAGTGCGGCATCGGCAGCCGCCGAAAAACCTTGTTCGCGCAAGAGGTATTCGTAGTAGGGATGCGGTAACGGCGAAAACAAGTGGCAGATCGCCTCACGAGCGGCTTGGCGAGCCTTTTCGTGGTCTTCATGCACGGATACAAACGCACCCATGAGAAAACCACGCGCTTGCGGGTCACGGTCAGCTTCCGTTGCCGCCTTGCGTGCGGCTGGTTGGATAACGTCGCGGGCATAGGCGGCTGATAGGACCGCGCCCAGTGCGATACCATCCGCTACGCGGCCAGGCACGCGGACCATGCGCGGAAAAATAGCAGATAGATAAATCGGAATACTTTCCCGCACGGGGGTAACCGCCGGGACCCAGTCCATACGATGAATTTCGCCCTCATAGGAGACGCGCGAGCCGGCCGGAGTCCGAACGATTTGTTTGAGGTTTTCAATATACTCGGTCATCTTCTGATACGGCTTCTCATGTGGAACTCCTTGCCAGTCGGCATTGATGTGCCGATTGCCACTGCCTACTCCGAGTAGGAGCCGCCCGCCAGACAGCTCATCCACATCAACGGCGCTCATGCCGGTGATAAACGGGCTTCGCCCATAGGCATTGAGCACATAGGAACCAATGCGGACACGTTCAGTTGCCAAGGCGAGGGCAGTCAAGGGCACAAAGGCGCTCCGCCACGCTTCCGTCACATACAGAGAATCAAACCCTGCGGCTTCGGCCTCTTTGGCTACAAGCATCATGTCGCTCTGAGCCATACCACCACCGGGAAAAATGAGCCCGCGTTTCATAGACTCCTCGCTTATTGAGAAAAGAGGGCGTCTTGGAATAGACCCCCTGTGCAAAAATTATCTAGTGGCGTGCGCTGTGCGTCGTGCGCATGGTCCGCTTAGGACTTGAGCACAACCAACCCATCCCGGACCGCCGGCTTTCCGTCCTCGGTCAGCACTTCAAATCGCACGATCTCACTATCTGTGCCGGCTTCGCGAGACAAGACACGCACGGTCACCTGTGAAGGCATAAACACCATAGCGCTGAAGCGTCCGGCAATGCGCTTTACGCGTTCGGGCTGACCGTCAGTTTCTTGAGCCACCACACGGGACACACCATGGGCCAGAGTTGCCGTGCCATGCAAGATCAGCCCCGGCAGTCCGGAGGTCGCAGCAACCGCGGGGTCGGTATGAACAGGATTCCAGATACGCGCGCACTCCGTGTAGACGTGAGCCGCACCGGCAGAAATGGGGACTGGAATCTCAGCCCGGGCTGGCCCCTCTCCACTAACGGACTCCATCTGGGTCGGGAGATCTGTCGCCGGTTTGTCCCCTCCTTCGACTGTCACCCCACGAAAGAGCGTCCCGTACCAGGTCGAACACACCAGCTCGCCGTCTGCATCAGTCGTGTCAAAGCGAACGATCTGATACGCGCCCGGCTTGCGCTGTTCAACACCGACTACGGTCGCCCGTGTCGTCAACTTGTCATCTGATCGAACCAGACGATGGATGACCAGATCATGCGTGGCATGCACCCCGCGCAAGGCTTCCTCTCGTTTCAGTGCCCTATCCCGTGTAGCGAGCATGACCGGCCACTCAAAACTGACCGGAAAGAGTGGATGCGCCACCACGCCTTCAGACCGGCGCGTATCCATATAGCAGGGTAAATAGTCGTCAAGTCCAGCAGCGTAGGACATGACCCAGCGGGCATCGACTTCGCTGACAAATGGTTCTCCAACAGAGCCAACAGTTGTTGAATTGAGTGACATGGAGACCTCCTTTTCCTCTTTCTAAGCCTCTCTCACCCAAGTCAAAATGGAAAAGCCGAATTAGTCTTCTATTCGCAGGACATAGCGAATGCATTCATCCATAACCTGTTCTCGATTGAGGCCGCAGGGATTTCCACTGCTAGGGTAAAATCTTCATCTTTCTATGGCGCAATGGGACCACTAGAGGCAGCGGGGAAGGATTTGTGGATCTCCGCGATAAGGAGAGCCACCGCTTCTGCTAAATTTTTTTCCTTCTGTTCGAGAACGCTCATGACTCAGCTCCCGCACTCAGGCGCTCAATCTCTGCGATAGCCCGTTCCGCCGCCTCGATGCACTCCTCAGCACCTCTAGCACTCATTGGGGTTAGGTCACAATCTACATCAATACGAAACTGATACAGGCGATGGGGAGAAAAACGAAGCGGTTGTAGGAGACCAGGACCGGTTTCAGGATGATAGGGGTCACGCCAGCACCCCCTTACAAAATAGCTGATGATTCCAATATGTCTCCATTGTCCTCCCTTTGAAGGCTCACCCAGTGCAGCCCACATGGCTTGATAGCCAGCATAGTAGGCACGGGAAACAGCACTCTCGAACCGTCCATCGTCCTGGAGGTAGCGGGCGTCGTTGAGATAGCGCCTCGCCGCCGTAAGTCGTTCTGACAGCATTTTTGAGGTCCGTCTTGTTGATTACCCCGATGCCGTAATTTCGCTCGTGCGGCTACCTTTGCGGACCTCAATGCGCTTAGGCATGGCGGCTGCGACTTCTTCGACATGGGTGATGATGCCGACCATGCGGCCTTCTTCACCACGCAGCTCTTGCAGCGTCTCAGTCACCATCTGTAACCCCTCCCGGTCTAGCGTGCCGAATCCTTCATCAAGAATGAGGCACTCGGTAGAGGTCTGGGCGGCTCGTCTAGTGGCCACCGTCCGAAAGCCTTGAGACAGGGCCAAAGCAATAGCGAGTGAAGCCAGGAATGTTTCTCCGCCGGACAGCGAATGTGTGGGTCGGGTTCGGCGCTGATTCTCGTGGTCAACAATCTGGATATTAATGGTCTGACCTCGGTAGGCAATGTCAAATGCATACCTACCATGCGTCAAACGTTGGAGATGGATCGAGGCATCGTGCATCAAGGCTTCGATCGCCCCGCGCGAAAGAAAGTCGGTAAACTCCGAGCCTAAAAGCTTCCGCAGATCGGATGCCAAGCGTTCTTCGGTTTCCGCTGCGCGGAGCTTTGCTTCATCTTGCTCCTTCTCAGCACAGCGACGCTCCGCTTCAGCGTGTTCGGCCTCTAACCGGCCGCGTTGTTCTTGCAGAGCAATCACTCTGCCTCGTACGGTCTCACGCTGGGTTTTTATATTTTCTCCGTCTTCCCCTGTCTCAGTGAGATTGTGTAGCCGGATCGTCTCGTGGAGCTTTACCCGTTCCTTTTCGAGCATATTTTGAGCTAGATTGTATTTCGCCTGTGTTTCTTTCATTACTCGCCCTCGCGCGTTAACGTCGGCTTGAAGCTCCGCCGCCTGACGTTCGTCATTCTCTCGACGCGCCCGAACTTTCTCTTCTTGGTGCACTAAACTTGTATACTGAGCCTGCATTTGCGAAAGGGTGTGGAGCTCGTTCTGTACTTCCTTGGCCTCCGGCAAAGATGCGTCTTCAGCGAGCCCAAGACATTCTCGTACGACCCGTGCTTCTCGATTTGCTCGTACTAGCGCGCCTTCGTGTTGAGATGCGAGCAATGCCAGACTGCCCTCTTTTTGGACTTGTGTTGTATTGAGTGTGTTCAGGACCGATTCCGCCTGACGTAGTGCTTGCTCGGACTCTTTCAGCTGCTGTTCGGCTCGAATAACCGTGCTCCGGCGTTGCGCCACACTCTGCTCAGGGTCCTCTCCAGGCGCAAGAAATTCCACAAGCACACGCTCCAGCACTTCCAGCTGGCGGCTATGGTTATCCAGGCTCTCCGTCGTACCTCGCAGCGCCTCAGCCAGCTTTGCGTTTTCTTGTTGCGCAGTTTCACGCTGGCTTATCAGTTTCGCTTTTTCTTGCTCAACAGACCTAGTCTGGACTTCAACGGCTTTGAGTGTAGTAACCAGTTCTTTCTGTTGTACTTGTAAAGCACTGAGTGCTTCAGTAAGAGACGCATATCCAGGGAAACGTGATACGAATCGGTCTTGGACTACTTGACGGATGCGTTCGCGTTCTTTGAATTCTGGTTCTACCGTAGCAAGTCGAGCCTGGCCCGCCGCAACAGCACCGCGTGCCTCTTGGGCATTCTTACGCGTCTGCTCAGCAGTCTCTTGGGCGCGTTCCATTTGAGACCGCCGCCGTTTCAAGTCAGTTCCGGCCTCTTTCACTACTGGGATTTCGCTGACCGATCGTTGACAGACGGGACAGGCATCGCCAACGTGCAGTGTCTCGCGCAGGTGTGCCGCCTCAGACAGACGCTGATTGTCTTCAAGCGCCGTGCGGGCGGCCCGCTCTTGTTCTGCAGCTTGGGCTAGCTTTTGCTGCGCATTCTGCGCGACTTGATCTGCTGTGGCGAGTGCGGCCCGCACAGTCTCAACTTCCGCCTGTGCCCGCTTCTCCGCCTTCGCTGCCTCTTGCAGTTCTCGCCCCAGGAGCTCAGCCTCCGCCGTCAATTGGCGCTTTTGCTGCTCATCTTCTTTCGCTCGTTCGAACTTCTCTTTCAGCTCTCGGGCAATCTGCCCGTGGGTAGACGTTTGCTGCTGCAAGTCATTCAGGGATTGTTGTATCGACAACTGTTGCTGACGCAAGGACTCAAGTTGGGTAGTCCATTTTTGTTGTTGCTGTTGAAGCTCTTTCCGGCGTCTTGCTACACCGAGCTTTTCTGTGAGCGCGGGAACGTCACCCGTTTGGGACACGACTTGCTCAACCGCGGCAGTATGAGCCTTATGCTGCGCCTGTCCTTGTTCGACTTGCTGCATGTGAGCTGTGATCTGTTGTCTCAACGCGTCAACTTCTTCTTGTACCTGGGTATATTCAATGTTTTTCTGATCCGTCTCTTGGCACGCCACGGCCCATTCATGGAGGTGTGCCACCGCACGTTTGACAGTGTCATGTCGCACAGCATTATACTCGAGCGCTTCTCGTTCTTGACCGAGTTGGGCTAACTCTTGCGTCAGCACACGAACGTGCGCGACCGCTTCATCAGACTTTTTTTGGGCGAGTTCTTTTTCCCGCTGACGCGACTGTCTCTCCGTCTGCAACTCAGCCACACGACTTCGCAGTCCGGCAACTGTATCGACTTGTTGCACTACGCGCTGTAACAGCTTCTCTTGCTCAGAGATTTGTTCAATTCGGTGTATGAGTGCGGACAGCTCTTGCTTCTGGAGGAGAACGTGGTCCCGGCTCAGCCCAGCATATTGCGCTAACGTTTCGCGCAGGGTCTCCGCCCGTGCTTTGGCCTGTGCTGCAACAAACTTGGCTTGGTCTGCAACACGAGAGTAGATGCCAAGTTCAAGAATCTTGGCTAAGAGGTCGCGCCGCTTTTTGGGTTCGCTGGTCAGAAACTCGGCATATTGCCCCTGCGGCAGGATGACCGTCTTAGTGAAACTGTCGAAGTCCAGTCCCAACAATTCCTCAATCCTCTTAGTCAACAACGCGGACCCAGATCTATCCTGTATCCACGCTTCGCTCTCGCCTTGGCCTTCGCGTTCACTCAAACCAGAATCTGTGATCTTGCCCGTCCTGCGTACAGCCCGAAACCAGCGTTTGCCGACGGTGAAGTCCAAAGCGACTTCGCACGTGTTCTCGCCCGCTGATATGACACCTTTTGAATCCGAACCATAGCGGGCAGTTCGGCCATACAGACACCACACAATGGCGTCGATAAGAGCAGACTTTCCACTTGCCATAGGTCCGGTAATGGAAAAGAGGTCGAGCGGCGAAAAGTCCACCTCGTGGGCCTGATCTCCGGTCACCCGAAAAGGCATGAAGTTTTTCAGAATGAGTTTCTGCGGTCTCATAACAACGAGGAATTGGGGGTTAAAGGGTTAGAGGGAACCTTGACCATCACCCGGATTAGTGGCGCGCACTCATACCGAATAATCGCTGGCTGTGCTCACTTCCCTATACAGCCGCTCAAACAATGCGATGAGCTGGCGCTCAGGCTCAGCGTTTCGGCGTGTCTTGTAATATTCCGTAAAAAGCTCGGCTGCCGGTCGGTCACGCGGATGCAGCACAGCAGCAATGCCACTTTTCGAATCACTTGTTTGTCTCTCTTCAAACCGGAGTGAGACTACGCCAGGCAGCGCACGAATGTGTTCGATCAGCTCAGGCGTTTGCCCTTCTGATTTCAGAACCACCTCGACCCAGGCATTGGCAAACTCCTCCACTTGCAACAAGATTTCTTCTGTCGTCCCTGTCCGGCGCAGGAGCGACCTGCCCTTCGTCAGTGCAATCTGAGAGACTTCCGCTGGTTTGCCTGGATGGGCCTCGATCAGACACACGCTTTTCTGTTGTCCGCGTTCGCCAAAATCCATTTGCAAGATGGATCCGGCATAGCGCGTTTGGGCGTTCGTCCCAGTGACTTTCTGCGGCTCATGCATATGACCCAGGGCCACATAGTGTACACGGCTGGGTAAGATGCCAGGGTCAATGGGAAACACGCTCGACCGCCATTCTCCCCCGCCAAATTCCGTACCCGAAATATGGGCATGCGCCATACATAGGGAGACGGCCTCTTTGTCCATCTGCAGCATCGTTTCTTCCAACATGCGCAGATAGTCTTGGACCTTGCTTTGGTAGGTACTAAGTCGTTCGTTCTCGTTCTTGCCCGTCCCTTCTGCTGCCGTCAATACCTGGTGCGGATGAAGGTAGGGCAGACAACCGACGAGGGCTTGCTCGTGTTGTCTACGACTTTGAATCGGAATAATTAAGTCAGTCGGATCTTCACTCAAGTCCACCATAATGTGAACTTGCAGCAAATCGCCCAAGGGTTTCAGCGTGCGCAGGCGCGCAGCATCGTCGTGATTGCCGGGAATCAGCACAGACACGATATTTGCCCGTGCCAACTCCGCCAGCGTATGGGCGACAAGCTCCTCTGCGGCAAGAGGCGGACGGCGCTCGTGAAAAATATCGCCCGTCACGAGGACGGCATCCACCTCCTCCTGTTTGGCAATGTCAACGATCTCGGCAAACACGGCCCGGTGCTCGTCCATGCGCGAGCGACTACGGATGGTGCGGCCGACATGCCAATCTGAGGTGTGGAGAAACCGCATACGAACACCCCTGCCCTAATACTCACTTTCTCTGACACGGCGTAGCTTCAGGTTGGCAGGCGGCAGTTTCTGTTCATCCGCTCGTGTGGCCCAGGCTGGCATAGGGAACAGAATTGGTATCGGGGTTGGAATATCAGGCTGGGACACGATCATCCGACCGGAAGTCAAAATAGCGGCACGTTGGCGTAGAGTCGGTGGCAAAAATCCGTATTCCGCCCGCTCGGCTTCTGCAGCATCCAGCCGACCTACAATCCGGAAGGCTGGATTAGCAACAATGCGGCGTTCTACCTCCGAGGCCGTTTGCTGCGCGCCGATTAAAATGGTCCCACTTGACCGTCCGCGCTCGGCAATTTCGAGCAGTCGCTCTCCAATAGGTGACCAGCCGTCGCGCGGTGCATAGCGGTTCAATTCATCCACTACGATAAAGCACAGTGGTTCCGCTGATCCGGTCGCTTCTTTCTCTTGCTGAATTTGCTGTAGTACGGAGCCCACAACAAAGCTCTTAGCAACTTCATATAGTCCGGACAGACTGACGAC
Source organism: uncultured Enterobacteriaceae bacterium (assembly GCA_964495015.1). Taxonomy (GTDB): domain Bacteria; phylum Desulfobacterota; class Binatia; order Bin18; family Bin18; genus Bin18. The sequence continues at coordinate 5,769 of CAZBUD010000084.1, read as the reverse complement.
TGTTACCTGCTTGTTGCGCCAGTTGATCGTGTGCTGGGCTGCGTCGGCATCCTCCGGGTCACGGATAACGTGCGCGATCTTTTCCTCTGCCCCATATAAACGCCGCATGAAGGCCCCAACCGTACCTGCTGAGTGATTGGTTAAACTGGCGATCACTTCCATAGCCCGGAGCAGGGCGGGAAAGTTCCGAATCTCCGTTGGGGGGACGGCGGCCTCTTCTTCGTCACCATCCTCTTTAATAAGAGACACAAACACGCCTGGGCCCGGGCCATCTTTGTCTGCATCCTCCGCGGCTTCTAAGAGCTTGCGCTCCACCTGGTAAATCAGGGTGGAGAGCAGCGAGGCTTCCTCCCCGCCTTCGGTAAACAGATAGCGCAGCAGGCGCTGACGACAAAAATCGCGTACGGTCCAAAAGTACGCTGTGACTTCGTCCGCCTTACGCGATCCGACCTTGGGCATAATCGGCCCGCGCGCATTCTCAGTTGGCGACACATAGAACTGGACAGAATCAAACGGCTCAGCAGGTAGGCCCATCTGGCCGTAGAGGGCTTCATCTTCGAGCTCGATGGCGTTACTCGCTTTGTCCAGGAACAATAGGTCTTCGCCTTTGACGTTAAAGATAATGGCGTGCGTATTCTTTGCGTCGGTCAGATGGCCGCAGTGCAGCAAGCTGTGCAGCAGAAAGGTGGAGTACGTCGTCTTGGTCGCGATGCCTGACACGCCGCTGATATTCATATGCGCGCCCTTGCGTCCGTCCAAAAAATCGAGATTGCCATAGACGACCTCTTTGCCAGACAGAGACAGTCCGATTGGAAACTTGCGCTCCATCTTGTCCATAAAGAGCGCCTGGGCATATTCGTCCCCGCTCACAACACGAACGGAACGTCCAGGAAGAGGAGGATAATAAAATTCGGGCAGTATGCGAGTTATTCTGACATGCGCGGCAATCGATAACTCAACCGGTAGTAGGCCACGTTCGGCTTCTATTACATCAGAATCATAGTTTGATCCTTGGTGCTTGGCGCGAATGATGTCGATGATGCCGAAGAGTTGGAGCTTCTCTCCATCAGGCGTCGTCGTATCCACGACCACAGCTTCGTCCATCTGGACTTGCTCGCCGTCCTCAAGCAGCATCCAAAACTCTAAGGGTGTGGCATCCTGCGTGCCGATAACTTTTCCCATGCTTCCTCCATCATGGATAGAGTGGACAAATTAGACAAACAAGACCTCGGATAAGACCTGTGACCAAGCCATCACTCCTATATAACTTGCAGCTTTTGCCGAATACGGCGCAGCACGAGATGCGGGTCACCCAACCTATGACGTAAGTCTCTCTCTAAACCACCGACTGGAATAAGATTCTGAGGCGCTCGGGGATCTTTGGGAGCGCGGGAAGCAAGCTCTCTCACTTTCTTCGCGGCCTGCTCTAGAAGTAGTACGGCCGTATCTTCGGGAAGGGAGGCGTTCACTTCCAGACGCACTAAGCCAGCCAACGGGACTTCAAAAGATCGTGGCTGGGCGAGCCGCAGGTAACAGCTAAACACGTCGTACCCTCCACTTTTCCGACCACTTTCAATACGGAAAAGAGGAGTTCGTTGGCCGGTTTGGAGTTTCTCCAGAATGCGTGCCTTCTCGGGGGAAAGATAAATCCTCTGGACTCTCTTTATGACGCCAACCACAGAAGACCCCCCGCCATAAAATGACAGATTCCCGTCGGCGAGAACGAGGTATTCGCGAGCAGCCAGGGTTTCTGCTACTTGAGCCTCGGCTCTGCGCATCTCCTCGATCAAGGAAGAACGAATTTCCTCATATGTTTCCGCAGAGGAACTCAACCCTTCGTATACTAAAGACGCACCCGTACTTGAAGGCAGTTCGACAGAATCAGGATCGAGCCAATTCCCACCTATAATGAGGAGGCGGTCGACCTTCCGTTCAACCACCTGCACCGGGGATCCAATGACGACAGCCCCGGCGGCATAGGATCCAAACAGTGCCAGAGCGCTCCGCCGCCCGTCGTTTACCATTCCGAGCGCATCACTACGCATCACCCCATCGACAACGGCTGTCACACTGGGCGCAGTTGGCGGTTCGGAATCAATAGGCACCCAGGGACGGTCCTCAATCTGTTCATCTGCGACTCGTGAAGCGGAGTCGTCGTTCTCAGCTCCGTCAGGAATTGCAAGCTGGCTGGCATAATCCGCTCCCCACGGATCTAGGGTGATGCGCATATTACTCACTCTCCGGGAACAATCAGCAGCCGCAAACGTAGAGAAATCGCCACACACGAGGCCTCAAGGAACCACACAAGGCCTTGAAAATTTACCCCCTTTCAGCAGTGGCCGATACCGGGGTAGGATTGCCCCAGAGGAAATCCCGGCCATCCTTGAAGAGCATCAGCGAGCCGAAAACGCTCTTATGAGGGTGTCTAATAAGTGTCTCTGTGGCCAAAGCCCGCGCGAAAACGGTGTGACCAAGGCGCCCGAAGCAGCTATATCCGAGGGATATGGCAATGCAGGGAAACGCTAGACACACTGGTTGCAGCCGGGCGACGCCCGGAATGGACTTTTTGGACCCCCTCTTAAATCTTTTTGTCTGGAGAGCGCACGATTTGCCGCTCTCGAATAGTCACCACCGTCCGCCCTGTCGCATCGGTGATGGTAGCCTCCCGGACGATGATATCCATTGGACCGCTGCGGCCTGTTTTTTCATAGACCTCAGCCACTCGCGCGGTAATCGTATACGTCTGACCAGCCACAATTTCGTCATAAAAGTCGAGCTCTTGACCCGCATGTAAACTCGTGAGGCCGGACGGCAGTGGCACCTCAGGCAACATCAGGCCACCACGCATTTGCATGCAGAACATTGGCGGGGCAATCACATGCGGATAGCCAGCCTGGCGGGCGGCCTGCGCATCGAGATACAAAGGGTTCGGGTCTCCGAGCGCCTCGGCAAAAGCTTTGATGTCCTCGGCAGTGACCGTCACGGGGTCCAGTTGGGCGTATTGCTTGAGCTGTGGATCAATTTCCAGCATAGAATTCTCTTCTTCTTTTTTGCCCCGTTTTTGTCCCGTTCTTACTTTGAAAATAGCAAAAGGGGTACGGCCTACCGTACCCCTTCTCATGACGCACCAAAGAAAATCGAACGACGTTTTTGCGCCGGGCGCTTACACGGCGTTTAATAGATCTTGTCGTAGATCTCAAGAGCCGGAGCACCGTCGAGAATGGCCGCAAGGTCAACACCAAGTTCACCCAGATGCTTCCGGTGGGCATCAAACGCGGCTTTGTCCGCATACTCTTCGTAGAACACAAACATGCGCGGGTTCTCCTTGGAACGATTCATAATATACGCGTGATTCCCCGGCTCATCACGCACGGCAGGGACAACATCCTTCATCGCATCGATGAAATCTTGTTCTTTGCCTTCCTTAATTGTAAGCTTCGCCACGAGCGACATCATAAGTCTGTCTCCTTTTCTTCAAGATAGTCTTCGTTTTGCCTGAGTGCCGGGGCTTTGGCAACACCTTTTGAAGACTGGCATTCAAGGAACCTCAGGCGTAGCGTGCAGGAGAAGCGAGAGGACATAGATTACAAATTCTTGTCCAAGCGGAGAGAATATGGCAGAGGCGACTTAGGATGACTGGCTCAAACAAGAGTTTGGGACCATTATCGACTCACTCGATATTGATGATCGGTTAAAAAAGTTCCGCGGTCCCGTTGGCTTGACCAAGTAGTGTGGATGGAAGGCAAGGCAAAGAGTGCTCAGAATCGATATAATACTCTTCGACTTCTCTCCATTATCGTTGGAGCAATTGTTCCCGTTTTAATGGGCCTTGAAGTCGATCGATGGATCACAGCAACGCTTGGTATTGTGGTAGCTCGCAACGCAGGGATAGAAGGATTCTGACCGTAGGGAGAGCTGTGGAGACATTACCGAAACACGGTCGAGCTCCTCATAAGCAAAGGATGGCAGTTCTACCAACGTATAGGGCCTTATCAAAAATATTTGAGTAATACTGAGGCCGGCAAAGCGTTCGCAGCTGAAGAAGAAACAATCATCCGAGTCGACGTGGAAAGATATATTACAGCTGTGATACCCGAACAGGACAAAAAAAGAAGTGTCTGCATCGTCAGACGCTTCATCCCCACAGAGCACAATTCCTTCGGATACTAAGTGAATCATGCGTTACAAGCCTGGTCCGATACCAACCCAAGATGTCGCGCTCCCTAATGGTCTCTATGAGATTCTCGAGGAACTCGCGGAAAAGAATCATGATGTGTGGGCGCAGCGGCGTTTTACCGAAGGCTGACAGCATGGCCCTCGTCGCTCAGATGAGGAACGGACCCATCCTGGCCTTATTCCCTGCACAAAACTCTCGGAAGAAGAGAAAGAATACGACAGCGGGACGGTAGTAGAAACGCTAAAAGCAATCTTAGCGCTGGGGTACCGCGTCCTTCCTCCGGAGGAATAGCTGAGAGAGCTGGTTTCAAACCCCACTTCCTAGACACCCACCTCCAAGCCGTTTATCATCTCGGTGCCCTGCCAGGAGCAGGTTGTATCAACAGGAGGGAACGCACATGAAAGCTGCAGTACTGTATGAACCAAACACGCCACTCATAATCGAAGATCTCCACATCGATCCTCCTAAAACCGGTGAGGTTAAAGTCAAAATAGCGGCTAATGGCGCCTGCCATAGCGATCTCCACGTTATGACCGGGGATATGCGTATGCCGCTGCCCATGGTTTTAGGACATGAAGGTGCCGGCATCGTTGAAGAAATCGGGGCTGGTGTCACCTCGGTCAAAGAAGGCGATCATGTCATCCTCTCCTTTAATCCCGTGTGTGGCACGTGCCATTATTGCACACAGGGGAAACCGCATCTGTGCGAAACGCGCCCTAAAGCGCTCGGGACGCTTCTCGATGGTACGACGCGTCTGCGTAAGAGCAACGAGGAAATATTCCACTTCGCCTATACTGCCTCGTTTGCTGAAGAGGCGGTTGTGCACGAAAGTTGCGCGATCAAAATACGTGAAGACGCTCCACTTGATCGCGCTTGTTTTGTCGGCTGTGGCACGATGACCGGCATTGGGGCGGCCATCAATACGGCCAACGTACAGGCTGGAAGCTCGACGGTCGTTATTGGCTGTGGTGGCGTTGGCCTGAATGTAGTTCAGGGCTGCGCGCTAGCCGGCGCGCGCCAGATTATTGCCATTGACTTGCTCGACTCAAAGCTTGAGTTTGCTAAGACCTTCGGCGCGACGCACTGCATTAACCCAGGACAGGACGACCCATTCAAGGCCGTCATGGAACTGACCAACGGACGCGGCGCTGATTACACTTTCGAGGTCATCAGTTCTCCTAAGACCATTGAGCTCGCGTTCAAAATGACCGGGCGAGGAGGCCTGTGTACCGTTGTAGGCGTTTCTCCGGACGGCTCTCGCATCTCGATCAATCCCAATATCTTCACACTCATGGAGAAAAGAATTCAGGGCTCTTATTATGGTTCCACCCGTCCCCGTATCGACATGCCGCGTTTGCTCGACATGTATATGGATAAGAAGATCAAGATTGACGAGCTGGTCTCCAAGACCTTTTCGCTTGAACAGGTCAATGAGGCGTACGACCTACTCAAGCAGGGCAGTCGGGTTGCCCGTAGCGTGATAAAATTTTTCTAAAATAAAGATACTACGTAGGTCGGAAGAGACGAACCAATCCCGACCTACACAGCTCGCTGAGCAGACGGCTATGCGCGTTGCGCGATGAAGAATAGGC
>CAZBUD010000083.1:0-18700 GCA_964495015.1 uncultured Enterobacteriaceae bacterium | reverse complement strand
ACTTGGCTGGCAACGACAAACTCAAAAAGCTGGCTAAGCTGGTCGGGCGGATGAAACACCACGCGCTCGCCCTGCGGCGTAAGATCTTTGAGCGCAGGAATGATGAGGTCTTTGAGGTCGGTGTAGGAGCTGAACTGAGTCGGTTGCTGCCGCACGAGTTAGTAAGCCTGCAGCACCCCGTCTTACGGAAAGACTTTATCCGGCGTTTTGTGGATAATGAACTTTTACAGTACGACTTGCGAGGGGTGGAGGAGAAGGGCAAAGGTCCGGTTGTCGTGTGCTTAGACGGCAGCTCTTCTATGATGGGCGATAAAGAAATCTGGGCCAAGGCATTGACGTTAACGCTGTTAGAAATTGCTCGCCGCGAACGCCGCCTGTTTCGGTCGATTTGTTTTTCGTCCGCAAACGTCCCACTTCAGGTTGTCGATCTCAACCCGCGCGTTCGCCACGAGGCAGAAATAGATAATGTCATGCAACTGGCAGAGTATTTCCCCGGTGGCGGGACGGACTTTGAAAAACCGCTCGATGCTGCCCTGGCGTGTATCCAAGAGTCTCGTTTTAAACGCGGCGATATTGTGTTTATTACGGATGGCGAATGCCGGGTGCACGAAGACTGGGCCGAACGCTTTCGGGCGGCGAAAGAAACGCTTGGTTTTTCGCTCTTCTCAATTCTGATTGACGTTGGCACGAGCTCGCTCAGTTCGCTCAAAGCCTTTAGCGATAAAATCACCAGCGTATCCCAGCTCACAAGCGAAGGGGTCAAAGATTTGTTTGTCAAATTATAGTGAGAAAAAGGAGACCGATATGAACCCTCTAGCTATTCCCCATTTGACCCTACAAGGCTTTCCTCGTGATATCGGCCATGCTCACGGCGAGGCGTTTCGGCCGCTGGTGCGGGATAATGTCGAAACCTATTTTGAAATCTTTGCCCATTATGCTGGTCTTTCGCGTGAGCAGGTTCTCTCTCGTGCAAGTCTCTTTGTACCGGTCATTGAACAATTTGACGCTGATCTGTTTGAGGAAATTCGCGGCATTGCGGAGGCGTCCGGCAATCAACTCGAAGAGATTGTTGCCATAAACTCTCGAACAGAAATCATGTTCAAAGAAACACCCCATCTTGGCGAATGTACGGCTCTGGCGGCAACACCCGAAGCAACCGCGTCTGGACATACTCTTCTTGGACAGAACTGGGACTGGATGCCCAAACTCGACGGACACGTGCTTTTGTTAACCATCAAACAAAAAGGGCAAGAGGAGAAGCCTACAGTCCTGACCTACACCGAGGCTGGCATCGTTGCAAAGATTGGTATGAACTCAGCCGGTCTCGGCGTATGCGTCAATTTGCTGGTGAGTGATAGCACAAAAGTCGGCCTTCCATTTCACATTCTGTGTCGAGGAATTCTTAGCTCTTTTTCAATGGGAGAGGCGTTGGCGAAAATCTTCAACCATCAAACCGGAGCATCGGCCAATTATCTGATTGGACACATGGATGGAGAAGCCATTGATATTGAAACGAACCCAAGTGGAGTTGAGTACCTGTATAGTCAAGACGGTACTCTCTCGCATGCGAACCATTTCGAAAGCCGGCTACCGGTTCCAGACGAGGGGCGGAAGATTTTCCCAGATACTATTTTACGCTCCTGTCGCTCAGGGAAATTTCTTGCCCAGCAACGTGGAGAGATCTGTGTTGAGACATTGCAGACCATCCTGCAAGATCACTTCAACTATCCCAGTTCGATTTGTCGTCACCCCGATACGCGGGCGCACGAGCTGGAACAGGTACAGACCAATGCCTCAATTGTCATGAACCTGACTGAACGAACCATGTGGATTTGCGAAGGCAATCCCTGTAAAGGCGGCTACACGGCTGTCCCCGTGGACTAGGAGTGATCATTGCTATGACTGCTCTGTCCGACCTGCGAGTCCTTGATTTGACCGATATCAAAGGTGCCCTGTGCGCTAAATTGTTTGGGGATATGGGGGCAGACGTTCTCAAGATTGAGCCGCCGAGTGGAGATGCCATGCGTCGCATCGGTCCGTTTCTTGACGACAAACCGCATCCGGAGCGCAGCCTCCTGTTTTGGTTTTACAATACGAGTAAACGCGGCATTACGCTCGATCTGAATCAGACGGCTGGACAGGATCTCTTCAAAAAGATGGTTGTAAAAGCGGACATTGTAGTCGAATCCGTAGCCCCAGGAACACTTGCCCAGTGCGGTCTCGGCTATGAGGATCTAAAGCAGATCAACCGGAACATCGTACTCACCTCAATTACGCCGTTTGGCCAAACCGGACCGTATAAGGACTATCGCGCTTCAGACATAGTGGCCGAAGCCGTGGGCGGGATGATGTGGACTAATGGTTTCCCGGAAGAAGCGCCGCTGCACGGCATGGGGCTGCAAGCCTACCACAGTGCATCTTTTTTTGCGGCTATTGGGACCATGTCCGCACTGTGGGCGCGTGATGCCATAGGCGAGGGCCAATGGGTTGATGTGAGTATGCAAGAAGCAGCCGCCGGGGCTGTGGAGCATATCGCACCGTTCTACCACCAAGGTCTTGGCATTGAAAAACGCCAGGGCAGTTTGCATTGGAGCCGTTATTTCCGCGTGGCCAAATGCCGTGACGGGTATGTCATGCACTGTTCACTTGGCGATTGGACCTCGCTCGTCGAATGGGTGAAGGGTGATGGCGGAGCCCGGGACCTCGACGACGCGCGCTGGGAAGACCTGACCTATCGAAAAGAAAACGCCGAACATCTGTTCGATATTCTTGATGACTGGGCCGAAGACTACAGCGTGGCGGAACTGATGGAAGGCGCGCAGTTACGGCGTATTCCGTATGCTATGGTCCGACCGCCCGAAGCCTTGGTGGATGATCCGCAATTGAACTACCGAGGCTTTTTCTCGGACGTCGAACATCCAGAGCTGAGTCAGTCGTTCCGCTACCCTGGCGGCCCAAGCCACTTTACCGCCACGCCGTGGCGCATCGCGCGCCGCCCACCGCTCCTCGGGGAACATAATTGCGAAGTGTACAGCGGAGAACTCGGTCTGGCTGCAGGCCGGTTGGCGGAACTGGCAGAAACCGGAGTGATCTAGCAAAATAGAAATGGTGATTCTCGTAACCTCCTCAAAATAGATGTAAAGCCCTAATTCTACAGGGGTTACGGGACGCGGGCTTTACGCCCCGTTCCTTTCTATTCCTCCCGCACCCCCATGGGTGACCCGCGAATTTTCACGACAGCTCCTGGGACAGTAATAGCGTGAGCGCGCTGCAACAAACCGTGGCGGATCTCTTCGGCGTGAGCTATGCCTATGTCAAGAAGTTGCTCCGCCAGCGGCGGGAGACGGGGAGTGTTGCCACCAAGCCTCACGGGGGAGGCCACCCCGCGAAGCTTACGCCTGCCCAGGCCGCGCGCGTGCAGGGCTACATCGAGCAGACCGCCAACGATGCGGCGGTGGACGAGGTGCAAGCGTTTATTCGGCGGCGCTTGAAGGTGGAGGTCAGTCGGGCGACCGCAGGCCGGGTGCTCCAGCTTTTGGCCCTTCCTCGAAAAAAAACGCTGGTCGCCACGGAGCAGGATGAAGCCCAGCGCGCGGCGTTTTGGGCGCAAATGGTGGCCCTGCCCAGTGTGCGGGTGGTAGTGACCTGGAGTCGCACCGTTTTCGTCACAGCCAATAGGGACGTTCACTTTCATGCTTACCGCCGTCCCCTTTTAACACAGTCAAGAACGACGTTGCGTGTGGAGTCCATCTAGAGGGACGGGTAGGTAGGAGAATGAAGAGTCGTCATCTCAGCGGTACCCGTGTGGGGTATATAGAGAAGGTGGCTCAGTCTGCTAGAATCGCTGCTCGCTTACAACTGGTAGTACTGTATCTGCACAGGAGAGGGAAAAGACGGCTATGAGTGAGCCCATTGTATTGTCGACCAATATTGAAGGACTACCTCCAGCGCGACGCGGAAAAGTTCGAGACATTTACGAAACTGACGATCATCTGCTGATCGTTGCAACAGACCGTGTTTCCGCCTTTGACGTCGTGTTGCATGAAGGCATTCCCGGAAAAGGACGCGTCTTGACCCAAGTGTCACGTTTTTGGTTTGACCGCTTGGCTGACATTGTGCCGCATCATCTTCTTTCTGTTGATGTGGATGATTTCCCGGCTGTGTTCCAATCTGCGCGGGAGAGTCTGGCCGGCCGCTCGATGTTGGTAAAAAAGGCACAGCCATTGCCGGTCGAATGCATCGTGCGCGGTTATCTGGCCGGGTCCGGTTGGCAAGAGTATCGGGCGACTGGAGCTGTATGCGGTATCGCTCTACCCGAAGGCTTGCGAGAAAGCGAACGCCTGCCAGAGCCTATTTTTACTCCATCTACCAAAGCCCCAGAAGGCGAGCATGACGAGAATATTTCTTTTGCCGAAGTCGAACGTTTGACTGGCGCGGACCTGGCCGCTCAAGTCCGAGATGCCAGCCTGACTTTATACAATACTGCCCACACCTATGCGGAAACCAAAGGCTTTTTCTTGGCAGACACAAAATTTGAGTTTGGCCAGTGCGACGGTCAGCTCATTTTGATTGACGAAGCTTTTACGCCGGACTCGTCGCGCTTTTGGCGGACCGCATCCTATCAGCCTGGAAAATCTCAGGACAGCCATGATAAACAAATTATTCGCAATTACCTGATTTCGCTGGGCTGGGACCGTAGACCGCCTGCGCCGCATTTACCGCAGGACGTAATTGATCGGGCTGCCTCACGTTATCAAGAAATCTATGAGCAACTCACCGGTGAGCGTGGTTCCGTAGTCGGTTAAGCGAACGGGATACTGCATGTCTGCGAGTCTGGGTCTTTGGGTCGGTTTTACTGTTATCGTTCTTGCCATCCTGATTCTTGACCTTGGAGTTTTCCATCGTCACGCTCACGAGGTGTCGAGAAAAGAAGCCGGGCTGTGGTGTCTCTTATGGGTGAGCCTGGCGCTGTTATTTGACGGCTGGATTTATTACAGCCATGGGCTGGAGCCGGCGCTTGAGTTTCTTGCTGGGTATCTTATTGAAGAATCGCTCAGCGTCGACAATATTTTTATTTTTCTATTGATCTTCTCCTATTTTTCCGTTCCTCGGATATACCAATACCGCGTCCTCTTTTGGGGGATCATAGGCGTACTCCTTATGCGCGGTCTCTTTATCGCGGTGGGAGCGACGCTGCTGCATCACTTCCATTGGGTGATGTATATTTTTGGTGCGTTCTTGATTTTTACCGGCATCAAGATGCTCCTGTCAGAAGACACAGAAACCGATCCCGGCAATAACCCTGCAGTCAAGCTTCTGCGCCGCTTTATGCCGGTGACCGATGTGTATGAGGGCCAGCATTTCTTTGTTCGCAAAAACGGCAAACTGTTTGCCACCCCACTCTTTGTGGTCCTCATCACAGTTGAAAGTATGGACCTCATTTTTGCGGTGGACTCCATTCCCGCAGTTTTTGCGGTGACCAAGGACCCGTTCATTGTCTATACCTCGAACGTCTTTGCTGTGCTTGGCTTGCGCGCTTTGTACTTCCTGATTGCCGGCGTCCTGGATCTGTTTGTTTACCTACGCTACGGGCTTGGCGTGGTGCTCGGTTTCGTCGGTGTCAAAATGACCTTGGTCGATGTGTATAAAATCCCGATTGGCCTTTCGTTAGGGATTATTGCCATCGTCCTGAGCATTACGATTGTCGCTTCTCTGCTTTTTCCACCAAAAGAGCCAGAAGCGAATGGCTCTGCTCAGCCTGAAGAGGACGCTTCTAAAGAAGCGACATAGGACGTCTCAATTAAGCGCATAGCCGTCCGTATCGGCCTAGTCAGGATTAGCTACGGTTTGGGCAACTATCACTGGCACAGACTTTCCCCGTATCGGGTTCGTACACAGACCTTCGGTTTTGGCTCAGGGTCCGGCTCTGGATCGTCACTCGCTGTTTTGCCAAAGTATCGCTCAACCTCGGTAATATTGCCACGGTTATCCTGAACGCTGACGAGTAGCATCTCCAGTGCAGATTGCTGACCATCCGGATTGACAGTTAACGACCAGACATAGTCGGCCTCAGTAAAGAGAGAGGCAATTGTGTTCCAGCCGCTTGCCCATTGACTGGAATAGTGGCAGTAACGGACAACGAGTTCATATCAAGGCCTTAGTAATAATCAAACGCGCCAATTCGGATAGGCCAGGGCGTCGTACCCGATCGGAAATCGGGCACGCTAATCGTGAGCGTTGGCCGTAAATCGTCAGCATGCCAACCATACGCAGTGCGCTTCTCTGGCAGCGAACTAATGGGTACGCCAAGGTCGATCCAGCGCGCAAACAAGATTTTTTTCATCTTCACTTACAGTGAGGCCCTGAGACCTCCGGGGGGGGCAGATCGTACCCGTGAAGTGGATGTCCGCTTCGTTTGCATGTGTCCCTTCAGGTAAGGAGCTCGGATCGCCCGGAACACTTTCTGTCGGATGATCTGCATTGGTCCAGCCGTCTAACCTCCGCCCATAGATCTTCCATGCTAGCAGGCTACGCCTGGACTGGAATTTACGGATATAGCGTTATGCGTTCGTTCGCCGCCATTTGCCGTTGCTAATAACGGACGCCATACCGTACTGCGCGTCTGAGTCACGAGTCAAGCGATTGTACGTATTCTCGTAGCCGTTGACGACTGACTCGTCATCCAAGACTAAGCCTGCCTGTGCTGTTCCACTGAGCAGATGACATTGGATGCATGAGCGCAGCAGAATCGGTCTCATGTCGCGGTACAGTGACAAAATTCGTCAAGAATAGAGGGGCTCCTTCCCTTCTGCTTGTCTATGGTACAAGACAACGGCTTTCATTGACAACGTGACATGTACGGCGATATTGATCCGAAGACTGGAGACTATCAATGAGATCTCTTAAGAGGAGCCGATGAAGATACAGAAGAAAGGCCGCCGCGCGCTTGAAGGCGTACGCATTCTCGACTTTACGTGGGTCGTGGCTGGGCCAGTAGCAACGCGCATCTTGGCCGACCAAGGAGCACAGGTCATTAAAGTCGAGCGGCGCGATACGCTCGATCTTGGCACGCGTCGGGGTGGTTTTAGTGGCAACTTGCATCGCGGTAAAGAGAGCACGGTCGTTAATAGGACCGATCCGCGTGGCATCGAGATCGCCCAGAAACTCGCCGCGGTGTCGGACGTCGTGATTGACAACTTCAGCGCCCGCGTCATGCGCAACTGGGGTCTCGATTACGAGAGCCTCAAAAAGATTAAGCCTGATATTATTGCCGTTTCTATGTCGGGCTTTGGACACACCGGGCCGCAAAAGGATTATGTCAGCTATGGTCCAACCCTGCAGGCGTTGTCCGGCTATACGCTCCAGATGCGTCATCCGGGTAAAGAGCCTGCTGGCTGGGGCTATTCGTACGCAGATATGACGGGCGGCTATAGCGGTGCCCTGGCCGTGCTCATGGCCCTGTGGCATCGCAAGCGTACGGGGCAGGGACAGTTTGTTGACCTGTCGCAGTTTGAAGCCATCTCCAGTTTGGTTGGTCCGGGTATGCTAGACATTTTAAATAACAACAGACCGAGTGAACCTACCGGCAACCGTTCACAAGAAGCTCCGGCTGCCCCGCACGGCGTGTATCGATGTGGGGGTGAAGACTGCTGGTGTGCAATTGCTGTTTTTACTGAGACCGAATGGCAGAGTTTGTGCGAGGTATTAGGTCGTCCGACATGGACCCAGGAGACAGACTTTGCCACGCTGGCTGATCGCATGGAACATCAGGACGCACTCGACCGTCATCTTGAAGACTGGACACGGCGGCAGACTGCTGAAGATGTGATGTCGCGTTTGCAAGAAGTGGGAATTGCAGCGGGGGTTGTAGCAAACGGAGAAGACCTGGACCAAGATCCGCAACTCCAAGCTCGTGGCTATTGGGCGCGCATGCAGACATCCGCGGGACGCGTTGGGATGGATGGAATGGACATGATGGAGGGCATAGATATTGTCCTTGACGGCCCACCTCTTAAGCTCTCACAAACGCCGGGTTATGTCGCCGCGCCAGGGCCGTTGCTCGGTGAACACACCGATAGTGTGCTCAGCCGACTGCTTGACTATTCTTCAGAGCAGATTGCCCAACTCAAGGAAGATCGTGTGATCGCGTCACATGCAGAGATTCACGCAGAGCGGGCGGAGCGGGAATAAGGAGAAAATATGCCGTTTGCAAATATTAATGGGATCGAGCTGTATTACGAGACACATGGCGAAGGCCCAGCGCTCGTTTTGGCGCATGGCGGCGGAGGCAGTCACCTGAGTTGGTGGCAACAAGTTCCTATGCTCTCACAACATTACCGGGTCATCACTTTTGACCATCGTAGCTTCGGGTACTCGCGCGACCTGTCCAGCGGGCCAGGACCAAATGCGTTTGTCGAAGACCTGGCCGGATTGCTGGACCATCTTGGCGTTCACAAGGCTGCCGTCGCTGGACAATCGATGGGCGGTTGGACCGCATGCGGCTTTGCTGCCGCGCACTCGGAACGGACCAGCGCGTTAATTCTGTGTGATACCACGGCGGGAGTGGAAACCCCGGAAATCGACGAGACGCGCGCCCGCCTGCGTGAACGGTCCAAGGGAAATTTGGCCCAGATTCTCACCAGCGCATACGCCCTGTCGTTTCCCGAACGGCAACCGGCTTCGTGTTTTCTGTACCAGCAAATCGCAGCTCTCAACCACCAGGTGTCGCCTCAGCTGGTCCCTGTTCTGATGGAGATGCAAAACAAGACTGGCCCGATTGAGGAACATGCAATCCCAACATTGCTCCTGGTTGGGGAAGAGGATGTCTTAACCCGACCCCCGGCGATGCAAAGCATCACGAGCAAAATTCCGCATGCGCGCTTCGTCACCGTCCCGCAGGCGGGGCATTCCGTGTATTTCGAACAGCCCGACGATTTTAATCGTATCGTGGCTGATTTTTTACAGGAGAACGGGCTCGCCTGATGCTCAGAGGCGACGTGATGTCGCCCATCTCACCTCTGCCATATTTCACAGAACAGGAAGTGACAATAGACACAGCCGCATTGAGTTGGCAGCCTACATCCAAACGCGTACAATAACATACGGTGGGAGGCGAGGGTGTGTTGTGTATGGCGAGTCGAAGTGATTATTCCGTCACCTCTGAAGACCGGCCGCGTGGTCGACATGCGGTCCGCTTGTTCGTGATCAATCTTGGCTGTCTGGTGGTGCTCGCCGACCCCGGGTTTGCCTGGATCTTTTGTCAAGATCTGACGCGCGCGCTTCCTGAGGTTGAGCATTTGGCCGAGTATGCCTCCCCCGCCGCGCTGCGGGTGTATGCCGCAGGCGGCAGCCCGTTGGGTGAGTTCTACCAAGAGAAACGCCATTCGGTTCGCCTGGAGCAAATTCCTCCCCTTGTCCGACAGGCGTTCATTGTAGTGGAGGATGCAAGTTTTTATCAGCATCTTGCATTGATATGGCGGCAACAAGCCGTGCGCTGTTCGCGAATTGGCGCGCAGGCCGGACGGTCCAAGGCGGCAGCACGATCACCCGACAGGTAGTGAAATGGCTCTTGCTCAGTCCGGAGCGGAGTTACCGGCGCAAGATTCAAGAAATTATTTTGTCGATCCGACACGAGCACCACGCGAGCAAGACCGAGATTCTGACCGTCTATCCGGACCAGATTTATCTGAGCAGTGGCGCGTACGGAGTAGAGACCGCCGCATCCTACACCCAAGCCATGGAGGCCTGGAAGGAGCGGTTCTCTTTCAGCAGCCGGTGACCAACCGTGTCTCTTGCCCGGGCCCCACACTTTATGATGCAAGTCCGACAGTTTCTCGGCGACCGGTACAGGCAGTCGGTGAGCCTGCACCTTGGGGTGAACGTCCACACCACCCTAGACCCGGTCTGGCAGCGCGCTGGGGAACGGGCTATTCGGAATGGTATTCACGCGCTGTGTGAACAGACCGGATGCGGCCAAGGGGCATCCCGTGGCCCGAAGGAGCCCCGATCTCGAGTGATCTCACGTCTGGTCACATCAAGGCTATGGTGGGGAGCTACGACTTCCGCCGCGGCGAATTTAACCATGCTACCCAAGCCAGGCGCCAGCGCGGCTCCGCCTTTAAGCCGCTGGTTTACGCTGTCGCCCTGGATCGGAACTATACGCCGGCAAGTATTATTGTCGACTCTCGGATCTCCTACCAAGATAGGAAACAGCCGTGGACGCCTCAAAATTACGAACGTCGCTATTTTGGGCCAACTAGACTGCGTAAGGCGCTCACACACTCTCGCAATGTCGTGACTGTCAAAATAGTAGGGGCACTAGGGACGAATTTTCTCACTACGTATATCTCTCAACTCGGAATTGAGAGTCCGCTCAGCGGAAATCTCTCGCTCGCCCTACGGACCTCGGAGGTTACGCACTTGGAGCTCACCCGCGCCTAAGGAGCGTTTGCGACCGGGGGCTTTCTTATCGAACCAAGTGTAGTCTCTCGAATTACCGATGGTCAGGGAAGTTCCTTAGAGGAGCTGATTCCGCAGCGTAAGCAGGTCACCTCAGCCGAGACAGCCTATCTGATGACCAGCGTGCTGCAGAGTGTTGTTGAGGCTGGAACCGGACGGCGGGTGAAGTGGCTGGGCCGGTCGGTGGCCGGGAAAACGGGTACGAGTGATAACTTCCACGATGCGTGGTTTATAGGCTATACGCCTGACATTCTCACGGGAGTCTGGATCGGTTTCGACAAACGTCGTTCGCTCGGTGAAAGACAGACTGGGGGGGGTGTGGCCGCACCCATCTGGCTCGAATTCATTCATGCGGCCACTCAGGATCTGCCCATTCGCGATTTTGATATCCCGCAAGGTATTGCCATCATGCGCATTGACCCTAGGACGGGGTTGCGCGCGCGCCCTGGCAGGCCATCCATTTTGGAATGCTTCCGCTGTGGTACCGAGCCGACTGTCTTTGCGAAAGCTCGGCGGCGTGCTGTGAAGAAGAAAAAAGTAGTAGCTAAAGCGCCGGTTTACGCTGATCCGGTACTGTTTCCGGGCCTCCTTGCTGGCCGCTCGTCGGAAGAAGAATTTCAATGAGTTCTCACTATGGAGTAGGCGGCAGCTCCCAATGACGTTGTTGCACGGCTCGTACATTGGTGAGTAGGCCCTGTCGCTCGTATTCCGGCAGCGACTGGTCAATGTTTTCGCCGCCCATTTCGTCCAATACATGGATGACTGAGGTCTCAAGACCTTCAAGGTCGTAGCCCCCTTCGAGAATGGCGGCAAACCGGCCTTGGGCGTGATCGCGGGCGATACGCAGGAGAATGCGCGCGAGTGCACTAAATCCCCCCTCGGTGACGGTCAGGCCGCCAAGTGGATCACGCACGTGCGCATCAAAGCCGGCTGATATCAAAACAAACTCAGGCTCAAACTGGCGACAAATGGGGTCGATCACATCTTCAAAGAGCGGCTGAAAGATGGCATTTCCCCAGCCAACAGTAAGAGGCAGATTGACTGTATACCCCTCTCCGCTGCCCTGTCCGGCTTCTTCGGCTGCGCCCGTGCCTGGATAGTACGGGTATTGGTGAGTCGAGACATACAGCACGCCTGGGTCGTCATAAAAGCTATGCTGCGTGCCATTCCCGTGATGCAGATCCCAGTCCATGATGAGAATACGATTCAAGCCGAATCGTTCTCTGAGGTATTGGGCTCCAATCGCGACGCTATTGAATAAACAGAAGCCCATCGCCCGGTTTCGCTCGGCGTGATGCCCGGGCGGCCGGACCAAGGCAAAGCCATTATCCACCTCACGTTCCATGACCGCGTCCAGAAGGGTCAGCAATCCGCCGGTTGCCAAGAGTGCGGTCTTATACGACTGAGCGGAAACATGGGTATCCGCATCAAAGACGGCAGACGCTCGGCCGGCAGATCCAGCGACCTGGTTAATCAGGCTGGTATCGTGGACCAAGGCAACTTCTTCGTGGGTGGCGAGTCGTGGCTCAAAGAGTTTGAGGCCGTCGCGTTGATAGGAGACAAATCGATTTAGCAGGGTGCCGATCCGCTCTGCCCGCTCGGGGTGCCCTTGGCCTGGGTTATGGTGTTGATAGCGTGAGTCCAGCACAATGCCTGTTCGCAACATATCTCGCTCCTTTTCTCTCTCATCCCCGAGCCCCTAACCCCTGATTCCCGTTTGTAACTTGCGTCAGTTTTCCGATTATACTACCGTAACTCAAGAGGCAAATATGTTTGGAATCGGGATGCCGGAATTAGTTGTGATTATGGTCGTGGCGCTGATCGTGCTTGGCCCAAAACGCTTACCCGAAGCGGCCAAGGGTCTGGGTAGAGCCCTGAGAGAATTTCGTCATGCGACCAGCAGCCTGACCGAAGAAATCAATGACGCGCAAATCATGCTTGACGAGGAGACGCGTGAAGCGCAGCATGCCCTGCACGCGAAACCGAAGCCAGCCGCCTCTTCAGAGACGGCGGAAAAGAAAGAGGATGTTGGAGGGGACGCTTAGGACATGGCCTGTGACGACCGGTCCATGCCGCTCACAGATCACCTGGATGAGTTACGGACCCGACTCGTTCGGTCTCTGCTAGCGATTTTTCTTGTTTTTCTTCCCGCCTATTTCTTTTCGAGTGTGCTGTTTGATTTCCTGGCTCAACCGCTGCACAATATAACGACCGATCCGCACGCGCTGATCGGGACCAGTCCGACTGAGGCGTTTTTTACCAAGCTCAAAGTCGCCTTTATCGCAGCCCTCTTCGGGTCCAGCCCGGCCATTTTTTACCAAATCTGGCAGTTTATAGCGCCGGGTTTATATCCAAAGGAACGCCGCTATGTGTGGCCGTTCGTAGTGTTCTGTTCGTTTTTCTTTGTGCTGGGCGCCGGCTTTTGTTACGAGATTGTGTTGCCCGTTGCCTTTGCGTTTTTTTTAGAAGAGTTCCAGAGTATCGGCGTGCAGGCGACGTTGAAGATCAGTGAGTATCTGACGTTTACCGCCCGGACGCTGCTGGCCTTTGGGGTGACGTTCGAGATGCCGGTACTGGCCTTTTTCTTTGCCCGGGTCGGCCTCCTCACGCACCACACGCTCATAGGCGCGTTCCGTTACGCAGCACTCGGCGTATTTGTCCTAGCAGCCGTCCTCACCCCCCCAGACGCCATCTCGCAAATGCTTCTGGCCGGCCCGCTTTTGCTGCTGTACGTGGTGAGTATCGGGGTGGCATATGTGTTTGGGAAGAAGCAAGAGCCGAGTGAGGAGACAGACGTAGCGTCCACTGATGAGTAAGAATCTGCCGCTCCGTTCCCTTAAATCTGGTGAAACACGCTATGTAAGTTTGTTTCGCAGAGTATGAAGAAAGGACCTACTCGATGCTCACCCGAACGAGGGCAGATTCAAAAGGGGGCCGATTTCTTTGCGGCGCAACCAGGACGAGTTGCCACGGCCGGCGTACCCTTAGAAGTAAAACACCTGCAAGCGCGCCAAATCCCACCTCACAATCTCAGTTTTCAAGACCAGCCTGCAGAGTAAAGAAATTGAAGGTGAAGAGTTATCAGCTTTTTGCGCCGTTCTATTCACCTGCGGCAACAGACGCGTCGCAGGAGCGAACCGGCGTGGACTCATTTGCCGCGCTCGAACCGACCGCAGACGTATTCCGCAACTACCGCGCAAACGGACACCAGAGGTCGGAGGAGTAGCTGCTGGTGGATCGGGCGCACCTGCTGACGCTGACCGCTCCCGAGATGACGGTTCTCGTTGGCCGCATGCACGCCCTGAATGCGAACTTCGGTCAGTCCGAACTCGGCGTCTTCACTAAGCAGCCCGAGACGTTCACCAATGATTTCTTCGTGAACCTGCTCGACATGAACACGCAATGGCAGGCATCGACCAAACGCGAGCACGCGTTCGAGGGCCGTGATTGCGGGACGGGCGAGCTTAAGTGGACTGGAACCGCCGTCGGCCTCGTCTTCGGTTCGAATTCCCAGCTTCGAGTCATCGCGGAAGTCTATGCATGTGCCGACTCACTGCAGGCGTTTGCGCGTGACTTTCTGGTGGCATGGGACGAGGTGATGAATCTCGATCGCTTCGACCTTGCCTGATCTCAGCGAGGAGGTCGTAACAGCATCCCGTAAAACATCATCAACACCCAGGTGGCGCATTTCGACAACGCCGATCCCGCCTACGGTGAAGGGGTGCGCGCGGCACTTGCATACCTGGCGGCGGTTGTAACGGCTGGTGTGTTCGGTGCGGCTGATGAGAAGAGTTCCGCCCTGGTAGGGGTAGAGTAATCTTTCCCCTGACCACAACCCAATACCCTGGCTGATTCATCTATCCAACTGCCCAAGACGGTAGACAGCCCTCGGCGGTACGCCTATGGCGGGGTGACAACCAGAGCCAGAAGTTCGTCGAGACGGCTCACCGTGAAAGGAGCCGTTTTGTCCGACCCCCTCGACATCCGATCAATATAAACGGGCGTGAGTCCGGCAGCTTTGGCGCCAACAATATCCATGTCAGAGCTGTCGCCGATATGCAGGGCTTGGTGCGGTGCGAAGTCGTGTACGGCAAGCGCTTGTTGGAAGATTTCGACCTCAGGTTTGGCTGATCCTGCTTGGGTGGAAATCACGATGGGATCAAAGAAGTGCTTGATGCCGAGTCCGTCAAGCAGACCGAACAGACGCGCGTCAAAATTTGAAATGATCCCGAGACGAAATCCACGTCCTCGCAGTGCTGTCAGCGTTTCGGTTGTCTCGGGGTAGAGCTGCCAGGCGTCAGCCTGAGCGAAGAAGTCGTATAAAGCATCGAAGTAGGCTGCAAAGCGTGGAAATGGACCTAACGGGGCAAAGACTTGGTGAACCAGATCATGCCACCACTGTTTTTCGAGCTCGGGAATATCTTCCGTTGCAGCGTTGGGAAAGCCCATGGGGGGCGCATTAGCAAAGCAGCGCCGAAAGCCGGCTTCGAGATCTTGAACAGTCACGTCCTTGCCGTACTCATGGGCGAGGCGTGCATAGATGTCCCCAACTGAACCTTTGACATGGAAGAGTGTTCCCGCTGCGTCAAAGAAGATGATGGTAATCTGGCTGAGAGACATATGGCTCTGTCGAAATGCGACAGCGTATACGCCGTAGCTACAGCTTGGGGATAATTGCATCCATGGTCGCTAACAGCGCTTCGAGATCCGCCCGACTGGTGTAGTAATGAATCGAAACACGCAGTCCACCCACTCCTGAACAATAGCGCACGGTTGGATAAATCTTGTGCTCCTGCAATGCGTGGTCGAGTTGATGGACGCGTTCGGCTTCGGGGAAAGGCTCACACATTATAATACCCGAGCGCAATTCATGGGCGTCTTGAGTCCAAACCCTGATGTCTCGGCGTTTGAGTTCTTCGATCAGGAAATCGCCTAGCGACATAATGTGCTCTGTGGCTGCCTTTGCGTCCAGCCCGTTCACATAAGACAACGATTCCGCTAGACCTGCCGTCCCTAGAAATTTGGGCATGCCGTGAATTTCAAAGCGTTGGGCATCCAAGGCCAGCGGCAGCGACAAAAACGGCGTCAGGCTCGGATCACCGAGATAGCGGACCCAGCCTTCCCGAGGCTCAGCTAAGGCGAATAAGCCGTGCGCCAAACCTGGCTCTACATGGTCTTTGATAGCTGTACGAATATACAAGAGGCCGATGTTGAACGGCGCATTCAGCCATTTCTGTGCACCTGCCGCCAGAAAGTCGACGCGCAGATTGGATACATCAAGGGGAATCGCTCCGAGCTGTTGAATGGCGTCTACGACCAGAAAACAGCCGCGCTCTTGGGCGAGCTGGGAAAACGCCGCCAAATCCATGCGCAGACCGTTGATCCACTGGACCGAACTGACCAGGATCGCACGCGTATGCTGATCAATCAGCTCCACATAGTCATTTATGTTGATAATGCCTTGGTGGTGGTGGGCGACCCGGACCTCGACCTGCTGGTGTTTTTGCGGATGCGCCGCGCTAATGACCACCTGGGGGTATTCTAAATCGCACAGGACAATATTGTCACCCGGCGCAAACGGAATTGCTGCCAGGGCAATATTCAGCCCCATTGTGGTATCATCGGTAAACGCGATTTCCGCGGGCTGGGCGTTGAGCATCCGGGCTGCTTCTTGTTTTGCTTGGACGCTGCATTTCCCCAAGGCTTGATAATACGTTTGATAGCCCATTTCCGCTGGTCCTTGGCTGAGCAAGGTCGCGGCGTGCTGGACCGCCTCAGTCGCAGACCGGGGCGGCAAGCCGATTCCAGCCGAGTTGAGATAGACCTGCTGTGTCGTACCTGGGAAATCCGCCCGCACGGCGTTGATGTCAAACATACCCCCTCCCGATTTGCCCAATTTATCTGATTTGGACGATTGGGATGATAGCCCAGCATCGGTTGGCGGAGAGGATTTGTCAAGGAATGAGGCCGGCGGCGGAAGGGGCGAATAGAGAACGAGTTTGGGGTCTCTCAGTGATACACCACTCGCTCTTCACCTGTTGACGCAATCTCATTGAGGAGACGATCAACTGATGTACGGATTTGCCGCTCATTTTCCTGCAGACGCTCGTCTAGGCGACCAGCCGAAGCGCCTTCGCCAGTACTCTCCCCATTCAGGGCACGAAAGTGTTCAAGCTGGATTTCAAGCCGCTCAGCAAGCAGCCGGTCCGTATCAGCTAGGGATGGGAGACGTGCCTGGCCCTTGTTCATCTCATCGGCAGCGGTCAAGAGCCTATTGAGTAAGCCGGTGTGGTACTTTCCAATATCTGTCAGCAATGCGGAATCTTGTCGAACCGGCCTCAGAAAGAATGCTCTGCCAAAAGTCTGAACGGCTCCTGCTAAATCGCCCTGTTCCAATAACTCGTCTCCGCGACGGCAGCGGAGACTATGACGGCGAAAAGCAGAACGTTCAAAAAGGCCCCCGAAGGAGCCCCTGAACGCCGACAGGAATATTCTGACCAAGAAACAAATGAAGCCTATCCCAATGACCAGAAAGAAGACGCTGGACAGCAGTGTGATAAACGATACATCTGGCATAGTACCCCTCGACGAGAGCAGACTATCAAAGCAGACGAAGAGCATAGTCTCTTTACTGAGACAAGGGCCTATGCTCTTCCTCGTTCAGAGCAATATTTCGATGAAACG
Organism: uncultured Enterobacteriaceae bacterium; assembly: GCA_964495015.1. Taxonomy (GTDB): domain Bacteria; phylum Desulfobacterota; class Binatia; order Bin18; family Bin18; genus Bin18. Next base: position 1,558 of record CAZBUD010000083.1, on the reverse strand, counting down.
GAACTGTTGCCACTTGTGTTGTTTCTCAGACAATGGATGGTGATGCGAGTGGATGGAAAAAACGAATCTCAGCGCGCCGGTTTGCCGCGCGATGTTCATCGCTATCATTTTTGTACAGCGTACGGCGGTATGCGTATCCCCGTGTAGAAATACGGACCGGGTCAATTCCGCTAAGATCGAACAGAGCACGAGCAACGCGACTGGCCCGTGCCGTCGAAAGCTCCCAGTTTGAGGGGAAGGCTGCGGCGGCAATCGGACGATCATCCGTGCGTCCGGCGATTTCGATTAATAGCTGCGGCTTTGTCTCTGCAGGTTGGGAAACATATTCAAGGATGGGCATAACCCTGGAATCCAGAGCCGCTTCTCCTGACGGAATATTTTTCCTAGCCCAAGGGCATTCTTTTACCCTCACACTATAGGCATGAAGTATTGTGATCGGATTCAGGGCTGAGACTCTCCTGCCTGGACGACGTTCCAAATAGCCCTGCCAAGCTGCTGCTTGGCCTGTGGCGAGAGTTGCTGTGTTGTAATTTCGTACTGTGCCCAGCTCTGGAACTGTTGCTCGCTAAAAGTCTCAAGAGAAAGTTGGTGCAGTCCATGGGATACTTGGTCTAGCTCATACACAATGCGCCTGCTCAGCTCGGTCAATATAGGCCGGAGCTGTCTGTGCAGGTCGAGGCTGAGAGCCCAGTCTGGGACATGCGTCTGTGCTGCCAGTGTTTCCTGCTGGACCTGTTTAGCCAGATTGATCTGTGCCCGAAAAAAGATTTTGATTGCGTCGGCAGACAAACCACTGAGCTGGGCTTGATCGGTCAGACGTGTGAGGAGCGCTTGTTCTCTCGCACGATCTTCAAAAGGCAAGTTGTGCGCCTGCTTATACGCTGCCACCCCAGGCATGAGCGCCAAGCGCAGATCAAGGAGTGCAAACAGGCCGGCGACGACGATGGACGGGCCTTCTCCGTGAGCAGACCCAAACCAATGTTCCCGTGCTTGTGCTAAAAATCCGTCTGCTTCGCGTTCTGCAAGCCAGGTATCGATCCAGCTGCGCAACATTACATCGGTGGAGCGTAAGAGATAGGCTTTGCGGTCCCGACCAAAGCCTGGCAAGGCGTGTAAGCTGGGATGCGCGGCTAAGAACGAGAGTGCTTCACGGGAGTCGGTGAGCAACGCTTCTGCCTGTCCTTCCAGGACAAACTGTGGCAACGCAAGATTGTTCGATGTTGGAATGAGAGTAGCCAAGGGAAACCGTTTCCGTGCGACGCGTTCAAGATGGCCACCGGCATTAACGACCAGGCGTACCTTGGGACGGTTAATCGTAGGAAGGGTGGGAAGTCGAGCTGGATCGGCAACAACAACGACTGACTGGAAGGAGGTGTACGGGCGGCTGAAGGTGGCCTGTAGCGCCCGGTCTGGCCGGATGGTGACACCGCTCATGGCAATGTCGAATTTCCCAGCGCGCAAGTCTTTTAGTAGCTCCGGCCATCGGAAACGCACAAATTGCCATTCACCATCAAGATCCTGCGCCATGCGCTGGGCGAGATCGATATCAAATCCTTGG
>CAZBUD010000082.1:0-18734 GCA_964495015.1 uncultured Enterobacteriaceae bacterium | reverse complement strand
CGCTGACTCACTTGGCGGCGCTCGGCTGCGAGGAAGTTGTCATCGTCGTCGGTCATCACAAGGAACTGATCATCGAGAAGTTTGGCGCGAAGTTCCTGGAAATGTCGATCGTCTACGTGGTGGCCGAATCGTACGAAACCACCAACAACATCTATTCACTGTGGCTCGCGCGCGCTCATCTCACGGAAGATGTGTTGCTCCTCGAGGCGGATATTTTTTTCGAGCGTGCGGTACTCGAGCGGCTCCTATCCGAAGTTGGTGGCAACTCGGCCGTCGTCTCGCAGCATCAGAGTTGGATGTCGGGCACGGTGGTCAGTATCGACAGCCAGGGCCACATTGCGGCATTGTTTGACGCGCAACATCAGGATGACGGATTCGATTACTCGAAGGTCTACAAGACCGCAAATCTCTATCTCTTCCGCCAGGATTACCTGCGTCGTTATTTCGTGCCGCAGCTGGAAGCGTACATCGCTGGCGACGACGTCAACGAATACTACGAATCGATTCTGATCGCGCTGGCGCACCGCGGCAAGAACAACCTGCGTGCCGTCATCTGCGACGACCTCAACTGGTACGAGATCGACGACGAAAGCGACCGCCTAACCGCCGAATACCTCTTCTCTTCACCAGAGCAGCGCTACGCACACGTGGACAAGCTGCATGGCGGGTACTGGCGATTCGGATTCGTCGACCACGCATACTTGTACAATCCCTACTACCCTCCGAAGACGGTATTCACGCATTTCCAAAACCACCTCCGGGACTTGGTACTCAACTATCCCGCCGGACAAGACGTCGTAGCGCGACTGGTTGGTACCTTGATCGATCAGCCACCCGCGTGGCTCGTGGTGGGGAACGGTGCTTCGGAATTGATCAAGATCATCTCCGGGCGCCTGGCTGGGAAAATAATCTGTCCGGTTCCGTCGTTCAACGAGTATGAAAACGCCGCGCGAGAACGATCCTTCGTTCCCTTTGAGCTGCCATCCCCTTCCTTCGAGCTCGACGTGGACGCTTTTGCCGACGGCGTGATCGCTTGTGGCGCTCGGGTTGCGATCGTGGTCTCGCCGAACAACCCCACGTCGTTGAGCGTCCCGAGAGGGGATGTCTTGCGGCTCGCGGAGCGACTACGCGACCGGGACTGCATGGTGGTGGTCGACGAGTCTTTCGTGGACTTCGCGAATGACGGCGCGAACCTCAGCGTCGAAGAGTGCATTGAGAGCACCCCTAATCTTGCGGTCATCAAGAGCCTCAGCAAGTCGTTCGGAGTCGCAGGCCTGCGCCTTGGCTACCTCCTGACCCGAAACCCGAGTTTTGGAGACGCCGTGCGCTCCGAACTCCACATCTGGAACATCAATGGATTCGCTGAGTCGTTTCTTCGTCTCGCGCCGCGCTATCGTCGCGCCTTCAGAGAAAGTTGCGTCCGGGTTCGCGCGGACTGCGATCGACTCTACGAAGGGTTGTCGCGGATTCCAGGCATCACGGCCTACAAGCCAGACGCAAACTTCGTGATGTGTCGCCTCCCGACTCCCGGCCTGACCGCTCCGGAGGTCGCCAAGCGTCTCTTTATGAATTTCAACCTCTACGTGAAGCATTGTGCCGGCAAGAAAATGCCCGATGCCGTGAGGTATCTACGCATCGCTAGCAGAACAGAACCGGAGAACGACACGCTCCTACAAGCCTTGTGGGAATGTCTCGAAACGTGACTGGCAAGCGGAGCATCATTTCGTTCCTGTGCGACCGAGCGAACCTGTTGACACTGGCCGGGCTGCTCTGCGGTGTCTCGTCCATTTACTTCAGCTCTCTCCAGGCTCTCACGGCTGCGACCATCGCGCTCCTCTGGGCGTTGTTCTGCGATTGGTTCGATGGACCGGTCGCTCGTGGAATGAACAATCGGACAGATGTCGACCGCGCTTTCGGCGCGCAACTTGATTCCCTTGCCGATCTGGTATGCGGTGGCATCGCACCCGCAATTCTGCTGCTCTCCAGCAGCGGCTTCGCCCTTTGGTTCTTGCCGGGAGCCTTCGTACTTACGGTGGCGGGAGCGATTCGACTTGCTCATTTCAACGTCTTCGACGATGACGAGACGTACAGCGGCCTACCAATCGATACGAACATCATTGTGGTCACCGCGCTGTTCGCCGTTCGGGAGCCTATCGGCCATGTCGCGTTTCCCTGGCTGCTCTATGCGGCGGTCATTGTTCTCGCCATATTGAATGTCGCCCCGTTTCGCATGCCCAAACCGACTCGGACATGGTACTACGTCGTCGCGGCGTACGTCGTGGCGATGACCGCGTTCAATGTTCGCCATCTGGCTGGCGCCTTTACGGGGTGAGGCGGAAAAAATGGTTTTGCAAGCTCGGCCAGGCTAAGTTGAGTCGCTCTAGTGCGCGTGGCACGGCCCAAAAGCTCACGGGAGACGTCAGACGAAGACACCACCACGTCATCGCCCCGAGCAGTCTGGATTGGCGTGGGAGGAACGAAAGCCATCTTCGACGGGCGCCGACCAGCTCGATGGCAATCTCCATACTCGTGTAACCATAGTTGCGCCGGGTCTCGAGACGCGAAAAACCCACCCGCCCGAACAGTTCGTGGTAGTCCCTGACGGTGCGGTACACTGCCTGATAGTCACCGGTCGCCGTGCGCCGCTTCCTGGGGACGGTGCTTTCCCGAAGGACGATCGTTCCAGTGCCACCCACACGATGCTTGAGAACACTCAATAGGGCGACGACATCGTCGTCATTCAAATACATGCAGAGGCCGCCAAGAAAGGCGAGCTGGAATTCTCGGTCGGGCACGTCGACTCGCACGTCGCCCACCAGGATTTCGACGTTGGGCGCGCTCCGGGTCTGTTGCCGCGCAGCCTCCACCATCGAGCTGCTGCCCTCGATACCGATAACACGGGCGTAGCGATCAGCAAAGATTCTTGTCCAGGCACCCGCCCCACAACCTACGTCGAGAACGGCGGCGGACTTGGGAACTGCGTCCAGCCAATCGGCGATCGTTTGCCGTTCGACTTCGAGTCGGTAGCGCACGGCGCCGTGCGGCAAGTCCTGCCCGTGTGCCATATAGCTAGCGGCAACCGAGGCTCCATCGCCGGCGGCGTCGAAATAGCGCCGAACGACTTCGTAGTCGATCGAGTCTTCCTGACTTGACATCGATCAGACATCACTAGCAGCCGGCAGGGCGAACGGCAATTGGGGTTCCAGGAGCGAACGCCGGAAAACGTACGGTAAGGTCTTGGGACGCCTACGTTATCCCTCCTAGGATTTGGCGTTGACTTAGCGGCCTATACCGGACCCTGGCAACGAAACCGGGGAAATTGGACCACTTGAAAGCGAAAGGGATGTGATGGTCAATATTTGCCTGTCCTGTACTGAAGTAACCGCAGGTGAGAGGTGATAGGGAGGCTGTTGCGGTTTGCTCTCCGTCTGGTTTGCGATCTCGTCTGCCATCAGAGGAAAAAACCAGAATTTCTTGGTACCTACCAGCCTTGATCACTACGAGGTGCATCCGTTTGATCGGTTACGTATAACGTCCTGTCTCGTGAAATGGCCCAATTCCCAACGAATCGTTGCCGGCAGCCTGGGTGGATTGTCCTTCGTCTCACCCCGGATGAATGTAGCAATCCCACTCAGTCGCCCGCCGGCAATGTGGCCCATTTTTTCAGCAGGCATCCCCAAAATTCAGCATCATCCATTGATAGGAAAGCCATATCCACGTCCGCCTTTACGGTGTCAGGCGGTCGGTGGACTTTCGATCACAGTACGCGACTTACCCGCACCAGCCTGATCTCCCCACACATCATCGTACGGAAAGTCGCTACCAATGCGCTCTAAATCGGCTTTGTTATGCGTATCGATAAAACGCTGCTGCTCTGATGATAAGAGTTCGGATGATCCCCCGCTGACTCCTCGGCGTATCATCTGTCTGTTGGGCGAAGACCAGGGGCTAAGAGCCGGCGGCTTAAATTTATCGTCGATCCCTTTCATGTATGTAAACGAACTCTTCTCACATACCTGGTCGAACTCATCCTGCGTTAACTCGACTCCCATGAATTCGGTAATGCGTTGCACCGCTTTGGGGAGATCCTGTTGCATTTCTTCAAACGTCAAGATGAGCAGGTTGGGGAGGTGGCGATTTTTCCAATAGCCATGCAGATGCTTAGACCAGATAAAAGGTGCAGCGTCAGAAGAGAAGAGCCCTAACCACACTGGGACCGAGGGCATGAGTGGGCCCAGCATAACGTCCCGTGTGAAGTGATAGTTAGAGACAAAGGAGTCCTTCGGATCGCGGACGATACAGATATAGCGCGCCTCTTCAGTGTACGGTACGCGTTCCCACTCCAAGTGGGTTTTAATTACACGTAGTCCGGTTGGCGCGCCTTTGCGCGCGGTATCATCCGATAAGGGAACAACTATGTCTTGCTTTGCCCAATCCGGCCACGGAATCATATCGTGAATATGTCGAAACTCTCCATTGCCCCGCATCGCGATTTGGTAGGTGATCTGTAGAGTCCAATTCTGCCCACATTTGGGATACGCACAGACCACTACGTCATGTTTGGTTGGACGGTAGTCACCAAAATCGTGGCCCTCAATGAGTTCTTGCCGCATCTTGCGGCCAATCGCAGCCCATAACCGATCGGAATAACCAGCTTTATCCACCAGCCAGAGCAGAGGTTTGATGAGGACATAGGTGAGTGCCAGCACGGGATAGCGGATATAGGAGGGAAAAGGATTATGATTGAATGCTGATTGCGGAGATGCCACAGCTTTATTCCTCTCTTTCCATTGAGCCGGCTGAAAACGTTGGTCCTCTGGATATTCGCTACTCTCGCTTCAACACCCCGTCGTACTCCAGCGCTTGGACTTGCTCAGAGGTGTAGTCCAAATAGCCGGTTAAGATCGCCTCGTTATGCTCACCCAGAAATGGCGCCTCAAGCGGGAGGTTGTCAGGAAACTCTGAAAACCGTAGCGGCATACCCGGAATTTGAAACTCACCGAAAGCACGATCGGTTACCGTTCGCACGGTGCCCCGATATTGCAAGTGTGGATGATTTATCGCTTGCTCGACTGATAATACGGGAGCGACTGGTACACGCATTTCCTCTAACGCCCGAAGCGCTGCGTCGTCACTCGGCATAGACGCAATCCAGTCTTCTAAAATTTTAACGACCTCAGCCGTGTGCTCAACACGCGCAGCATTGTCGGCATACCGAGGATCATCAGTCAGCTCAGGCCGACCGATGGCTTGACACACAGCCGGCCACTGATGGGCAAGCGCAAGGATAAACATATACGTATCGTGGCCCTTATACAGTCCGCCCGGACAGATGGCAAAATGTTGGGTGCCCGACCGCGTCGGCTTGATGGCGCCATTGCTGGACGAATACAGCTGGATGTTGAGTTCGTGGCAGTGGAAATAGGCGTCAAGCAGCGCAATATCTAAGTGCTGGCCTTTTCCCGTGCGTTCGCGATACAAGAGTGCGGCGTTGATAGCTGCGGTTGCATGCACCCCAGTACTGACATCACCGATCCCCGGCAGAGGGAAATAGGGTGGCCCGTCTGGCTCGCCGATCATGGATGTAATGCCGGAATAGGCTTGGGCGATGTAATCATAGCCTGGGAGTTTTGAGAGAGGGCCGGTTTGACCAAAGGCTGATATGGAACACATGACCACGCGCGGGTTGATCTGTTTGACGGTCTCATAGTCGAGGCCTAACCGGCCGATAACGCCGGGCGCAAAGTTTTCGACGACGACATCGACTTTCTCGATCAACTGTTTGAGAATCGCCAAAGCTTCGGGATTTTTGGCATCTACACACAAACTCTTTTTACCCCGGTTCTGCTGAATGAAGTAGGCGCTCCGTCCGTCTCGCAGCGCAGGTAAAGCGCGCGAGATATCGCCTGTGGGCGAGAGCTCGACCTTAATAATATCGGCCCCCATCTCGGCCATGAGGCGGGTAACAGTCGGGCCGGCTAAGACCTGGGTAAAATCTAAAATAGTAAATCCATCCAGAACGTGTTTGAGTTTTTCTTCCGCCATGGCATCCTCCTTTAGAGTGATAAAGATACTATTAGGATGATAAAGATACTATTTCTTCCTCTCGGCAGCCAGAGTGACCAAGGAAGGAGTCATGACAGAAATCCTAAGGTACTTTAGGCGCTGATTTTTTAGGCTTGCCGGGATAGAGTACCCACTATAGATAAAGGACGAGAAAAGAGGTTTTCGCACGAACCTCTGCTAGAGGTGACACTATGGCTCAGAATGCACCACCCACAGGAGCAGGACTCCAACACGACACAGACAAGGTGCAAAAACCCCTGACGGGACAGGAATTCCTCGATAGCCTACACGATGATCGGGAGGTCTGGATCTATGGCGAGCGCGTTAAAAACGTCACGCTGCATCCGGCCTTTCGGAACTCTGCCCGTATGCTGGCGCGGATGTACGATGCACTGCACGACCCTCAAAAAGCATCAGCCCTGACGACACAGACGGACACGGGAAACGGCAGTTTTACGCACAAGTTTTACAAGGTTCCCAAGAGTACGGAAGACCTCATAGGCAGTCGCGACGCGATTGCTGAATGGGCGCGCATCTCCTACGGCTGGATGGGACGTTCGCCGGACTATAAAGCCAGCTTAACTGGGACCCTAGGAGCAAATGCCGAATTCTACGAGCCGTATCAGGAGAACGCACAGCGTTGGTATCGTCAGACCCAAGAACGCTGCTTGTTCCTCAATCACGCGTTGGTGAATCCGCCAATCGATAAAGGTAAATCTCCTGACGAAGTGCAAGATGTCTATGTGCAGGTAGAAAAAGAAACCGATGCGGGTGTGGTTGTCAGTGGTGCAAAGGTGGTGGCAACCGGCTCAGCCTTGACCCATCATAACTTCATCGGCTTTTACGGTCCCACGCCATTGGGCAAACCTGAGATGGCAATATTTGCCATGATTCCTATGGATAGCGCAGGAGTGAAGCTGATCTGCCGGCCGTCTTACGAACTCCATGCCGCTACGATGGGTAGTCCGTTTGACTATCCTTTGTCGTCGCGTTTGGATGAGAATGACGCCATTCTTATATTGGACAAAGTCCTTATCCCCTGGGAGAATATTTTTCTTTATCGTGACCTGGACAAGGCTAACGCCTTCTTCCCTGGCTCAGGTTTTATCCCGCGCTTTACCCTCCACGGCTGTACCCGCTTTGCGGTAAAACTCGACTTTCTAGCCGGACTCCTGCTAAAGGCCATCGAAGCGGTGGGCTCACAGGATCAGCGTAGTGCTCAGGTGCAGGTCGGAGAAGTGCTCGCCTGGCGGCATACATTCTGGGGCCTGACTGAGGCAATGACGAAGACACCGGACCAATGGGTCAATGGTGCGTTGCAGCCGAACACCGAATATGGCCTGGCTTACCGCGCGTTGGCTCCGGTTGCTTACCCGCGGATCAAAGAGATTATTGAGCAGACCATCTCAAGCGGCTTGATCTATCTCAACTCACACGCGGTAGATTTCAAAACGCCTGAGCTGCGGCCGTATCTGGACAAGTATTTGCGCGGCTCCAACGACTACGATGCGATCGAGCGCGTGAAGTTGCTCAAGATTCTGTGGGACGCAGTTGGAACGGAGTTCGGCGGACGGCACGAACTCTACGAGCGTAATTATGCTGGCAACTACGAGAACATCCGACTCGAAAATCTGCCGGCTGGGCTTGCCAGTGGTCGTGTCGAAGAACTCAAATCGTTTGTTGATCAGTGTATGGCCGAATACGATCTGGATGGGTGGACGGCTCCGGATCTCATCAATCCTGAGGATGTCAATCAGTTTATGCGTAGATAGTGAAACACACGTCCTGGGCTGAGATGCCAGACTAAAACCTGCGGTCTATTTCAAAAGGAGATCTGAGCTATGCAGAAAAATTACACCGAGCGACAGCAGCGATTCATCGATATGGCTGCAACCCATGCCGACGATTTCAAGACGCGAGTGGCTCAGCACGACGAGGAGAGCAGCTTCCCACATGAAAACGTGGATGCCATGAAGGAGTCGGGCTATACCGCGCTCGTTGTGCCAGAAGCATTGGGCGGAGCCGGAGCTACGCCGCTGGAAATTGCGATGGCCCAAGAACGCTTGGCTTATGGAGATCTGCCCATGGCCATTGCTGTCAATATGCATCACATCGTCGTCTCCCTCCTTGCCGACCTGTGGCGGCTGAATCAACAAGGAAAAGGGCCGAAGCTAGATGCCATTGAGCCTATGCTTAAGGCGACGCTCGATGACAAGCTTATTTTCGGGGCACCGGTCAGTGATCCCAAAATGAATAGCTCGGTCGGCTTTGCCGGTGTCAATGATACGACTAGGCAGGCCACCAAGGTGGACGGTGGATATTTGCTCAAAGGGAAAAGTGGTTTCGGGACCATGTCCGCCGGTGCCGACTATTTGCTGACCACCGCTCGCTATGAGGACCCGGACAATGGCCCCCAGTGTCTGTTGTGCTTTTTCCCAACGAACGCCGAGGGCGTGGAAATTCAGAGTAACTGGGACACGATGAGTATCCGTTCGTCGCAGAGTAATGATGTCGTCTGGAACAACGTGTTTGTGTCTGAAGATGCGGTTATTCCACGGCCAGTGCAAACCTGGGACGCCGTAGCCAATATTACCGCCTCTATCTGGGTCGCTTCCGGCCCCGCGTGTTATATCGGTCTTGCCCAAGCTGCGCGTGATTTTGCGATGGACTGGGTTGCCGGACGCAGCCAAGAACCATTTGACCAACCAATGACCCACTACCCCGGGAATCAGTTGCTCGCTGCGGAAATGGAAATCGGCCTACGCTCGGCGCGGGCCATGTTGCATCAGGCCATTGCTTCACATGATGATATCAACGTGCGGACTCAAGAAGATCTCGTCAATCTGATATCCTGCTTTCAGTTTGTGATGGATACTTGCTTCCAAGTTGTGGATAAAGCCATGCGCATGGTCGGTGGGGCGGGCCTGTTCAAGAAAAACCCAATGGAACAGATGTATCGCGATGCACGAGCCGCAATTATCCACCAACCCTTTGCCGGCATAGAGGGCAAGGCGCTACTCGGCCGGCGGGCGTTTGGTTTGCCTGTGTATACGACCCCACGCTTTGTATAAGAAAGGAAAGAAGGTACATGACTGAACCCAGCCAGAATCTACAGGACTCTCAAGATCGGCAAGACCTGCGGGTCGTGATCATCGGCGCAGGTATGGCCGGCGTCCTGTCTGCCATCAAGCTCCGTGAGGCCGGATATGATAACTTCGTCATCTATGAAAAAGCTGACTCCATAGGAGGGACGTGGCGGGCGAATACCTATCCTGGCCTCGCCTGCGACGTCCCTTCACATTCCTATACCTATTCGTTTGAACCCAACCCGGACTGGAGCAGCGTCTTTGCCGTAGGTCCTGAGATCCGGAACTATTTCGAGGACGTCGCCAAGAAATACGAGGTCATGGATCGGGTTCGCTTTGGGGAAGAAGTTACTGCGTGTGAATTTATTGATGGTCGCTGGCAGATCCGGACGAGTAGTGGACGTGAAGATCAGGCTGATTTTGTCATTGCGGCCACGGGAGTATTGCACCATCCGAACAAGCCGCACCTTCCTGGTCTTGAGACATTTGAAGGAGCCTCTTTCCACAGCTCAGAATGGGATCATAGTGTCCCGCTGGATGGGAAACGTGTGGGTGTGATCGGGACCGGCTCAACCGCAATCCAAATTACAACCGCCCTGGTTGACCGTGTGGCGCGCTACAAACTCTTCCAGCGGACGGCTCAGTGGGTGTTTAAGATGGAGAACGCTGTCTACGCTGCTGCTGAGCGTGCGGCATTTGCCAATGACCCCGAGAAAATTTACGCGCTACGCGAAGAACAGAAAGAGTTTTTTGAGCTCTTCAGCGCGGCTGTCATCGATGCCGACTCCCTACAAATGAAAGAGATTGAAGCCGCTTGTCTGGCCAACCTCGAAGACACGGTGAAAGACCCAGAACTCCGTGAGAAGCTCCGGCCCAACTATCGGGCAGCGTGTAAGCGTTTGATTCTCTCGCCCAATTTCTACGAGGCCATCCAGCATCCGAACGCAGAGGTCGTTGTGTCTGGCATCGAAACTATTGAACCAAAAGGCATCCGGACACAGGACGGCGAACTGCACGAGTTAGATGTCGTCGTGCGGGCGACCGGCTTTCGCGCCGATCGTTTCATTCGACCGACGACGGTGCTTGGACGGGGTGGTGTCGATCTGGATGACGTGTGGGCCGAGCATCCGGTAGCGTATTTGTCGATTTCCGTTCCTGAATTCCCCAACTTCTTTATGTTAAATGGCCCGAACGGGCCGGTTGGAAATTTTTCTTTGATCGGCATTGCTGAACGCCAGCTTGGGTATGTGATGCAGCTCATGGATAAAATACGCAAGGGCGAGTGCCGCGAAATCAGTGCCAGCCGTTCAGCGACAGCCGACTACGAAGAGTCTCGGACACAAGCGGCAAAGAAATCCATCTGGGCAACGGGCTGTAATAGTTGGTATTTGGACAAAAATGGGGTGCCGGCAAGCTGGCCGTGGACCCAAGCTCACTTCAACGAAGAGATGGCTGCGCCAAAGCTGGCAGCCTACGAGGCGGTGGGTTAAGGAGAAGAGCTCATAAGGGCGGGCTAGGAAGAGGCATGCATGGAGCTTGTTGATCTGTCTTATGGCCGGACGTTCTCGCAAGGGTTTCCGCATGAGTTCTTCCGTCAGCTGCGTCGAGAGGAGCCAGTCTGGTGGCACGCGCCCACCGAACATACGCCGGGCGGTGAGGGATTCTGGGTTGTAAGCCGTTATAATGATGTCGTTATGGTGTTCAAGGATGCAGAGACGTTCTCGTCTGAGCTGGGTGGGACACAGATTTTCGATGGCAAGGGACACGGGTATCAGCTGAACCAGACTGATGACCCAAAACACCGTCGACTCCGCGAATTGGTCGACACGGGTTTCTTGCCCCGCATGATCGGGCGGCTGAAGGACCAGCTCCGGGAACGGACCCGACACATCCTTGATACCATCTCGCCCGGAGAAACGTTCGATTTCGTTCCAACAGTGGCACGTGAACTGCCGCTCCAGGCCATTTGCATCATCCTCGGGATTCCGCAGGAAGATCGAGAAGAATTGGGGAATATCGTTGACCTTGCCATTGGCGCCGGAACGGGCGAAGCCTTAGCGATTGAGCATCTCAAACGCCTTGGCGCGTATGCAGATACAATCGTAGAACAAAAGCGACACAATCCCACCGATGACATTTTATCCATTATTGTCCACGCTCAATTAGAAGATGGCTCGCCGCAGCTCGACAACCGTGAATTGCGAGCTTTCTTTGCTTTGCTCTTCCCTGCTGGAGCCGAGACTACGCGCGGCTCCATTGCCGGCGGCCTCGTCGCGCTCATCGAGAATCCGCACGAACTTGAACGGCTACGGAGCAATCCGACTCTCATGAAAGGCGCAGTCGAAGAGATCGTGCGCTGGACCTCTCCTTCTGTGTACAAACGCCGTACAACCACGCGCGACGTAGAGCTGGGTGGACAATGTATTCGCCAGGGGCAAAAGGTCACCATCTGGGAGATGTCGGCCAACCGAGATGAAGATGAGTTTGCCGATCCGTTCCGCTTCGATATTAGTCGTAACCCTAATTTCCATATTGGCTTTGGTCTTGGCTCGCACTTTTGCTTGGGGGCCAATCTGGCGCGGCTGGAGATTCGGGTCGTGTTTGAAGAACTCCTGGCCCGGTACGAGAACTTCGAGATCGTGGGTGATCGTGAATGGACGAATAATAATCGTTTGGTTGGTTTGACCCATCTACCGCTTCGAGCAGCCCTCAAGGGGACTGCCAACACCCCAGCTACGTAGCTCAATGAAGGAATACGATGGATTTTCAATACACGCCTGAGCAAGAGGGATTTCGATCCGACTTGCGCAGCTGGCTGGAAGTTAATCTGCCATCAGAGCTGTGCGTTGAGGATGCGATGGATGAGCGCGTTGCACCCGACACGGAGACATTTAACAAACGCCGTGCCTGGCAACGCAAAATGTATGAAGGTGGCTGGGTCGGCATTCCCTGGCCCACAGAGTACGGCGGGCGCGGAGCGGGGTTGATGGAACAGGTGGTGTTTGACGAGGAGTATACACAGGCGCGGGCGCCTGTCCTGCCAGGCTTCTCCGGTATTGCGCTATGTGGCCCGACCCTCATGCAGTGGGGGACGGAAGCGCAAAAAGAGAAATTTCTGAAACGCATACTGCGCGGCGATGATATTTGGTGTCAGGGCTATTCAGAGCCCGGTGCAGGATCAGACTTAGCCAGTCTGCAAACGCGGGCCGTGGAAGACGGTGACGAGTTTGTGGTGAACGGCCAGAAAGTCTGGACTTCGGGCGCGCAGTACGCGGACTGGATTTTTATGCTCGTGCGGACCGATCCTGACGCGCCCAAACATAGAGGCATTAGCTATTTGCTGGTTGATATGAAAACCCCGGGAGTGGCCGTGCGGCCACTGGTCCTGGTCAACGGCCATGCCCATTTTAATGAGATTTTCTTTGAAGATGTCCGCGTACCTAAAGCGAATTTGGTTGGACCGTTGAACGAAGGCTGGAAGGTGACCATTACCACGCTCATGTTTGAGCGTGGGATCGCAGGCGGTGGTAGCCAGGGGGATCAAATCAAGCGCTTGGCAGAGCTAGCACGTCAGGTCGAGATCAATGGTGAGTTAGCCTGGAACCAGTCCTGGGTGCGTCAACGCATCGCCCAACTGGCGATTGAAAATGAAAGTCTCAAATACACTCGTTTGCGAGGGCTGACCAAACAGCTTAAAGGACAACCGCCGGGTCCCGAAGGGTCGATGCTCAAACTGTGCGGCTCTGAGCTGGGCGTACGGATTGCATCGTTTGCCAGCGAGCTGCTCGGCCATAGTGCCATTGTAGACCTTCCGTCAGAAGCTGTGCCCGACGCGCCGCGATGGGTCAATCGCGTGTTGAGCGCGCGGCAGTACACGATCTCCGGGGGAACGAGTGAGATTCAGCGCAATATTATGGGCGAGCGGGTATTGGGATTGCCGAAGGGCTGATGGTGCCATTGGCGAGTTGTCTTTTTAGCCCGTTTTTCGTGTTCTTCCTAACCGCCTTGGCGGCGAGAGGTCAAAATTGACGAACGGAGGGCGCGACATGCTGCGCATTGAGCTTAAGCAGGAGGAAGACGGCCGTTGTATTGCTGAAATTCCCTACTTAGCAGGCGTCATGGCCTACGGAGCCAAGCCGGAGGAAGTTCGGGCCAAAGGTGAGGCGCTTGCGCTCCGCACCCTTGCGGCTCTCACCGTGCACTCGAGCGGGAGGGCTAGCCTAACTTTGTGTTTGCGTTCCATGATCTTGAAGAAATCGGCCCCAAAATGCGAGCGCGTATCGCACGTCATACTTGGCTCACTCCCGGCGATCTATAATAACCGCTTTGCCGATGGTTCGGATATTCGGGGTGAATTGGGCCATGTCGTGAGACGGAACCACTCAAGCCGAGACACTCGGCCCTGAACCTCGCCCGCACGTGCCGAGGTCCAAAGGTTTAATAGTCGAGGTCTTTTGGTAAGACTAACACAGATTGGCAATGCGTTGTATCAGGGCCCTCAGCTCGCACCGCGCTACCGTGAGCTCGTATGTCGGCGGGTCTCTCAGCTGAACTCCTATCATTATTGAGTGCCGACGCCTGTGATGCTCGGTTGGAGCGTCGGATTCAAAGATGAAGAGACGGCGGCCATGGCGGACTGGGATACGACTCCGCTGTTTGACGGCTCTTGTTGCCTCGTTGACGTCGAGGAGCTTGTAATAACAGCCGGTAGTAATGAAATCTTGCCAATATACGTCGCGAGTATCGAAGCAAAAGCTGCTGAGAGAACACAAAGAACCATGGCCGTTTGTTGTACTGGCCATTGTCTCCTCCGGTATGGTGTAACAAATATTCTCTTAAGGTTTGGTCTGCACGTTGTCTTTGAACAACTGCTTGCCGAAGTTTTAATAACCGAGCGAGCGTGCTGCACCTTCTAAGACAAAGGGCACGGACCAGGCCGTGCGAGCGAGGCGAATGTCTTCACTCTGGCCCGATGCGTATAGACCAGCCGCACTCATCCAAAAGGCGGCTGAGCGTAGTTGATACAGCATGCCGTAATACTGGCAGACCTCTTCGTCGATTTCGATGCCTGTGGCTTTCTTGTAGTCCCGGAAGAAAGCATCTCGCTCAACAAGATGAGAGAGTAAATCGCTGCCTTCACGGTTGAGATCAGTCAACACATAGGCTACGTCGTACATCGGGTCGCCAATGACTTGCAGCTCCCAGTCGAGGACGGCAGAGATTTGATCATTATCAATCAGTAGATTTCCTGTGCGATAGGCACCGTGAACCAATGTCAAACGCTTGGTGACCGGGGCGTTAGCCTTCAGCCAGCCAATGAGGTCTACAAGGATTGGGTGCGGCTCTAGCTGCGAGAGTTCGACCAGCTCGCACCATTTCTGTACTTCGCGCAGGGCAAAGTCTTTCCCTGATTCAGGTACTCCTAAGAAGGAGAGTCCTGCGGCTTCCCAATCGATCGTGTGGAGTGTGGCCAGGGCGCTGGTAAAGCTTTGCGGGAGGGTGCCACGCTCGGCAGCTTCAGCATAGAAGCGCCTGCCCGCCGAGCCCCAGGGACTTGGACACGTTCCCGCGACTTTCTGCATTACTAGAAACGGCTTATCGAGAATGCTGGTGTCGCTCTCATACCAATACGGCTTGGGGGTAGGGAGTGGTGTCGACTCTAAACTCTGAAGAACCTGAAACTGCACACCGAGATCAGAGAAGTGTCGTAGCAGAGCGTTGCCAGGATCACGCCGGAGGCACAGTCCCCGCGCTTTTGCTTTTCCATTTTCCGTCCAGTGCGCGTCAAATAGCCAGGTTTCATGCGACCAACCCACAGCAATGCGCTCCATGGCTTCGAGGCGCAAGTCCGAAGTGTGTGGAAGTTTTGTCTCAATATACCGGCGGATACGTTCCGCCATATTTTGATCGTTACTTACTCGTGGTGCTGTGCTCATGCTGCGTACACCATCTCACGGTCAATGCGTGCGCGGAGCCGAGTGCGAGCCCGACTAATAAGATCCTCAAAGCGTTCCTCACCCAGCTCGGATCGGGTCGCATACAACGTTTCAATCAGATGGGAGACACTCGCTGTCCCGGGTTCTTGGTGTAGCTTATGAATTGCATCGGAAAGGAACGCTGGAATATCGTCGGGGGCCGTGAGCTGGTCGAGTTCTTCAGCCAACTCTTGCAAATCGCGTTGACTTGCTGCCGCGTGTTTGTCAGCCAGACGTAACTGGTCGGCGAGTTTTTGTAACACGACCGAGGCCATAAATGCTTGGGTTTTGGGGTAAGCTTCCTCAACCGCAGGTCCGATGTCTTTTTTGAGTGTACGCGCAATTCGTTCGAGAAGTTTTTCTGGAGCTAGTTCAATGTAGTCTGACATCAGGCGTTTCCTTCGGTTGCCGACCGGGCATTGCGACGCAAACGAGACCAACGATGGACCGGCCACATGTCTTGGTCCTCACCATGCCCGCGCTCACCATTGATGTCCCACTCAATCAAGCTGTTGATGTCGATAAACGTGTGTCGATTAATCACCATCCGACTCAGTGGCGTACCCACTGCATGGAGCTCGCGGCCTTCTGTATCACTCGCCCGGAGCTCGACCCGCGTAATCCAACCGTTGTCACTATCCCGTTCAATGCAACGCTCGCCCTGAGTGAGTGAGTGCGTTCGTCCATCCCGATGGAGGAAGCCGTAAGATGCTGGATTCCGCTCTTCCTCAACGTTGGTGACCGCGAGAAAGCCGTGCTCCGGACTGGCTACACCAGTGACATAGGCCGCTTGGCGTGGACGATCCTCACGCCGCCGTCCCCAGGTGCGATCTCGCACCGCTAGACAGTCAATAGGAATGGTCTCGCCGTGGAGGACGATTTCCCCGCTCACCCGTCCGATTTGATCAAAATGATGCGAACGTCCAAATGTCGAGTCCGTGCCGGTCAAGGGCTCGGGCAGCATCACTCCATCAAAGCGGAGGGACGCGTGCAAACGGGTATCGTCATTATAGCCCAGCTCGTAGGACATACAGGGTTCGATGACGCGGATCGAGACACCAGTTGGTAGCGTGATATCGTTCAAATCCTGATCGCGTGGCAGCTCAAGCGCCGTGTAGTTGGCCGAATAAAGGGCCTCCCATGGCAGATGGGCCGAGTTGTCCCATATCCACGCCCCGCCGGCCACGGTCCCTATATTCGGTCGTGCCATGGTATAGAACCAGCCACCCAAGCGGCGTTGTGGATGAGAGAAGGAAAACCACGCGGTTTCAGTCGACCACCAGTCGCCTTCCATCTCTGCGAAGTGAAAACGGTCGTCGCGTTCTGTGAATATTCGTTGCTCTGCCATAGATGTCTCTTTATGCCAAGCCAAAAAGTGAAACAACTGCCGGCTGGGTCCAGATTTCTTCACTCTCTGAGGGGGGATCTCTATATGACTCAGCCGCTATACACTGTTCGCTAACTCCCATGCGCCGCGCAAGATCTTTGCCGCTCTCAAATACTGGGTAGGTGTGTTGCACGTTGGACCGTTTTACGTGCTTGAGCACATTGCCCTCGACAACCAGCGTTACTGCGGCAAGCCTATGGACGTGGGCCTGACCATCGCTCTTGGGCACACCGGCGCGGTACAAATCGAGCTCATGTTACAACATCATAGTGCGCCGTCTGTGTACGAACAATTTCTGGAGGCGGGCCGTGTCGGGCCGCATCATTTCGGTCTGATGCCACCGGACTACTAATCCGCCTATGATCAGTATAAGGCGCTGGGCCATGAGGCCGCATTTGAACTCACGTTGGGCGACACTCGCGTCATCTATTTCGATGCGGTCCAGACGATAGGCCATTTCACCGAGTTATAAAAAATACGCCCGCGTTGAACGAGTTTTTCATGCTGGTTGATAACGCAGCAAGGGACAGAAGGGTAAAGACCCTGTCCGGCGTGGCCTTCTGCGAGCACTTCTTACGCAGGCGCTTTAGGAGCGCGTTGAGCTCCGTACCTCGAAGCCAAAGACCCGGGCGGCGTTGAGTCCGAGTATTTTGGCGCGTTCGGTGTCATCGAGTATCCCCATAGTCCGTTCGATTGCTGCGGCTGAGTGTGGCCACGTCCCTTCATGATGAGGATAGTCGTTGGCCCACATGAAGTTGTCAACGAGCCGGTTTTCGCGTGCCAAGGCAAGTCCGGAAAGATCTTCTCCGAAGGTCGCAAACCCGTGGACTCGGAAGTATTCGCTGGGCAAGTTCTTGAGCTTGGGCCGGGCGTACATATGATGCTTCTTGTACGCCTCATCCATGGCATCCAGCGTCCACGGAAGCCAGCCGATGCCGGCTTCGATCGTTCCAAAGCGTAATTGTGGAAAACGTTCGAGCACTCCAGATGCGCACAGATTCGCCACCGGTTCGATTGCCTGAGTCAGCGCATGGGCCGCGTAGTTGATGACGGCGCCACCGTTGCCTCGGGACGTGCGTGGGTCGCGGCCGGTTGCGATATGAAACGTGATGGGGAGGCCAACGTCTTGAACCGCCGCCCACAACGGGTCGTATTCGGGTAGATTGTAGTTGGATTGCTCGTGATCGGGCGGACCCCAGATCGGCTTGCAGGGAAGGGTTAAGCCGCGGAACCCGAGCTTGGCCACTCGTTGGATTTCAGAAATTGCGGCCTCAATGTTCCCCGTGGCGATACAGCCCAGGGGAGCCAGTTGTTCCTTGTAGGGGCCAAAAGTCTCCCAGGCCCAATCGTTCCACACCCGACACATTGCGTCTGCGAAGAGTGGGTCGGACGTCGCCCACATCGACAGTCCTTTGTTTGGAAAAATAATCTCAGCGTCAATGCCGTCACGCGCATGATCCCGCAACCGTTCTTCCGGTGTCCGGCCAGCTCGGTTGCGTTCTTGGTCCTCACCCTCGAAGACAATATGGTGAACGCGCACCGGGCGAAAACCCTCACTAACCTGAAAGGTCGCGCCGTCGCCCTTTTTCTGCATTTGTGGCAGGCGATCAACATACGCCTTGTCTATACGCTCGTGCCACAGGGTCGATGGCTCATTCGCGTGGCAATCCGCCGAAACCATGAAGTATTTATTTGGATCAGCGGCATGGGAGGTGCGGGGCCAGCCGTTTGCACCGGGCGTTTCTGTACGCCAAGCCCAGGGATTTTGCGACTCAGGTGCGAAATCTTCGTTCATCGTTGTGTCCTTTTATGCATATGGTAGAGGCGTTTCGGAGTTCGTATCTGTACCATAATATGTCTGCCAGACATATGTACAGGATAAACAAAACCTGGCAATTCTTCTGCATGGATTGCAGGAGGGCACTGGAGTCTCTAAGAAGAAGTCCCCGAGCGAGTCTTGTAGAGCCAAGCGGAGAGAATCCTCATGACTGAACGACTCTTACCCGATCAATTCCAAGACCTCGCACCGTTTCTCGCATGGGCGCTAACGACCGAGCGTGAGCGCAGTGCAAGGCGCCAGTCTAGCACGATGGTAGAAATCAACGCATAAGAGGGAGGCAGCCACATAATTAAGTCCATTTTCCAAATTAGCGTCAACGTTAAGGATTTCGATCGAACGCTGGCATTTTATAAAATGGTCGGCTTTTAGGTCGTTCTGGA
>CAZBUD010000081.1:0-18763 GCA_964495015.1 uncultured Enterobacteriaceae bacterium | reverse complement strand
CCAGCTGGCCGTAGAAATCGCGCCGACTCGGCCACATCTTTCCTTCGACGACAAGACGCTTACGACCATCAGGATAGCTCACCCAACACGGTGCATCTTTTTTATAACGCTCGGGGAGTAATGCACTCCAGTTCACTGCTTTCTCGTCAACATGACCGTCCGCATCAATAACAGTATATTCAGGTCGCATTATTTCCCTCCTGGGCATGAAAAAATAAAATAGGCAGGCATCCTCCCATCGCACCACACAAACTCTACTCAGCCACTTCGGCATGCCTCCGCTGGAACTCTGCATAGTCTATCAAGATCCGCAAGGCGGCTACAGCACGATGCGCGCTTGGATAACACACCCGCCCAACTTCGCGGACCGCTAACGGACCGACATTACCGTACTCCCGGTCGGTGTGGACGAGTTCTGTTGTGGTCAGTATGGGCTTGTTATGACGCTCCGAAGCTTCAGCTGCGGCACGCGCATAGCGGCGATCCTGTTTTTCGTGAAAATCAGCCATGCGCTCCAGTCCGTGCTGTGGATAGAATTCCCCCGATTTAAAAACCTGGGCGGTAGCCGCCTGGATGCCTATGCCTAAGTGTAAGATCGCATCGACCTCGGGATGCGCACACACCAGGTCCAGGATTTCGGGAACGGTGTCTCGTGTTTCTCCGCCAGCCAGATCAATCGGATTACTGTGGCTCCAGCGGTCTGGAACCATACTACTGATTGTGGCTTCAAGATCCTGAGGCAAAGGGACCAGCTCGAGTTCGGCGTTGGCACAGGCATCGGCGGTTAGCACTCCCCAGCCGCCAACTGTTGTGAAGACAACAACCCGCCGACCAGTTGGAAGCGGCTGGGTTGCGAGTGTTGCCGCCCATTCGAAGGCATCTTCAATCGTCTCTGCACCCAAGATGCCAAACTGACGACACAGGCCCTGAAAGACACGATCATCGGTGGCAAGTGACCCAGTATGGGATAACGCGGCACGTTGTCCTTCGGCAGCAGTGCCTCCTTTTATCAGCACCAGCGGTTTCCGTACGGTGAGACGACGGAGGACCTCAATAAAATGACGCCCGTCAGGCACCCCTTCAAGATAAGCCAGGACAACGTCGGTCTCTGTATCAGCCGAAAAATAGTCGAGATAATCGGCAATATTGGTCTGGGCCGAGTTTCCTGCCGAAACGGCTTTGCTGATTCCCACCCCGGTTTGAACGGAATAATTCAGAAAGGCAGACAATAAGTTACCACTTTGGCTGACTACCGAAATACGGCCTGATGGTGGATACGGGGCTACGATTTGGGCACACATGGACGCTGGCGTTGAGATCATGCCTTGTCCGTTTGGACCGGCAAGCAGTATGCCGAGTTCGTCCGCCGTTTGGACAAGCGCATCTTCGCGTTGTCGTCCCTTTTCTCCTGTTTCGCGATATCCGCCACTGGCAACAAACGCCGCCCGAACGCCTATTTTTGCACAGGAGCGGAGCAGTTCAATATTCGCAGCCGCGGGAGTACACACAAACACCAAGTCTGCTTTATCGGGCGGAATATCAGCCACAGCCCTGTACGTTGGCTCGCCCAGTATCTCAGCACCGTCTCGATTGACCGGAAAAATTTCGCCTTGGTAGCCAAAACAGCGTAGGTTGTGCAACGTGACGAATCCGAATTTCCCAGGATGCGAGGATGCGCCCGCAACCACGATGCCACGTGGATGAAACAGTGGCCGAAACCGATCGAGGATGTCTTCTGTAGATTCGCGTTGCGCTTCATCCTGCTGTTTTTCTTTATTTGCTTCATTTGCAGGACCCGTTACGACAAGCGCGTCAACGGCAACCGGCTTTCCGTCAACGATAATCAATGGATTGATGTCAATGCTTTGGATAGCCGGCCGTTCGATTGCCAGGCGCCCAAGACCAACCAGAATATCGGCCAAGGCCACAAGATCAACGGGCGCTTCTCCACGAAACGCTTGGGTCACGAGATGTTTGGAGCGAAGTCCTTCGATCATCCCCAGGGCTGCCGCACGTGTGAGCGGGGCAACGCCAAAGACGACATCGCCTAATGCCTCCGTCAGGATCCCCCCAAGTCCAATCAGCAGACACGGGCCGAACTGCGGGTCTCGGACCATGCCGGCAATCAGCTCTCGTTTGCCTGGCAGCATTTCGGAAACAAGTAGACCGACTTGTCCATCTTCAGCGCGACGTTGGGCCCACAGGTCAGTTGCCGCGCTTATGACCGCTGCCTCATCACTGAGATTTAACCGGACCAGGCCGCGTTCCGTCTTATGGGCGATCCGTTCCCCGCACAGTTTCACGACAACAGGAAGTCCAATTTCAGTCGCCGCTTGTCCGGCGTCGTGAGGATTTTGAACCAGAACGTCACGGGATACGGGAATCCCCAAGCTTATGAGCAGCTGCTTTGACTCGTACTCTGAAAGCGTGTCTTCCTCCTCTTCTGTCTTGCTCTTCAACATATATATCCTTACTCGTAACGCCAGTGACTATTGTCGTCTGTCAATAAAGGGGCATCACATGAGAATCTGCAAGGTCCTGCGAGATCGGATTGATCCGATAAGAGGTCGCGTAAGATCCCCAGATCCTACCACAACAGCTCGCAATCGTGCAGGAGGCGTGTAGATGGCAGCGAGACATCTACCGACAGGAATCTAGGATAGGATTAGTAAGGAAGGTCGAGAATTTGTCCACCTCGTCACCAGGGCTACGGAGGCTAGGAATAGATGCATGCTGGAAACAGCACTGAAGAAAAGTAACGGGCAGGAGGAAAAGAGAGGAAACCGTGCCCGTCTGTGCGGGGACAGAAAACGCAAAACTATTCTTGAGGAAAGGGATGGGTGGTTTTTGGTGCCGCCGTGCCTGACTTTCCGTGGCCCCTTGACCGCTCTTCCAAACAAAAAGGGCATCACGTACCGAATCAGGACTCATTCCAAACGTCTCGCATAAATGAACAAAGGAAAAAGGCCACTCGCTTTCGTCAGAAAGGATCCATTGTTCCTCTTCCTTCATCGCTGAAGAATCATGACATAGATGATCCTCTACCAGTTCCCGAAACTCCTTCAGACCGTCAATAAAAACTTCCCATTGCAGTACGATTGCTCCAGAGTGATTCCCTATCAGACAACGATCTGACAAGAAATAATCGCGGATCAGCAATTCTGTAAAGGGAGTTGCCAGCGTGCGAGTGTACAGCTTTTCCTTTTTATTAATTTGGTATTCGCTAGATAGTTGAGCAAACTTCAGGCCAAAAAGGTGCTCCCTCTTCCTATTTTTCCCGTATTAAAGTTTTACATGGATAATAGGAGTTTACCCGCATCTATCACGGCGGTTGTTTCAGAAGATAAAAAGAGAGGCAGGACAATAGGTGGCAAAAATGACGGCGTGCTAAGAAAATGACATTCCCTTGGCCTTTATATCCGGGGTTGCTTTCATACAGGCGAGGCATTAGATTTGGTGAAATTTGATAGCCTAAAGAGGACAGTGTGAACGCCTCAGTCAAGCTTATTGAGCAAGTCATTCCGTCGACAGTCACCATCAGGGTAACTGTTCCTTCACAGCATAAATCTGCCCAACTATTAGGGACCGAGCGCATGGGATCAGGCGCTGTTATTGATACAGACGGCTATATTTTAACTGTCAACTATATCGTTATTGGCGCGTCGAGTGTCAAGGTTAGTATGGTAGACAACACACAGCTCGACGCCGAAGTCATTGCTCAGGATTTTGCCAGCGGCATTGCTGTGCTGAAGGTCTCGAGAATCGGCTTCCCACCCCTCCCCCTCCAGTCCTCCGCTGGACTTCGGGCAGGGGATGAGGTCTTTCTTGTCGCGAGTTCAGGAGAGGAAAATGGCAGACGCATCGCTGGGGGCGGACTGACCTCAGTCTCCCATTTTGATGCGTACTGGGAGTATAGCTTAGAGCGGGCTTTAACGAGCTCTGCGATGAACCCTGGACCGGGCGGTGGTCCGATGTTCGACATGTATGGCCGTATGGTCGGCGTTGTTTCGCTTAATCTGAATGAAATTGGCAAGTTCTCTCTCGCCATTCCGGTCGAATATTTCACGGATCATAAGGACGAACTTTTGCGGTATGGCCGGCGGGTGACCCGTTCATCCCGAGCCTGGATAGGCATGTACTCATATACGCTCAAAGAGCATTTTGTGATTGCCGATCTCTTACCGGACGGGCCTGGGGCAAAAGCCGGCCTGAAAGCTGGTGATGTCATTCTCGCCATCGACGAAAAAGAACTGACGGATCGTCGTGCATTTTATCAGCAACTCTGGAGTCGCCCGGCAGGAGAAACGGTATTATTTCGCGTCTTTCGGAACAATGCAGTTCAGAGTATCCCCATTATTTCAGGCAATGTTGAAGAATTTTTCGAGTAGTCGTCTCTTCCTTTGTCACATCCAGACCATAGTTCTTTGATCTCGGAGAACAGTCGTTCCATTCTATGCTCGGTGTAATAATGCTTGTTTTCCGTATGAGTATGATGCAATTGGACAGATAGAGTCGACGGGAGGTGCTATGAAAACGCACATGCAGCTCGGGAACTATCTGCTCGCCTATTTGCACAAAATCGGCGTCAGCCATCTCTTTGGTATCCCCGGTGATTTGGTCATACAGCTCTCTATGAAATTCGGCAAGCCTCATAATATCGCTCTGGTCGAAAAGATGGGGACGCCTTGCATGACGACAGTCCTCGAAAAGGGTGCGTTCCCTATGGATCACTCCCAATATATGGGCGTTCATATTGGTGCCATTTCCCCTGCTTCTATCCGCCAGCGTATTGCGTAAGCTGAACTCGTCATTCATCTCGGAGCACTCCTGATCGATACGAATCTTGGCTCGCAGCCCCAATATATCCACGGAGACAAATCGATGTGGGCAGCAGAAAATGGAGTCCATATCAGTTTTCATACGTATACTGACGTTGTCCTGCATGATTTCGTCAGAGCGTTACTGGAGACGCCACTGACAAACCATCAGGAAGAGATCGCTTACTGTGATAATCTAGATCCTCAACCGCCCGGAGAGGACCGGCCTATGCATATATCCCAGCAACGTATATTGAGGCTTCAGTTCGTAACGGCCAATAAAAGAATCGTATTGAAAGCAAGGGAGGAGAGCAAGCGTGAAGATTGCCATCTTGGGAGGAACTGGAGAACAAGGTCCTGGCCTCGCCCTACGCTGGGCGCTTGCGGGGCAAGAGGTCATTATAGGCTCACGCCAACAGGAAAAAGGGGAGCGGGTTGCTACCGAGCTCAACCAGGAAATCGGTAAGGACCTGCTGCGCGGGACAGACAATGTGACGGCCGCGGCAGAAGCCGATGTCGTTTTTATTACGGTCCCGTACTCCGCCCACGTGAAGACCATAGAATCAGTCAAAGATCAGCTCAAAGGCAAGATTTTTGTGGACGTGTCGGTCCCGCTTGATCCTGACAATGCACGCCGGGTTATCATGCCGGCAGCAGGCTCAGCCGCAGAAGAGGCCAAGAATATCCTGGGAGACGACATCCAGGTCGTCTGTGCGCTGCAAAATATCTCCGCTCACCTGCTGCGCGATATAAAGGCAGAAATTGATTGCGATGTTTTGATTTGCGGAGACAAAGACGCCAGACAAACAGTCATTGAACTGGTTAAAAAGCTAGGCATCCATACTGTTGACGTCGGCCCCCTCGCAGCGGCGAGTTTGATTGAACCTCTCACCGCTCTCCTGATTCGCCTGAATATCAGAAATAAGGTTCGCGCAGCCGGTATTCGGATTACTGGGCTGCCCGAGGGGTAGGCCGAGATGCCAACGCCGCATGCACAAGAAGGCCCTGCTTCTGGCAGGGCCTTCTTGTTAACAAACTAATAGGCAATAGACGGACGCCTACATCATGCCGCCCATGCCACCCATACCACCCATACCACCCATACCACCTGGAGGCATCGCAGGCATACCCCCGCCTGCGCCGCCCTTGTCATCAGGTTTCTCGGCAACCGTAGCTTCCGTTGTCAGCAAGAGCCCGGCAACTGACGAAGCGTTCTGCAGCGCCGTACGCACCACCTTGGTTGGATCGACAATGCCAGCCTTGATGAGGTCCTCGTACTGACCAGCTGCTGCATTAAAGCCATTCGCGCCTCTACTATGCGCGACTTTGTCCAGAACAATAGAGCCCTCCTCGCCCGCGTTAGAAGCAATCCAGCGCAGGGGTTCTTGGACAGCTCGTCTAATGATATTGACACCAACTTGTTCTTCTTCGTTAGCGTCCACCTTATCAAGTTTACCTGAAACCCGAATAAGGGCGACACCGCCACCAGGAACAATGCCTTCTTCAACCGCAGCACGGGTTGCGTGAAGGGCATCCTCCACCCGGGCTTTCTTCTCTTTCATCTCGATCTCAGTCGCAGCACCGACCTGAATAACGGCCACACCGCCAATCATCTTAGCTAAGCGTTCCTGCAGTTTCTCACGATCATAGTCGGAGGTCGTTTCGTCAATCTGGGCTCGGGTTTGATTAATACGGCCCTCAATATCGGCCTTCTTCCCAGCACCATCAACAAGAGTCGTGTTATCCTTGTCGATAACGATGCGTTTGGCGCGCCCGAGGTCATTCAGGGTCAAGCTTTCCAACTTGACTCCGAGCTCTTCAGCGATAACCCGGCCACCAGTGAGGATGGCGATATCTTCAAGCATCGCCTTGCGACGGTCACCAAAACCGGGAGCCTTTACAGCAACGCACTGCAGAGTGCCACGAATCTTGTTGACAACCAGCGTCGCGAGCGCTTCGCCATCAATGTCTTCAGCAACGATAACCAGCGGCTTGCCACTCTTGGCCACGGCTTCCAGCACGGGCAACAGATCCTTCATCGACGAGATTTTCTTCTCATGAATAAGAAGGTAGACGTCCTCAAAGACACACTCCATACGTTCCGGGTCGGTCACGAAATACGGGGAGAGATAGCCGCGATCGAACTGCATGCCTTCGACCACCTCGAGCGTTGTCTCAAGCCCTTTGGCCTCTTCGACCGTGATAACGCCCTCTCGCCCAACTTTATTCATAGCCTCGGCAATAATCTGACCGATAGTCGGGTCATTATTTGCCGAAATCGTCCCGACCTGCGCGATCTCTTGCTGGTCGCGCGTTGACTTGGACAGGCTTTTCAGCTCGCCCACCATAAATGATACCGCTTTATCAATACCACGCTTAATGCTCATCGGGTCATGGCCAGCGGCGACCATTTTGACGCCTTCGGCATAGACCGCCCGGGCAAGGACAGTCGCCGTCGTGGTCCCATCACCAGCGACATCAGAGGTCTTGCTCGCCACTTCTTTGACCATTTGGGCGCCCATATTCTCGAACTTATCCTCAAGCTCGATCTCCTTGGCAACCGTTACGCCATCCTTGGTCACAACTGGCGCACCAAAAGATTTCTCAATAATAACATTGCGGCCCTTTGGGCCGAGGGTGACCGTTACGGCATCTGCTAGGACGTTCACGCCTTTGAGCGTTTTATCTCTCGCATCTTGACTGAATTTTACAAGCTTTGCAGCCATTCCTGATCCTCCTTAAAATACGCCGGACTACCCTTCGATCACGCCGAGGATGTCATCCTCACGCATGATGAGGTGCTCCTCACGGTCAACCATGATCTCCGTGCCGGCATATTTGCCAAAGAGCACTTTGTCACCTTTTTTCACATCAAGCGGGGTGACCTTCCCATCTTCGCCAACCTTGCCCTTGCCAACTGCAGTCACTTTGCCCTCTTGGGGTTTTTCCTTTGCGGTATCCGGAATGATGATCCCACCAGCGGTCTTCTCTTCTTCCGCGATCCGCTTTACAATGATCCGATCCTGTAAAGGTCGAATTTTCATACCTCTTCTCCTTTCTCCAACGAGCGTTTCTTTACTGTGAATTTCTCTCTATGGGTAGGGGGTTCCCCCAAGAAGATTGAGGAAAAATAATCACTCTTTTTGTGTTGTCAAGCGTCGCCGCTCAGAATTTTCGCTTCCGAGCTTCTTCTTCAGAGTAACGCCGATACAAGACGTCCCATTCCGTACTTCCCGGTACAACTTTACGAGAGAGGGAGGCAACTTTCCGCCGAACCCTTGCGTCGCTTACCTCGCCCTGTTGAAAATAGACCCCCAATACGCGCTTACTCTCAACGAGCGCTCCCCGTTGATTGAGGACCTCGCCTTCTGTAGCTATGATCCGGAGGGTGAGACGAGCAAGCGCCGTAATGCGGCTGTCAGACAGCCCGCTCATAGTGCAAAATCCTTTTCTTCTGCCAATCGCCTCTTAATGGCCCGTACTACCTTGTAGAGGTTCACACCCGGATATTCCTGAGCATGCGCCTCCGCTAAGCGTTCGGCTTCTTTTTCCAGAGCAGCTTCTTGCCGAAAATTTTCTACCAATGCAGCCACAACCTTGTCTATGGCGCTACGTCTTTCCTCACCAAGGCGTACCATCCCCGTAGCACACAGCGTTTCCACTAAGATCTGAGCAACGTAACGGCACAGTGCTTCAGCATCTCGCATGCGGTGCTTACCATATCTAGCACTTACACGGTTTGGCAACCCCGTCTTGACAAGAAAAACAAGGTTTGAGATGGGAGCTAGAGTGTCCCGACAAATCCGCAAATCAGCACTACCCCTACCAGACTTTCCTTCAGACTACTGGGAACATATCGCAACCTATCTGGAAGAGGGCCTGGTGATCATCGACCATCAGCAAAATATCGTATTCTTTAATGCAGCAGCTGAGTCACTGACGAGTTGCTCACAAACACAGGTTCGGGGAAGTCCGTATGACATTATTTTTTCTTCGAATCCGTGGATCATCGACCTGGTCCTGCGCGCGCGTGCGTCTCGTTATAGCCGGACGGCTGGAGAAGGAGAGCTCCGAGACCGTCTCCAGCACGTCATTCCGGTACGAGTGACCTGCGCTCCTATTCTCGAAAAAGATGACACGCTGCTCGGATTCGTCCTTGTCCTTCACGACCTGACCTATAGGAAAGAGCTTGCTGAGGAGGAACAACGAGAGGACCGTCTCGCCTCTCTTGGCGTTCTCGCAGCTGGCCTGGCCCACGAAATAAAGAACCCTTTGGCCGGCATTCGAGGCGCTGCCCAGCTTCTCCAATCACGGGTTCAGACTGACCAGTCAGCGGTTGAGTATACAACCGCCATGATTCGCGATATTGATCGGCTGAGTGCTCCGCTCGAACAACTTTTTCAATTATCGGTCCGTCCTCAATTTGATCTAGAATTGGTGAATATTCATAAAACCCTCACAGATGTCTTTCTACTTGAACAAGAAGCTGCCCCGAAGGGGGTGACAGTCCAGACGCACTTTGATCCCAGTCTGCCCACGATTTTTGGTGATGAGTCCCGGCTGGCCCAAGTCTTTCGAAATTTGATGAAGAATAGTCTCCAAGCTTTAAACGGGCGGCGCGGTGGTATACTGAAGATTGCAACCCGAATGGCAACCGACTTTCACCTCTTGCGGTCTCCGGAAGATCGTCATCCACAGCCCCAACCAGGAACAGGCTCGGCACCCAACAGCCGTCCACGACAACAAGACGCAGAAAGGCAGACTGTGCAGGACAAACGCGATTGGGGCCGTTTCCTGTGTATCGATTTTACTGATAACGGGCCAGGTATTGCCACTGACCATCTCCCCCACCTCTTCACTCCGTTCTTTACAACGAAGAGTCAAGGAACAGGCCTGGGCTTGCCCATTAGTCAGCAGATTATTGCTGAACATGGAGGCACCATTCGGGTAGAAAGCGATCCAGCCCAAGGAACCTGCTTCCACGTCTATTTGCCCGTGCCTCCAGCGTGATACGGATGGCAAACGGAACCATTCTCGTTGCTGACGATGAAGAGCTGATCCGTCGCGTTCTTATCGATACGCTGAGCGAACGGGGTTATCAGGTTGAGGCGGTAGAGACTGGGGCACAGGCCTGGGCACTGTTACAAAATCAACCTTTCGACCTCGCCTTTGTTGACATTCGCATGCCGGAGCTGAGTGGCCTGGACCTGTTGCTTAAGGTTCAGGAAGCTCACATTGAAACTGCAGTCATCATTGTAACTGCTCAAACGACGCTGACGAATGCGATTGAAGCAATGAAGCGTGGAGCGTTTGACTATTTAGCAAAGCCGTTTGACCTGGACGACGTACAAGCGCTTGCCTCGCGGGCATTAGAGGCGAGGCGACTCACCACCAATGTCGCACAGCCCCTGCCCGCTGTCCAAGGGCGCAAGGAGCAGATCATTGGTAGTGGGACCGCTATGCAGCAGGTATATAAAACCATTGGCCGCATCGTTAAAAGTGACGCTACTGTGCTGCTTCAGGGAGAGAGTGGGACAGGCAAGGAGCTCGTTGCACAAGTTATCCATCATCACTCGGCACGCTGGCGCGCTTCTTTTATCGCTATCAATTGCTCAGCTATTCCGCTCGACCTATTAGAAAGTGAATTATTCGGCCATGAACGTGGAGCCTTCACGGGTGCGGTTGAGCGGCATACCGGCAAGTTTGAGCAGGCAGCTGGAGGGACGCTTTTCCTTGACGAGGTCGGCGACATGCCGCTTCCACTCCAGGCAAAACTTTTGCGTATCCTCCAAGAACGCGAATTTACTCGCGTTGGCGGACACGAGACAATCAAGGCAGATATCCGCATCATCGCCGCGACCAATCAAGATCTGACCGCTGCGGTGAAGGAACAACGCTTTCGCGAAGATCTCTATTTCCGCCTCCAGGTCGTACCGATCACGCTACCTCCTCTGCGTCAGCGACACGAGGATATGCCCGAGCTGATTCGTTACTTTCTCGAAAAAATACACCGGGAGATGGGAACCGCTGCAACTCGTGTTTCACCAGAAGCCCAATCTCTCCTCTTGAGTTACGCTTGGCCGGGAAACGTACGTGAGCTTGAAAATACCTTATTACGAGCAGCTGTGCTAAGCCCAGGTCCGGTCCTGACCCCAGACGACTTATCTCTCCCATCGGTGGGCCACCCCCTGCCTCCTGACTTGACGGACCTCTCCTTCGAGGAAATGGTCCAACGCAAGCTTGGGACCTTCCTGCAGCAGACTTCGTTGCTGGAATCGGGCGATTTGCACGGCAAAATCATTAGCCAAGTGGAGAAACCACTCATAGAGATGGTCTTGGAGCATACCCGCAGCAATCAGCTTAAAGCAGCAGAGCTACTCGGTATTAATCGCAATACCTTGCGAAAAAAAATGACAGATCTGAAGATTTCCATCAAAAAATAGCAATGGCTGCCCTTTCTGTCCTCACTCCACTCTATGCCATCGCAGACACATTGAACCAGCCGGGCTTATCATTCCAGGCGCTGACCCAGCAGCTGTGTGCCGGTGGCGTCCGACTCCTCCAGCTCCGGGCCAAGCAGCATTCAACACGAGACTTATTATCTCTTGCCAAAGAAGTACGACAGATCTGTCAGCAGCACGGGTGTCTGCTCATCATTAATGATCGTGTGGATATTGCGCGGGCGATTGATGCCGACGGTGTCCATTTGGGTCAAGACGATATGCCCCTCGCCGCAGCACGCAAAGTTATAGGGCGTAGAAAAATTATCGGAGTCTCGACCCATGACCCTCAGCAAGCGCAAGCAGCAGTGCAGGCCGGGGCTGACTATATCGGGTTTGGGCCACTGTTCGGCACAACCACAAAAACCACCGGTTATACGGCACGTGGCCTAGACCAGCTTCGACAGATTCGCCAACTCGTCAGTCTGCCCATTATTGCAATTGGGGGAATCACTCCTGCACGCGCACAGTCAGCGCTTGAGGCCGGGGCAGACGCGGTCGCCATGATTAGCGACATTGTCATCACGCCAAACATTCAGCACAGAGTGGAAGCCATACTCCAGCGACTCAAGCCGTATACCTAACCCTGTTCCGCGACCTCATCCTTTTCTCCAAAATTATCCACTAAACTGTCAAAACGAGTATATTCGCTGCGGAAGGCTAAACGGATCGTCCCGGTCGGGCCATTACGCTGCTTGCTGATAATGATCTCAGCAGTCCCCTCTTCTTGTGACTCCGGATGATAGACTTCATCCCGATAAATGAACATGATGACGTCAGCATCCTGCTCTATCGAGCCCGATTCACGTATATCTGACATGACTGGACGCTTATCTCCCCGCATTTCAACCTGACGGTTAAGCTGCGAGAGGGCCACGACCGGCACCTCAAGCTCCTTTGCCAGTGCTTTCAAACTGCGCGAAATTTCAGCCAGTTCCTGGGTTCTGTTCTCCTGCGATGCCAGTCCGCGCATCAATTGGAGGTAATCGATGATAATGACACTGAGATTGGTTTCTCGTTTGAGCCGGCGCGCTTTTGCCCGGATTTCAAGCACATTCTGTCCCGGTGTGTCATCAATATAGATGGGCGCTTCCGCCAGCCGTCCGGCAGCCATTGCGAGACGCGGGAAGTCTCGTTCCGCCAAATATCCAGCCCGCACTTTGGAGTTATCGACCCGGGCTTCCGAACACAGCATGCGCATAACCAGCTGTTCTTTGGACATTTCCAGTGAAAAAATGCCCACTGCTGTGTCTGTCTGTAGCGCCACATACTGGGCGATATTTAGAACGAACGCCGTTTTCCCCATACTCGGTCGACCCGCGATAATGACCAGGTCTGCGGGCTGTAAGCCGGCGGTTTTCATGTCCAGGTCCTTAAAACCAGTTGGTACGCCAGTCACCATCTCCTTGCGTTCGTACAGTTGCTCGACCTTCTTGATCGTACTCATGATCATATCGCCTACCTTGGAAAAGGCGGGACGAATCCGTTTCTCGGATACATCAAAGATAAGGCGCTCGGCTTCGTCGAGGAATTGTGCGATATCTTCCTGACCGGTGTAACAACGGCTGACTATCTCCCCAGAGACATTAATCAGGCTGCGCAGGACAGCCTTCTCTTTCACGATACGAGCATAATAGGTGATATTCGCAGCACTCGGCACCTTATCGATGAGTTCGGCAAGATACGTTGCGCCTCCTATTTGTTGCAACTCGTCACGTGCTTTAAGGGCATCGGTCAACGTAATCAAATCAATCGGCTCACCCCGCTCGGACAGCGAGAGCATCGTCAGGAAAACCTTTCGGTTGGTCTCGCGATAAAAATCATCCGCAGCCATGACCTCAATCACGCGGTCCAGGGCATGAGCATCCAGAAGAATGGCGCCTAAAATCGATTCTTCGGCTTCCAAATTCTGAGGAGGAACCTTCCGTAGGGCGTCTTCAAGTGTTGCCACTGTCTTCAAGTCTCCCCAACATCTAAGGCGAAGTCAAAAACGCAGACGGGAAACGGAGAATCGCTAGTCATGTATCGTCTCCCGTACAAAAGCAAATAAGCGCGAGAGTTTAGTCAAGCCGTCCGCAATCCGTGGCCCATACCAACACAGCGCCATGCCGTCAACACAATAAAAATGTCCCGCCTGTCCCGCCGGTGTCTCCAGCAACGATTTGAGATGTACGAAATGCTTCTTCGCAAACGGGTACGGCTCGCTCGGGAGAAGAACAACCTGAGGGTCCGCAGCAGCGACCTCATCAAGGCCGAGAGAGAAATAGCGGTCGTCTTTTGTCCGGAGAATATTCTCGCCACCGCAACACCATAACATATTGTCGCTATAGGTATCAGAGTTGAAAGACATCCAGGGCTTGCGCCAAATTGGACAAAAAACTCTAAGACGCGGTAGGTGCCTTAGCTCCGCGGTCACTTCCGTATACTGTTGCTCAAGACCTCGGGAAAGTGTATGCCCTTGCTCTTGACAGCCAACTAATCGGCCAAGCTGCGCAACCATACGGATGCCTTCCAGCACAGTTCGCGGCGTCGTAACGTAGAGTGGCAAGCCCCGTTCCTCCAGCGCGCTGAAATCCTTATGGCGGTTTTCTTCGTCATTGACAATAACGAGGTCGGGCTCCAGCTTCTCAATCGCCTCTAGATCTGGATCTTTGGTTCCGCCAACCTTTGTGATGCCTGCCACACTGTCGATCGGATGCGTACAATAGGTCGTCACCCCGACAACTCTTTTGCCAGCCCCAAGTGCAAACAGCGTCTCAGTAATACTCGGAACGAGAGAGATAATACGCCGTGGTGCGTGTGGCAGAGCAAGCCAGCGTTCACGGTCATCAAGAAATTCCATCATTCACCCAAAAAATGTGGCACTACTAGCGTGTCTACCTTAAAATTGAGCGCTGTGTTGTCGCCGTTCCCTTTCTACAAGCTCAGGGCGAACGGAACAAAGGACTCTGTACAAGAACTGTTCGTGCTGAGCCCTGTCCAAGCATGAACGCGCGGGCACGCTTAATTTTAGACTAGACACGCTACTACGCCCCGTCTTCGCTTTGCTTTTGGAGAATCGCTTCTAATTGTCGTCGTTCATCTTGTGTGACCTCTTCAGCCACGTTGCCGGCGTTGTGACCAGCTCCTACAGCGCCAGCCGGCACCATTTCATTCTGGGTCGGCTCGTTCATACCCTCCGGGCCAAACAGGCCAATCCGACGCAACTCTGCTTCCATCACGAAAATCGCTCCAATGAACAATACCAGACCAACACAGGCCAGAAGAAGCAAGAGCTTTGGAATCAGAAGCCAACGTCTTTTCTTGTCCGGCTTTGCTACCGTCCGACGCTTTCGCCGTTGTGCCATGCTTTATCCTCCATTCGCTCTTGCACTCGCTCTTATCGGACGCCCGCGCAGGATCGCCCGCGCAGCATCCCAGCCGCTGCGCTGATGCCAACCATCCACACCGTTATACCACTTCAGGCCGACAGACTGGAGTCGTCTGCTACGGGCGGCAAGAGTGAACCAGATCAGTGCCGTCCGGCCATAAAAAAGCTTGGTTGCAAAGGAGAGACGCGCCAACTTCTTCCCCATCCAAGACTGTGTGATGCTCTGGGTGTAGTCACCAAAGGTGAAATCTTGCGTATGCAGTGCTCGAAGTACGGCCTGAGCAGCAAACGCACCATATTCAAGCGCAAACGAAATCCCTTCGCCCATGAGCGGCTCGGCACCTGCCGCATCACCGGCAAGAACGACGTGAGGTGCGGCAAGCGGGCGCTGGGGATCGTAGCCATAAATAGGAAAGGCCCGCAGCCGTGGTGGTAATTCTGTGCGATCGGGGCTACTGATACGGCGGATCTCCTGCGTGAGGCCCTTCCTAAGGGCGGCATTGGCTAAAGACGCCGTACCGAGTGAATACACACCGATATTCACATGCGGTACTTGATCGATCAGACACGGAAAGGCCCACAGATAGCCACGTAGCCCGTTTTGGACTGGCAAAAAATTAAACTCGTAGCGTTGCTGAGCAAAACCGTCCCAGCCCGTTTCCGACACAGGAACGTCAGACATAACAGCCTTGCCAACCGGCTGTCGCGCCTCACCGACCAGTTGACGCCGGACGCGACTGCCTGATCCGTCTGCACCCACAACAACGCGGGTGCGATAGGTCGCCTTTCCAGTCAGCACACGAATGCCATCAAGTTCCCGAACTAACTCTCGAACTTTTTCGCCCTGGCGCAGCTCAGCACCGCGCTCCTGCGCCGCCTGCGCAAGCAAAAAATCAAATTCATTCCGTCGGACTATCGAACACATGCCCCCATCCTGACATGCGACGACCTGTCCTGGCGGTACCCGCACGAAAGCACGATCCACGTGAACATGCGGGACCGTCAGGGGGACATCTAACACATTGAGACAATCGAGCGTATGGGGAATCAGCCCGCCGGCACAGATTTTCTCGCGCGGATGAACGGCTTTATCAAGCACAAGAACATGACCGGCGAGTGCAGGGTCGGCTTTGAGAAGATGCAGGGCGGTTGCGGCCCCGGCCGGGCCGGAACCGATTATGATTACATCATAGCAGTCCACAGTGCTCGCAGCCGTCCTGAGACCGTTTTAGGAAGGCAAAAGATTAGCCTTCAATTATGGGCTCTTGTGGGGTTACAAACCAAGCCAAGTTTGTGTGGTCCGTAAATTTCCGCTCATCAGGACAAACTTTTGCTATGTAATCCGGATCGGCGAAAAATCCGTCAACAGCGGCCATATCATCAAACCAGAGTTCCGCAACGCCATCGAACGGCGCTTCGTTGCGTTCATACGCTTGTGGCACGGTATTGCCCTGAATGTATTTCCGAACATATTTGCTCGGCCCAGGGATACTCTTAATCAGTTCGCCATGCGAGGTCCGGCAGTACTGGTAGACCTCCTCTACATCCATGTCGGGACGTCGTTTCACACAGACAATAAGTTTGACCATACCCGCCCTCTTCACAGTCCACACGTACTGCTTACACAGCGGTACGTGGTTCAATATTGTTTCGAACCCACTCAACAATCTCTTGCGTGCTCACGCCAGGGGTAAAAACCTCTCGCACCCCTACTTTTTTCAGTTCGGGCATGTCATCTGCAGGGACGATCCCGCCGCCAAAGACCGCTACATCGTCTGCTCCACGGTCCTTGAGCGCCTCTATAACGGCCGGGAATAAGGTCATATGGGCACCAGAGAGCATACTCAAGCCAACGGCATCCACATCTTCCTGCACTGCCGCCTCAGCAATCATTTCCGGCGTTTGGTGTAGGCCCGTATAAATCACCTCAAAACCAGCATCCCGAAGCGTCCGGGCAATAATCTTGGCGCCCCGATCATGCCCATCAAGACCGGCCTTTGCCACTAAAATGCGGAGTACTTTTTCTTCGGGCACACGAACCTCCAAATGTGAGATCAGGGAGTGGGGGTTGGGGACACAAGTGGGGGGAAACTACTCCCTACCCTCTAACGCCTAGCTCCTTTTTTCGTTACAACCACGCCGGATCTTGATACACCCCAAACACCTCGCGGTAGACGTCAGAGATTTCGCCAACCGTACAGTAGGCTTTGACCGCATCGATCAAGACCGGCATTAAGTTTTCGCCGTTTCGTGCAGCGGCATGCACTAGGCCAAGGTGTTCTTCTGCCTGCGCGCTATCGCGCTCTTGTTTGACCTGCTTCGCCTGGGCGACCTGACTACGTTCGACCTCAGGGTGGATCTTGAGGGTTTCCATCGGTTGCTCTTCCGGAATCTCATGCGCATTCACTCCGACAATAACTTTCTCTTTGGCATCCAATTGCTGCTGATAGCGATAGGCTGAATCCGCAATCTCTTTTTGCGGATAGCCCATGTTAATGGCCGAGATAATACCACCCAGTTCATCAATCCGGTCAATATAGGCGAAAGCATCTTTTTCCATCCGATCGGTCAGGGCCTCGACTGCCCAGCTGCCGCCAAGCGGATCAACAATATTTGTTACGCCACTTTCTTCGGCAATAATCTGCTGCGTACGCAGCGCTACCATGACCGATGCTTCAGTCGGCAGTGCCAGCGTCTCATCCATAGAGTTGGTGTGGAGCGACTGCGTTCCGCCCAGCACACCGGCTAGAGCTTGAATTGCAACCCGGACAACGTTGTTGACCGGCTGCTGGGCCGTCAGGCTGACACCTGCGGTCTGGCAATGCGTACGCAAGAGCAGAGAACGTGGATTCTTTGCCCCAAACCGTTCCTTCATGATCTTGGCCCACATGCGCCGGGCGGCCCGGAGCTTCGCGATTTCTTCAAAGAAATCGTTATGAATATCAAAGAAGAAGGATAGCCGCGGAGCAAAATCATCCACATCCAGCCCGCGCTCGATCCCTGCTTGGACATAGCCTATGCCGTCAGCCAGAGTGAAGGCGAGTTCCTGCACCGCAGTCGAGCCAGCTTCGCGAATGTGGTAGCCCGAAATCGATACGGCGTGCCAGCGGGGGACCTCTTTGGTGCAGAATTCAATCATATCGGTGACAATCCGTACGGCAGGTTCCGGCGGGCAGATCCACTCCTTTTGCGCGATATATTCCTTGAGCATGTCGTTCTGAATGGTGCCACTGAGTTGACTCCGAGAGATCCCGTGTTTATCCGCAACCGCGATATACATGGCCAGCAGAACGCTAGCGGTACAATTCACGGTCATGGATGTGGACACTTTATCGAGAGGAATGTCATTGAAGAGCCGCTCCATATCCTCAATGGTCGAGACCGAGACACCCTCGCGTCCAACCTCACCAAGCGAACGAGGATGGTCAGCGTCATAGCCCATAAGCACTGGCATATCGAATGCTGTTGAGAGACCGGTCTGTCCTTCGGATAAGAGGAGCTTGAAACGTCGGTTGGTATCCTCCGGTGTCCCAAACCCGGCAAACTGACGCATAGTCCAGTATTTGCCGCGGTACATGCTCGGATACACCCCACGCGTGTAGGGATATTCGCCAGGAAAGCCGATACCTTCGAGATTGGAGCCATTCAGGTCATCCGGTGCGTAGACCGGATCGACCTCCATATCGGATATGGTCGAAAACCGCTGAGCTCGCTCGCTCTGCTGAGGATATTTTTCATTCAACCAATCCTGTTTACGCATGACTCCTCCTGAAAGACCGTATATCCATCAGATTCGTTTTGCAGATCTACCTTGGGGTCCAAGTCCTCTAAAATACAAAGGATTTGACGCTACATAGCATGCCCAACACGCTCAGAATAGGGGCGCTTTTCCTATTTGCCAGCGAACTGAGCCGCTCGTTTTTCCAGAAAAGCAGACATACCTTCACCTTTGTCCTGTGTCGCAAAAGTCAGTCCAAAGGCTTCGGTCTCAAAACGACAGCCGTTAATAATATCCATATCAATGCCGGCATTAATGGCCGCTTTCGCCTGCTGAATAGCGATCGGCGGCTTTGTCG
>CAZBUD010000080.1:0-19153 GCA_964495015.1 uncultured Enterobacteriaceae bacterium | reverse complement strand
CTGGGTATCCTGATCGAACACTATTTCCTCTCGACGTTGATCCGTCCCGAGATAGTCGGTGGGATGCTGTTCACGACCGGTTGTTTGTTATGGTGGGGGCGCGGGCGCACCGGGAATCGGAGTATGGCAGAAATGAGGCCAACAGACGCCCTGGCTATCGGCCTGCTCCAAGGCGTCGCCATCGTCCCTGGAATTTCACGCGCTGGAGCGACTATCACTGCTGGTTTTCTCTTAGGTTTCGAGCGTGAACTTGCCGTACGCTTTTCGATGCTGATCTCTGTCCCAACCATCTTAGGGGCCACATGTTTAGAGGTGTCCAAACTCTATGGAGGACCACTCCCTCCTCTCGGTCCGTATGTGGCTGGCATGGCCCTGGCCGCGGTTGTGGGGTATCTATCGATCGCCCTCATTCTACGGGTGGTTCGGCAGGATCATTTCCACCTCTTCGCGTGGTATCTCTGGCCGGTGGGCATTGTCGTTATACTTGGATCTTCCTTCGCTTAAAGCGAGGGGCAGCGGACACCTACCTGATTTCCCGAATTAGTCATGTCTGTCCAGGCTATATAAACAAAAAGAATACTCGCGGGCTGAGGATGGATACCCTTAAGGTGGACATGAAGGGTCAGAGACCGATCAAGAAGCGCGTATGGAAGCTTGCCCTCATCGAGAAGTTTAATCCTACTTGGACGGATCTATGGGCGCTGACGTCAGCTTCGGCTATTATGTATTCTTTTTGCCGCTCATATGGCTCTTCCTCATCATTCCTATCTCCGTTGGGGAATTCGGGCTCAGGGAAGGAGCCTTTGCCTTACGCGAAGTCACGGCTGGCACGAGCTCTTTAATGAAGTCCTTTACCAATGACGCCGTGGCTCAAGGCGAAAGTGTTAGCTTTGAATTCACCATCGATAATTCGGATGAAGATCATTCCCAATTTGATTGGGAATCCAGGCTCAGGACAGCTGGATGCCTGCCTACGCAGGCATGACCACACCGCTACACGCGCCCATATACATCCTCTAGCCGCTCGATATCATCTTCACCCAGGTATGCGCCGGTCTGGACTTCGATGATTTCAACCGGCAGCGTGCCCTGGTTGGAGAGGCGGTGTTGCGTGCCCTGCGGGATATACGTGGATTGATCAACTACGAGGGTAAGCTCTTCGTCACCCCGAATAACGGTTGCCACGCCGGAGATCACTACCCAGTGTTCACTGCGCTGAGTGTGACGTTGCAGGCTTAACACGCCTCCCGGCTCGACCACAATGCGCTTCACTTTAAACTGAGGACCTTCCTCCAAGAGGGTAGAGCTGCCCCATGGACGCCTGACCGTATTGGGTGTGTGGACAGTTTCATCTCCACGCGCAAGCAGTTGTTGGACAAGAGAGCCAACCTCCGGCGTCCGCTCTTGCGAGCAGACGAGCAGCGCATCGTGCGTATCCACAACAACCATGTCTTTCAGTCCTATCGTGGCTATCGTTCGGCCGCTGCTGTACACCAGGGAATTCTCACTCTCGATATCGAGCACGCCAGGACTCAAAACATTGCCGCGTTCATCCTGATCTGAAAACTGATGAATCGTCGCCCACTTGCCCAAATCCGACCAGCCAATGGCGGCGGGCATGACTGCTAAACGGCTGGATTTTTCCAGCACACCATGGTCGATCGAAACGGAAGCGAGGTGTGCGTACACGCGCTTGACGGTGTCTTTTTCATCTGCACTGTGTAGGGCGGGCGTGATTTCTTCGAGCCCTTGGGAGAGGGCAGGCAAGTAGGCCGTAATTTCGTCCACAATTGTGCTTGTGCGCCACACAAAAATTCCCGCGTTCCAGTAATACTCCCCGCTGTCTACATAGCGGCGCGCATCGGAGATATTCGGCTTTTCGACGAATCGAGAAACCGTATAGACGGGCCGGTTGGTTGGCGGATCGGCCAGTGGCTCTCCACGGCAGATATAGCCGTAGCCGGTCTCCGCTCGATCCGGAATAATGCCGAGTGTTAGTAAAGAGCCGCGTTCGGCGAGCGCAACCGCGTCTTGTATGAGGCTCAGAAATGCTTGCGGCTTATCGATCCAGTGGTCTGCAGGAAGCACGACCATGATTGCTTCAGGATCGCGTTGCTGAATGTGGCAGGCCGCCAGTCCGATGGCCATAGCCGTATTCCTGCCTTGGGGTTCGGCGATGATCTGGCCTGAATGGCCGATATCGTTGAGCTGCGACTGAACAAAAAATGACTGCTCTTGAGCGGTTACGATCCATAGCCGTTCCGCCGAGATCATATCCTGGACACGTAAGACTGTGCGTTGAAGCAGCGAATGTACCCCCAGCAAGGCCAGGAACTGTTTCGGATAGAGGGTCCGGCTCAGCGGCCACAATCGCTTCCCTCCGCCCCCGGCGAGAATGACAGCGTGTATTGCCATGTTAGTGTGCGCTTTTTTCCTGACAGACATCAATCCATAACTTGTACCGCTTGCACGGCCTGCACGATCTCGTGTTGCATAGCCTGGGTCAGTTCTGGATACATGGGCAGTGCTAAGGTGTGCGCGGCAGCGTGTTCAGTGTGCGGGAAGTCTCCTGGTCTATATCCCAGCACTGCGAAACATGGCTGCTGGTGCATCGGAGTCGGGTAATAAATAGCAACGCCTATATCCTGCCGCTGGAGGGTGCTCATCAGCTCATCGCGGTGCGGGCTGCGGATGACGAATTGATTATAAATGTGCCGCCTGTTCCCGGCTTCTACTGGAACAACAATAGCATGCTTAGGAGCCGAAGCGAAAAGCCGTCGGTAGTGGTCCGCATTGCGTTGGCGGGCCGCCGTCCAGGCATCCAAATACTTGAGTTTGGTCCGCAGGACGGCCGCCTGAATGGCATCTAAGCGGAAATTCCCACCTACAATTTGATGCTGATATTGAGACCCAACCCCATGACTCCGGAGGAGTCTTACCCGAGTCGCCAGATCTGCATCATTGGTGGTGAGCATGCCTCCATCGCCATATCCCCCCAAATTCTTAGAAGGAAAAAAGCTAAAGCAGCCACAATGGCCAAGCGAGCCAGCTCGCTGACCTTTGTACTCGGCCCCCAACGCCTGGGCGGCGTCTTCAATGATGAAGAGGTTCCGGTCTGTGGCAATCTCAAGAATCGGATCCATATCCGTCATCTGTCCAAAGAGGTGGACCGGGATAATGGCTCGCGTCCGCTTAGTCACGGCTGCATCGAGTTGTGCCGGATCAAGATTATAAGTCTGCGGATCGATGTCAATGAATACGGGTCGTGCCCCGACGCGCACGATGCTGCCAACTGAAGCGAAAAAGGTATACGGTGACGTGATGACTTCATCACCCGGCCGAATATCGATTGCCATAAGCGCAGCAAGGAGTGCGTCCGTGCCCGATGAGAGACCAATGGCATATTGGCAGTGGGTATAGGCGGCAATCTCATGTTCGAGTGTTTCGACTTCTGGCCCTAAAATAAACTGCTGTGATTCCAGAACCCGGTCGATGGCGGCCCTAATATCGTCCTGGATTGTTGCATACTGTGCTTTGAGATCTAGCAGTGGAATACTCATAGAGTGAGACTTTATGCTCGGGATATTTGCTGGCTATGTGCAGGATACTTAAATTACGTGCGTGCGTCCCCCGAGTCCTACATGTACTCTTATCAGATCCTCAGGCCGCTCAGTACGGGGGCCATGCACCTAGACCACACAGGTTAAGCCTGTTCCTAATTATGACACAAAACTGGCTACATTTTGCTTCAGGCAAAGGGGGGTGCTAGCCTGTTGTACGAAGAAAACATGCGGTAAGGAGACGACTATGAGTCAAGCTCGAATAATCAGGATTGCACTGTTAGTACTGATGGTGTGTGGGGTGGGGACCGGGCTCTTCGGCTGTACCCAAGAGTCTCAAAACCGGCTGAGTCGGTCTATCCAAAACTGGACTGGCACGGATGGCGTGCTGGATATTTACGCGGGCGAAAAACTCATTCTGCGGTTTATTCAGATTGATAAGATCAGTACGGCCTCCGCAACCGCGGACGGCGGCCAGGCCAGACCCTATCGATTTGGCTACGGCTACGTGGATAGGAACCTGAACTTCAAGGTCGATGCAGGAGAGAAGAAAGTCTAT
The DNA here is from genome assembly GCA_964495015.1 of uncultured Enterobacteriaceae bacterium. GTDB lineage: Bacteria > Desulfobacterota > Binatia > Bin18 > Bin18 > Bin18. Next base: position 15,034 of record CAZBUD010000080.1, on the reverse strand, counting down.
TTCGAGTTTAGCGACTATTCGACCAGCTATGTTTTTTATGAGAACTATATGGGCTAGACGGCGGTGCATTTTGTCATGCCAGCGCAGGCAGGCAGCCAGGTGCGCTGAGTCTGGATTCCCAAGCAAGTTGGGAATCATAGGGGGAGAATGTCTGTATATGTCTAACTTTGCTTGCTTTTCCGCGCTATTGGCCATACAATCGATTGCAGTCATTCAGTCAAACTACCCCATAAAGATGCCCGCGCATGACCACAATTTTTGATTTTCTACCGCCGGATTGGCACCTCGGATGGGACTTCCGTTGGCGGGACGGGCTTGACATCGCCTTTATGGCCTTCTTTGTGTATCAGGCCTATGTCCGCTTTCGTGGGACGCGGGCAGCCCGGATTGGTGCCGGTCTGGCCGTCCTGGGTTTGTTTTATTTCCTGGCCAATCAGGCCGGTTTGTTTTTGACCACGTGGGTGTTGGGCGGCATATGGGCCGCCGCCTTTATCCTTGTTGTGGTCGTGTTTCAGGCCGAGATTCGCCAGATTCTTGAACACGTCAATCCCCGCCTGCCTGTCCCGAACATTTTTCGTCGGTCCTCTTCGATTCCAAAAGTTGCCGATTTCTTGGTCACCATCGCGGATACGTGTTTTGCCTTGGCAAAAAAGAAGTGTGGCGGGCTGCTCATCATAGAGCGCAAGGATCCCCTTGAGTCCTTATTACGCAGTCGTGGTGTCCTGGTAGATGCTCAGGTGAGTGCATTGCTGCTTGAGAATCTTTTTCTCCCGGCGAGCCATTTGCACGACGGTGCCGTTTACATCCAGAACGGGCGGGTGTGTCGTGCCGGATGTGTCCTGCCGCTGTCAGAAACCCGCTCCCTGCCGTATATCTACGGCACCCGGCATAGGGCGGCGCTGGGCATTACCGAACGGTCGGACGCCCTGGCTGTGGTTATCTCAGAGGAGCGAGGAGCCGTGTCTGTGGTAGACCGTGGTGGCATGGTGACCCTGCCGGGATCGTCAGAGCTGCTCGAGTGGTTGAATTCGCGGCTGTCGGGACCCGAAGGGGAACGCGACGTCCAGAGTTGGTGGCGGGGCGCAGTCCTTTCCAATCTGCGGGCCAAGGCGGGTGCCCTGGCAACGGTGTGTGTCTTGTGGCTCGTCCTAGTCGGCCCGCAGAACACCGAAGTCGGTTTCACCATTCCCGTGGTCTATTACAATATCCCTGGCAACCTCGATATGACGGGCAAGAATACCCAGGAGGTCTACGTCAGACTACGCGGCTCGGGAGAATTACTCACGCTTCTTGACCCACGGAGACTGCGGGCACAGGTGGATTTGTCGAGCGCCAGCGCCGGCAGAAGCCGGTATCCGTTGACCGCCCAAGACGTGAATGTTCCGTTGGGCCTGCAGGTGGCCGGAATGGACCCAGGCAGCGTCAGTGTGCGGCTGAAGAAACGGCCCGGACCCGAAAAAGCGTCTGAGCAAACAAGCGGGCTACGGCGGCCGTCTTAGGCGTAAGCTGAATGCCACGCCGCTTTGCTGTTGCAACGCTGTGGGCAAAGCGCTCAGCAAAGCCAAGGACATCCGTGCCGTCATTGTGACTGGAGCGGGGAGGGGGTGTCGTTCCGGGATTGATCTTAAAGCGGTTGCGCAAGATGGGATTCAACTACCCTGGTTTCGAGAATGGGAAGATACGCTGCGCCTTTTTGAGACGATATATGACAAAGCGCTGATTTGCGGCATCCATGGCAAGTGCATTGGCGGCGGTCTGCAATTTAGCCTGACCTGCGATATGCACATTGCCGCAGACAACGCCTTTTTCAGTCAGACGGCTGTCCGCCGTAGTATTACATTTGGTCTCGGCACCTTCCGCCTACTGCGCACTGTGGGTCTGGGATGCGGGCGGATGCCAACCTTAGCCCCTTCTCGGATTCGGGCTAAGCGGGCGTTGGAGTGGGGCTTGGTTGATCAGGTTGTGAAACCGGAAACCTTGAACACGGCACTGGCTTCTTCCGCCGACATGTTTATTTATACGGCGCGGTCGGCGTTTCGTGAATCCAAGAAATTGCTCGTCCAGCGTTATGATCTCCCCTATGAGGGTTTCTTGTCTGTGTATCTCAAAGGGCAACAGGCCTGTCTGGCTTCCTCAGACCATAATGTTGCCAGCGATGCATATCTGATAAAAACAGCTGCGATTTCCGTACGCCGAAAAAGAAGTCTACCCGCTTCGCCAGTCCTAAACGGAAGAGGCGGAAGCTAGCCTCACTCGGTTGATATAGATAAACTTGGTGCACAGCAGGCAGAAAAGGCGTCATCAATGAGTACAGAAAGCCGTATTGATTTCGCGACCCATCCGGACTTCTATCGGCACTGGAAGCTTACGCTCAATGGACGTGTGGCAAGCCTGACGATGGATGTGCAAGAGGACGCGCCGCTTGTTCCCGGCTACGAGTTGAAGCTCAATTCGTACGATCTTGGTGTTGATATAGAGCTCTATGATGCGGTTCAGCGTTTGCGCTTCGAGCATCCTGAAGTTGCTGCCGTTGTGTTGAGTTCGAATAGACCTCGTATTTTCTGTGCCGGCGCGAATATCCGAATGCTGGCCCAGTCTTCGCACGCGCATAAGGTCAATTTCTGCAAGTTCACCAATGAGACGCGTGGCAGCATTGAAGATGCGAGTGCAGATTCTGGACAAACCTATCTGTGCGCGATTAACGGAGCTGCGTCAGGGGGTGGCTATGAGCTGGCTCTGGCCTGCAACTACATAATTCTCATTGATGATGGTTCCAGCGCTGTCTCATTGCCCGAGCTGCCACTCCTGGCCGTGCTGCCTGGCACGGGGGGACTGACGCGGCTTGTGGACAAGCGGCATGTGCGGCGTGATCATGCGGATTTCTTTTGTACCACGTCCGAAGGGATACGTGGCAAACGTGCGCTTGAGTGGAAGTTTATCGACGAGTTGGCACCACGCTCACGATTCGAAGAAGTCGTCCAAGAGCGTGCGTCAGCATTTGCGGCCCAGTCGGATCGACCGACAGATGTGACCGGGATTGCGTTAACGCCGCTGTCACGATCTTTGCAGGAGGATGCCATCCACTACGATCATGTGAAGATCGCAATTGATCGGGCGCTTGGAACGGCATCGTTCATGATCCATGCGCCACAGGCGGAGTTGCCGAGAACTCTGGCAGCGATTCATGCCGCAGGGGCCGACTTTTGGCCGTTGGCACTAGTACGTGAACTCGACGATGCCATTTTGCATTTACGACTCAACGAAGAGGATATTGGGACGTGGGAATTTCGTACGAGCGGCGATCCCGGCTTAGTCGAAGCCGTGGATACGCTCCTGTATGAGCATCAAACAGACTGGCTGGTGCGTGAGATCGTTCTGTACCTCAAACGGACTTTGCAGCGCTTGGACTTGAGCGCGCGCAGTCTGATTACCCTGATTGAGCCCGGCAGTTGCTTTACCGGTAGCCTATTGGAGTTGGCCTTGGCGGCTGATCGATCCTATATGTTGAACGGCAGGTTTGACGACAATGATCTGCCTGCAGCGAGCCTACGTTTAACGCAATTGAATTTTGGGCCGCTGCCTATGACCAATGCGTTAACCCGCCTGACGAGTCGCTTTCTCGCTGAGCCCGAGCGCATCGAACAGTTACAGACACACATCGGTCAAGACCTTGATGCCGAGAGTGCAGAGGAGCTGGGGCTGGTGACCTTTATTCCGGATGACATTGATTGGGAGGATGAGGTGAGGCTCGCTATAGAGGAGCGGGCAAGTTTCTCACCTGACGCGCTGACGGGTATGGAGGCGAGCCTGCGTTTTGCCGGTCAAGAAACCATGCACAGCAAGATTTTTGGTCGCTTGAGCGCCTGGCAAAACTGGGTCTTCCAACGGCCGAATGCTGTGGGAAACGATGGAGCGCTCACGTTGTATGGTACGGGGAAGAAGAGCCGCTTCAATAAACAAAGGGCGTAAATATGGCTATCGATTATACTGAGCGGATTCCGAACAACGTTGCGCTCACTGAAAATCGCCGTTTGCAACGGGCGCTGGAGTCGTGGCAGCCGAATTATTTACGCTGGTGGAACGATCTGGGGCCAGAGGGAGCGCAGGACTTTGACGTTTATCTGCGCACTGCCATCAGCGTAGAGTCGGACGGTTGGGCGCATTTTGGCTATGTAAAAATGCCAGACTATCGCTGGGGCATTTTCTTAGCCCAGCCTCATGTAGAACAGACGATCTCGTTTGGTGACCATCTTGGAGAGCCGGCTTGGCAGGAAGTCCCGGGCGAATATCGCAGTTTGCTGCGTCGGTTAGTTGTGACCCAAGGCGATACCGAGCCGGCTTCAGTGGAACAGCAGCGCCAGCTCGGCCACACCTGCCCGTCGCTGTATGATCTGCGCAACCTATTTCAGATCAACGTAGAAGAAGGCCGCCATTTATGGGCCATGGTCTATTTGCTCCACGCCTATTTCGGCCGAGATGGACGCGAAGAAGCGGAGATGATGTTAGAGCGCCATTCGGGCGATCAGGATAAGCCGCGCATCCTCGGTGCTTTTAATGAAAAGACATTGCATTGGTTGGCCTACTTTATGTTTACCTATTTTACGGATCGGGATGGCAAGTATCAGCTTGCCTCTCTGGCTGAATCGAGTTTCGATCCCTTGGCCCGCACCTGTCAATTCATGTTGACCGAAGAAGCGCATCACATGTTTGTAGGCGAAACCGGCATCAGGCGTATCGTCCAACGTACGTGTGAACTCATGAATGGGCTTAAGACGGATGTACCGGAACGCATCCGTGCGGCTGGGGCGATAGACCTACCAACGCTGCAGCGTTTTATCAACTTTCACTATAGTGTCTCGCTCGACCTCTTCGGCCAGGAGCGTTCGACCAATGCGGCCAATTACTTTACGACAGGCCTGAAAGGCCGCTACCGTGAAACACGTATCGACGACGACCACAGGCTCGTGGACACTACCTGGCCGGTCTATTTGCCCAAGGGCGATGTCATTGTGTGTGAGGAGCAACCGGCACTCCTGGCTATGAATGAACGACTGCGCGACGACTATATCACCGACTCCCAACGCGGCCTGGATCGATGGAACAAAGTGATCGAGCAGCAAGGTATCGCGCATACACTGACCTTGCCGCATCGGGGGTTTTCCCGCCAGATTGGCGCTTTTGCCGACGTGTATGTGTCTCCTGAGGGAGACATTGTGACACAGGAAGCTTGGGCCGACCAGGTTTCGGATTGGTTGCCGACGGAAGACGATCACGAATTTGTGGGCTCTCTCATGCGGTCGGTGACTGAGCCCGGCGCCATGGCCTCGTGGATTGCCCAACCGCTACGAGGGATTAATGGCCAGTCGACAGACTTTTCCTATGTGAGATTTCCGGACAACTGAAGGTACGATTCATGCATTCGAATACGGTCAGCGTTGATTACACAAGCTCGCCGCCGAGCATTCACTATGCCCCGAGCTTTAATGTGGCCATGCCCTTTATTGACCGCCACCTGGATGAGGGACGGGCGGACGAGATTGCGATTCGGACAGTAGCTGGTCAGGTGACCTATGGTCAGTTGGCTGAGCGGGTTAATCGGTGCGGCAATGTCCTCCATTCTGTAGGGATCGCTGCGGGCGAGCGCGTGCTGATGATAGTCAAAGACTGCCCAGAGTTTTTCTATCTCTTTTGGGGCGCGATCAAGGCCGGCGTGATTCCAGTCCCGGTCAATACCTTACTCGGTGCAGCTGACTACCAGTATATGATAGCCGACTCAGGCTGCGCCTTGGTCGTGTACTCGGTGGAATACGCGAATATGGTTGAGCCGGCTTTGACCGGTGCACGACAAAAACCGGAAAAGCAGGAAAACCCGATTGTCCTGCTGGTCGAGGACGGCGACGCGGACCTGCTGAGTCGTATGCAGTCTTCTTCTGTAGATTTAGAACCTGCGCTTGCCGCGCCAGACGACGACTGTTTCTGGCTGTATTCCTCGGGTTCTACCGGGCGACCCAAAGGCGCGGTGCATCGCCAGCGTGACATGGTCGTCACCTGTGTGCAGTATGCCGTGGGCGTGCTGGATATGAATGCCGCCGATGTGTGCTTTTCTGCAGCCAAGCTCTTTTTCGCCTACGGTCTCGGCAATGGCATGACTTTTCCGCTCTGGGTGGGCGGAACGGCACTGTTGACTGATCAACGCCCCACACCAGATGTGACGTTTGATCTGATTGAACGGTTTCGGCCCACGCTGTATTTCGGTGTACCGACACTGTATGCCGCCCAGTTGCTGGCACTAGAGAAGAAACAGCGCGACTTCTCTTCCCTACGTGCCTGTGTGTCGGCCGGAGAGGCGCTGCCGGCCGAAGTCTTTCGTCGCTGGCGGGAACAGACCGGCCTGACTGTTCTTGACGGCATTGGATCCACGGAGCTGCTGCATATTTTTATTTCCAATAGTCTGGACGACTATAAGCCTGGGACAAGCGGTCGTGTTGTGCCGGGCTATGAAGCAAAAATAGTGGACAACAATGGTGGTCCTGTGCCCCAGGCTGACATCGGACGGCTACTGATTAAGGGCCAATCCGGCGCGGCCTATTACTGGAACAATCCGGACAAGACGGCTGAGACCATGCTCGGCGAATGGATCAACACCGGTGATACCTATATGCAAGACGAAGACGGCTATTTCATCTGCTGCGGCCGAGCAGACGACATGCTCAAAGTCTCAGGCCAGTGGGTCTCGCCTGCGGAAGTTGAAGGGATACTCTTTCAGCATCCTGCCGTTCTGGAGGCGGCCGTCGTCGGCTGGGAAGACGATAATAAGTTGGTGAAACCCAAAGCCTTTGTGATGCTCAAGGAAGGGCAGATCGCATCTGATGCCCTAGCCACTGAACTCAGCACTTTTGTGAAAGAACGTACCCTCCCTCACAAATATCCTCGATGGGTCGAATTCTTGCCCGACTTGCCCAAGACCGCCACCGGCAAGATTCAACGTTATAGGCTGCGCGCGAGGTAGGGTCCTCCCCACTGATGCCGGGGTGCACCCTCTCGCTGAGGGCAGACCCCTGTGTCTGCCCCTACATCTAGTATTCATTGCTAAAACCCGGGAACTTCTCAGTGTTCCGTTCGTTCCTTGTGCCTCAGGCGGCCGTGTTGCCGCCACAAATGGACTGAAGGCGAGAGGACGCACGAGGGGGCGAAGGAGTGTTTGCGCACAGCCTCATGAGGTCCGAGACAGCCCAAACAGTCTGTTACACAGGGATGCTGTATGACAGCGTTGACGCGACGGCAGTTTGCCCACGGCGCGGTTGCCCTGACTGGTGCTGCTGCGGTGAGCTTGCTGCCACAAGTGAGCCGAGCTGTGCATCCGATAACGACGCTAAGCAATTCGGCTTCTTTACCGCCATCGGTTCCGTTTTTTTATTGCTTTGCCGGACCAGCTTAGGGATCAGCAATTTAGATATGGCCCATGCTCGGGCCCTCGGCTTTGAGGCCTATGTTGAAGAGCAATCCCACCCGGAAGCTATTGATGATACTGCGGTCAAGGAGTATGTAGCCACGCATTTCCCATGCATCTTCCTGTCAGCCGTGGAATTGGCAGTGCATGAAGATCGCGTGAGTAGTCGGGCAGCCCGGGAGCTGAAACCTGCCACAGTCTATCGGCGCTGGTTCAATCGGCGCCAGTTGTATGAGTTGATAGCCGAGTTTTGGACCATGCATTTTAATATTTTGCAGGACACCGGGCCGGTTCGACTGGGCAAGATCGTCGCCGATCGGGAGGTGATCCGTCTGCAGGCAGCAACTGCGTTATTAAACGAACACGAGGCGTCTCAATACGAACCTGACAAAACGGGCCAGAATGTATGACTGATGAATTTGGCCAGCTCACTAAAACAGAAGAGCTTGAGGTGGAGGCCATGGGTGTGGATATTGGCGGCTGGGATACGGATAATGAGCAGGCCGGTATCCTGAGTGGGTTATTGACCAGCCTGCCCGACATGCTGGCGGCATTTTATACCGATATGGGCACGCGTAAGGACTGCATCACGATCATCATCCAGAGTGAGTTTGGGCTCCGCGCGTTTGATAATACGTCTCTCGGTACCGATCACGGCCATTGTAACTGTAAGTTAGCTACGGGCGGGGGCGTAAACGGCGGCTAGCTCTACGGACCGGGCGATCTAGACGTGACCATCGACTGGCGCGCCGTCCTGGACGAAATGCTGAGCAAGCGTCTGAGGAACAATAACCTGGAGGGTGTATTCCCCGATTAGACGAAGCCGCCGAATTTGCTGGGTGTGTTTCAGTCGATTGAGTTTGTTGGGCATTGATTCTACCTTGTTCCTTACCATGAAAATTCGGTGTCGCTCGCTGAATTTTCATGGTAAGGCTAGATTAGTGCGGGTCGTCTTTTGAGGGAAATGTTTATTTCGATTGAACCTCCACTTCAGCTGAGGAGACGCTGCGACTGGACGGCAATGCAAAGGCTTGCACTCCGTTTGCCTTGCCCTTCAATTTAACTTGTAATCCAAGGTGCTGCTGCCGCACCTTGACCCAAGCGGCGAAGGTTGGCGTCTGAGGAGGGTCGAAGCCTGTCTCTTGCTTACAGCGCGCTTTCAGTTCTGTAATTGTTCCACCGAAATCAAATAGGTGAGTTTCTCCACGCTGCTGCGCGAGCTCAGCTCGCAAAGCAGTCGTCGCACTCTCATCCACACTCAGATCTGCCCGAAGGACAACGCCGTACCGTTTTGCCCCCTCGCGAGTCACTAGTCCCCGGTCGACATCCAGTGTGACCTGCTGTGGCGGACGTTTCAACGGATTACCCCAGCCACCGCCGCCCCAGGTCTGGAAAAGCAGTACATCTCCAACTTCGACGCGAATTCGATCACACTTAGACGGCAGGAGTTCGCGGCTGCCGTCTTTGCGCTCCAATATCTTCACACTGCGGCCACCTGGCAGGCCACCACGCACCCCCCACGGATAAGTCAACCAGCGATCATCGTGGACGGAAACGACACCGGCTGCCAAGAACCGATAGTCTACTTTCATGGCATTCCCACCCCGATGCAGTCCTGGTCCACCGGTATCAGGGACGCTTTCATAGCACTCAATCCGAACAGGGAAATAGCTCTCAATAAATTCGTTCGGGACATTCATAAACTTTGGCCACAAGGAATGGCCGTCCGGACCGTCACCAGAGGGTTTACCGGGAATACCACCAAAGCCTATCTGGAACAGCAAAAACCATTTCCCGTGTTCGTCGTAGCCCGAATACATGAGGTGCGGGCTGTCCGAAAACCCTGCCGCGCACATATAATCGGGGTTGGACTGGCCTAACAGGCCGCTCAACACATCGAAGATGCGGGCTAAGGCGTGGGTGCGGCTCGTGAGTCCCGCAGGTTTGAGCGGCTTGAGTAAGCAGCCTTCAGGAATACGCACATCGACAAGGTCAAAAAATCCGTCGTTTAAGAGAATCTGGGGGTCAAAAAAGTTGATCATGAACTGGCCGCAGAACATGCGGAACATCTGCTCGCTCAACAGAAAATTAATCGAGCCGACAGACTGGGGATGCGTTCCCGTAAAGTCAAAAACAATGCGCTCGCCTTCACGCCACAGACTACACGCAATTTTGTACGGACCCATGCCCATGCCGTCATCGCAAATATAGTCTTCAAAATACCGCTTCTCTTCTGAGACGGTCTCACGAATGAGCTGTTGCATGGCGCGACGATTGCGGGCGAGTAGATCGTGGAGCGCCGACAAATACACGTCTTCGCCAAAGCGTTCGGCCATTTCGCTACACCGGCTGGCTCCAATTCGACACGCTGCCACAATGGAGTGAAAATCTCCCCGATTCCATTCTGGAATACGACAGTTGTGTAGGATGACGCGCAGGATCTCATTCTGGAGTTCGCCTTTCCTGAAGATTTTTACTGGCGGGATACAAATGCCTTCTTCAAATATTTGTTCAGAATCGGTCGGCATGCTACCCGGAACTTTACCTCCAATATCAGCCATATGACCAAACATGGCTGACCAGTTGATCAGCCTGCCATCCTTGAACACGGGCATACACACTAACCAGTCATTGGCGTGGCTGATCGCGCCATTACACGAATAGGGGTCGGAAGTCAGAAAAACATCGCCCTCTTCAATCGTTCCGTCATACGATCCTTTGAAACCATGCACAGGTGAGCCAAATTGCCCGGCTAGCAGTTTTCCGTCTCGATCCGTAATCACAGGAAACCCATCGTGCTGATCACGAATAATCGGCGACATGGCTGTCCGAAACAGTAAAGCGTCCATTTGTTCCCGCGCGGCGACCAAGCCGTTTTCAATCAGATCCAGGGTAATCGGATCGACCTGAACACGAATGAGCGATTTGGGGTTGGGCTCAAGAATAGTCGCGGCCATAATTCTTCTCCGGGGTCTGTGAGATCCGCTGGATATGCCAGATCCGTTGTTTTTCAGTTTTCAGCGTCTATGCACAAGTAATTAGAATATTGCCATACATATCAACCTGTCCAATATGCTCCGTAAGAATCAAGGTGGTCGAGTCCATCTCTATGATAATGGCAGGACCACGTATGACATCGTCTCCTCGTAGCCGCGCGCGGTCATAGATCACGGCCGTCTGGTCCCTGTCATGAAGAAACACCGGCTGTTCACCAACTACCGCGCGAACCGGATTACCATCGCCTGGCTCAGCGTTATAGGCCACGACCGTTGGCGTTTTGCCTTGTACAACAGCACGGATGTTCACCAGTTCGCGGTCGGAATCGAGAGAAAACGTATACAGCTGTTGATGCAACTGATCAAATCGCTCCCCAACCGCCTGCAAGCCCGCGATCTGCAACTCCTGGCGCTTCAGCTCGAGCGTGAGCAGTGTTCCCTGACCATGATAGCGTACATCAATCTCAAAGCTGGTCAGTTGCTCTGCGCGCGACACGTCTTCGGCGTCAAGCGCCAGGGCGGCGGCTTGTGCTAGTTCGTCACACGCGGCTACAACTTCGGCTGTCTGAATCTGTGAAAATGGGCGCAATAGCGTTCGAGACGTCTCATTCCGCAGCCGCGTCGTAGCGTCACCGTAGGCACACAACACCCCTGGTCCTCTCGGAATAATCACTGGCCACGCCCCCAGCAGCTTGGCTAAGGCATTGGCGTGTAGGGGGCCAGCCCCGCCGAAAGCAATCAGGGCATAGTCGCGAGGGTCAATGCCCTGCTGAACCGAGATGAGCCGTAGGGCGCTAAACATTTTTTCATTCACAATATCAATGATACCGGCTGCCGCTTGTTTGACTGACATTCCTAGGCCGCTCGCAATTTTGTCCACAGACTGCTCGGCTGCTGCTTGATCGAGGACCATTTGTCCACCCAGTCTTGCCGTTCCCGGCAGATAGCCAAGGACAATGTTCGCATCAGTAACTGTGGGCTCAAATCCGCCTTTTCCGTAGCAGGCGGGGCCTGGGTCTGCGCCAGCACTTTGCGGACCAACGCGGAGTGCGACGGTCAGGTCCGGTACATGGGCAATCGAGCCACCGCCTGCACCAACAGAACGTACATCTACCGAGGACGCTCGGACGGTGACATCCCCAACCGTGGTCTCACGCCGGAGTTGGGCTTTGCCATCTTGGACAAGGGCAACGTCGGTCGAGGTGCCGCCCATGTCAAATGTCAGTAAGTTCTGATACCCGGCCTGACCTGCTGCCCAAATGGCTCCAGAGACACCGCCGGCTGGCCCACTCACAAGCAAATTGACGGGGTATTGCCCGGCGGCCTGCGCCGAGGCGAGCCCTCCATCTGAACGAAGGATATGGAGTTTGGGATCACGCATGGTCTTAGCGAGCTCAGTCTTCAGATTGCGCACGTATGTTTCCACGATAGGGCGGACATACGAATTCGCCACTGTAGTAATCGTCCGTTCATATTCCTGCATCTCTGGAATAACTTCAGAGGAAAGAGAAACAGGCAGGCCAGGCAGTTCTTCCTCCGCAAGTGCGCGCAAACGTCGTTCATGCGCGCCGCTTGCATACGCGTTGATTAAAGAGATCGTGAGCGCTTCGATCTGACGCGTCTTCAAGCTCCGCAGCGCCTGTCTGGCTTGGGCTTCATCCAAGGGTCTAACGACTTCGCCCGTGGCACTGATTCGTTCAGACACTTCAACCGTACATTCCAGTGGCGCGAGTGGTTCGCTTTTATTGTACAGCACCCAACCGCTCAGCGCGCCGGGGACAAAAGAGCGCGCAATCTGTAATACTTGACGATACCCTTGCGTTGTCACCAAGCCAACGCGTGCCCCAGTACCAGTTAAGACGGCGTTGGTTGCAACCGTTGTCCCGTGCAGAACGTACGAAATGTTTCGGGCGTCAGTCCCAGCCCGTTCGCACACCAGCGTAATCCCGTTGAGTACCCCAAGCGACGGATCTGCTGGTGTTGATGGCACCTTGGCAGTGACTGCGTTTCCGTGCTCTTCGTCAATCAGCAGGCAGTCGGTAAAGGTCCCACCGACGTCAACACCAAGACGATAGGACATCAGAAACTCCCCTGCTCTGTCGTACTCATATTAGGAATGCTTGTAGAAGCTTTCTCTTGTTCCCACAAGACATACTAGAGGCATTCTCAAGATATCCCATCATCGGCAAAAGGGTTTCTCACGGGTTACCCCCGGGCGGGTTAAGGGGGCTGCTCTTGGCATGGAGCCTTGCTAAATAAAAAGGACCTGACCGGAGAGGGGGAGCTGCTAGTAGCGTGTCCAGTCTAAAAGTCCGTATGTCTGTACGTTCAGGCTCCGACGGAGCTCAGCACGACGGGTTCGGTGCGTTGCCTTTTTTCGTTCGCCCTGAGCTTGCCGAAGGGGAACAGCGGCGACACAATGCACAGTTTGAAAGCAGACGAACTAGGTGTTGTGCGCACGACACCTCACGCAAGCATTGTAAACGTCGGCCTAAATTTCTATACTTTGGCTACTTCTTCTGCTCTGACAGAACCGTCGGCGGGGACGGGAAATCTTCTAGGGAGGTTTTTTTATGAGTAATAATGGACATACGAGTGGCGCGGACATACGAGCCCGATTGAATCATCCCATTATAGACGCGGACGGACATTGGCTTGAGTTTGGTCCTATGATCCGCGAACAAATGCGGAAGATCGGCGGCGACAAAGCGGTTGAAGGCTTCTCTATGTTCACCAAACTCGTCGAAGAGCAGCTCAGCACCTCGGTAGCTGAACGGCGTGACCGGCGAACGGCTCAGCAGGCCTTTTGGGGTATCCCGACCAAGAATACGCGTGACCGGGCAACGGCCATGATGCCGCAGCTTTTGTATGAGCGCCTGGATGAGTTCGGCATCGACTTTACCATCCTGTATCCCACAGCCGGGCTGGGCCTTACCCGAGGCGGAGACGTAGAATTGCGCCAGGCCGCCTGCCGCGCGTTCAATATTTTTAGCGCGGACTATTTTCAACACTACGCCGACCGCATGACGCCGACGGCAGTCATTCCCATGAATACGCCTGAAGAAGCGCTCGAAGAAATCGATTATGTCACTGGACAGCTGGGGATGAAGGTCGTGATGATGGGCAGCATGATTAAACGGCCTATTCCTGCTGCGGTCGAGCAGCAACCAGGAACGGAAGAGATTGCGACCTGGCGCGATGTGTTGGGACTGGATAGTGAGTACGACTACGACCCGGTATGGGAAAAGTGCGTTGAGCTGGGCTTATCGCCGACGTTTCATACGGGCTCGCGTGGCTATGCGCTGCGGATCTCGCCTTCGAATTTTGTGTACAATCACATCGGGCATTTTGCAGCCGCCAATGAAGCCGTCTGTAAAGCGCTCTTTTTGGGCGGTGTGACACGACGTTTCCCCACTCTCAAGTTTGCCTTTTTAGAGGGGGGTGTGGGCTGGGCGTGTCAGTTATATACGGATCTGATTGAACACTGGGAGAAGCGTAATATTGATGCACTCGAGGAGGTCAACCCGGACAATCTCGACCAACAAATGCTTGTTGAGCTGGCTCAGCAATATGGCAATGCCAGCATGGCCGAGGCTTTCAAGCAACGTGAGAATGCGCTGGACACGGTCATGAGTGCCACAGGCGCAACTTCTATTGGTGGCATTGAGAACCTGGACGATTTTTCCGCTTGTCAGATCGAGCAGGCTTCGGACATCCGCGATCTGTTTGTGAAGAACTTCTATTTTGGCTGCGAGTCTGATGACAAGATGAACGCCTGGGCGTTTAATCGGCAGTGTAATCCGTTTGGAACGCAACTCAATGCGTTGTTTGGATCAGACATCGGCCACTTTGATGTGGCCAACATGGATCAAGTCGTCCCCGAGGCCTATGAGCTAGTCGAAAAAGGCTTAGTCGGCGATGAGGGTTTTCGTGACTTTATGTGTGCCAATCCCGTGCGTTTTTGGGGCGAAGCCAACCCCGACTTCTTCAAAGGGACGGTGGTTGAAGAAGCTGCGTCGGCGGTTCTGTCTGAGGAGAAGATTGAGACAGGCCTGAACTGGCATTCGGCCAGTCAATTGTCGAAGTAGGTTTTAAATAACGCAGCGTGTAGGGGCAAAGCATTTCTCGTTGAGTCTGAATTCCACGTTGGGCGGTAGACAGAAACGCTTCGCCCTTACTACTGTGCGGGTCCGGTTTTTCCTTAGCTTATAGAAGCTTAGTAGGCCGAATTAGCGGAGCGTAATCAGACGCCTCATGTGGCTAAGCCATCAACCGCGCCAGATCTTCTTCCAGACCCATGCGGACTTGGTCCGCAGCTTTACCCCGGGCGCGCTCTTTGGTGCGTCCATAAGATGGTAGGTCAAGTTCTGCGAGCAGGCGGGCTTCGGTGAGTGCTTCGTCGAGGAGTGTAGCCGCTGAACACACGCGATCGAGAAAGCCCACATCAACTGCATCTGTTGGATTATACAGGCGCGCCTGTATCGCGGCGTTGGTGAAATGGCGTTTGGACAGACGTTCCCGGGCGAACATCATACCGAACTCAGGCAGGGTCATGCCAATCGCGACTTCATTCAGGCCAATTTTAAAA
>CAZBUD010000079.1:0-19330 GCA_964495015.1 uncultured Enterobacteriaceae bacterium | reverse complement strand
CCGAGGGTGTGATAATGGTTTGAAACCAAGAGAAAGCGGGGGAGGCCTATTTGTTTAAGTTTGGCATGCGCGGAGTCCGACATGTCGGATGTTGGGCTCGTAAGGAGGAGGGATTCGTCTCGAAGGCGGACGGCTACCGTGTTCCATCCCCAACCCGAAGGTGAGTGCTTGGTATGAACCCAGATAGGCCAATCTGGATGGGCCTGCTTCCATGCTTGCATTGCTTGCGGTTTGTTGGTGGTGGTGGCTTCCATGGAAACTCTATGTACCGCACGCGATGTTAAAGCAGTAGAGCCTATGCACGCGAAAGACGGCAGAAACCACAGCCCAGTCGGGCGAGGAGAAAAGATTTTTGTCACCCTCTTGAATGAACCACCTACATTGCCAATCTACACATCCACAAAAAGCATTCCCTAAAGCCCAGTAAGGGGGACAAGTCCCCCCCATAGATGGGGCGAGCAACGAAGTGCAAATATTGCCACACCCGTTACGCTTACACCACATATCGTCGAGACAGAAATCGTCGCGGCTGGAAGAAAAGTCTAGAACAATAGATCTTTCTTTCTCTGGTTGATACTGAGTAGAACGGTACGGGATCGGCCTTGGTAAGATTATCGAGAGGAGAATGGCAAGAGCTACAAAACTAAATACGAAAATATGTCTTTGTGTCATCTTGTCCTGCGCTACGGTTTCCTAACTACTTATCAATGGACAATTTTTATAATCGAATACTGAATCTTACGGAGAAGCAGACAACATATTCATACTTTAGACTCTACGTCCTGGACCGCCCTTTTCGATGGGTCCTCAGACGTCTGGAGACCCACCAGACGCTCTACACTCTGAGTTCTTTCCCTGGCACTTCCCGCGAACTCAAGCTATGCTCCCCTAACACAAACCGAGGTGAGAAAAGGAGATCCGCATGAAGCTCGATAAACCCCGTCTCGATCCGATTCCACTGGAAGACTGGACTGATGAGATCAAGAAAACCTTGCAGCCCAACGTAGACAAGGGCACGGTCTTTAATATTTTCAAGACGCTGGCTCATCACCCTGACCTGTTTCGCCGCTGGCTGGTGTTTGGCAATCATGTGCTGTTCAAATCCACACTGCCGCCACGCGAACGAGAGCTGATAATTCTGCGCATAGGCTGGCTGTGTGAGGCTGAATATGAATGGGGCCAGCATGTGCTAATTGGCAAAGAGACTGGGCTGACGGCTGAAGAGATCGACCGGATCAAGGCTGGTCCGAATGCGAGAGGATGGAGCGAGGCGGATAAACTCTTGCTGCAGGCTACGGATGAATTGCGTAAAGATGCGTTTGTTAGCGGTTCGACCTGGCAGGGGCTGACGAAGCATTTTGATAAAAAGCAGCTCATGGACATGGTGTTTGCTGTGGGCCAGTACAATTTGGTGTCCATGGCGCTCAATACATTGGGGGTGCAGTTGGACGATGGGCTGGAGGGGTTTTGAGGAGGAGACCCACCCCGGCGCCACGCGCCACCCCTCCAGGGAGGGGACTGGATTGGTAAGGAGGAATAATGGGAGATCGACTTAAAGACAAAGTCGCCATTGTGGTTGGCGCCGGGCAGACGCCGGGTGAAACCATAGGCAATGGTCGTGCGACCGCCATTGTCTATGCCCGGGAAGGGGCCAAGGTGCTTCTCGTGGATCGCCGTCTTGGGTCTGCTCAAGATACACAGGCCATGATCGCGAAAGAGGGTGGGATTGCGTCCTCTTTTGCCGCTGATGCGACCAGCGAGGCAGCTTGCAAGAAAATGGCTGACGCCTGTGTCGAACGCTACGGCCGGATCGACATCCTGCATAACAATGTGGGCATTGGGGACGGAGGCTCGGGTGTGACACGAATGCGAGAAGAAAACTGGGATCGTATCCTGAGCGTCAATATGAAGAGCGTGTTGATGCCGAGCAAATGTGTCATTCCGATTATGCGCGGTCAGCGCAGTGGGGCGATTATCAATATTTCCTCGATTGCTGCGGTATGCGCAGTAGGGATTCTTGCTTACAAAACATCAAAAGCGGGTGTGAACGCGATTACGCATCAGATGGCGCTGGGCAACGCCAAGTACGGTATTCGTGTCAACGCTATCATGCCCGGCTTGATGGATACGCCCATGGCGATTGAAGGTATCTCAAAAGCCCGCGAGATCCCCAAAGAGCAACTCAGGCAAGAACGCGACGCCCAAGTTCCTTTGGGCGCAAAAATGGGCACGGGTTGGGATATTGCCAATGCGTCGCTGTTTCTGGCGTCAGACGAGGCGCAGTTTATTACCGGCGTTCCGCTGCCTGTCGATGGTGGACAGAGTGCGCGTATTGGTTGATGTCTTGGTACGAGGGATGCACGCTACTGGCGAGTCCAGTCTAAAATTGTGCGTGTCCGTGCGTTCATGCTTCGACGGGGCTCAGCACGAACGGTTCCGTTCTACACTGCCTTCTCCCGTTCGCCCTGAGCTTGTCGAAGGGGAACGGCGGCAACATAACGCACAGTTTTAGAGTAGACAGGGTACTACCAAAAAGGAGGCTCAGAGTGTCAACACTACTGCATATATCGTTTCGTGTCAGCGACCCACAACGGTCGGCCGAGCTCTATGCTGAATTAGTGGACGGCAAGATTGTTGGGTCAGGTCCGGTCTTGACCCCGGTTGGGGTCAAAACCGTCGTATTTGGAAAGTGGCAACCCGGTCGGCTAGAGGACATCATGGAATTCTGGCCCAAGGACAAACACTGGGCAGTGGGCGATTTCACCGACAGCGCGGTGGGTCCGGTCCGGCACTTTGGGCATATGGCCTTTTCCACCGAAAAGTCATTTGAGGAGTTGGCCGTGATCGCCAAAAAATACGAGGTGCAGATTGCCGAAGAAGAACGCGGTCTGCCGCACCTCGTGCCGGTTGTGTATGACTATGAAGGAAATTTTCTGGAATTCTTTTCAGAGGATGACCGGCTCGCTGTAGCGTAAAATGGAGGGGCGGTCCTTGTGATCGCCCATGGAGACGGGCCCGTCTCCCCTACGTCTGTTATAAATTCCCTACTTCCAGTTCTAATAACTCGCCATATTTTTTGATGGCCTGCTCTCGCAATGCCGGTAAATGACCGGTCGGGAAAAGTCCGTCTGTCTTCTCATACTCACGCAGCACCTGACGGGCGACCGTGATTTTGTGGACTTCGGTTGGGCCGTCTGCCAGACCCATGACAAACGACTCTGTGATCTGCTTGGAAAACGGCATCTCGTTAGACACGCCAAGGGAGCCATGCAAGTACAGCGCGCGGGAGGCAACGTCGTGAAAGACCTTGGGCATCTGGGCTTTGACTGCGGCAATGTCTTTGCGGACTTTGCGGTAGTCCTGGTATTTGTCGATGCGCCAAGCCGTTTGAAGCACCAGCAGACGAAATTGCTCGATCTCCACCCAGGAGTCGGCGATCTTCTCCTGCACCATTTGTTTGTTGGCCAAGACTTCCCCTTGGGTTTCGCGCGACAGCACCCGCTCACACATGAGGTCAAACGATTTCTTAACCTGCCCTATGGTGCGCATGGCATGGTGGATGCGCCCGCCGCCGAGACGAGTCTGCGCGACTTCAAAGCCTTGTCCAGCTTTGCCTAAAATATGGTCCGCCGGAATCTTGACGTCTTCATAACTGATATAGGCATGATCGCCTTCATCTTCGCGCTCATTGCCGATGCCGACATTGCGGATGATGTTGATGCCTGGTGTATCCGCCGGAACGATGAACATCGACATACTCTGATACGGCGGGGCTTCCGGGTCGGTCACGACCATGGCAATCAGAAAACTCGCCCAGCGCGCGTTAGAGGAAAACCACTTTTCGCCATTGATGACCCAATAGTCTCCTTCGCGTACAGCCTTGCACTTAAACATCTTAGGGTCAGCGCCCGCGTGTGGCTCGGTCATGGAAAAGCACGACACAATCTCGTTGTTTAAAAGCGGCTTGAGAAAGCGTTCTTTTAGTTCGGGTGTTCCGTAGTGAGCCAGAATCTCGCTATTGCCCGTGTCCGGGGCTTGGCACCCAAAGACAATCGAGGCGAAGCGTGAACGGCCCAAGATTTCATTCATCAAAGCTAGCTTGAGCTGCCCATATCCTGGACCGCCAAGGTCAGGGCCTAGATGACATGCCCATAGGCCACGCTTTTTGACCCGTTCTTGTAGTGTGGGGACGATTTTTTTATGCCGTGGATTGTGGATATCGTACGGATTACCCAAGACATGATCTAATGGCTCGACCTCTTCGCGCACGAAGTTTGTAATCCAATCTAACTCTTTTCGAAATGCCGGATCGGTTTCAAAATCCCAGCCCATACTGTTCTCCTTTTTCGTGGCGTATTTTTGATGCGACAGTGTCGCCAAATTAATCTGGCGCGGCTAGTCTGTCGATGTCCCCTGCGGTCTACCAGGGGAACGATGCATTTGTAAGGTGTCGCCGAATTTTACTTGGTATCCCTGCCAGGCGCCAAATTGATATTGATTGCCTAGGGTCGTGCGGAGTTGCTGGAGTGATGTACCGAGTTGTATTTGGATCGTTTCCCAAGAGCGCAGGGCACCCGTCCAATCATCCGGGGAAGCATGCGGTGCTTGCGCCACGTCTGCCACATTGGCCGCTGCTAGAGCCGTGCTTGCGACGGTATGTGGCGAGGTAGAAAAGCTTCATCAACGAGCAGACGGACACGCTAAAAGACCATCTGCTGCGTTGCGAACTCATACAGCAGTTGCGGAATGGTTCTTTAGCTGCGAAGACGAGCTGCTGAACAACTGCGGGAAACGGGTCTCCGCGATGCCCCATTGGTCTTGCACGAGTTTCTCTTGAATCATGCCCGGTGGAACCAAATAGTCGCGAATATTGGCGGTGTGGTCTGCTAACAATTCTTGCAGCTGCTCGCCTTCCGGGACGTTCCAATACCACACCCAGTTGAGATAGCGGTTGCCTTTTTCTGTATCGCCGTTCGGACCTGGTACGAGGTAACGCAGAAAATGGCTGCTCGGCATTTGGAAGAAAGTAAATTTGTCGGCAAAAGTAGTGCGCACGGACGCTAATACCGCGGCTTCTTCCACGATTCCACGCCAAGCAACATAACCGACATACCGTGGCTTCTTGTCCGGGAGCAGTTGGCTACGGTAAGTTGAATGGGTGCCGTCTGCGCCTATGAGTAAATCTGCCTGGGCAACGGGGCCGTTGGAGAATCAAGCGCTGACGCAGTTGGCGTCTTGTTTGAAATCTACAAGTTGGCTGTCCAAATGATAATGCGCGCTAGAGAAGGCATGCAAGAATTGGAGATACAGGGTGTTCCACGAGGTCATGAACTGGGCTTGGTTCTACTCTGAGAACATTGCCTTCTCGGTCGAGAAATTGACGCGCCTCAGACAGGACACTTACGGTTGCTTGATTTGGAAGGGCATGATTTTCCAAGAATCCTATAGAGTTCGGGTTGCAGCACCAGACCGCCGCCTCGATCTTTGAGTTCGCTTGCTGAGCGTTCAAAGACCTCGACATCCCGGCCGATGCGGCGTAGCGCGATAGCGGTCGATAAGCCGCCCAAACAACCACCAATAACGAGAGTAGGGGGGATTCGAGTATGTTATCGAGGTCATGTAAGCTCCTCTATGGTCCTATGAGCCCGTATTTTGAACTCTCTAGTGCATCGCTGGGGGATAGATTCCTGCCTTCGCAGGAATGACCTCAAGTGGCGCCGGAGAGAAACTTCTGCTAACCGGTACTAGCGCAGCACCTTCCGAATAAACTCGACCATTGCCGCCAGCGTCCTCTCTTCCTGGTCCCTATGCGGGGAATGACCGCAATCTGCTAACAGTAGGCTTGTTGCGCCAGCTCCGGCTTGGCGGTTGAGAGCTTCGACCTGGCTGATAGTCCCATACTCGTCATCTTCGCCCTGAATCACCAGGACGGAAACTTTGATGCGGGGCAGATACTTTTCGAAATTCCAGCGCTTAAAGTCAGGATGGCGCCACACATCCGCCCAGCCCCAGAAGGCATCCTCGACATTGCTGCCATGGTGCTTTGCCAGCCGCTCGCGCAAGCCGCCGTCTTGGTACATTTTCATGATGTCGAGAATTGAACCCACCAGGCCATCTTCACAAAATACATGGGCGGCTTCGGCGATGAGACCCCGTAATCCGTTGGCTGGTGTCCCGCCGGCATAAATGAGGGCAATCGATCCAACATCGGAGTGGCCAACGAGCACATGCTCTCCGATCTCGCCAGCTTCGAGCAGTTTGGGAAAGAAGTCCAAGTCTTCGTCGTGCATAAATCGGACCGGACGAGGAAGCTGACACGCATTGGATTTGCCATAACCAACCCGGCTGTAGACAAACGCCCCGCAGCCGGTTGCTTCGGCCAAGCGGGCGGGGACGTCTCGCCACAAAGAAACACAGCCTAAGCCTTCGTGCAGAAAGACCAATGTAGGCGCTCGGTCCGGGGTTGGGCCATACCAAGCAACTTCAACATTTTCCCATTAATACACAACTCGCGAGTGGTGTGATGCACACAGGGTTTCATACCATATATAAAGATCCGTATGGAGTCGGAACGAGCAGACGAGGCAAAATTTTCACGAGAATTTGAGGAAGCCAATGTCTATCAGGATGCGCAGGAGCTTGCGGATAGCCCGGGGGAGATTATGTCTGAATGGTTGAGTGATTGGTATGAGGGTGTCCACCGTTCCGTGTACGACTTTGTATGGTGGTCTGCGGTAGGGCTTGTTGTTGTTTTTATTTACTTTGGAATAAAAATTTTTCTTAGTGAGCGTACGAGCGGGGGTGAATATGAAGACTGAGGAATACACGAAAACGAGGAGTTGTCGCGAATTCACATGGCCCAATGTTCCAGCGTTTGAATTTCCCCCTCATCAAAAATGACATTAGCCCTTTTCGTTTGAAAGAACCCCATTTTTGTGAATTTCCAATTCTCCGATGAGACGAAGCCTGAAAGATTCTCAAATTCTCCCTGGAAGCAAAGACGGACCGCTTCTGCCGCCGCCAGGTCATTGGCACCATACATGTTACGGCCAATAATTAGAAGTGTCGGTGCTCCGTCTACTAGGGCAAGCTGTTTCGAATCCCTAACCTTTGACCTGAGCTGACCGAGCAACTGCTCAATCATCGGCTGCTAAAGAGTAACTCATCACCTCTATCTGTTGAGCGGGCGGTTTCCATATCTCGTTGGATGTTTAAGTGACTTCAACGTAAATCGGCTGCGGGGTAAGCTTTATCTCTGCATCAATTGTGCTTCCCTGAGCTCCCACTGGAACCTCGATATCCGTCAGGATATTTTGTTCCGCGAAGAACCCAAGAATAAGCGCTTCAAACATATGGTTTCGAAAATCACTTATGAATCGATTGTCTCGTAATTGTTTCAATTTTGTTTTCACAACCTCGATTTTTAAGGCAGATCTGAAAAATATTTAAGCCGATCCTCCTTGTATTCCAGACTATAGCCACAAATAACGGTTCCCGCCCGTCTCTCGGCCAAGATTTGAGCGTATTGCCGGAGACTCCGAATCCGAACGGATGAAGTACGGTCACAAGGTGATGGATTACGCTAGGCTAATCCAACCTACGGGATTGGTTGTGGTAGCCTGGGTGGGACGGAGTGGAATCCGGGATCTGCGTATGTAGGGGCGAAGCATTTTTCGTTGAAGCTGAACGACCCGTTGGACAGTCAGCAGAAATGCTTCGCCCTTACATTCTTTGGCCGTGTACAAATCAGCCGGTCTCTTCCTCAGGCCGTTCAATCCAATTAGGATTAGTCACAACGAGTTTATCTCGAATAGTCTCTTTTAGGTGTTGCAGCACCTGCTCGCGATATGGCCCGGTATCCGCGTCGCCTTGACGGATGCGCTCACTCAGTTCCTCGGTGCGTTCCCAGATGGCTTGCTGTAGGGCGTCTCGGGTTGCGGGACGATCCGTGGTGTCGAGTAAGGCATCGAGACGCAGCCACTCAGCGGAAAGCTGTTCTTCTTCGTTGGCCAGCTCGCGTTCGACAATGCGTAAAACGTTTGCTGCTACGCGAGTGTAAAATTAGCGTGAGCCGGACAGGGTCGGGACCAACTCCGTATCCAGAAGATGCGTGACTGATTGAAGGAGTTCCGTAATCGTGGGCCGGTCTTGCATTAGGTCTCCATCAAATGCAGCAATTCCCACTCGGTCTCTGGCGTACGGCGACCGATGGCAGCGAGCTCTACACTCGGGTTCTGGCCGTCTAGAAATGGTTGGGTCATATTTAAGCAGATAACGCCCCAGCGCAGATTGCCGAAAATCTCCCAAAATCGGACGCGCTCGGGGTCAACAGGATAACCCCCTGCTTGTTCATACGCCTGCTGAAAGGCAGCTCGGGTTCCGACACCGCCGACAGGCAGATGGTCATGCCCAAAGCGCCATGAGCGCACACATATCCAGCCGAGGTCTTCCATCGGGTCGCCGATATGGGCCAGCTCCCAGTCGAGAATAGACCGCACTCCATCCGGTCCGAACATGATATTGCCCATACGGTAATCGCCGT
The DNA here is from genome assembly GCA_964495015.1 of uncultured Enterobacteriaceae bacterium. GTDB lineage: Bacteria > Desulfobacterota > Binatia > Bin18 > Bin18 > Bin18. The sequence continues at coordinate 10,788 of CAZBUD010000079.1, read as the reverse complement.
GGACGAGGGCGCGGTGGGGGTCTGTGGGCAGATGCTGCCGCAACCAGCGAATGGCTAGCTCAAGAGTCGGGTGCGGTTCACGGGCCATGCTGTGGTATTTGTCTTCGTAACGGACGATTTCTTCTTCTGCAGCCGAGCGACCTTGCTGTGGCGCGAGTAGATCGGCCAAAGGATATTTTTCCACCGGTATACGGTGAATCTCGGCAAGGATTTTTCCCAACTGCTCCGCCATGACTTGAGGGGCGTCGGTGTAGGTCGCCTTTCGGAACAAACGTCGCGGAATGGTCTCGCCCTCGATGCGCTCCATAATGAAGAAAGGCGCTCCGAGGCTATCGTCCCCCGGGCAATAGGGCTTAGGCACGAGCGCGCCTTCGTCGTAGGCTGCTGCAATGACCCGATACTCCAGATCTCGCTCCATTACCGCCTGGGCGCCTCCGGGGGGATCACTACGCAGAATAAGAGCGAGCCGCTGTGTCTGACCGTCCGGCTCTTCGAGCACGGCATCAAAGGACCACGTTTGGCGTGACGCACCACCGGTCAACAGGCGCAATCCTTGGACGTGCACCTTCTGCAATGTCTTCTCTTGAGCAGCACTGAAGGACCGCTTGAGAAAGTCTGCCAGGCGTTGGGACAGTTCATCTATAGAGATATTCGGCATATTGAGATTATTCGTCATTTCCGGCAGCCACTGTTTTTGAGGAAGAGGAAGACCGTTAGCACGGACGAATTCTCACCTCTATACCGTGTACGCTTGAACTTTCACCCATGTCGGTTTTACGACCGGGATTGAGGACGTTCACATTGCGGCGCTGCTGCTCCTGTTTGGGCCAGCGTCCTTTGTAGGTCAGGGCGACGCCTTGTGGTGTGAGAGGATCAACTTTGGCAATGAGTTCGAGCCAGCCTGTCTCATTCTCAAGCCGAACCCAAGCGCCGTCTTTAAGACCAAGACGATGGGCATCTTCGGGGTGCATAATTACGTTTGCTTCGCCTGCCCTTTGCTGAATGTTTTTGTCGTTTGCGTACGAGTCGTTCATGCGCCAAAGGGAGGCTGGGCTGAGTAAGCGTAGATGGCCGTCTTTGGGCGGAGCATCGGCCCAAGGTTGCGGTATCCGGGGCAGGCCCATCTTTTCGGCTTTTTCCGAGGCAATTTCAATCTTGCCGCTAGGCGTATCGAATTTGTAATCTTGGTAGAAGATCAGCGGCGACTCGCTGATGGCATGCCAGCCTTTGTTTTTGAGGTCGTTGAAGTCAAACCCGACCCGCATTTCTGTCAGGAGACGGCTCAGAACCACCTCATCCGGCTCAAAGAGTTCATCCTGCTCAAAGCCCATCCCTTTTGCTAAACGCCGAAATATTTCTTGATTCGACAATGATTCGCCCATGGGTTTGCGGGCTTGGGCTTGTGCACCGATGTTTAGGTGGAAATAGCTAAAGGTCAGGTCATCGAATTCGAGAAAACTCGCCGCAGGCAAGACAATGTCGGCAAAGTCGGTGGTGTCGGTCGGAAAACAATCCACAACAACAGTGAACAGATCGTCACGTTGCAGAGCCTGATGCAAACGCTGCTGTTGCGGTGCTGAGGCGGCTGGATTTGTATTCCAGCATAATAAGGCTTGGGTTGTCTCGATATCCTCCAGCCGTTCGGCAAAATCCATATGGCTGATGCTGGCCTGCTTTCCTTGGAGCAGTTGCGTGCCAGCCAGCGCGTCTAAGTTGGCCCCGGCAACGCCTGGCGTAATGTTCAGATAATAAAAGCCTGCCCCTGGTTTGCCGACATTACCGGTGAGCGTCGGCAGGAGGCCGCAGGCGCGCATAACGTTGCCACCTGTAGCCTGACGCTGCAGGCCTTGTCCGAGCCAGAGCAGAGATGGACCTAGACCATACACATGAGCGGCCTGTTCGATGAGTACGGCTGGGACACCGGTTTGTGTCTCTCCCCAGGTTGGAGTACATGCCTCCAGCATGGGGAAAAGTTCGTCCGCCCCGACTGTACGGTTTTTGATAAAGTCCGCATCGAAAAACCCATCTCGCTGCAAGACGTGCAATAGGCTAAAAGCGAGCGCGGCATCTGTGCCGGGAAAAGGCTGCAAATGGAGATCTGCCCTGGCCGCAGTTGCCGTCCGAATTGGATCAACGACTACGATTTTTGCCGGAGACTCAGGCAGCCAATGTTTATGCGCGTGCGGGGCCGAATGCGCAGGGTTCGCGCCCCATACGAGAATGCACTTAGAGTCTGCGGCCGTGCGTGGGTCAAAGCCGACGTACGAGCTACCAAATAATAGACCCCAAGCCACATGCCCGGCCATATTGCAAATGGTGTCAGGCTCAACCTCAGTGGCACCCAGGCGGTGAAAGAAACGCATGGGGTACATATAGGCAAGCAGAGACAACGTACCACTATAGTGGGTATGGACGATTGCTTGAGGACCCGATGTCTCAACAATCATCCGCAGTTGGGATGTAATCGCTTCCAACGCCGCGTCCCAGCTGATGCGTGTAAACTCACCTGCTCCTTTTGGTCCGATTCGTTTCAACGGATACAGTAACCGAGCGCTTTCATCCTGCCAGACCCCGTTATAGGCAGTTGCGCATTTGCCGCACAGGGTGCCACGTGAGACCGGATGGTCGGGATCTCCGAGTACCCGGGTAATCTCCCCATTCCGTCGCTCGACTACGATCCCGCAGCCGTCATAGCAATCTCTCGGGCAGGTTGTTCGAATGCGTTCGAGTTGGTCTGGCATCGCTTCCTCCTCAAATCCGATATGGACGGATGTGGCTATGGGGTTCGGAGCAATTCTCGGTTATCTGCCCGTGTGTGGCAATCCCCACAGGCGGGCAGATAAGCTAGCCAAAACTCACGAATGCTGAGTCCTCGTCGTACAAGAGAGGTTCCCAGAGGGGAACAAGTGGAGTCTAAGAGGGAACCCGAATGTTTGAGCTATACACCCATCCGATGTCGCTGTTTGCCAAGAAAGTTCGCATTGTCCTTGCCGAGAAAGGACTCCACTGGAAAAACCTCACGTCGATTTACCCAACAAAGAAAATCTGCGACCTAAATGTCTCAAGCTCAATCTTTTGAGTGTCGTGTCTACCTTGGTCCACGACGATCGGCCTCTCATCGAATCGAGTATCATTTGTGAGTAGTTGAATGAGGTCTTTCCGCACACACCGCTTACGCTGACGCGTATGCCGCCTCCCAAGTCCGTTTCTGAATGAAACATGTGGAAACCAACTCCGCCCGTCCTGCGGGACGGTCCAATGGCCATTGCTTATGCTGCCCGGTCTGCTCAAAAAGAGTGAAGCCGAACGGAAGGCGCTGCTCAATCCTCCTGAAGCTCCGCGTCGAGAACGGCAACAGCGGCTCGCCAAGTATGGCCGACGCTCCTGATGTGGCCGGCTTAATGAAAGTGTTTAGGAAGACCCTACAGGACGTGGAGCAATCTCTTCAGCAGAATGCCTGGGTAGTAGGCGATTCGTTCAGCCTGGCTGATGTGGTGCTTGCGCCGTATTTTCAGACGCTGCATCAGTTTGGCTGGACCGCACTGTATGAGGAAGGCTATCCGCGGGTGGCTGAGTGGTGCGCGCTGTCGTGAGCGGGAGTCGTATCGGGTGAGCGTCGCTGCAGATTTCACTCCAGATGTATTGAACGAGTTGCGGGATAACGGTGCGAGGTAGGATTCGATGTTCCACTGGACGAAATCTGGGTGCTGCCAGACATCGGCCTAGCCCCAAAACGCGTTCTTAATGTTTTCACCATGGTGTTTTTCCAACCGTTCGCTGAGGCCACCGTCTTTGTAGGCCCGTACTACTTTGGTTATCGACTGCACCAATCCATTCTCGCAGAATACGTGCGGGGCCTCGGTGATGATGCCGGCAAGCCTCTCGGGTTGATTTTTTCCCGCATAGATAAGTGCGATCGAACCCCCGTCGGAATGGCCAATGAGGATGTGTTCGCCGATCTCCGCTTGTTTCAGAATCTGTGGTAAGAGGCGGGATGCTCCGTCGTGCATAAAAGTGACTGGTCTTGGCAGGACCGGCGGGCCTGACTTGCCGTAGCCTAAGCGACTATAAATAAAGGCGCCGCACCCTGTTATTTCTGACAACCTCTTCGGGAACTCTTTCCACATAGAGACGCAGCCAAGTCCTTCGTGCAAGAGAACGAGGGTTGGCGCCTCCGCTGGGGACGGTCCGTGCGCCGCAGTCTCGATACGATGCCTTTCGACAATTAGCATCTGTGTACGGTACGACACCGGTCGGTTATAACACATGTGGGAATTAAGGGCGCCGCCGACTAGATTTTCCCTCGCATACGAGATATAGTACCGCAACAATCGAGCACCACATTGGATAGTATAATATGGTGTACTGCGCGAAGCCTGTGGAGAGCCTAAAGATTCTTACGAGAGATGGAGAATAATGAAAATAGGTAAGGCTGTGGCTGGGGGGTGTTTGTGGTTGTCAATCGTGGGTCTACCGATCATCTGCACGGTTAATCCTTCTAGTGTAGGCGCAAGCGGGCTCACGAACCCGGCACTTGGTGTTTCTGATGGCGCGATGGTGGGGAATGTTGTCGCTCTGCCTATAAACGCGGCGACAGCGCTGTTCCACAACCCGGCGCACCTGAGCCTCCTGCCGAACCAAATGAGCGTTGGGGTGTTGGGCATTCGGTTTCATCCGACGTACGAGAACAACCAGGGCTATGATAGCCGCAGCCGCGAACTACCTATCGCGCCAAACATAGGCTTTGTGACGGACGCGTTTGCGCCGCTTCAATTCGGTATCGGGATGTATGGCGCACTTGGGCTTACCTTTAACCATAGTGCCGAGCCCGAACACGGTGTACCCAATAATCTCTATACCGAACTGTTATCGATTTCTCTTGCACCGGCAGTGTCATACTCCCTGTTGCCAAATCTTCACATAGGCGCCGCAGTAAACCCGACGTACGGGCGGTTCCGGCTCAAGTCACCGACCCCGGTCGGGCGCCTTGATGTTGATGTCCGGGGCCCCGGTATCTTTGGGACGTTGGGCGTGCAGTACCAACCGACCGACCGACTGAGTCTTGGCCTCACGTACAAAACCAGGGGAAAAATATGGATGTTCGGCAACGCAAGAGTAGGCGGTGGTGGGGATGACGCCCAGCTCAATTTCAATATTCCACAAAACGTGAAGTTCGGATTCGCGTACAAAGTGACCGACCGGTTAACAATCACGGGACAGGCCCGGTGGACGCAGTTGTCCGTATTTCAGGACACGCGGCTGAGGTTTGATGAGAGAACATTTTTGAATCAAAATGCGGTCCGTGCGGCGAAAGACCGGTGGCGGCTGGGGGTAGGCCTGCAGTACGAAATCTTCGACGGAGTAAAACTACGATACGGATTTTCGTATGAGCCATGGGCGATTAAGGACCGGGCCCTATCTCCGCTTCTCGCTGACAACACGGATTATATGAACGCGTTCGGCATATCTGTCGAGCGTTCCCCGTGGATTATTGATATCGGTGGGGGTTTTACACATACCAAAAAGAGACGGGCCGACGTCAAGGAAAATCCGTTTTTCCCCGGCCGGTACTCTCTCGATTTTCCTGTGTTCGGATTCCAGGTAACGCGACTCCTAGGACCGTCAGCTGAAACCATGACTGACGGGACTAATTCGTCGTTAAGTATGGCCTCGGCTCGTAATTATAAGGCATTCTCGAGACGACCGGTCGCTCGCCCGTCGACTAATGAAGGCCCGGGCATGATGTTTACCGGGGGGCGAGATGGTGAAGCCTTGCTGGATGCCATGATCAAAAAATTGGCCGCCAAAAATGATCCGATAATGGTTGCTCGCGCCCGGCCGGCAAATGGTCTTCTCGATTCGTTGATCTCACGGCTGTCTGCGAACCGGTGCATTCTCACGCCAAGTAAGCGAGGCCGGACGGCACTCGCGTTGTCTGACCGCGAGCGTCGCCAGTGGTGCAAAAGGGGGGAGACGTACCGGCCGGCCTAAGCCCCCTTGGCGCTTTGGGCTCTATTGGAAAACGTAGGGAACATCTTAGCCGGGGCGTTAACTCTTGCCCTCATCCGACACGCCGTGGTTATAGAGTTCCGCCGGCGTATCAGGGGATCTGCCCAAGCATTGGGAGCGAATTAACCGGTGATGCACACCGAGTAGTGGGGCTTCGAGTTTGAGTTCTTCCGGGAAGGCGGAAAATTTAAAGGAGAACTCCGGGATGGTTACGTCCTCTAGTATTTGATCCGGAACCTGACGTACCATGTTGCAGGCTGCAAAGTACGGGTGCGCGACTGTTTCTTCGATCGAGAGGACAGGCCCGGCAGGAACGCGATGATCCGCCAGTGCTTTGAGCGCGGCCTCATCAGTAGGAAAGTCCTGAAGCCATTTTTCGATCATTGCAATCAATTCGGTTTGATTTTTGCCTCTTGCTCTCGAAGTTGCGAAACGCGGATCCTTGATTAATTCGGGTTTGCCCAATGGTTTGGCGACGTTCGGCCATTGGCGGTTGAGGGCCAGAATGACAAAGTAGCTTTCCGCGCTGTTCCCGGATATACCGAGCGCGATCGTTACACTCGACTCGCCTATTGTACCGCCTCAAGCGGTACTAGACGCTGCTGCTCCATTCATCACAGCGCTAAAGACACTACGGTATAGTGAGGTACAACGCCAGTTCGCTTCTAATGCGCTTTTTCTCCCAGCCGATGATCAGGCCCGAAAGGCACAGATTCTTGATGACATGTCCTCCGCGCCGCAGCATGTGATGTCTTCGGCTTTCGAATGCAGTATTTTGTGTGACACAGAAAGCATGCTCCAAAAATGCCGGGTGCCATTGTTAGTGCGGCTCGCTGCGCAATCCTTGTCCGATGTGCCTCGTTTGTGGAAGCTGCGTGCCCAGGCTGTAATTCGACAAACAGGTGGCGCAGGGCATTTCCATGATTTGGAGGTGTCGGCGCAGGTCGATGCTATGTTTGCGTGTTTTTTTGGCGACTTCGGCTGAGTCTACCTGACCGGGGTCGAGTCAGAGCGTTACCCTTAGCAGTGTAGGATGTCAATTATGAATACGGTGCTTCCTGGGGTAGAAGAACGGTCGCTTATTCTCCGTTCTGGCCCAGCGCTGCAGAAGGAGACCGATCATGATTTTTAAGTTTTATGGCTGAACCGTGGCCGGCGATCTGAACGGATGTACTGCGGGGATTTAGTCATCACGGCGCCTACCGGGGGAAAGATTGGTCAGCGTAATTTTCTCTTAACAGCACTCTTTGGTAGCTGGGTTGAAGCAGATGGGACTGGTGTTGGTTTTGTTTCGTCGACCGAGTTTACTTTACCGAACGGGGCCAAGCGCTCGCCAGACCTCGCCTGGATCAGGCGCCCTTGATGGGAAGCACTGATTGAGGAACAACAGGCCGAGTTTCTACCTCTGTGTCCGGATTTTGTTGTTGACCTGCGTTCGCTTTCTGATGTTCTTTCTCCGTCGTAAGCCAAGATGCAGGAATATACGTACAATGGCGCCCGGCTGGGTTCGCTCGTCCCCTACCTGTAGTTTCCATAATCATATAGGCAGGACAGGAACTCAGCGAATCGCGTTAATTCCGTAGGTCGGGCTAGCGGAGTGTAAACCGACACTACAAACAGTGAGGAATATTGGAATAGAAATTTATCGGAGCGACCCTCACGCGCGTCCGTGATGTGGACGACGCCCTCTCCCTAGATGGACGAGGGGAATAAGGTGGAACACCTCGCATGACTACCGCTCGCCTCTGTATAACACGCCTTGATCGTGCAGAGCAATAATGGTTTCTGACGACCGGCCTAGATATTGGCTGAGAATTTCATCATTGTTCTCGCCCAGCAGCGGAGCGCGCAGGTCGAGTGTATCCGGGAAGGCTGAATACTTGAAGGGGAAACCGGGAATCGTTACATCGCCAAGAATTTGGTCTGGTACGTGACGAATCATTTTGCGGGCGGTGAAATAGGGATGCGAGACGGTTTCCTCGATCGATAGGACAGGGCCAGCTGGCACGCGATTATCAGCTAGCGCCTTGAGGGCGGCTTCGTCAGTGGGAAACGATTGCAGCCAGGTTTCGATCAGGGCAATCAATTCTTTTTGATTCTGCCCACGGGCTTTTGCGGTGGCAAAGCGTGGGTCGTCAATCAGTTCAGGTTTCCCTAGCGCTTTGGCGACGTTGGGCCACTGCCGGTTGAGGGCCAGAATCACAAAATAGCCTTGCGGGCTTTTGAACACGCCTAGCGGACACGACGCATAATGATGCAGCCCAAAGCGCCTAGGTTTGTATTTACCCTGACTAGCGGCAAAGGCTTGGACCTCGACCGACTGCATATGGTAGAGCGCATCGACCATGGAAATATCAACGTGCTGGCCTTGGCCGGTACGATCTCGGTGGAGCAGGGCATAACCAAGTGCGCCGAACGCGCTGACTCCGGCAATGCCGTCGGCTATGGCAACCCCGACGAAACGTGGCGGGCCATCCGGATCGCCTGTCATGTGCATGATGCCGGAGAAACCCTGGGCAATATAATCGTAGCCCGTCAAATGTGACAGCGGACTCTGACGCCCAAAGGCTGAGATGGAACACATCACAATGCCAGGATTGGCCGTCTTGAGAGAATTGTAATCCAGACCGCGACGTTCCATCACACCTGGACCGTAGTTTTCGATGACCACGTCCACATGTGGGATGAGGGCTTTGATCAGCTCAACGCCCTCGGGCCGTTTGAAATCAATACAGAGACTTTTCTTGCCGCGGTTCTGCTGGATGAAATAAATGCTGCGATTGTTTTTCATAAACGGCAGCGAACGAGACGGGTCCCCACCCTTGGCCTGTTCAACTTTAATCACATCCGCGCCGAGTTCGGCCATCAGCCGGGTTGCCGTCGGACCGGCCAGATATTGGGTAAAGTCGAGTATGGTGGTTCCAGCCAACATGGCTGGTTGAGCGGTTTTGTTGGCCATATGAGTCCTCCCATTTAGTCCGGTAATGCGGACTTCGACTGTATATACGATGCTGGCGGGTGTTGGGAATGGCCGAACCCCGCTATAGCGAAATCGTCCGATCGAGTTCGACTCTGATTAATCCGCCTTTACATGGTATCGTGCCGGAGGATCGAAAAGGTCGAAGCAGATTATTTGGCGGTTGGCGCAGGCGCTATGGGTATGGCGTTTACAGATGAGCTGTTGACGCAAAACTCTTAGGCCACGGTTGTTCTGGTAGACCAACATGCCAAGCCCGGCGGTCACAGGAATAATGCCTATCGGTTTGTGTCGCGGTATCAACCGGCTCTCTACTATGGGGTAAATTCGGAAAATCTTGGCGCTGGCGGCACCGCATTAGCATCAGGCACTGAGGTGCTTGTCTACTTTGAGTACGTTTTCACCAAGTTCCCAAAAACGGGCCGCTTATGTTACTCACCCATGTGTGAATATCACGGTGGTGGGTCGGTTCGCTCCACTGTTGCAGCGGATTTGAGCTAACAGGTCCACGTCCGAAACAAAATCCTTGACGCGACATATATGAACGTGGAAGTGCCGTCGATGGGCCAGCTTCCCTTTCCAGTCGCCGCAGATATTTCCATAGCGCCGCCCAATTACCTGCCCAAAGTTAGCCGACCGCGTGCTGGGCAGGTAATCATAGGCGCGGCCAAAACGGGCATGGATTCGGTGTTTTTTTGGCTGAACCAAGGCGTGGATCGCGACCATATCACCTGGATCGTAAGCAACGACGCCTGGCTACTGGATAGGGTCAGCATCGACCCCGATCAGTTGGTAGACATTCTTGAAAAGCAGCTGGAGTGTTGTGCTGCCGCAAACGCGCTGGAGGAACTTTACACCAGCACGAAAGCGGAAGATATGCTGCTTCGATTAGACCCGAATATCTGGCCAACGAAATTTCTCTGTACCACGGTGAATCAAGAAGAGCTGCACCAGCTGCGGCAAATCAAGAATATGGTTCGTTTGTGACGCGCTGAGCGCATCGAGTCCAACACTATCGTGCTGGCGCAAGGGGCCTACCCACCGATTCTCTCAGGCTGCACGCGGACGGCACGGGAAACAGATTATCGCGGCGGTCCGCGCTGCCTGTCTTCGGCGGCAACAAGACCAGGTTGCAGTTGTTGTCTATGTGCCAGCAGGTCTCTAGTGCGGCCGTCATTGCTTAGGTGGAGGCTCGTTAGGACAACGGGCTTCGAAAAAACGACCTGTGAGCCGGCGCCCCATCCAGAAGTAGTGTTGGAGTCTCTTATCGCCATGGAAGTGACTCTTGTGAACTCCAACAAGTGGGCGCGTACGTTCGGTCGGTGGTTGATGTCCAACCGTTTCTACGTCGTATCTCCACGGATACATGGTAAAGCTTCTTTTAGGCGCGAGGAAAATGGGCGAATTACTACTACGAGCAGAGGCAAAAATCCTACAGCTCATTGAGGAAGAAATCGGCTAAAAGGCGACCAAAATGGGCGGTGTGTATGCACATCGCCTCCGCGAAATCTCGTACTTGGCTATCCGGCGTAAGCGAGGTATTCCACGCTCGAGCAGATACACTCAAAAGTAAACCAAGAAAAAAGACGTTAAACGCGAGGTGATTGGCGTTTGATAGACGGCACATGAAAACTGAAAAGCACCTGTCCGAAACCAGACCGGGTAGCAGAGAAACTTCCATAAAAACTCACAGTTAACCCCCTTGTTGAAGAGCCTCGGACAACAAGCCTTGAGATGATTCTCGGTCGTGTATGACAAAAAGTGAGGCACGCGCGGGACTTTTCAATGCGGGGGGAAGAGAG
>CAZBUD010000078.1:0-19691 GCA_964495015.1 uncultured Enterobacteriaceae bacterium | reverse complement strand
TGTTTCGAGAGCGGGCGTTTATGACCTGGCAAAACGTGACAATGGATCAGGCAGCAGCTTAAGGGTGACCCTCATCCGACCTCACATCAGGTGACCTCCGGGCTCTGTTTCAATAACTTGACAGCACCATTGCAACACCTCCTCTGGCCATTGGCTCATGGGTTTTAGCGTGTGCCAACACCGTTGCGTCGTCGGACTTCATTGCAACAGTGCGGCGGCTGCCGGATGGGCCGACGCGGGCGATCCGCTGGAGCAAGCTGGCAGTGAACAGGTGGCTGAAAGAACTGACCTTTACGGACCTTAGGTGACCTGGCCGCCTGTACTCACAGGTATAAAAGCCGACCAGGTACCCGTTTAGGCACCGGCCCCTTGCGGTGCCGTCGCCGCAGGTTGAAGAATCACCTGGCTTTTGGAATGAGGAGAGAAGTATTATTGTCGCGTATATTCCCATCATGTAGGGGGCCTCGATGGCAGCATATCGGCAGTTCCTCGAAGAAGTCAGCCTTCGTCCGGTGAAAGTTCCACACTTTCAACCCGCCAGTTTAGCATTAGGGAACGGGCCATCTGGATTAGAAGTGGTCGTGGCCGCTCACGCGACACAGCCGGCTTTGTCTACGCTCCGTTCAGCCTGGAAGGCGCGCAAGCAGGCACGTCCGGCTCCCGTTCTCCTTGTCGTGTTGTACGATGGAAAAGCCGCCTTATGTGGACCTTCCGGAGGAGATGCTCCAGCATATAGCGACCTTGATCCAGGGCAAGTCGAGCGTATTTGCTGGGAAGCTTTGGAACAACCGGATCGTCATGCCGCCTTGCGCTCGCTTCGTGACAGTCTCCCCGCTGTTGAATCGGAACTTGGTGGAATTCGAAACGAAGGATTCCTGGCGACCCATGAACTCCAGAAGGGGGCGCGTCGGCGATCTGACTGGAATGATGCATCAAAAAAAACATGGCGAGTACTTTCCAAGAAAGGAAGGGAGCTGCTCAGTGCTCTTGGTTTCAAGATAGACCCCTGTGATCGCGTAACTTCGATCCTTCGAAGTAAAGATCGTAAGGTTGCCACCGCCGTACTATTAAACCGGGACGAGTCACCGGAACTCCAAGCCGGGCGCTTTGGCAATCTCTCGCTGATTGCCTATGCACATGCGGTCGCTGATCGGGAAAATCTTCCCTATGTCATTCTGCAAAATGGAGCGAAGATCCGTATCTATCCAACTCGCGTGGGCGTCGGTGTAGGCCGGCGTGGACGCACGGAGACCTATGTTGAGTGCCATACGGGACTCCTGCGCGATAGTGACGCTGCCTATCTCTGGTTACTGTACTCGGCGGAGGCGCTGATAGAAGATGGCAGCCTCGACCAACTTATCGAAGAGTCAGGCCGATTCGCCGGTGATCTCGCGGAACGCCTGCGCGAACGCATCTACACCTCCGTGGTCCCGATACTCGCTGACGGGATCGTTGCTGCACGCAGGCTCAGAAGGCCAAAGGCTCAGGACCTCGCTGATACGTATGACATGACGATGGTATTCCTGTTTCGTCTCCTCTTTATTGCCTATGCTGAAGACAAAGACCTCTTACCCTATCGTTGGAATGGGCTCTACCGGCGACGGTCGCTGAAGACCAAAGCGCAAGAACTGCTGGAGTTGGTCCAAGCCGAAGCCTCTTTCGATACCGGAGATTCCTTGTGGGATGAGGTGACACGACTCTTCCGCGCTGTCGAAGAGGGGAATCGTGAGTGGGGTGTACCGGCCTTTGATGGGGGCCTCTTTTCTCAAGACCCAGCAGTTTCACACATTGGCGCACTCTTAGCCAAAATTACGCTACCAAACACGGTGCTCGGTCAGGCACTCACTGGTCTTCTGCTGCTAGACTCAGCCGAGGGATTGAGTCCCGTTGACTTTCGGAGCCTCGGTGTTCGCGAATTCGGGACCGTGTACGAGGGGCTTCTGGCAAGTGAGCTATCGGTTGCTGAACATGCCCTCACTGTGGACAACGACGGAGTGTACCGCCCGTGCAGGGAGGGTGAAGAGCCGGTTGTTCGTAAAGGACGAGTGTATCTCCATAACGCATCGGGAGCCCGAAAGTCGAGCGGGTCGTATTACACCAAAGAGTTCGCGGTTGAGCACTTGCTAGAGCGTGCGTTAGTACCCGCACTCAGTGACCACGTCGGGCGCTTAGACGACCTGGATGATGACGCTGCTGGAGAGCAATTCTTTGACTTCCGTATTGTGGACATCGCGATGGGATCGGGGCACTTTCTGGTCGCGGCCATAGACCGTACAGAGCGAGCGTTCACCAATTATCTCTCGCGAAGAGCCCTCCCCTTGGTTATTGAGGAAATATCAGCGCTACGGACGGCTGCCCTGACAGCGCTCGGTCCCCTGGCGGATCAGGTCGAAATTGAAGACACGCAATTGCTACGTCGTCTGATTGCCCGACGATGCGTCTACGGCGTTGACCTCAACCCAACGGCAGTGCAGCTCGCCCGCCTAGGCATCTGGATTCATACATTTGTCCCAGGGCTGCCACTCTCCCTTCTCGCGCATAACTTAGTCATGGGCAACTCCTTAGTCGGAATAGCACGGCTCTCAGAAGTACAGGAAAAAGTTGAAGAAGAGAGTCTGCCCCTGTTCCCCATTGATCCAACACATATGCTGGGCGACGCCGCTAACCATTTGGGTCGCCTTGCACGGATCGTCGATACAACGCCCGCTGATTTGAAGCGTGCACGCGAGGCGCATGACGCGGCACTGGAAGCGATAGCACCAACTGCCGCTTTGTGTGACATGGTTACGGCCTGTCGGATTGAAAAGGAGGTCTTGCCCATAGACATCCAGAAATGGCAACGTCTCAAAGGTCGTATCGTAGAATCACCGGAACACAATGCTGCCAAAAAAACCCTTGAAGGACTCGAACCGTTTCACTTTCCCATCGCATTTCCCGAGGTATTTTTACGGGCTCGACCTGGGTTTGACGTCATAATTGGGAACCCCCCTTGGAAAGCTCCTGTAGTTCATGAGGTTGAATTCTGGGCCCGCCACTTTCCTGGCTTAAGAGGTCTCCGGACAGAAGATGCTCGGAAGGAAAGAGCTGATTTAGCTGAGCGATTGGATCAAGAGATAAAAAAGGCTGCAGCGCTACGCGCTGCTCTTATAAATGGTAGCTATCCCGGGATGGGCTCTGGTGATCCAGATTACTATAAAGCCTTCTGCTGGCGTTTCTGGAATCTCGTTCGTGAAACGGACGGGCGAATTGGGGTGGTACTTCCCCGCTCAGCTCTGGCAGCGAAAGGTTCGACGGAGTTTCGCTTATCGATTTTTGATCAGGCTGATAGCGTTGATATTACGATGCTCCTCAATAATAAGCAGTGGTTCTTTGAGGATGTGCATCCTCAGTACACGATTGGTCTTGTCTCCCTCCGGAAACATGAGTCGGAGTATACTCCTGTCACTTTGCGCGGCCCGTACCCAAGCCTCGAACGCTATCGGAAAGGGGTAATCCGGGAGCCAGCGGTCTTTTCTGGAGAAGATGTTAAGGGATGGAATGACACCGCATCGTTGCCCCTTTTGCCTACGGATGAGTCCGTTGGGGTGTTTGCTCAGCTCCAAAAAGCTCCCAGGCTCGATCTGAACGATGGAAAGAGTTGGCGTGCGAGACCGTATGGAGAAGCACATTCAAAAAAATGTAAGGAATATTTACTCCCACGCAGAACGAATGATGGGGGTGCCTGGCCGGTCTTAAAAGGAAAATCTTTTGATCTTGATAGGTGTGAGGCTGGCGAAGTTTATGGATATGCAGATCCAGGAATCATGGGGAAGTGGCTCAATAGCGCTCGGCGAAGGCAAGTAAGAGGCTCTGCTTATGCAGAGTATTCGAAGAAATGGGCAAGAGATCTTAAAAATGCTCCCTGGTTACACTGTCGTATTGCCTATCGCGACGTAGCAAGGGCTACAGACAGTCGAACAGTTATTACTACGGTCGTTCCTCCAAACGTTTTTCTTACAGATAAAGCTCCATATTTCTTGTTTCCAAGAGGGACTCTTGACGACCAAGTATATCTCTATGCGGTCCTTCGGTCCCTTGTACTCGATTGGTACGCACGACGGTTTGTTGAGACAGGAGTCAAGTTCTTCATTATCAATGCCTTTCCTATTCCTCGCATTGCTTTAGGCCATCCCTTGCATAACCGTACCGTCAAACTTGCTGGCCGCCTCGCCTGCCCCGATGAGCGCTTCGCCGAATGGGCAAAAGCGATAGGCGTCAAATACGGCCCCCTCGATCCCGATGAAAAAGACGACATGATTCACGAACTCGATGCCGTAGTCGCACATCTCTATGAACTAGAGGAGAACCATCTCGTCCATATTTTTGAGACCTTCCATGAAGGGTGGGACTACGAAGAACGACTCCGAGCCACCCTCACGCACTTCCAGAATTGGAGAACGCGCCCGTGAAGCCTATCTTTGTCGACAATCGTGACGGGAATACCTTAGCCAAAGCAATCACCCCCCACCTCACGACTCTTCGTAAGAACGGGACTCCACTGGAGGAGCTGCGTATCGCGACGGCCTCTTTTAACCCGCAAGGCCTCGAACCTGTCTTATCTTATATAGAGGAGCGTGCGTCAGTCTAATAGCGCGCTTTGAGTTGCCCCGCCAATATTAGTCCCATTCACAAACCAGTGGTGTAAGGGGGAATATGGAGTGATACCAAGTGATCATTGTGGGCTGGGCAGGCACCTTTCCTGCGCCCTGTAGTTGCCCTTCACACTTGGTATCACTATAGCTAACTCAAAGTGATAGTAGTACGAACCAGTTGCTCTACCAACTGAGCTAGGGCGGCGGAAGGTTTTGAAGGGATAGACAACCAAGTAAACAAGTTCAATCGTAGCCGGTTTTGGGCATAACATTCAAGCGAGGCTTCTTCTCGGAGCCTACACTTCAATTCGGTGCAGAAGCGCTCGGGCAGCCTGGACAGGCTCAGATGCAGCACTGATAGCCGAGATCGCGGCAATGCCAAACGCGCCGGTCTCAAGAACCTCGGCAACCCGTTCCTCTTTGATACCGCCAATGGCAAAAACCGGGACGGTACTTTGCCGTACAGCCTCGCGCAACTGATTGAGCCCTTGCGGTTCGCCATAGGCGGCTTTTGACGGCGTGTAATACACCGGCCCAAAGATAATAAAGTCGGCCCCTTCGGATGCGACAATTTCTTGTTGCGAATGGGTTGAAACGCCGATCAGTTTTTCTGGCCCAAGGAGTTGCCGGGCTTCTGCGACAGGGAAAGAGCTTTGTCCTAGATGGACGCCGTCTGCTTCGGTAGCGGTCGCTATGTCTATGCGATCGTTAATCAGGAGGCTGGCGTGGTAGCGCGCGGTCAGCTCGCGTAGCTGTTCTGCCAGCTCGTATAGTTCGCGGCCCTCGAGGTCTTTCTCTCGAAGCTGGACGGCAGACACGCCGCCGTCGAGGGCTGCGTGAACGACGTCAACGAGAGGCCGATCGGCGGTTCGTTTACGGTCTGTTACGAAGTAGAGACGGAAGTTGAGCAAAGGAACTCCCCTACCTAGCCGCACGGCTTAATACAGCTAAGTGTTCGGGCAAGGGGGCGTGGCTAGAAGGCTTGGTCTCTGTATTACGGCCTGGGAAAACCCACCCCTCCCAAGCGGGAATTTTCTGAACGGAACGGGCCACAGAAGGAACCTTTGGCGATCAGCCCTTACCCGCTCTACTCAATGAGATCACGGAGCGGGCTTGAGGCTGTGGCATATAGCTTCTTGCCCATACGACCGGCCATATAGGCCTTTCTGCCCGCATCGACGCCCAACCGCATGGCTTCGGCCATCAGTATGGAGTCTTTGGCTGCAGCAATAGCCGTATTCATTAACACCGCGTCACAACCCATTTCCAGGGCAACGGCAGCGTCGGAAGCCGTGCCAACTCCGGCATCAACAATCACTGGAATCTTGCTGTGTTCAAGTATAATGCGAATATTGTACGGGTTGCGTATCCCCAGCCCAGAACCAATCGGTGCTGCCAACGGCATGACTGCCGCGCAACCCATGTCTTCGAGCTTCTGGCACGAAACCGGATCGTCGTGAATATAGGGCAGGACAATAAAGCCGTCTTCGACCAAGGTCTTGGCCGCCTCAAGCGTACCCGGAATGTCGGGGAAGAGCGTCTTGGCATCCCCAATGACTTCCAGCTTGACCATATTGCCGACTCCGGCTTCGCGTGCCAGCCGGCAGGTCCGGACTGCATCCTCGGCAGTATAACAGCCGGCCGTGTTGGGCAGGATAGTATATTTCTTGGGATCGATGTAGTCGAGCAAGTTCTCTTTGTTCGGGTCGGTGATATTCACGCGCCTGACAGCAACGGTCACAATCTCGGCACCCGAGGCCTCAATGGCCTGTTTGGTTTCCGCAAAATCCTCATACTTGCCCGTCCCAACAATCAGTCTGGAAGTATATTCCTTGTCTGCGAGTACAAATGGATCCGGTAACTCTGGCATGACATCCTCGCTGTATAGATCTGGATGAATTAGCAGCCACCGCCGACGAAGTGCACGATCTCAACTTCATCACCGTGTTGCAAACCGTGGCGCACATATTCGTCGCGCGGGATAATAACCTGGTTGACTTCGACGGCGATCCGCTTTTTTCCGAGACCCAATTCTTCTACTAAATCCCCGATAGTTGCGCCCTCTGGGCACTCACGCTCATCGCCGTTGAGCCTCAATGTCATCGCGGCCTACCATATGCCCACGAGTTTCCCTTTACAACCCTAGAGGCTTCTGGTATTTCCCTGTCTGCCCGTCCTGGTGGAGATCTTTCCGGCTGTCAGGAACCATCCATGACCCCATCTCTGAGAAACGGGATGTCGAAACAACAGAGGTCATAATGGTGCTGCATAACCAAGGAGAATGACATGGCTACCGTCACCCGCGCGCTCATTAGTGTGAGCGATAAACGTGGCATTGTTGACCTGGCTCGTGGCCTGGTCGAGCTAGGTATTGAAATTCTCTCAACCGGCGGCACGGCTAAGGCGATCATGGAGGCCAGCATCGCCGTCACGCCGGTCGAAGAGTTTACCGGCTTTCCCGAAATCCTCGACGGTCGGGTGAAAACCCTACACCCACGGATTCATGCCGGGATTCTTCACCGCCGTAGTGATCCGAATCATCAGCAGGCCATGGCCGAGCATGATCTCAAGCCGATCGATCTGGTTGTGGTAAATCTCTACCCCTTCGAGCAAACCGTTGCGCGGCCGGAATGCACCTTTACCGACGCCATAGAAAACATTGACATTGGCGGCCCGTCTCTCTTGCGCGCCTCTGCCAAGAACCATGCGGACGTTGGCGTCGTAGTCGATCCGGACGACTATCCCGCTATCTTGGCTGCACTCAAAGAGAAGGGCGTACTTTCCGCCGAGCAAAAGCTCGGTCTAGCCAAGAAGGCGTTTCGTCTGACCGCCCGCTATGATGGTGCAATCTCGGATTATCTGGGCAGTCTAGACGGCGAGGAACGGCTGCCTTTTGGCGAAACGCTGCATTTGCAGTACACCAAGGCCCAAGATCTGCGCTACGGTGAAAACCCGCATCAGTCTGCGGCCTTTTATCGGAGTCCGGTTATTCAGGAGCCCTGTATCGCTGATGCCAAACAGCTTCAAGGCAAGGCATTATCGTATAACAATATCGTGGATGCCAACGCTGCGTTCGAGCTACTCAAAGAGTTTGATGAAACTGCGGCTGTGGCCATCAAACATACGAATCCGTGTGGCGTAGCCACCTCGCCCGACTCACTGGTCGACGCGTTTCGAAAAACACACGCGTGTGACCCTGTTTCGATCTTTGGCGGGATCGTGGGCTTGAACCGTAAAGTCGATGAAGCCACGGCCCAAGAAATCCTGAATCTCAAGGTGTTTTTGGAAATCATTATCGCGCCGCGCTATGCAGCAAAAGCGTTAGACATACTGGCGTCATCAAAACGGATGCAGAATACACGCATCATGGAAATCCCGGATTTAGCAGATACGCATCCGACCCGCTATGAGGCCAAGTCGATTGTCGGTGGACTTTTATATCAAGAACGTGACATGGGCCACGTGAACGTCAAAGACTGTCAGGTCGTGACCAGACGCCAACCAACTGACGCCGAATATCAGGCGCTCGCCTTTGCCTGGCGGGTGTGTAAACACGTCAAGTCCAACGCCATTGTCTTGACCGGCAGCGACCAAGTTATAGGCGTAGGAGCCGGGCAAATGAGTCGGGTGGACTCAGCAAAAATCGCCGTCTCTCGTGCTCAACAGATTGGCCTGGAAACCGCAGGATCAGTCGTGGCCTCGGATGCCTTCTTCCCATTCCGTGACGGACTCGATGTGGTTGCTAAAGCCGGGGCAACTGCGGCCATTCAACCCGGCGGAAGCATGCGAGATAAAGACCTAATCAAGGCTGCGGACGAACATGGCATGGCCATGATCATGACCGGTATGCGCCATTTCCGTCATTAAGGTACGTCAATTATGAAAGTCCTCGTCATCGGCAGCGGCGGACGCGAACACGCCCTAGTGTGGAAAATCTGCCAGAGTCTGCGTGTCTCCAAAGTCTACTGCGCGCCGGGCAACGCCGGAATTGCTGAGCAGGCCGAACTGGTTGCGCTTGCAGCGGACGATATTGCCGGGCTGTGCCTATTTGCTGAAAAAGAGCAGATTGATCTGACGGTTATCGGACCCGAAATACCGCTCAGCATGGGCATTGTGGATTTATTCGAAGCGCGCGGCCTGCGTGTCTTTGGGCCAAACAGGGCCGCTGCCCAGCTCGAAGGCAGCAAAGCCTTTAGCAAGGACCTCATGCGCAAACAGGGTGTACCGACTGCAGCATTTGACGTTTTCAGCGACCCGAGCGAAGCGAGTACCTATATTGAAAAAGTCGGTGCGCCCATTGTGGTCAAAGCCGACGGCCTGGCCGCCGGGAAAGGCGTCCTGTTGTGTGCAACACAAGCTGAGGCCCACGACGCCGTCACAGCAATCATGCGCGACCGTCAGTTTGGGGAAGCCGGCAGTCAAGTCGTTATTGAAGAATTTTTGCAGGGCGAAGAGGCGTCATTCCTGGCATTTACCGATGGCTGCCATATTCTTCCCCTGGCCTCCTCTCAGGATCACAAGCAGGTGTTTGACGGTGACAAGGGGCCGAATACGGGCGGTATGGGCGCATATTCCCCGGCCCCCGTTGTGACTCCTGCTTTGGCTGATCAGATTGTCCAAGAGGTTTTGATTCCCGTCGTGCAAGGACTCAAACAGCGCAACACCATCTATAAAGGCGTCCTGTACGCAGGCCTGATGATCCAGGACGAGCAGGCCAAGGTATTGGAGTTCAACGTACGCTTTGGTGACCCGGAATGTCAGCCGCTCATGCTACGCATGCGGTCCGACCTGGTAGAGGTTATGGACGCGGTGATTGATCAACGCCTCGACGACGTCACACTCGACTGGGATGAGCGTCCGGCCGTCTGTGTAGTACTGACATCGACAGGCTATCCTGGCAGCTATGAGAAGGAGAAGACTATTTCAGGTCTTGAACAGTTCTATGATTGGCCAGACGGTGCGGTTTTTCATGCTGGCACAAAACGGAAGGCAGATGCGCTTGTGACCAACGGCGGCCGTGTTTTAGGCGTTACCGCAACCGGCGCAGATATCGGGCGGGCAATAAGCGCGACTTATCAAGCCGTTGAACGTATTTCGTGGTCGGGCATGCACTATCGCCGTGATATCGGCCAGCGGGCCTTAAAACGCTAATCCGATCCGAGTTCTCTACTGTTTTTTTAGCTATTAATCCACCAGTCAATCTATCGTACGACCCCTTTTGGATTGTCCACTTTGTTCCGTCAGTGTCCCGCATATACCTATAGGAAAATATATGGCACAGATTCGCCCCTTTCGCGCAATTCGTTATAATCTAGCCGCTGTCGGAGACCTTCAGAAGGTGGTTGCTCCGCCGTATGATGTGATCAGTCCCGAACAGCAAACGCTCTTGCACCTCCAGAGCCCTTACAATGCCGTGCACCTGGACTTTAACAAGGAATCAGATCCATATGCGGCGGCGGCCGAGACTTTTCAGACCTGGTTATCGCAACAGGTCGTGCAGCAGGATCCTGAGCCGGCTTTCTATTGCTACTCTCAGGAATACACCCTCAAAGACGGCGAGCAACGACGACGCATCGGGCTCTTCACCGCGCTGCGTCTCGAAGAGTTTGAGTCCGGCATAATCCGCCCACACGAGCGTACGTTCGAGCCGGCCAAAAAAGACCGCCTCGCTCTGTTGCGTGCCTGCCAGGCCCATTTGAGCTCGATTTTTTGTCTTTACTCAGGATCAGCAGGATCAAATTGGTCCCTTGAACAGACTCTGCGGACGGAGCTTGCCCAGCCGGCGACGGTTGAGATACAGGACGCCACAGGCGTAACCCACCGCCTGTGGCCGACTACCAATCCGGACACGATAGCAGACCTACGTGCCCGACTTGCGGATGAACCCCTGATTATCGCGGATGGGCATCATCGTTATGAAACCGCTCTGCAGTATTGTAGGGAGCAAGCATCTGAAGTAGATGCGAAGGCCTCAAGTGGCACGACCAGCGCAACCGGCGAGGAGCCATTTCGCTATGTCTTGGCCTATCTCACCAATGCTCAAGACGCAGGTCTCACCATTCTGCCCACCCATCGGCTTATCCAGCAGACACGTCTCCCGAGTCCGGCCGGTCTTCAGTCTGTCCTTAAGCGTGACTTTCGGCTGGCGCGTTATGCCCTCACACAGCGGGATGCTTTTCTGGATGCGCTCGGCGCTCCTGAGCAAAATGGGAGGTATGGACAAGAGCGACGCATTGGCTGTGTACTAGCAGGCGCCGAGCACTACTGGCTGTTGTCCTTTGACGACCGAGTGACTCACAGTCTGCCTGCATCAGAGGCGATGAGAGGGCTAGACGTAACGGTCCTACACGACGTGATTTTCCAACGCTTTCTTGGCTTGCCGCCAGAAGTCCAGAAAAAGGTTGTCTCGTATACGAGTGCTGACAAAGAGGCGCTGCGCCTCGTTGTCGAAGGACAGTCTCAAGCGGCATTTCTGCTACGCTCGACCACGTTTGAACAGATCAAGCAGGTGTGCGGGGGAGGAGAGACGATGCCGCAGAAGTCAACCTATTTCTACCCAAAGCTTCTGACCGGCCTCGTTTTCTACCATCTCGGAAAGGAGTAATTTCTTAAAACCGCCGACCACCCCCGCCGCCACTGCCAAATCGGCGTCGTTCTGGCGGACGGGCTTCGTTGATCTTCAGAATTCGGCCAAGCACTTCTTGGCCATTAAACTTTTGGATAACGGCCTGAGCATCGTCCTTTGAGCCCATCTCAACAAAAGCAAAGCCCTTCGATTGTCCGGAGAAGCGGTCCGATACAACCATGACCGAGCTGACCTGGCCTGCCTCGGCAAAGACTTTTTCCAGGTCTGCGTTACCGGCTGTGTAGGGCAGATTCCCCACAAAAAGCCGTGTACCTGAAGACGCTTGGGGACGCATCGGAGGCCTAACCCCAGACGCGGAACCTCGGTCACGACCACCGCGCGCGGCTATTGGTCCGCCGCGACTGGGTTTCGCCTCGTTAACGGTCAGGGTCTGGCCATCCACTTCTTTCCCATTCAAACCCGTAATCGCGGCCTGGGCAGCCTCCTCCGTCTCCAATTCAATAAAGCCAAACCCACGCGACCGGCCGGTCGCGGGATCTGTCATGAGTTCTGCGGATTGAAGGCCTCCAAACGGAGTGAACAAGTCTTCGAGCTCGGGATAGCAGAGTAGTGAGGGTAAATTGCCAATAAATAATTTTACAGCCAAAAAAATCTCCTCTATTCCAGACTAACGGTCGCGATCTCCATAACCTCCGCCCCCTCGCCGCTCCTGAGGCTTGGCCTCATTGACGGTCAGCGCTCGCCCTTCGAATTCGTATCCGTTCAATCGTTCGATTGCGGCCTGGGCCTCTTCTTCACTGCCCATTTCAATAAAGCCGAATCCTCGCGAGCGACCAGAAAATCGGTCCATAATAATCGTCACTGAAGAGACCGAGCCAGACTCGGCTAATAGGGTTTCAAGTTCCCCTTCCGTTGTCTTGAACGAGAGATTGCCAATAAAAAGTCTCAGCGCCAACTTTCACCTCCGTAGTGCATACACACAGGCCCCGTAAACCTATTAGCGGGTTCCAGGGGCCTCAAACAGGAGTTGCTAGCTTTACAAGTCTTGCAACTCTCGAACCAACTCATTCAACACACAGGACAATTTCCAGGGGCGTAAAGGAGGGTAGCAAATTCCAGTTTTGATTACAACGAAAAAAGAGAAGCGCGAAAAAAATTTACTGTCCCGAGTTGAGTGGGGGTCCAAAAAGTCCACTCTGAGCGTCGCCCGGCTACAAACAGCGTGTCCCTGTTGCCCTCCATCGCCATCGCAAGGCGGCTATGGCTGCTGCGGACGCCTCAGTCACGCCGCTTTCGCGTGGACTTTGGCCACAGAGATACTTATTAGACACCCTCTGAGCGAGATGGTAGCATTTTCGCGATCAGTACGGATCTCTTAACACGCTATGGGCATCCAAGCTCCCAATACCAATCTGTCGGCGGTCATCCTCGCCGGAGGAAAAAGTTCCCGTATGGGGAAGGCAAAAGCCCTTTTGCCTTTCGATGGAAAGCCCTTGATCACCCACCTTGTTGATCGTCTCGCCGAACGGTTTCCCGATATTGTTGTTGTTGCCGCACCGGACCAAACACTGCCAGCTTTGCCCGTCACCGTCGTCTCAGATGAGGTCGCTCACCAAGGGCCGGTAGGTGGCATCTGTTATGGCTTGCAAGCCATACGCGGGACATCCGCCTTCGTGACCTCGTGCGATGTTGCCTTCTTACAGCTGCCGTTCATCGAGTATTTGACTTCTCTGCTCGAAAACTATGACGTTGTCGTCCCGTTCTGGCAGGAGCGGCTCCAGCCATTGCACGCGGTCTATCGCCAAAGTGTCGTCCCTCGCTTACAGGAACAGCTAACAAACAAACGGCTGCGCCCGATCTTCTTGTATGACGTAGTACCGACACGAAAAGTTTCTCCAGAAGAGATTCAACGATTTGACCCCGAGGGCCTGAGTTTCCTCAATATGAACACTGAGGCCGACTACCACGATGCGCTGGCTCGATGGCGCATGTTATATCCACCGATCTCGTGTACGGTTGAGCTGTTTGGCGTGGCGCGCCTCAAAGCAAACACCGCCCAGGTTTCACTCGTTCTGCGGGCTGAGGCAAAACTCAAGGACGCGCTTGCAGCTTTGGCTGCCGCGTGCCCGCAGCTCGTTGGCCCTGTTCTTTCTTCTGATAAGGCAGGCTCTCCTGCGCTCCTCAACGGATACGCATGTAATGTGAACGGGAAACACTTTATCAAAGACACTCGTACTCCCATTCAGGCCGGAGATAGTTTACTCATCTTATCGAGTGATGCCGGAGGATGACCCAGGGAAGGATGAGCCATGTACGGATTCCACGCACGACTACTCCATATAGACCTCACGGCTCAGTCATACGAATGGCAGGGTATTGCAGAGGCTCGTCTCCAGGCTTTTTTAGGTGGTATCGGCTTGGGTACCGCCTTGCTGTACGACTTTACACCGTCTGATATTGAGCCGTTCTCGCCGGCAAATCCGTTGATTTTCACGAGCGCGCCTCTTGTCGGTACAGCGCTGACCACCACCGCAAAGTATGCCGTCGTTACCAAATCACCTCTCACAGGTTTTATTGCAGACTCCCTCTCTTCCAGCTTTTTTGCCCTGGAACTGAAACGTACAGGCCTCGATGCCTTAGTCATAACAGGCAGAGCTACACAGCCTATATATCTCTGGGTTACAGACAACACGGTCGAGTTTCGAGATGCAAGAAAGTTATGGGGCAAGAGTCCGCAAGAGACTGAAGAAGCAATTCGCGACGCACTGCAAGACTCGGAAATCCGGATTGCTGCAATTGGTCAGGCGGGCGAGAATCGCGTTCGTTATGCCACGCTGAGTAATGAAGGCCGCCATGCCGGACGGGGTGGCATCGGAGCGATTTTCGGTTCGAAGAATCTGAAAGCAGTGGCTTTACGTGGGCATCATCCTACCCCTGTCGCTGACAAGGACGGTGTGGAAAAAATCGCCCGTACGCTGCGCGAGCGGAGTGTTGGTCCCGCAACGGCGAAGTACCGCGAAATTGGGACTGTTGCGAATCTGTCGGTATTTAATCGTTTGGGCAGCCTGCCAACACGAAACTTTCAACATTCAACCTTCTCGCACGCTGAGGCATTGAGTGGCGAGACTCTTGTCGCAAATAGCTTCAGCCGAGTACACGGCTGCGCATCGTGTACGATTCGCTGCGAACGACTGTTTCGATCAATGGACGGCGACGAGCAGCGTCTCGAATATGAAACGCTCTTCGCCCTCGGTCCGCTGTGTGGCATCCAGCAGCCTGAGGATGTCCTGCAAGCGGCCCGGCTATGCGATCAGTACGGATTGGACACGATTAGCACCGGCGGTACGCTTGCCTGGGCTATGGAATGTGCGGAAAAAGGCCTGCTGTCTGAGGCGCGCGATGCCGGCCTCACATTTGGGAATGCGGCTGCCGTCCTGACTACCATCGCGGATATTGCGAACCGCAAAGGTCTGGGAGCGCTCCTGGCTGACGGGTCCCGACGCGCTGCCGCACAAATCGGGACGGCGGCTGAACACTTCGCCGTACAGGTGAAGGGCATGGAGCTGCCGGGCTACGAACCCCGCAGCCTAAAAACCATGGCACTCGGTTTGGCCGTCAGTCCGCGTGGAGCTTGCCACAACCGCTCCGGTGCATATGAAGCAGATTTCTCAGGACAAGTAGACCGGCTACAAGCCGATGCCGGGCGGGGCGCCCTCGTTGTGGCATCGGAAGACTTCGCTGCGGTACTGGACTCTCTCATCGTATGTAAATTCCTCAGAAAATGTTTTGATGATTTTTATTCCGAAGCCGCAATCCTCCTGAGCCATGTGACGGGTTGGCAGTTTTCCGGCGGCGACCTCAAACGGGTCGGCGAGCGCGTTAATACCCTCAAAAAGCTCTTTAATATGCGGGCAGGCTGGCAGCCCGATGATGACTGGCTCCCACCTCGGCTGTTGAACGAGCCTCTTTCCAGCGGTGTTGCCCAAGGTGTCCGCTTAACGCCGGACGAATTGAGAATAATGATACAGGGATATTACGAAGCGCGGGGTTGGGATAAGGATGGATCTGTGTCAACCGGGAAAAAAATTGAACTAGGTCTCTAGGATATGGATTGGGTTGTCATTCTTGCCTTTGTGCTCTTTCTGACCGGTCTCGGAATAGTGACCCGAGAGGCAATTGCTCATGCACGCAAGCTTTCCTCTCGGAAATAGCGAAATAGAGAGTTGTCTACCATGCGCGAATCAACAAATGTCTTAGGTGAAACGCTGCAACAGTGCAACTCTCGGCCGTTAACCGGCTTCTACCGGGATGGCTGCTGCAACACGGGCAGAGAGGATGTCGGATTGCATACCGTCTGTATAGAAGTCACCCACGAGTTCTTGGAATTTTCCAAGGCCAGGGGCAATGACCTCAGTACCCCCCGGCCGGAGTTTGGCTTTCCTGGATTACAGCCCGGTGACTGTTGGTGTTTATGCGCGCTACGCTGGCAAGAAGCCTATGAGGCCGACGCTGCTCCGTGGGTCATGTTGTCCTCCACCCATGAGGTGACCTTAGAGCATATTCCGCTGACGCAGCTGAAAGAATATGCCCGGGACTTGCATTAGCGTTTCCAGGCGATCCATTTATCCTTCAGCCGTCCGGTTCACCTCGACTTTCACCGCGCAGTACTTGAACTCCGGAATCTTGCCGTACGGATCAAGAGCGTCATTGGTCAATAGGTTGGCCGCAGCTTCTTCGTAGCAGAATGGAATAAATATCTCGTCGCGCTGAAGTCCATAGTCTGCCCGCGCATATGCCGTAAGCTCACCCCGCCGCGAGGAAAGAGTCAGTAGATCACCTTCCGCGCCTCCTATAGAGGCCAAGTCTTCCGGGTGCATGCTGATAACAGGCTGCGGCTCGAGAGCATTCAGCACACTCGCGCGGCGCGTCATGGCTCCAGTATGCCAGTGTTCGAGCTGTCGTCCGGTAATCAAGACATACGGAAATTCTTTATCCGGCAGTTCGTCAGCACTGATCAGCCGCGCTGGAACAAAGCGCCCAAGTCCATCTTGAGTCGGGAAGTCTGCTTTGAAAACAACAGGCTGGCCCGGATCGTCTTCACTCAAACACGGATATGTCACAGAGCTGTGCTGTTCGAGTCGCTGCCAGCTAATCCCGCCTATGCTGGGCATGGCATGGCGCATTTCTTCGAAGACGGCAGCCGTATCAGGATACTGCCAGTCTAATCCTAGCCGGCGTGCAATATCTTGAATGATGTCTAGATCCTGACGGGCTGCACCTGGTGTATCCAGCGCTTTGCGGCCGAGCTGTACCCGTCGATCGGTGTTGGTAAAAGTACCCGTTTTTTCTGGAAAGGCGGAGGCCGGCAGAATGACATCGGCAAATGACGCAGTTTCCGTCAAAAACAGATCTTGCACCACAAGGTGATCGAGAGCGGCCAAGGCCTGTCTGGCATGATGCAGATTTGGGTCGGACATAGCTGGGTTCTCGCCCATGATATACATGCCGTGCAATTTGCCATCCAGAATGGCATTCATAATTTCGACTACACTGAGGCCGGGACTCGGATCAAGAGAGACGCCCCATAATTCTTCAAAACGCTGCCGCGCAGCCTCGTTATCAACCCGTTGATAGTCGGGGAACATCATAGGGATTAGGCCGGCGTCAGATGCGCCTTGGACGTTGTTCTGCCCACGTAATGGATGCAGCCCGGTACCCGGGCGACCGATTTGTCCGGTCATGAGGGCGAGGGCAATCAAACACCGGGCATTGTCCGTGCCGTGAATATGCTGAGAGATACCCATGCCCCAAAAGATCATCGAACCGGACGCGGTGGCATAGGCGCGGGCGACCTCACGGATGGTCGCGGCCGGAATTCCACAAATGGGAGCCATTTCTTCGGGGCTGAAGGAGACAACGTTCTGTTTAATGAGTTCAAAGCCATCCGTGCGCTGCTCGATAAATTCCGGATTGACCAAGCCCTCCTCAATGATGGTATGCATCATAGCATTCAGCAGGGCGACATCCGTGTCCGGTTTAAACTGCAGGTAATAGGTAGCGTGGCGCGCCAACTCTGTTCGGCGTGGGTCCATGACGACCAGTGTCTTGCCAGCCTTGGTCGCGTTCTTCATAAAGGTGGAAGCGACCGGGTGGTTCTCGGGCGTGTTCGAGCCGATAACGATAGTGCATTCCGCTTCTGCTACATCGTCCACCTGATTAGAGACCGCACCAGACCCGATCCCTTCTAAGAGCGCGGCAACGGACGAAGCATGGCACAACCGGGTGCAGTGGTCCACATTATTGGTGCCAAAGCCGGTCCGGATCAGCTTTTGAAACAAGTAAGCCTCTTCGTTACTGCCTTTGGCTGACCCAAAGCCAGCGAGGGCCGAACCGCCCTTTTCATCCCGAATCTTCTTGAGACCACGGGCCGCCAGATCAAGCGCCTCTTCCCAGGAGGCTTCGCGAAACACATCTGATGGGTCAGCCGGATCGATGTTGATATCCTGCGACTTGGGTATGCCTGGTTTGCGAATCAGCGGCTTGGTCAGCCGGTGCGGATGGGTCACATAATCAAAACCATAACGCCCTTTGACACACAAACGGCTGTGATTGGCCGGACCATCACGACCTTGGACGTGCAGAATCTTATTGTCTTTGACATGATAGGTCAGCAGGCAGCCAACCCCGCAATAAGGACAGACTGAATCGATCGTCTTATCTGGTTCGACCAGACCGACCTGGCCGGCCGGCATCAGCGCTCCAGTCGGACAGGCCTGGACGCACTCTCCACAGCCGACACACGAGCTGGCGCCCATGGGGTCGCTTACGTCAAAAACAATCTCGGCCTGACTGCCGCGAAAGGCATAGCCGATCACATCGTTGACCTGTTCCTCCCGGCAGGCGCGCTGACAGCGCGTACACTGAATACACGCGTCAAGATTGACAGCAATTGCCGGATGCGACCCATCGTGTTTGGGTTGCTGACGGGAGGCGAAGCGCGGTTTGCCGACCTCAAGCGTCCGTGCCCAGGCATCCAGCTCGGAATCGCGGGTATAGGCAGTCTCCACCACATCCGACAGCAACAGCTCGAGCACCATCTTCTGGGAGTGGCGCGCACGCTCACTCGTGGTTGAAACCTGCATACCTGCACTCGGCGTTCGACAACAGGATGGAGCTAAAGGCCGTTCACCAGTAATTTCAACAACACAAACACGGCAGTTGCCGTCGGGCCGCAGCCCGTCCTTGTAACACAAGTGAGGAATCTCAACGCCGTGGCGACGGGCGGCCTGCAAAATCGTCTCGCTCGGCAGCGCTTTGACCTCACGTCCGTCCAAGACAAAGACAATAGCTTGGCCTTCGAGTTCGGGAATGGCAGCCATTACGTAAGCTCCTGTGGAAAGTATTTGATGACACAACGCAGGGGATTGGGTGCAGCCTGGCCTAGTCCACAGATCGATGCGTCGCCCATGACCTGGGCGAGTTCCTCAAGCAACGGAGTATCCCATTTTTTTTGCTTCATCAGTCCAGCCGCCTTGGTTGTACCGACGCGACAGGGCGTACACTTGCCACACGACTCATGGGAAAAGAAACGCATGGCATTCAAAGCGGCGGCTTTAACGCTGTCTTGATCAGACAAGACGATAATCGCTGCAGAACCGATAAAGCAACCGTGCGGCTGCAGCGTATCAAAATCGAGCGGGATATTGGAAAGCGAGGCGGGCAAAATTCCGCCGGACGCACCACCAGGGAAGTAGGCGTATAGTTCACGGCCGGACAGCATGCCGCCGCAGTACTCGTCAACCAGTTCGCGCAGGCTGATGCCGGCCGGAGCCTGATGCACGCCTGGTTTTTGCACCCGGCCGCTGACTGAAAACGAGCGTAGTCCCTTACGACCATTACGGCCGTGACCGGCAAACCATTCGGGTCCTTTGTCGAGAATATCACGCACCCAGTACAAGGTCTCAAAATTATGCTCTAAGGTCGGGCGGCCGAATAGACCGACATCGGCCACATAGGGCGGACGTAAGCGCGGCATACCGCGCTTACCCTCAATCGACTCAATCATCGCCGATTCTTCGCCGCAGATATACGCGCCCGCACCACGACGAATATGGATAGCCGGCAGCGTTATGGATGGATCGGCCTCAAGAGCGGCAAGCGCATTTTTCAAGATTCGGATACAGGCCGGATATTCATCCCGGATATAGATATAGACCTCGTCTATCTCGGCCGCCCAGGTGGCAATGAGCATACCTTCCAGGAAGCGGTGAGGATCGCGTTCGAGATAAAACCGATCCTTAAACGTGCCAGGTTCTCCCTCATCAATATTCACGGCTAACAAGCGTGGGGCAGCAGTGCCGCGCACGATGCGCCATTTCCGTCCAGCGGGAAAGCCGGCGCCACCAAGACCGCGCAGGCCGGAATCTTCCAGCGCTTGCAGCACCGACTCAACATCGCGCGTACCCGCGAGGCAG
>CAZBUD010000077.1:0-20248 GCA_964495015.1 uncultured Enterobacteriaceae bacterium | reverse complement strand
CATTACGCTGAAAGACGGTTACCCGCAGGGTGACTATATGCCGCTGCTATACGATTTGGCGGAGTTGGTAAATACGGAATTGCGGGCTGTTGTGGCAGCAGGTGCAACCTTTATTCAGATAGACGAGCCGTCGGCTGCGGGCCGGCAGCCAGCCTTGTCTGTAGAAGAAACGGTGAAGCTCTTTAACAAGACGGTCGAAGGCGTTGAGGCCAAAATTGCGCTGCATATTTGTTTTGGGAATAATCAAGGCCGCCCCGCGATGAAGCGGACGTATACACCCTTGTTCCCAGGCATTCTTGAGGTCAAGGCGGATCAATTTGCGTTAGAATTTGCCAATCGTGAAATGGCAGAGGTTGCGCTGTGGAGTCAATATGGGGATGGGCGCGAGTTAGCAGCTGGGGTGATCGGTGTGAAGTCCAGGTAGCTGGGGACCGCAGAGGATGTAGCTGAGCGCATTCGTCTTGTTCTTGAACATGTCAATCCGGAAAAACTCTACCTGACCTGTGACTGCGGATTCTCCGCGTCGTCCCGGAATTTAGCCTGGGCCAAGCTGGACGCTCTTGTGCAAGGAGCCCTGATTGTCCGACGCGAGTTGCAAGAGTTGTGAGAGTTGAGTTGAATGGAGCGTAAATCGTCCCAACGATTTGTTCCGTCCCTGCCTGCTCCCTCCGTCAGGGATGAGGAACGGCCGGACGATCAGCCGGCGCACGAGGTGTATGCTGCCGCCCCCTTTCTTGCGCCCACCCCTCAGGTGACCCTGGGCACGTGCGAGATCTGGTGCATCAGTCCGGAAGGCTACGAGTGTCGACTAGAGATGCCGGTCGATGGGGCGGGTGGCATGGCCTCCGTCTTGGTAGAGTTAGAGGCCATGGGTTTTACTCCACGCCAGCCAAAAGCCAAACCTGTATCACAACAGCGGCAACAGCCAGAACGACAACAGCAGCCTCAGTCACAACAGCGGCACATTCCGGCCCCTCCCCCGACTGAACCCGCCCCGCTGTGGTGCGACGATCACGGCTGCGAGTTCAAGCTTTTTCGCAAAAACGACCGGAGCTGGTGGGCGCACTATGATGAAGCCGGTGGCCGTTGGTGTAACTCTCCGCTTCCTGTGCGGGGGGGCGCTTAGGGCTTGCCGCTATTCCGCAAACAGCCAACTGTGTGGTTGCTGTCTCCCGAGTAGGCCATCGACAACTACCGTCAGGGAATTGGGCCTTCGGCGCGAGTGAGAGAGGCGTGCCGTTATCTTGGTGATGACACCCTTGACGGTGTCGCTCTTCCGCTTCTTATCGAGGTCAAGCGTGAGCCGCCTGTTATACCTCTTCCTGACCGCGCCCCCCCCTCGTTTGCTCCTTGCGTTGACGCAGACCGCGCGGTGGTCTTCGTAGAACGCTGTCGTGTCAGAATGAAGGCGAAACGCTGGGGGGGCGTGAGACGTTCAGTTCGGCGGTCCGGGCCGGTACTTTGGGAGGGCCATTAATAAACCGACCTTGGGAGAGCCGAGCCTGACTATGCCTTCTGCTCTCATATCGCAAAGTCTGATCTTAATAGACGCAGCCAGTGTTGTGTCGGTTAGTATCTGTGTTGTTTTACTCCTCTTTTTTTAAGCGCCCGTAAGCCCTTGTAAGCTGCTGGCAAGTCGCTATCTCTTGCGTCTGGTGAGGAGGGGAGGATAAGGAAAAGAGAGCGCAAGGGAAGATAGAGAAGCTGGATAAGGAGGGATCCATGGGAAACAGGAAAGTTTCAAAAGAAGATATGCTGAAACGGGTCGCGCGGTTTAACGATCTGAAATCCAGCGACCAGGCCTTTGTGGACAGCAAAATCCCCGGCCACGAACGGGACATCTACAACGTCATTGGCCGGGGTGTCACCGAGGATGCGAACCTCGGCCCTGCCATTACGGAGGTCCAGGATTTTAACGTCACCTATGTTGGTGCGAGTCCGGGAAAAGGTGCGGCCCTGCACAGTCACAGCACGGTGGAAGTCTTTATTCCCCTATCCGGGAAGTGGTCGATTTTCTGGGGGGATGAAGGGGAGCAAGAGGTCATTCTCGAACCCTGGGATACAGTTTCGGTGCCAAATGGCATTATGCGCGGCTTCCGCAACGTTGGGACTGAAGATGCGCACTTGATGGCAATCCTAGGCGGGACAGATGCTGGCCATGTGGCCTGGGCTCCGAAGGTTCTGGAACAGGCGAAACAGACCGAACTCAAACTTGATGCGGAGGGGAATCTGCTGCAGGATGGCTAGAGCAGCCAGTCGGTAAGGGGCTGTCCGCAAATCGTGAAACGTTTTTGAAAAAACTCATGGAGTAGCGGTATGCGTTTTGACCGCATCCCTTTGGTGACCCGCAGATTATGGGCGGGCGGACCTGCGTGCGAGGAAATCCTAACAGAATATCCCGACCTTGAACGGGAGGACATCGAGCAGGCTCTCACCCATAGTGCCTGGCTGGCTGACGAAGCAGTTCACCCCGCGTAGTAGTCCATGCGCTTTCTCGGGGATATGAATATGCCCTCTGGTGTTGTCCGGTGGTTGCATGACCAAGGGTACGCCGCTACTCACCTGAAGGAATAGAATCTCAAACGCCCTCCAGGCGGGGAGATTTTTCGTAAGTCTGACGAAGAAAGCCGCATAATCCTCACGTGTGATTAAGGCTTTGGTGAAATGCTGGCCTTGTCTGGAACGCAGGCCGGGAGCGCCGTTGTCTTCCGCGACCGAAACAAGCGGACAGCCCATTTAATTTGTCGCCAACAAAGAGTCTTAGAAGATTCAGCTCAGGACTTAGAAGAGGGCGCTATAATCTCCGTTACCGATAGAGGCCACCGCGTGCGGCTTTTGCCAATCGGGCGCGAAAAGTAAACCGCTCCTAAAGAACAGGCGCCGGCTCTCTCCACGGGCTTTGCATTCCTTATCTATGAAGCCGAATGACTGGTAAAACTACGACGCATATTTTTTTGCAGACAAAGAGAAAAGTGAAGCACGAGCATTGCATTCATACCTCCGACGCTCCAAGGAGGAGAGTCGGGAAACCGTACGTCGGATGCACGGTGGCAATGTCGTTGCCTTTACACGGGAGCGGGGTGTTGCACACGAACGCATCCTTGACTTTAGTGCGATTAGTAATCCGGCTGGTCCTCCGTCAGCTGTGAAAGCGGCCTCCAAATGGGCGATGTCCGGTAATAGCTATTACCTACAACCCTATGCCGATACGCTTGTCTCCGCGCTGGCGGTCTATCATGGTCTCGCTTCCTCCACGGTTTTGGCCGGCAATGGCTCGACCCAGTTGATCTATCTTCTGGCGCGCGTGTTTGCGCCGCAGCGCGTGCTGTGTATTGCCCTGCTCTTTACCGAGCATGCCCACGCTTTTCATCTCGGTGGTGCATGGGTGGATTACCTCGTCTTGCGGCTTCCCCGATTTGCTCTGCCATTGGATCGTTTATGCACAGCGCTGAACGTTGGTTACGATGTGCTCATTCTGACCAATCCCATAGTCCAACTGGCCAGGTGACGCCTCAGGAACAGGTCCGGGATATCGTGCGACTGTGTCGACAGACTCAGGCGCACCTGTTGATTGATGAAACATTTATGGATTGGTTCGAAGAAGAATCCGTAAAACGCCTAGCTCCTCGGAATCGTCGTCTCATTGTTCTGCGTTCGCTCACCAAATTTTTCACGCTGCCGAAGCTGCGGGGGTTCTGGGGAAAGTTCCAAACATATCGGTCTTTCCATCCCAAGCGAAGTTTCTTCTTGCTCGTTTGGCTACAAAGGCCATTGCGGCACCTCAGCTCGCCAACGAACTGGCGCAGCAGAATATTCTGATCCGATCGTGTGAGGACTTCCACGGTCTTGATATACTTTTTTCCGCGTGGCTATTTAGCCTGCGCCAAGAGAATGGGCGATTAGTGGCCGCTTTGCGAACGGTATTGGGGAACAGTTAGCCTGAGAGGCGACACCGATTCGGCCTTATTCTTTCTCGAAATGTTTACGCATCGCCGTAAAACTGAGGCGTTGGTGATAGGCTAACTCGTCCTCGGGATAGCGGTGCTCACGGCCGTAGACGCACTGAAAGCGGGCGTGACAGCGGTCCACACAATCGGTTGCAATGCGCACACGGTGCTGGACGCAAGAAGGAATGTCCCAGCCGTTTTCAAGGTCGATCGCGTTTGCCGGGCATGCTGCCATGCAGGCTCGCTCTGTACAGGTAGGGCAGGGGTCGAATCCGGGCGCAACAGGAAGCGCGGAGAGTTCTTGGTCAATGAGAATGGCCGCCCGCAACGCCATCCAGGGCCCATACTCGGGATGAATCTGCACCCCGAGTATACTCGGCCCCGCTAGCCCGGCTGCTTGTGTTAGATGCATGAAGGAGACGGTGAGGCCGTCAAAAAATTGGAACGGATAGATATAGCGATACCGGGCTTGTGTGAGATCCAAGTGGGGCGTCAATGCTTCCTCTATGACTTCAACCGTATAGGCATCAACTGGATTCTCGTGTTGCTGAAAATAGTCTGGGCGCGCATTCGCATAGTCGCGAAAGTGCTGCCAGAATTCTCCTCCGCCATTCCCTATAACGATCACCGTCTTTGCCGTGGGGATGAGTGGGCCGATGTGATATTGCGATGCGACCATTGCGTCGTAGTCGGCAACCGGCGTGGTCCCGATGAGGTTGAGACCGGTTGGCGCAAGCGCCGTCGTCATATTCTGGAGGAGATTCATTATAATTTTTTCACAAGATAAAAGCGCATATACTCCGCGCTGGCTTCAATCTGTCCGGCGAAAGAACTCAACACCGTCTCTAGTTCCTGCATCTGAAACGGACGTCCCAGATTGGCTTCCATCGTCTCGCGCCGAATGATGCATTCGTTCTCCATCTCGACCCGGATATAGGCGTGATGGTCTTCAATATTCACCTCTTTGTCCGGATTGTCCTGGTAGGCGGCATCAATTACCGCGGTCGCAATGTCTCCAGCACTGAGGACCGGCCCGACTTTGTTGTGCGTTATTTTCTTTTCAGCTTGATTGGCCATCAACGCTACTCTCCCGTCGCTCCTCAACAGTCAGAAAGAGTCAGACTCCTGCACGCTTTGGTTCAATACCGACAACGTCGACGTAGACATGGTCGCCTTCCATTTTTATGGGGTATCGGGCAAGTTCACAGTCTTCTGGGTTCACGCCCTTCCCAGTTGTGACGTCGAACTGCCAGACATGGGCGCTACACGTCAACACCTTGTGTCCATCGAAGTCACCGTCCGCAAGCAACGTACCCTGATGGGGACAGTGGCCCTGGATCGCAGTCATCTTACCGCCTATGGGATACACGAGGACAATAGGCTGTCCCGCAACCTCAAAGCCGGCCATATCGCCTTCCCACACATCGTCTAAACTACAGATTCGAACGAAGGTCATCCGTCACGTTAGATCTAGCGAATGCAAAAAACGATGGACCGCACTCTTTGCCATGTCTGCGGCGTCAGTGGTATCGGGGAGTTCGCTGCAGTACTCGTCAATAGCGTCCTCCGCCATGCTGACCCACTTCTCAGTCCACCCACGTATGACTGCGGTGTTTTCGGAATTCTCAGTCGCGAAACGTATGAGCGCTGTACTCCACGTTCTTGAACGTTGCACGTCCCGATATGCAGAATCGGCGATCAGCCCCAGCAAGCTGTCCTTATGATGCCGGCCTGTCGTGGCGAGTTGGCGCAGCACCACTTCATCAACCGCAGGTTTGGCCACAAGATTGAGCGCAACGAAGCTCTCGCCCCAGTCATAGGCAACCAAGACTTTTTCCATGAGCCGGCGAAAGCCTTGCCAGGCTGCGTCCTGCTCCCAAGTGGTCCGCTCTGTCGAGCTGAAGCCGTAGTCCGGATAGGTCTGCTTCAGCTCAGCGGTTCGGTACGCAATATGAGAGAGGCATCGCATGGCATCAGCAGCTTGATAGAGCGCACAGTTGCGGATTGTACTCGACGGAACAATCTGTACCAAATAGTGCGAGGCCATTTGGACGGTGTGTATCAGATATCGAGCCGGCGTGTACAAACGCCGCAGTACGGTGACCCAGGCATCGTCGAGTCCGGCATCGTAGGTAAGATCGTTATGCTGGTCGAGCAGGCCTTCGATATAGGTCTCCTGCCTATCTTGGAGTGTGTTGTAGGCGCGGTAGGTGAGTTCGTCAGGATCGCGAAACGCTTCCCAGTCACGCCCAGCGAGTGGTGAGCCATGGCGATAGCGCTTAAACCAATTGGACAGCGGAATATTCGGTCCGAGTTCGAACGGCGATTCCGTATTGTGCGCGTCGTACATGAGATTCGTGGACACAATCTCATACTCGCTGGGGCGACGACGTTGGCCCGAGAGATGGCTCCAGGTTCGAAGGGGTTTGAGTGCCTCAGATTCATTACTCATGGTTCGACTCATGTGAAGGAGGTGCTTCTTCATAGAACAGTTCAAGACTCGTCATCGGGACAATACCTGCCTGCCCAACCGTCATGTCACGGGGAAATGGTTTGCCAGCACCGAGCGTGCGCACGCGTAGCGGCGTATCCGCCTTTTGATTTTTGTCAAAGGCGATACTCAGCTTGGCCGCCAGTGCACAGACCTCGTCCATCGTATTCTCCGTATCGACCACGGAGAGATACAGCGCGAACTCATCATGCAGGTTATGCACGACCGGAATCTGGGCCATTGGGTATCCTGTCGGTATACGAGAGTGACTTACGCAGCACGGAGATGGCGGTATTCCTCAATCCAACTATGATTGAACGCATCTCTGCCTCGCTCACCTTCATGGATATCGAAATATTCAAGCAGTCCTTCGAGCGTTGGCGGCTGGATCATGCCTGCGACCATGCGGTCCGCAATGCTCAGATGATCCTTATAGCGATCAGGGTCCTGCTCAAAGATCCAGCGGTCCACTTCGGAGCCAAAATGATACAAGCGACCCTCGTATTCTAGCGGGTAGTCCTTGAGCGGGCGACCGGCCTTACCTGGCGTCCAGCCAGGCGTTCCGGTCACAGGAACCTGCGCCATATTGCACAACGGAATCATGGTCGGCAGCACAGTATCGACCGGCCCCTCCTTGACGAAGCGCTCAATGATCGGATCCCAGAAGTGTGCCCCCCAGGTTTCCTCCCAGCCCGGATATTTCTCCTCCAGCCATTCGCGCTCAGCTGGGCTGACACCCGGAGGCACATCCCACCAGACCGATTGGTGAAACGTCCAGATGCCCGCGTGCATGCCGTGGTGGCGCGTGTCGAGGTCGTCGAGCATGATGTCCCAATACCAGGGCTTGTCCAGACCGATGTCGACCAGGGTGCGTTCGAACTGGCCGAAGACCCACTCGTGCATGAATTCTTTGAAGGATTTCTCACGGCGAGCGAGTGGAGTGTAATAGTCCATCGACGGTCCGGTCACTGTGGCGAAGAGAGTCCAAGCACGCCAGATGGCGATATCGACCAGGCGCTGTACCTCATCTTTCTTTCCATTTTCGATAAGGATTTTGACAATCGGGCCACCGATCTGGGCATGCCGCGCTTCATCGGTCTGTATGCTTGAGGCGAGATTCGAAAAAGACACATCCCCAGCCTTGGCCGCGTCAGCCGAAAGACCAAGGAATTGCAAATTCGAAAACCCGGTCTCAAAGGCAAAGGTCAGCATGAGTGCTACGCCCACTGCATCACGGGCCGCCATGATATCGTCGAACAGATGTTTCGCCGCCACAACTGCCCATTCGTTGGTATGCATCGACTTCGCCGCCCAGGCGAATTGGCGACTGCGCTGCACATGTTCATGCGGGAAAAACAACTGGAGCTGGCCGTGACGGTTCTCATCAAGAGAACCGAAGGTTGCCATATTGCGCATGCCGCCGGCCTTGCCAAAGCGAGCCATGCGCGATTCCGCTCCAGACGCCATTGCCTCAAGGGTGGCGAATGCACCGTAGTGGAGTTTTAGAACACTTACCCAGCCAGGTTCGGCCGTGTCCATGAAGTTGGCCCGCTGCAACGCTGCCTTGACTGAATAGACACCTGCATCTTTCTCACGCTGGGTGCGGACGTACTCGCGGTAGGTCACCTTGTAGGGCTCGTCATAGCCCTGCCATGTCTTAAGCGGTAGTCCCATGCTGCCGCTCTGCTCTTCGGGGAACAGTTCGTCTTCGGTGACGTAGGTAGGAGTCCAGTTCGTGTCGCGGGCGATGTCATACCACTCGGCTCGGTCCAAGAGTGCCATGCGATGCTCCTTCTCACACTTCTGTCATCTGTGTTCGTCTTAGCGATTCCCAATACAGAAGGCAACAATACGGAAATTCCCTATCCCCCATATTTCACTTCGATCAGAAATAATCCTTGCGGCGGGGCAGTACATCCGGCCTGTGATCGATCTTGGGCTGCAAGGATCGCCGCAATATCGTCGATGCTCAGTGCCCCGCGCCCGACGTCGACGAGCGCGCCAACAATATTCCGTACCATGTGGCGCAGAAATGATCGGGCTTCTACATCATAAACGAGAAAACCGTGCTCGTGGCGGACCGTGCTCCTGACCACGGTCCGCCAGGGCGTACGTTCCACTGAGTCCGCCGCTTGAAAAGAGGAAAAGTCGTGGTGGCCGACAAGCACTGCGGCGGCTTGGTTCATCGCAGATTGGTCTAAGGGGGAAGCGACATGCCACGAGTAGCGGGCAAACAGGGCCGACGGATAAGGCTGATTCCACACACGATAGCGGTAGGTGCGGCTGTAGGCATCGTAGCGCGGGTTAAATTCGTCAGAGATTTCTGTAATCTCTCGGACAACAATGTCAGAGGGTAGAAGGGAATTGACGCTGTACTGAAAGCGCGGCAGGTCGAGCGAACCAGCCACGTGGAAGGTAACCACCTGGCCCAGTGCATGCACACCTGCATCCGTTCTTCCGGCTACACGCAGGCGAGTAGACGTGTTCAGGATTTGTGACAGAACGGCCATAAGCGTGCCTTGGACCGTGGCTCCATTGGGCTGGAGCTGCCAGCCGTGGTAGTTGGTTCCGTCATATTCGAGCAGCAGTTTATAATGCACTCCGCTCCTCAAGAAGCTGAATAAAGGATTGCCAACCGAACGCTTCGCGTTTTGCCGCTATCGCTGAGTCATAGGGCTTTGCAAGGAAATCGGTATAGAAATGCTGAATCGTCCTGGCTACATCATCTGAGTCTGGATGTGCAAGGAGTCCGGTCTGTCCATCCTCAATGATGTCGGGAAAGCCACCGACTCGAGTCGCAATCACAGGTTTTCCAAAGCCATAGGCAAGAGTAATGGTCATGCTTTGCGATGCCGTCCGATAGGGCAAGACCAATGCATCCGTTGCCGCAAATAATGTGGGCCACTCCGGCTCACTGATATAGCGGTCTACAATGTGGACGCGCTCTTCAAGCCGTAAAGACTGGACGAGGCGCTGGACGGCGTCCACGGAGGTGTAGAATTCGCCTGCGACGAGCAGGGAAACAGCGAGTTCTGGGGGGACCTCGGCGAGCGCCTTGAGGAGTATGTCCAAGCCTTTGTATTCACGCACGTAGCCAAAAAACAGGAGTACGCGTCCGGACACCCCCCAATGTAGCTGGGCTTCAGTGCGATCCGGCAGCGTGCGTGGGGTTTCTAAGAGCGGGTAGTCTTGCAGGTGAATAGTGCTACTGGGAACCAGAGTCGCCATGACGTGGTGCTCCGAGTAAGAATAGGCAATCACATCTGTGCAGCGTTTGATAACCTCTCGTACCGCAAGGTCTTGGCCAGGGAATGGCTCATGTGGGCGGGCATGGTGAGAGATCAAGATGCGCGCCGTCCGAG
Organism: uncultured Enterobacteriaceae bacterium; assembly: GCA_964495015.1. Taxonomy (GTDB): domain Bacteria; phylum Desulfobacterota; class Binatia; order Bin18; family Bin18; genus Bin18. The sequence continues at coordinate 10,448 of CAZBUD010000077.1, read as the reverse complement.
GAAGGGCTTTGCGAAGAGCGGACAGAACGGAAATATAACACGGCGCAAAAAAAGGATGCCACCACTGAAAGGTTACGACGTCCGGAGCCCAGGCGACAATGTGTTGTGCCGTACGCCGCCAGCTGAGGGGGTTGAGACTATCGAGGCAGGCGAGGGCCGAGGTTTCCGTGTGGCGAGGAGCGGTGTCGTGCTGGCTCCGGCCAGGGAAAAAAAACTGTGGATACAACCGAGAGAAATTTATTTGTTCGACCTGATGGCCCGCCTGACGGAGCGCTTGGGCCCGGGCATCATTGTCAAGGGCAATCCCTCCACGGATCGGGGATGAAGGGCCGACTAGAACACACTGCATAGCGCCGTTAGCTAGCAAGTTATGCGAGTTACGAGGAGGAGAGAGGCGACGGCGCCGTTTGAGGAGAAGCTGGATCGTGTGGCACAGGTGTGTGAGGCGGATCGGCATCAATGCTGTCATGGCCGTTATGGCGGGGGCTGTTGATGACCTCTGCAATACTACAGTCCTCACGCCTGCCGCTGAGGAAGATAAACAGTTCAGCCATCAAACCAAAAAAGATGAATTGCAGGCCAGATAGGAGCAGAAAGATACCTACTAAGAAGAGCGGGCGGTTCCCAATCCACTGTCCGAATATCCATCCGAGCACGAGGTAGACGGTGATAGCGATACCAAGGAGGCCGCTGCTCAGTCCGATTAGGCCGAAGAAGTGGAGCGGCTTATGGGTATACCGCCCGAGCATTACCAATGTGATGAGATCAAAAATACCACTGAGCGAACGCGACCAGCCGTATCGGGACCGACCATACCTTCTGGGGAAGTGCGGTACTGAAAGCTCTTCAGTGCTAAAGCCGCGTTGGCGGGCAATGACGGGAATAAAGCGATGCATTTCTCCGTACAGCCTGAGTTCTTGTACCACCTGGCTACGGTAGCCTTTGAGGCCACAATTCATGTCGTGCAAAGTCAGACCCGTCATAAGCCGAGTACCGGCGTTGAAAAGGTGCGAGCTGATGATCCGTGTCCAGTCGTCCTGGCGGCCTTGCTTCCAACCGCTCACAACGTCCGCTCCTGCTGCCAATTGGGCGAGGAAACGTGGAATTTCTTCAGGAGCATCCTGCAGATCCGCGTCTAGGGTGATGAGGAAATCTCCCTGGGCCCGGGCAAAGCCTTCTGACAATGCAGCCGCTTTTCCGTAATTGCGACGAAAGCGGATGGCGGACATATGTGGATACTGGGTTGAGAGTCTACGCAGGATCCCAGGCGTTTGATCTGTGCTACCATCGTCAATAATCACGATTTCATATGCACCGGAGCATTCTTGCAGCGTTCGGTCGATTCGCTCAAGAAGCTCGGGCAAGGCCTCAGCCTCATTAAACGCTGGAACAATGACTGAAACGTGCATGTTCTCCATTGTAGAATATCTCTTCTCGTTTGAGGGTATAACACAACTTAATCGGAGCGGGACTGCCGGACTCCATCATCGTCATCGGGCAAAGGATGACGCAAGCCAGCGAAAAACCCCATCGCCCAGACAGTATAGCCCGGTATGAGAATGGGTAACAGAAGTGTGTACAGAACAAAAGATTGGCGGTGTGAGCGCAGGAGGCGGTGCGCGGTGCGTAGACTGCGAATGAACGGCAGGCTGCAGGCCAGCCACGGATAGTCCCTGAATATCTGGCCGGACAGGGGGATGGTGCGGCGCGCAACTGCTGATCCAAACCCCAAGCGGCGCTGATGATGTAGGAAGGCGCGCAAGCCAGTCCGGTTCTGATGTGTGACCGTAATGTGAGGGTCAAAGAGCATACGCTGTTTTTGCTGGGCAAGAAGAAAGTTAAATACCAGGTCCTCGGCGCCAGGTGGCAGAGGACGAAACGGTCCGACCGCGTCAAACGCCTCTCGACGAAAGCAAATATTACAGTGTGGAATCATCCCTACCAGGCGTGGCTGACCGAGGGGTAAGAATTCGTTGAATTCAATCAGATACGTGGCTGTCCCGACCATGCTGCGCGGCGTTCCATTCACAATTGCTCCGCCCACGGCGGCATAGTCTCCTGCCTGATGATGGGCGAGTAACCGTTTGAGCCAGTCTGCTGGGACCACGCAATCTTGGTCCGTAATGGCAATATATTCGGCTTGGGTGTGTTGAATACCGATAGTGCGCGCGAGCGACTGATGGGTTTGCTGCTCGAGTGGGACGACCGTAACCGTCGGGAAGTCTTGTTGAATACGCTCGGCTGTACCATTGGCAGAACTATCAACAATAATGATCTCAAAGGCAGCGACACCTTCTTGCTGTAGGAGTGCAGTCAGACAGTGATCAAGCAGTCGTCCTGGCTTAAATGCAGCAATGACAACGGCGACGTCTGTAGACAAACCTTCGCCCATGGTGGAGGTGGACCTCGGAGAGTGTTCCTGTGGCATTTCTTCCTCAGATCAGTCTCAATAACAGCATAAAGACAGCGGTTCAAACCTTGTATCTGTGTATTATCTAGTGTGAACAAGAGGGGTGTGGTAGAGAAGACAGGCTTACAGGCTTAGGCGAAATATGCCGGACGATAAAAGACGCACAATGCAAAGGCGCAGTCCGGGTTTCTCCCGGAGATCGATCGCCTCTGGACTTGAGAGGGTGTTTGGCTGGCGGCTGTCGGCTTTCTATCAACACTGTCGTGTGTATGTGCGCCGTTGGCGCTCAAGGCTTGTCCCATACATTCGGCCTTGGTTGGAACAACTGCGCCGTGACCCGTACCGTGTATGGCTACGTGAGACGGACCGCCTGCGGGCTCAAATTGGGTCGTCCGGTTTCGAGGCGACACCGTCTCAGCCTGTCCTCTCCATTGTATTATTCGTCCAGGACCCAAACCGCAAATGGTTAGACGAGACGATCACCTCTGCCGTGCGCCAATCATCTCCTGACTGGGAGCTATGGTTATGCTCAGTGGGGGATGCGGAAACAACTCTCGCCGCATGTGAACAGTACACGGCCCAAGATCTACAGATTCAAAAGGATCCACGGATTCATATTGGACCGCTTCTTTCTGCCCCCAATCGCGCCTTAGCATTTGACGCGGCTTTTCCTCGGACGCAGGGGAAATTCATCGGGCTCCTCGACCAGCATGACCAGCTCGCTGCTCATGCATGTGCCCAAGTCCTGCGTCATTTCAACGCAAACAACCACGATCTTATCTACACGGACGAAGATAGGCTTGATACGCGGGGACAGCGCTATCGACCTTTTTTTAAACCGGACTGGTCTCCTGACTTGTGTCTCTCAAGTTTGTATGCGTGTCGATTTGCTGTCTACCGCCGCAATCTTATCGAGCAGGCTAATGGCTTCTGCCAGCCTGCAGGTATGCTTGGAGAGACCTGTGTGGCCTATGATCTTCTCCTGCGCTGCGTAGAACAGTCCGCGCGGGTCGGGCATATTGCGCAGGTGCTGTATCACCAGCGAGACAAGGGAGAAGGAGAGACACGTTTGCGACACGTCCGGGCCAAACGGACGCTCGAAGTCGCCTTGAACCGCAGGGCAGAAGACGCCAGCGTTGAGGACGGCCCGGTCCCATCTACGTTCCGCGTCCGCCGCCGACTCTTCTGCTCTCCAGTGGTGAGCATTATTATTCCGACCCGCGACCAGGCCGGCTTCCTGCGTCGCTGTGTGCAGAGTATTGAATCAAAAACAACCTATCCAGCGTATGAAATCCTCATCGTTGATAATGGTAGCCAAGCACAAGAAACCCTAGCCTATCTTGCTACGCTGTCGCACAACGTCATGCGCGGCGATATGAGTGACGCGCCGTTTAATTTTGCTCGTGTGTGTAATCAAGCGGCGACCCAAGCACGTGGTGAGCAAGTGCTTTTTCTCAATAATGATATGCAGGTAATTACTCCGGAGTGGTTGGAAGCACTCCTCGAACACGCCCAACGTCCGGAGGTCGGAGCGGTCGGAGCCCAGCTTTTGTATGCAGATCAGGCCCTGCAGCATGCCGGCGTCGTGCTTGGGGTCAGGGATATTGCGAGCCATGCGCATAAATACCAACCGCTCTCGCGGTTGGGGTATCATGCCTTTCCGCATATTATTCGTAACTATAGTGCGGTGACTGCGGCCTGTCTGATGATGAGAAAAGCGGTTTATGAAGAGGTTGGCGGCATGAACGAGGACTTAGCCGTGAGTTTTAATGACGTGGACCTGTGTTTGCGATTGCAACAGCAAGGCTACCACATCGTGTATACCCCGTATGCGCAACTGTACCACTATGAGTCCAAGAGTCGCAGGTACCAGCCGCCGCGGCCCGAGGAAGTACAGTATATGCTCGACCACTGGGGAGCAGCGATCGCGAACGACCCCTACTATAACCCGCATCTGGCACTGGATCGAGAAGACTTCAGTTTTGACATCAAGCGGGCACGGGCGTGGATGCGAAAGCAAGAAAAAGCGTAGAGGCGACCGGACGGTCGCCTCTACAGTTATTTGGTGTGTTGTCACTGGCCTAATTTATACACCTCTGCCACGTTTGCGCCGATGACCTGTTGTCGCGCGGTTTGTGACAACGGACGCACGAGCCGTTTCAGGGCTGGTATATACTGGTCGCTATGATCGGGATGCGGGAAGTCTGATGCTCAGAAAAATTTGTCAGACCCGACAAATTCGATCAGTTTTGAAGCGCTCTCTTGTCCGGGTCAACCGAGATCCAGCACTGGCGCTTGAAATAGGTGCTGGGTTTCTCTTTGAGTTGCGTCGAGTGCGCAAGCGGACCATCAAAAACGGCATCCAGACGGTCGAGCAGGTAGCCGATCCAACCCGCCTGGGATTCGAGCACAACAACTTTTACCTGCGGAAATCGCTCAAACACGCCGTAGTGGAACAGTGAGACAAAGGCCTGGTGCCATAGCGGCCCCTTTTTTTGGCTCCTGTCTATCTGTTCTCTTTCCCCATACTCGCAATCAGAGAAAAATAACAGGCTTTCTCAAAGACTGAGCAATGTGGCCTCTCCGCATCCTTTCCACAATCAATAAGAGAGTTTGGTAGCATAAATAATGCTGCAGCCCTTGGCCCGTAACCAATTCTCTATGCTCTCAGGGCTGCTCGTAATCATCCTCGATGTTGTCTTGACGTGTATATGGATGAATGGTGCTTTGCCTGCCGAGTCGAACGGTGACTTCTTTCAAACTCTCTCTCCCTGAGCCTCTTTTTCTTGACAGTTGTGACCGGCGGATTTTTGCTTACCCGGTATCGTCTCCCTCGGATATATTGGATAATCCCAATCTTAGCCTTTATCGCGGCCATAGAAGAATTTGCCTGGATCATCATAGTCTTTGGACCGCCGCTGGTCGCATTGGGTGGGGAACACTGGCATCTGCATGACTTCTTCGGTACGGCGTATATTCTCTTTAAGCATGCTGAGATCGGATGGGGAAGTGAAGTTGTTGGTGGTGGCGTTCTCTTTGGCGGCAGGGTGTTCTTCTTTCACAATCTAAAATTCTTTTTAATGGACCGTCGTCCGCTGCTTATAGCGGGGCTGGCTGTCGGTTTTCTAGTGCTGGCCCAGGTGAATGATGCAGTTACGGAGATGGGAGGGTATGAGAAAACCGGCCAGAGCCCGATCAGTATGTCTGTGGAAGAACTGCTTGAAAACAATGGAGCGTTGCTCTTACGAGAAACAAGAGGATTGCAGCAGGGTTCCTTCCTTGCCAACGTCAAGGACTGGCCGCTCTAGTCCTTCAGCAGTGGAACTGGTAAGGAAAGCTGCACTCAATGCTGAAGGAGATCGTATTATGCTGGGTACTTTAATCGGACTTGGAATGGGCGCGGCCATATTCGCCGGAGCGTGGTCAGCCTCGAGTTTTGGCGAGGGCCATGTTTCAACAGGAGCAATGACTTTAGGCGTATTAGGCGCGATCAGTGTGGCCGTACTGGTTTCGGTGCTCGCCAGGTTCGAGCACCAAGGGCCGGAGTAAGAACCGGAGAGACTCATTTTTCGGTATTTTTCCCTGCGTTGCCGGCCCTGCTCTAAGACCGGCGGCCATACAGGCTACTTCGGCACTGCGAAGAGAACCTTTATCCCCCCAGACGGGCGAACGGGGAGGACAAGCTCGTTGGAATAGGGTGCCAGTACACCTCGCCGTTGCTCCCCTGGCGTTCTAGCGTGCGTTGAGCACGTCATAAAAGCCGTTGCCATCCACATCTGCGGCTACCCCAGAGCGGTCAGACCCTGGGGGAATACATTCGCGGAATCACATACCGGTAGCCGGCAGTCACCGTTGCTCAGACAGTTTTCTAACACGTTTGCCGCTATGCTGAGCGTTCCGCCGTTATGACAAACTTGCATCCCGCCGAGGGGTACATGCCCCTTGGCCCACACGAGGTCTGCTCCTGACAGTGTGAGTAGGAAGGCGCCGAGAATAGATAATACGGGCATTCGTTTCAGACGTATCATCCTCCGACTAATACAGATAAGACTTTCACCGATCGGGTCGCCCGTTTTTCCTAGGCTAGGCTATCAGCATGAAGATATCCAATGCTTCGCAGGGAGGGTTTTTCGTACTCCCCTATAAGTAGAAGATGCCCCTGCACTTTGCCCTGACTCGCTGCCAGCCGCACATGAAAAGAACACGCCAGCCGAGCGACATCAGTAGACCGGATACCCTCCTAAAAGAGAAGCCTCGAAGCCCAGACTGGGTTCAGCTGAGGGCTCGCTTTCAAGGTAATTGGGTAATAGCGGTGATACGCGTTGCAATGCGGCGTTCGTTGCCGTATCAATTCGTCCAGTTTTTGGGAGACCCTGATCTCGTTGGAACCGGCTGAGCTCTCCTCCGTTCTTGGCTACACGATTCCATCCTGTGGGCCAGCAGGGTCATAACCCGCGTCTTCTAAAACTCCCTGCACGCAGAAGACTTCGAGATTTGCCTCTTAATCAAAATCAATGGGTGGCAGGACCATGGGCGGCGGCGGTGGCGCAGGCCACGGGACAGAGAGCGGAGTAGGCGGTGGTGTTGCTGCACATGAGTAAAAGGTGAGCAACAGGACCCAGCTTCCTGACCTTTTCCACAGTCCAGACGTCGACATACAACCAACGGGCAACATAAAGAGAGAGTCTCATAAATCCACAATTCGTACGATAGTTCGTAGGCCACTTGTCAATATTGAGAAACCCATCTTCAGGCCGACAGTCAAAATCAAACCAGACCGTAAGCCCGCCGTTCTGCACTTATTTCCTTGCCATTCTTGACCCAATCATTAGGAGAAGAGTTCCTGCAAGGCCGCCGCTGGAACAGACGGACGGCGGATACCATAGTTCCCATGCAATCAGCGCGTACCTCGGGGCTGCGACAAAAGTTACAGGCGCGAGCGCAAGGCTAATCAGCAGTCCCGAACCCCTAGCAACATTGTTCACAATGGCCAGGCAGATCATGAAGCCCCCAATGTCATAGACAACCCAGATGACTGCGCCGAGCAGTCTGAGGGTGTCCCCGGCCGTCATATCCGACAAGCGGTAGACTATGCGGCGAATCTGGGTGTCGACTAGGTCGTTTCACAGAGATCCAGAACGCATTCAAGCTCTCCGCTGCGGAATCCGCACTCGTGGTCTTATTTCTTGAACCGCTACGCGGCCGTTGACTCATTGGCATTTTCTTCCTGCCTTTCTAGCCATTGCTGAATGGTCGTAACCAGTCACGATTAGAGAGAGGAAGGCCATTCAGGCAAAGCTTCCGTCCCTCGACTCGGACGAGGTGCCAAGGTGTTTTGACCAGACGCTTCCTCCACCTTTACAAAACGGCAGCGTTACCAGCGCTATGAACAGCCCGGTCAGAATCAAAGGAATAGGTACTGTGAAGGAAGCGCGTGACATATACGTCTAGCCAGTCTGTATATACGCCCGGTCTTTTACTCGTCATCTTACAGGGGTAACGATAGGGAAGAATGACCTCGACCGGCCTGCCTTGAGCATTCACGGCGATTTTAGCCTTGCCCGGAATCGTATCTGCTTGTAGAAAACGTTTTCATCATGACTCATTTTATGCAGCATATTTTCCATAATGAGACGGATCAGGCGAGCAGAGTGATCGAAATGACTGGCATTTTCATACCTCCGGGATTGACAGAGGAAAAGGGTGTCGGGTAAGTACTTCATTTACTTTGCGCGAAAGTGGCGGAATTGGCAGACGCGCAGGATTCAGGATCCTGTGGGGTAAAACCCGTGGGGGTTCAAGTCCCCCCTTTCGCATGAGTCAGGGGGCTTTTCTCAACACGGGAGAAGCCCCTTTTTGATTTGACTCCTGCTGCGTAAAGCCGTACCCCGATTGCGCTAGACTGCTTCGTGTGAGGAAGCGTCAAGGAGAAGTCTGATGTCTAACGAGCTGGCGGCCCATTACGATCCGGCCGGATTGGAAAAAACAATCACTCAGCAGTGGGCGGAGACCAAGCCCTTTGCTGCCACGCCGGACGAGAACGATCAGCGTTATGTGATTATGATGCCGCTGCCCAACGTGACCGGCGCGCTGCATATGGGTCACGCTATGGACAACGTTATGCAGGACATGTTGACGCGCTGGCATCGCATGATGGGTGACAATGCCCTGTGGATGGCGGGCACCGATCATGCCGGTATTGCGACCCAGGCGGTAGTGGAAAAGCGATTGTTTGAGCTGGAAGGCAAAACTCGGCGCGACGTCGGGCGTGAAGCCCTTGTGGGGCGGATTTGGGATTGGAAGGAACAGTATCAGACCCGCATTGTGAACCAACAGCAGGCCATGGGCTGCTCTTGTGATTGGGACCGTCAGCGCTTTACCATGGATAAAGTTTGCGAGCGGGCGGTGTATTGGACCTTCTTTCATCTGTTTCGTGACAGCCTGATTTTTCGTGGGAGGCGTATGGTCAACTGGGACTGTCATTTGCAAACCGCAGTGGCGGATGACGAAATCGTCTATGAAAACGTTCAGGGCCACTTTTGGCATCTACGCTATCCCGTGATTGATCCCCAGCCCGGTGAGCTGGAATCCGTTGTGGTGGCCACCACCCGGCCTGAGACCATGCTGGGCGATACGGCGGTTGCCTGCCATCCCGGCCCGCGTGGGGCACTTGAGGACTTGATCCTCAAAACCAAGGAACGGCTAGCTCGTGCTAGTCAAAAAGACACACGCGATCTGGAAGCGGAAATTGCGCGACTGGAAAAACGGCGAGTGACGCATCTGCCGCAACTGGAGCAATTAACGGCCATGGCCAAGGCCGGCCGACGGGTGCTCTTGCCGTTGCTCGACCGTCCCATTCCCCTCATCTGTGACGAATGGGCCAAGCCTGGGTTAGGCAGTGGGTGTGTGAAAATCACACCGGGACATGACCCCAACGACTACGAGGTGTGGGGGCGGCACCAAGAACAGATCGGTATCATCAATATTCTCAGCATAGACGGTACGCTGAATGACAACGCCGGGCCGTATAAAGGACTCGACCGTTTTGATGCGCGAAAGAAAGTCCTCGCAGATCTCAAGTCCCAGGGGTTGCTCGACGCCATTGAGGACCGTGAGATTGAGATTGGTCACTCTGACCGGTCCAAGACGCCGGTTGAGCCCTATCTGTCTGAGCAGTGGTTCGTACGGATGGGGGACGTAGACGGTGGCGTGGTGTGTGGCCGGGGGACGCAGAAAGAGTTTGTTGCGCCCGGACTGGCCCAGGCGGCTATTGATGCTGCGCAGGGGGAGTGGCGTTCGCCGAGCGGAAGAAACGTCACGTTTCACCCTGATATTCGCTATCGCAATACCTATATTAGTTGGCTTGCTGAAAAGCGCGACTGGTGTATCAGTCGTCAACTCTGGTGGGGGCATAGGATTCCCATTTGGTCAGGACAATTCCAAGGACAGGGGTTACAAGAAAAACTGGCCTGGCTGGCTCCCTATCTGCGTCGCGCAGGCGTTGTTGCCCAGCTCCAGTTGGACGAGACAACGGAATTGCTGGAGCCGGATACTGTTGAGAGACAGAGTGCTCAGATTTCTGACACTGACAGCGGCCGGCTCCTGGTATGTTTGCGAGAGCCTGCTATCCAGGCGGACACTGCTGGTGAATTAGAAACCGCAGGATTTGTGCGCGATCCGGACGTGCTCGACACGTGGTTTTCCAGCGGGCTGTGGCCCCACAGCACGCTGGGCTGGCCTGATCCCGATACGGCGGCAATCGACGCCGGCCAATCGCCATTAGGCAAACGGCATGGTACCGACGATTGTTTGTCGTACTACTATCCAGGCTCGTGTCTAGTCACCGGTCGTGACATTATTACCCTGTGGGTGGCGCGCATGGTCTTGATGGGTCTGTATAATCTCGGCGATATGCCTTTCACCGATGTGTTCATCCACGCCACGATTATGGATGGCAAGGGTGAGCGGATGAGTAAGTCGAAAGGCAACGGTATCGATCCGGTTGAGATCATCGAACGATACGGCTGCGATGCCATGC
>CAZBUD010000076.1:0-20296 GCA_964495015.1 uncultured Enterobacteriaceae bacterium | reverse complement strand
ATTTGTTTTTATTTTCAAAATCCCAACATTTTTCACATTTCCGTCAAGTCTAAGGTGAAAATTTTGCGCCTCGTGGACCACCCGTTGTGCTTTTTTGACAACAAGCCAGCTGCTGCGTACTCCGTGGGGTGTCGTGAGATCCGCTAAGTAGAGCGACATCTCACGTTGCTCGCTTTGCTCAGCCTGAAACAAGAAGAATTCCAGCCGACGTAGCACGAGATCAGATTCTGCCTCATTCGCCCAGCTATGGGTAATGGCACCAGTCCCGTGTACCATCACTGGCTCGTCCATGCCTTTGACCCAGACAGACCCCTCAGCCTGTGCAGCAGGATCAAGCAGATCCAGCGCGTAACCGGATGGTGGAAAATCAGCGGACCAGACAGCCGGCCCGTGCGGATAAAAATCCAGCTCAATCCGCGTGCTCTTCTTCCTGACCCGCAGCTGATGTTTTGGGCCGCGTTGGTCCAGCAGACTCGACCCGACTTCCATTCGCAGCCGATCTGACGAGAGTTGCCATCGGCTTTCACGCCGACCGTTCCGAAATCGACGGCTCTGACCGTTGGGTCGAATGACATGACCAATCACTGCAGCGTGCCGATCACCAAGCCCAAAGTTTGTGATCAGAAATTCAGCGAACAGAAAATGACCGGAGTCGAACCGAGCGGTAAGATCCCACCGCTCGTGGGCAAGCTCTCCTGGCAGTAGGCGGGCGGCCGGGTTTCCGCGCCCAGCTGCGGCAAAAAGATCGCCACTCCAACCGACCCATAAACCAAGTATGGAAACTCCCCGCAAGATTCCGAAAATCATAAAGATAAAGGGGAATCCAACCAACGCGGCGCGAAAAACGCGCATGAGTCGAGAAACGGGCGGCGAACACGTCCTTCTATTCATGCGCCTTATGGGACTCATGCTGGCGTCCTTGAAACTTGCCAGGTCTGAATAGGCTGGCCGTACGAGCGTTGGACAAAGGCTTGGCCGAATCGGACAGTATGAAACACGAGAGAGCACACCGTCCAAACAGCGACCAACCAGAAACCCAGGTCGGGCCGGCTAGCAAACGTCCCTAAAGTAAGCAGGATCAGATTGGGATTCCGGCGGGCTGTAATGGTGCGGAAGAACGAATCAACCGGACGCCACGAGTGGATTTCCATATGAAAGGCCAACATGAAGAGGCCTTCCAACAACCGGCCGATGATATAGCCGCCAATGATAATCGACGTCGTAGGATCAGCCCAGATGACGTTGATAGAGACACTGCCGGACAATCCCGCCACCCAGGCGAGATACCAAAACGGCGGATGGACAAGGTCAAGGCCGTGATCCAGTACATGCCCGAGCCGACTTGAGGTAAAGGTGACCCGGGCAAGCTTCCCGTCCACCGTGTCCAGAAAGGTCATGAGCCAGGCACACAGCAATCCAAGGCCGAAGTGTCCCTCCACAAAGAGCCAGGTCGCAGCACCCACCAGCACCCAACTGAGCCCGGTTACCATATTAGGACGAACGTGGAACCGGGCTAAAAGTCGCGTCACCGCGCGCGCGGGCAGCGGCCAGACCCACTTTGTGACCACATCGGTGATGCCCTTATACGATGCGCCGAAAATACGATTCTCAATCTGCGCGAGTTTCTCAGACCTAATGGGAAGGAGATAGGGTAGATCAATTTTCCGCAGCGCAGACGAATAGGCCGAGACCAGCGCTGCAGGCTCAAAGTAGTCAATATTGTTGGAACTATTGCATTGTCCGGCAGGGATTTCTGCTGCATCAAGAAGAAAAGGTAAGACAGCATCAAGCTGATCACGCGTTGTCACTGCCCCTACTGCAGTCTGGTTATCGGGATCGACCAGGACCACGTCGCGCGTCGGCTTTTGTTCGATAAGCGCACGGATCAAACGCTCGTCGAAAACGTAATCCGCCCGCAAAAGGATAACCCGAACGTCTTGCGCAGTGGCAGCAGCGGCTGCTCCAATGTGGATATGGCCGTCAGGGACACCGGCCACACGTAGGCTGCGGCGCAGGCGCTCGAGCGGAGAGAGACCCCAGATCTCGATTGGGCTGACGGCGGCATGGCTCGGACGGCCCGGATGGCTCGGCGTGGTGACTATCCACGCGTGGACATTTTCTGCGCCTGCCACCTGCTTCATACCTATGCTCCTGCGGAAGGGCGGTCTTATCATAACCTAGGGAAGTGGTATAGGCTGAATATATCAAGGATTATGTCAGCTTTCACACTTGCCCATTTGTCAGACCTACACGTGACCCCGGTTCGTCTCCAACATCCTCAGGCATTCCTGAATAAGCGCGCCTTAGGCGCGTTGTCATGGTCGTTACGTCGACGCAAGGAGTACCGCCCCGAGGTCTTGGCCGCTCTTGCCTCCGATTTGCGTACCCAGCAGCCAGACCACCTTGTGATCACCGGAGATCTGACAAACATTGCGCTGGAAGACGAATTCTCTGCCTCGCTGCCGTGGCTTCAACGGCTCGGCGGCCCACAACAGGTTTCTCTCATCCCTGGAAATCACGATACCTATACACCCAGCAGTGAACGCTTTCCTTGGGCCTATTGGAGCGACTATATGCGCTCCGACGATTTATCGAGTGCGACGTCAGACTTGCCCACGCTTCTTTCAAAACATATAGCAAATCATACTGCGTCCAGTTTCCCGACGATCCGGACCTGTGGGCCCGTTGCTGTTGTAGGTGTCTCAACAGCACAGGCAACCGCGCCTTTTTATGCCTCAGGCGCGGTAGGCCGGAATCAACTGCAGCGACTCGAACAGCTTCTCAGTACTCTGGCCAAAACCCCCTTATGCCGGGTCGTTCTTATTCACCATCCACCGCAAGAGATGAACGCCTCAGCCCGTCGCAGGCTGAGTGATGCCGACGCCTTTCGCCGTGTGATTGTCAAAAACGGCGCTGAGCTCATTCTGCACGGCCATATTCACAAAACTATACGGGCAAGTATTCCAGGACCGCACGGGCCGATTCCCGTTGTCGGAGTCCGGGCGTCTTCAGCCATTGGACGCCGGTCGCAACGGCGGTCACAATACCATTTGTATCGAATCGAGCAGCAACAAGAAGCAAACAGCAGATCACGTTTCCGAATTATGCTCACTACACGTGAGTACAGTTCCGAGGATGCCAACTTCCATCACCTGAGTGAACAATTACTCTAGATGCTCTCGCGGCGCCACCGAAGCATGCTCAGAGAGCTTTCCTCTTGACTCTTCCCCACACAGCGGGATAGAAGCAAAGAGACACGAATAATAGGATATAACAGTGAGTGATGTCATGCAAACAGAGCAACTTCAGGTTCTCATCCGAGCTTTCGAATTTGGGCTGAGACGGGAAAAGTGGCCCACAATCACAGGCTGGCTGCTCGGCCTCCTTCTGACCTTGGGCGGCCAGGCTGTGTGCGCAGCTCCTATCACTGACGAGGTTCTCTCCGCTATTGTGACCATCCATACAGAAGTACCTGCCAGCGCACGCACCGCACGACTTCTGGGAACCGAGCGAGACGGTAGTGGTGTCGTGATTGACACCGAAGGTCATATTCTGACCATAGGCTATCTCATCATTGAGGCTACCAGCGTTGAGATCATGCTAAATGGTAGCAGGCGCATCCAAGCAACCGTTGTTGGCAATGACTATAGGACAGGATTTGGCTTGGTGCGCGCAACGGAACCGCTCGATGTGACGCCGATGTCGCTTGGCCAATCATCACAGCTGTCCGAACGAACAGAGCTCTTAGTTGTCAGTGATAGTACCCCCACCTCGATTCGTCCCACTCTTGTGACCTCACGCCGGGAATTTGCCGGCTCTTGGGAATATCTTCTTGAGGACGCCATTTTCACCGCCCCGCCTCATCCGCGTTATGCCGGAGCTGCTTTGATTGGAGCCGAGGGTAAACTGCTCGGCCTTGGTTCGCTCTTAGTGAACGATGTCCTGCCCGGCAGACAGACTCTGACCGGTAATATGTTTATTCCTGTGGATCACATCAAACCCATTCTGGAAGATCTCATTCGCAAAGGACGATCGGCCGCCTCTCCCCAACCCTGGCTCGGCCTGTTTACGGAAGAATTCCGAGATAAGCTCATCATCATGTCTGTGGCACCGGACGGACCGGCTGACCAAGCTGGAGTGCATGTGAATGACCTTGTTCTCAAGGTCGCTGGCAAGCCGATCAGAGACCAAGCCGACTTCTATCGAAAAATCTGGGCGCTCGGGGACGCCGGGGCCAATATCCGGCTCACCCTCCTTCAGGGAGCAGAGATCAAGGAAATTGTGGTGCGTTCTTCCGACCGGGAGAGCTATTTCCGTACAACCCCTGCCTCAAAAAAGCCGGATAAAGAAGAACCCCTCCAGTCCACCTAAGGGCGTCAGCGCGTTTTTGATGCGTATCATTCTGAGGAGCCAAGCGACCAAGAATCTCTTTGTCCAATGCTACTGAGAGATTCTTCGCCTCTGCGGAGCCGTCGTGAGCGTAATCGAAGAGCGCAGGCTCAGAATAACAGCTTCCTCACTGTCTACCACCGTCGCACCTTTACGGAGTACAAGTTCTGAAAGATGAGGATGGGTAGCCTATGGATAGCAACACCTACACTGCCGCCATTCGAAAGGCTTGGAACGAAGCGGCGCCAATTCATAAGAAACTGAAATTCGATCAGCTCCTGGAGTCCTTTCGCCAGACTGGCTATAGCTGTCTCGACCCTATTGAAACGGCAAGCTGCAGGAGATAGGTCTCGCCGACAAGGCCGTTGCCCAAATTGGCTTCAACAATGGGCGAGAATTATTGGCAGTCAAAAATCTGGGAGCAGGTCGGTGTGTGGGATTTTATATTAGCAACGGCTTTATCGACCTGGCGCGGCAGCTTGCGGCCGCAGGACACATCAAGTGTGAGTTCGCGTGTACTGACGCCTATAGCATC
Source organism: uncultured Enterobacteriaceae bacterium (assembly GCA_964495015.1). Classification (GTDB taxonomy): domain Bacteria; phylum Desulfobacterota; class Binatia; order Bin18; family Bin18; genus Bin18. Next base: position 15,372 of record CAZBUD010000076.1, on the reverse strand, counting down.
TCCCCGCAGTACAATGGCACTTTTGTCCTCATGTCTATCGCCGTAGGCGTGTTGAGCCGGATAACCGACATTCAGCAGTCTTTTGAAATCGTTGCCCGACTGCTGAAACTGGGCGGCTGGCTATTCGTATATGAGATGCACTCAATCTTAGAGATGTTTGAACCCAGTGAAAAGGAAGATCCGCCGCGTGCGCAGCATTCGTATTTCAAGACCGATCCGTATATGGAAGAAGACGGGCCCGATCACCACGGCATGGGCAAATACAAGTCCGCTCCCAAGTATTCATTCCCGCATAAGCTGTCAGACATTATGACCGCCTGCCTCAATAACAGCCTAGCGCCCGTGTCCTTTGAAGAATACGGCCATAACATTACCAATCTGTGGGCCCATTTTGAGCATTTCAAAGTGAAACCACCCATGTGTTACACACTGGTTGCCAAGAGATAAGTTACTCTTCCTGCAAGGCAGCCAAAACCGTCGCTGTGTCATACGACTCGCGGTAGTGGGTGACCGTCCCATTCAGGAGCGTCCATACTGCCATCAAGGCCACCTCATAGACCTTGCCGGTCGCCTTCACGCGGCTGCGTTCGTCGCACATCACAACAACCTGGTTGCCTTGGGAAATGAACTCTTTGGGTACAAGTTGTTCGACCTCTACCGCTTGTCCGCGTGTAGCAAACCACTGCACGACCTGCTTGCGCCCGCGGAATGTACCGGCCCAGAGGATCTCCTTAGGTCCAGGCGACTGCCATTCAACATCTTCAGACAGGGGCTGCAGGATAGGCCCTAAGTCGCCTTGGACCCCAGCCATGATGAAATCGGTATAGATTTGGCGGATGATCTGAACATTGTCCGGCTTGGGTTCTTTGCGGGTTTTGATTTTATCCTTTGAAGCTGCCCAAGCAGCCGTCCACGTATCCAACACTGGCCCCTGAAACAGATTCTCAGTCTTCCTGCGGAGTATTTCCGGATCACTTTCAACTGCTTGCACCGTGCCCGACGTGGCATTTGGCACGGGCTGTGTCGCCTCTTTCTTTTTTCGTTTCGATACGGCCCAGGCAGCCGTCCATGTATCAAACCCAGGTGAGCTGAACGGCTGCTGTGTCTGTTCGAGAATTTCTTTGAGGTCTTTGCTGTCTGACATAAGGTCTACCCTTCTTTTCCCCGAGGCCCTTCCCCGGAGAACACGTCGTCCTCTCTCGTACGTCTCGCTAGAATATTTTCAACAGTAACCAAGTCGGCCCGAGTATCCACATCAATGGCGGCTTCTGCAAACGGCATCTCAACGATGCCCACTTGCGCTTGTAACACCCGGGAAGCTTGTTCTATAGCGGTCTGGCTATCAAGCCTGTGGAAGAGAAACCGGAGGAGATTCACAAAACCAAACTCACTCACCAGCCGCCAGGGACGTTTACGAAACTGTCCGGCTTGTTCCCAGAACCGCACGGCATTCGCCGCCTGTGGCGGACGAAGAAGAAAAAGATTAGTTCCGCAAAAGCTCTCATCTTTGAGGGTAATAAACGTGCGGCGCGAATCCGGGTAGTGAGATCGAAAAAGCGAAGCGGTGACTACGCCAACGACCACATCGGCCTCAGTTTGTTCGGCTGCTGAACGGAAATATTCAAGCATCTGTGTGGAAAGTAAGGCATGATCGGCAGTCGTGACAAGCAGTGGTCCATTTTCCTGATGAGATTGCGCATAGTCCACTACGCTCGCTGCCGGAGAGTGACGGCCGGCATGAAACTCTATAGCTGGTGTGTTTTGGAGGTTATTCAATACCGTGGAATCATCGACGCTGACTACGATCTTCTGTATCCACGATACGGCACCTAAGCTGTGCACGACCCGAGTGAGCATGGGTACCCCAGCGACAGCGATACACGCTTTATGGCTCTCGCCTGCAGCCTGTGTGAGGGCATCGGTCGGCCCGCGCCGGCCGGCAAGGACGAATGCGGTGATAGGCGTAAGAGTTTTTTGGGCAGTCGTTTGATCCGACACGCTGGCATTGTAGAGCCTACAAGCAATCCTGCAATTCCCTCCCGTTGACCGTCTTATCTCGCCCATCTTTCGTCTTCATCTTTCCCAGGCTAGACTGCTGAGCGTTCGTAGGGAGGACGTGTTTTTTGTATATCTGGCTAGACGCGACCAATCCGAGCAGCAGACTGCGGATCTTCGGCATGACGCTGCTCGAACGCCAGCTGCATACAATCATCGAAGCCGGACTAGACCCAAACGAGGTCTATGTCCAACTTTCTTCTGAGACGGCGGATCTTCCTTCGCTCCTCCCACCGGATCTCGTGCGCCGGCTTTCGATACGCTGGGGACATGAACGTCGAACAGTGTCAGAATATCGGACGACGCTGTCTCAGGCGGTCAAAGATGAACCACCGGACGAACTGCTGCTCGCACTAGAGGCAAACGCTGTTGTGGATAGTCGCCTGTTGCGCCACCTTGGCGAGCGCTCGGGCTCTTGGGCTGGTCGGGGGGGAGCTGGAGAAACACAGACTGCCGTGCTCCGTTTTGAAGGAAAGGACCCCCTTTCCCCTTCAACCGGAATTCGGCTGCCGGAGCTCGCCGAGCGCAGTCTTCAGGCAGGCCGCCTCCAGGAAGTCGTGCTGGCCGAAGTGCCGTCGTATATTCGCAAGCTCCGGCGTGATCTGCCTATGTATCTTTTTCGCATTCCGGACGCCACCAGCCGAGACCGGGCCGAACGCTTTCTGTTTTGGTCTAACTATAAAGGCTCGACCGACTTTTTTACCAAACATGTCTACCCGCCGCTGGTGTGGTGTGCCGTGCGTCCGCTAGCCCGCTGGCGCGTACATCCTAACATCATCTCGGTGTTTAATATCTTCATCACCTTTCTAGCCGTGCCGCTCTTCGCGCACGGATACTGGATCTCGGCCTTTACGCTCGCTTACACCATGAGCGTGCTCGACTCGGTGGACGGCAAGTTAGCCCGGCTCACATTTACGGCGTCCAAGCTCGGCGATATTTTGGATCATGGGCTAGATATCGTCCATCCTCCAATGTGGTATTTCGCCTGGGCTTGGGCATTAAGTGGGGGGATACCGGGTGCCCTCGTCTTCCAACTCGCGGTGGTCATGGCTGTCTTTTATGTTCTGGATCGTATTGTGGCCGGTCTGTTTAGCGCCCGGATCGGCCAGTCGATTCACGGTTGCACCCCCCTGGATGAACGCATGCGAACGTTTATTTCGCGCCGGAATATCAACGTACCATTGTTTATGCTGGGATTACTTCTGGGCATTCCGATTCCCGTCTTTGTTGCCATTGTTGTCTGGCAGGTAGCCTCACTCGGCTTCCACACCCTACGTTTGGTTCAGTTCTGGAACCGCAAACATCTGCTTGGAACGCTGGAGTCATGACGCTCCACATGCTCCACTAGGGGGTTCCTCTATATTATGCGTCTTTTGCTTGTCTTTGCCCGCGCTTACCCAGGTCGCAGCGCCCTCACGCTGGCCTGTTTAATCTTCGCCACCTTTGCCGAAGGCATTAGCTTCTCCAGCCTTCTCCCTCTCCTGAGCCTGGCGACACGGGAAAGCAATCCGACTCCGTCATCTGCAACACAACCCACCGGCCTGGAACAGACGATGAACGATGTCTTAGCCGGTTTTGATCTCCAACCTAGCATTGGTCTGTTGTGTTTGATTCTCGTCGGCGGCATGGCTTTCAAAGCGGTTTTCGTCTTGTTAGCCCAAAAGCAGGTGGGCTATACGGTTGCCCATGTTGCCACCGACCTGCGGCTGTCTCTTCTGCGGTCACTGCTGGCCGCCCGCTGGGAGTACTATGTCCGTCAGCCAGTGGGAGGCTTTGCCAACGCGTTTGCCACCGAAGCGACACGTGCGTCTGAAGCCTATCTGCATGCGGTTACAATTATCGCCGTTAGCATGCAGACCGTCGTGTGTATTGCGCTGGCTGTGAGCATATCGTGGCAAGCAACCCTCGGAGCGACAGCATTCGGACTCTTGATCGTATTTGGGCTCAATCGCCTGGTACGTATGGCGCGGCGGGCCGGCGCACGGCAAACGGCCCTCTTAAAGAATGTTCTAGGCCAACTGACCGACGTGCTGTACACGGTCAAACCGCTCAAAGCCATGGCGCGTGAGACGCAGATCGGCTCCTTGCTCGAACAGGGTACTCAGCGGCTGAACCGTGCCTTGCAACGCGAAGTCTTGAGCAAAGAAGCACTGCGCGCCCTGCAAGACCCGCTGCTGATCGCGTGTTTGACCGGCGGGCTGTATGTCGCTTTAACGCACTGGGCATTGTCACTAGACACGGTCATTGTGCTCGCCGTCCTGCTTGGACGAACCTTCAGCAGTCTCAACAAGGCGCAGCGCCAATACCAACGCATGGCCTCCCGAGATAGTGCCTTCTGGTCTCTCCAGGATAGGCTGCATCACATGGAAGCCGAACGGGAGCATAGTCATGGCACCCAAGCGCCGCATTTACAGGATGCGATTACGCTCCAAGAGGTGAGCTTTGCATATGCAGACAAACCCATTCTCGACCGCGCTTCATGTACTATCCCAGCTGGCGAAGTAACGCTGTTTGTCGGCCCTTCTGGGGCAGGGAAAACCTCGACCGTTGATCTCATTGCCGGACTCCTGCGACCGCAGAGTGGGGCCGTCTGCCTTGATGCTGTGCCACTTGAGACCATCGATCTGCACGCTTGGCGAAAGACTATCGGCTATGTGCCGCAGGAAATGCTGCTGCTGCATGAGAGTGTGTTTGCGAATGTGACGCTGGGCGATACCAAACTTACGGAAACTGATGTTGAAGCAGCCCTACGGGCAGCCGGAGCCTGGGATTTTGTCGCCGCACTCCCAGACGGGATATCCACCCGGGTCGGTGAGCGCGGTACCCGTTTGTCCGGCGGCCAACGGCAGCGTATCGCCATTGCCCGGGCATTAGTCCATTCCCCGCAGCTGCTGATTCTGGATGAAGCCACCACCGCCCTTGATCCTGACAGTGAGGCAGCCATTTGTCAGACGGTCCAGCGGCTACGAGGCAAGATGGCCATCCTGGCCATATCGCATCAACCCGCATTACTGGAAATTGCCGACCACGTGTATCGGCTTGAGGCAGGCCACATCAGCCCGATGGCCGTAGTCGCTTCCCAGCCCTCCATACAAAAAATTGCATAAATCGTAGACCTATGGCTTTTGCAACTACAGCACGCAGATTGCGCAGAGTGTTTAGTTCGCTGCTACGGACAGACCTCTATCACACACCAGGCACACGAACCCAGCTTGAGCGTGTCGTCCTTGGTGTTCGCACTGGTGTTGCTCCCAGCGAAAAGCCAGCGGTACGCATCTTTGTTGGCACCGAGCCGGCCCAATACCGAGCCGAGCGCGTCTTCATCTGGTCCATTGAGCAGGTCCGGGATCCCGCTCGGGTATACGAATTATATCTCATGAAAGACCTGGCCGGTTTTGACCGGCGTAGTTGGCTGACAGGATTTACAAACTATCGATTTGCTATTCCCCATTTTACTGGCAGGCTCAGTAGCGCCATAGATGGCAACGGTGTAAATGTCCGCGCCATTTATAACGACACGGACCAAATCTATTTGGCCGATCCCGGCGAACTCTTTGACACAACTATGGGCAGCCATGGTTTTCTGTCTATAAATGACCGCGACACATCAGTCATGCTTATCGACTGCGATCAGATGGCGGCAATTTGGACGCTCGAAGCGGCGCAGTATAAAAGACGCAAAGCGCTAGAAGCGACTGCCCGAGAAGTCCCTGACCTCTGGGGGTCGCTCGACCCACACTGGAATGCGCGGGACAGCGAATACGAGGCTGACCGATCCAAACTGCTGCACTACACCACCATCCACGCCCAGCCGTGGCAGCCGTTTCCCCAGCGTTATGCGTATCAGCATAATCCTGTCGCCCAGCTTTGGTTCCATTTAGAACAAACGGCTAATGAAGCCGGCTATCAGGTTTTTCAGGCGGCACAGCCGAGTGCGCAATACACCGCGCTGCTCTCTCACCTCCGCAGCGCGTCGAGTCTAAGGCCGACATTACAACCTCAGGCAGTGTCGGATCAGAACGGTGCTGTCCATACGCTCCAGAAGTGCGTAGAGACCCTTATCGCCGAGACTGGAAGCCACACCGGCCTGAACTATTCGTTTGGCTTAGGCAGCACACAAATCAGTCCCAACGGGGCCAGCGTGCGGCAGTATAATCCTGTCTTTGTCGAGTCGGCAGCGCACGACTCCGGTCTGGCAGAAAACCAGGCAGAAAGCGCGGACGGCGTTGTCTGTACGGATATCCTTGATTTTGTACCAGACGAAGATGTACCCTGGATGTTGGAAGAGCTCTTTCGTCGAGCTCACCATTTTGTAGCCATCGCTGTGCATGCTTATCCATGTGAACAGCAGCTTCCGAATGGCGACAAGTTACGAGGACGCCCGCGGAAGTCCAGCTGGTGGCAGGCGCAATTAGACCTGCTCAGTCCCCGTTATCCCGCCGTGCGCTGGCAACTGGTCGTCCAACCGTTGTCAACAACACCCAAGTTAAGCGCCCAGAACTCGGTTTGCGGAAACCTCGTTGGAGGCAACCTCGGCCGTCTCCCAACGGTCTGGGTCCTGACCTCACATAAGCCGGGCCATACGACCCAAGCGCTCGGTCTCGCCGATGCCCTGGAGTGGCCGTATGGAACCAAGGCATTACGCTTTACTGCGTCAGCGAATCTGCACAAACGCCTAGTCGGGTCCCAGCGGGCAACGCGATTTGGTTTAGACGTCGCCCATTCCGACCCACTGGTCCCACCCTGGCCTGATCTCATTATTACTGCAGGCTGGCGCCCAGCGCGGATTGCGCGCTGGATTCAGCGCCAAAACAAAGGACACACTAGACTGGTGCTGCTCGGTCGTAAAGGCAGCCGTCCCGCCAATACAACCGATATCGGGGTCGCGTGCAGCCACTTCCGCCTGCCGCCTCATCCCAGGCGTATCGAAACTGCGGCACCTTTGTCGCAAGTCACCCCAGAGCGACTCAAGCAGGGAGCAGACCGTTGGCACCACCTGGCTCAGGACGCTCCGCATCCATGGATTATGCTGCTACTCGGAGGGACGACCGCCCGCTACCAGCTTGATCCGTGCATTGCCCGGAAAATAGGAGCAGATGTCCGCACGTTTGCCGAACGTGTCGGCGGAAAAGTTTTTGCCACGACCAGCCGACGAACGGGCGAGGCGGAAACAGCCGCACTGATAGCCGGGTTGGGCCCAGCCCATTACGTGCATACCTGGGAACCGGGGCAGCAAGACAATCCGTATTGGGGTTTTCTGGCACTAGCGGACGTTTTGATTGTAAGCGGTGAGAGTGAGTCCATGTTGGCTGAAGCCGCAACCACCGCTACACCGTTCTACATCTATCCCTTGCCCGAGCGAGAGACGGACCTGGTCGGGAGTTGCAAGGAGTGGATAGGCACTCATGCGCAACCCACGCAGCGCAAAAAGCGTGGCAGCATTCAACCCCAAAGCGGTATATCCTACGTGTGCGCCCGATTGATCGAACGCGGCATTATCCAGCCTCGGCGAGATCTGAAGGCGTTGCACGACGCCCTGGTCAGGCGTAAGATCGCGCGCTTTTTCGGTGAACCCTTAGATTTTGAGACACGTCCAGCCCTGCATGAGTTTGACCAGGTTGCCCAAAAGGTTCGCCGCCTGCTCGGCTTTCATACAGTCCTATGATCAAACTTGTTCTTCTTCGTCACGGCCAGAGCATTTGGAACCAAGCCCGTCGCTTTACAGGCTGGGCCGATGTCGATCTCAGTCCACACGGTCGTGAGCAAGTCAGCCTAGCCGCCCAGCTCCTGAAAGCGGCCGGCTTTTCGTTTGACGTGGGCTTTACCTCTTATCTGCAGCGTTCTGTGCACACACTTGAGATCGTTCTGGAAAGCATGCAGCTCCAGGTTCCAATCCATATAAGCTGGCGGCTGAATGAGCGCCATTATGGTGCGCTGCAAGGGCTCAGCCGACAAGAGATCGCTGAGCGTTACGGCCAGGAACAAGTCGTAATCTGGCAGCAGCACTTTGATATTGCGCCCCCAGCGCTCGACCCGGCCGACGAACGCTTTCCCGGCCATGACCCCCGCTATGCCGAGCTTATAGACGCGGAACTTCCACGCACCGAAACCCTCAAAGCCGTCCGCGCGCGCGTGCTCCCCTACTGGCATGAGACGGTTGTTCCCCAGATCAAAGCAGGCAAACAGATTTTGATAGTCGGGCACGGCAATAGCCTGCGTGCACTGATGACTCATCTTGATGGCATTACGGAAGAAGATATTCCGCGCGTAAAACGTCCGCTCACAGGCGAGCCGTTTGTATACGAATTCGACGAGCAAGCACATCCGCTGCGGCATTACTACGTGCGCCGCGCCCCAAAACTCCAGCGCTGGGTCAAAACCAAGTTGGGAAATATAGGAAAGTCGGGCAAGTCCGAGCAGTTGCCTCCAGCGACAAAGGACCGCTCATGTGCGGGGTAAGCGGATTTTTGGACCCGGCTCCAAATCCTCGGCTATCTGAATTCCCAATGCTGGCCACGCGCATGGCAGATACCCTCGTATCCCGCGGACCGGACGACAATGGGGTCTGGGTTGATCAGGCACATGGGATCGGTCTTGCACACCGACGCTTATCCGTCATCGATCTGTCACCAAGCGGCCGACAACCCATGCTCTCTTCGAACGGTCGTTTTGTGTTGGTGTATAATGGCGAACTCTACAATTTTCAGGAGCTCCGCGCAGACCTCGAAGCCCACGGCCATATCTTCCGAGGGAATAGCGACTCCGAAGTATTGCTTGAAGCGTGTGCAGCCTGGGGGATCAAGCAAACTGTGAGGCGCTGCCTCGGCATGTTTGCCTTTGGTCTATGGGATCGCCAAGAACACTGCCTCACGCTTGTACGCGACCGCATCGGCATTAAGCCACTCTACTGGGCTCGTTTCGGGCAGGTTTTTCTCTTTGGTTCAGAGCTGAAAGCGTTGCGAGCGCATCCGTGCTTTGAAACACAGCTTGATCGAGACATGGTCATTCCGTTTCTGCGCTATAATTATATTCCCGCTCCGCACAGCATTTATCGTGACGTGTATAAGCTTGAACCCGGCTGCATCTTACAAGTACGTTCCCAGCACGAACCACACATCACGCGCTATTGGGATCTCAACCACGTTGTCGAGCGGGGGGCTGAGGCGCCCCTCCAGGTGGATATTGGACAAACACGGGATCAACTAAAGAAACTTGCACTAGACCAACTCGAAACCTTACTCAGCGACGCAGTCCAACGGCGTATGGTTGCCGATGTTCCCGTAGGCGCTTTTCTGTCTGGAGGAATTGATTCGTCAACCATTGTCGCGCTCATGCAACAGCACAGCTCCCGACCTATCAAGACATTTACTATTGGCTTTCAGGAAGCAGCCCGGGATGAATCTCCGCACGCACAACAGATCGCACGGCACTTAGGCACCGACCATCAGACGCTTGTTGTCGAGCCGAGCCAAGCCGTAGATCTCCTGCCCCGCATACCCACCTGGTATGACGAACCCTTCGCGGACACTTCGCAGGTTCCGACCTGTTTTGTCTCGTATTTGGCCCGACAGGAAGTAACTGTTGCACTCTCCGGAGACGGTGGCGATGAGCTATTCGCTGGCTATAAACGCTATCTCAAAGCCGCCCAGCTATGGAGCCGATTCTCACAGGTACCACCTCCTCTCCGCGCTGTGCTGGCGCAGGCCACGGGCTTGCTCCCTCCGTTCTTAGAAAATGTGCAGTCACTTGCACCTAAACCACTCTCTCGTTTGATCAAACACACGCACCAGCTCACCCGTGCCTTGTCGCTCAATACAGCCGACTTGCACGATCGCCAACTGTGGCGGCGCTGGGAGGATCCGGCCAGAATCGTTATCGATGCGGACGCTACCGGGGCGCAGAAATCGTATCTCACACACCACACAACTCCAGCGGTAGACATTGTCTCTCAGATGCAGTTTTTGGACACCCTGTCCTATCTGCCGGATAATAATCTGACCAAAGTTGACCGGGCCAGCATGGGGGTCAGCCTTGAAGTGCGGGTGCCGCTACTTGACCACCGAATTGTCGAGTTTACCTGGACGCTTCCCGGTCACATGAAGATCCGTAACGGACAGGGCAAATGGCTGCTGCGGCAGCTCCTGTATAAATATGTCCCTCGTGAGCTTGTTGAACGTCCCAAGCAGGGTTTTGGAGTTCCCCTGAGTGCCTGGCTGCGCGGACCATTACGGGAATGGGCAGAGGAACTGCTGTCGGAACAGGCATTGTGTCAAACCGGCGTATTCAACCCAGCCCTGGTGCGGCGGAAGTGGACCGAACATATAGCTGGAACGTCTGATTGGAAGCGGCAGTTATGGAACGTGTTGATGTTTCAAGCCTGGCATAACCAGTGGATGTAAATGCAGTATCTTGATCTGGATCAGCTCAGTGCAATCGATACGGCGGCTTTTCAGGCTCAGGAGCCGTATCCATGGATCAATCCAGAACGATTGCTGACTGAGGAGGGCTATCAACGGCTCTTAGACAGCCTGCCCAACCAGGCACAGTTTACCCCCAGCTTCGGCAACCAACGCGCCCACGGGCAGCAAGGCCATGATCGGTTCATTTTGGAATACTCCGACGACGTGTCTGTGGTCCAAGAGTGGAGAGACTTTGTGGCTGAGTTGCGTAGCCCTACCTATCGGACTTTTCTGAGCGGTTTGCTCGCGACGAGAGAATTTGAGCTCAGCTTTCACTGGCACTATACCCCACGTGGCTGTTCGATCTCGCCGCACTGCGATGCCAAACATAAACTCGGCTCGCATATCTTCTATTTCAACACCGAGCAGGACTGGGATCCCACCTGGGGCGGACAAACATTACTGCTCAACGACGGCGGTCGCTTTTCGCGCAAGTCCGCTCCTCAGATTGAAGACTTTGACAAAGCCTCGGAATCAAAGGCCATAGGCAATTGCAGCCTTCTCTTCGCCCGCAAGAAAAAATCCTGGCACGCCATGCGGCCCCTGCAGTGTCCGGAAGACCGGCTGCGTAAGGTGTTTATTGTGGTGATCAACCGTTTTGGGCCGGTGGCACGAGTGAAACGCTTGTTTGGTGGGAAGGCGAAGGGGTATTAAGCACGGGCGAGTAGATCAGGCAGGCCAGGCAAGCACGCTTCAATCGTTAAGATTTCAATGCCATCATCTCTCCTTGCGCGCTCTCCGCAATAAATCAAATACGCTTTCACCATTGGGTAGTCGGCCAGAAATGCCTTCAGCCCTTTCGTATCTTCTTGACGGACTTTTGTGGCAAGTTTCACCTCAAATGCTTTGATCCCCTTTTCTCCATACAGAACGAAATCGACCTCACGCCCGGCCTAGTTCCGCCAATAAAAAATCGTAAAGCCCAAATCCAGAGATGCGTTATAGGCGATCAATTCTTGTAAAAATAATGTTCCGAGTGCAGCACCATCAATCTCACTTGGCCTATCAAGCTGCCCTCGGAGACGCAGGGTTTGATACACGCCTACATCAAAAAAGTAGAACTTCCGATGCTGAACCATTTTGTGTTTCACCTTTTTGGTAAACACGGGCAGCCGGCAGCTGAGGAGCAGGTCGTCCAAAATACCAAAGTAGTTTTCCACAACCTATCGCTCTGCCGTACACTCACGGCTGACGGCTGAGATATTGAGGACTCGCCCTTGTGAAAAACTTGCCGCCTCTAAAAAACGGGAGAACGCCCCAAGATTACGGGTCAGTCCTTCGTGCTGAATCTCTTCACGCACATACATGCTCACATAGCTTTCAAGGTACGCTTTAGGGGCAAGCCTCCTGCATGACGCTAGGCAATCCTCCATAGTCTAGAAAATGCGACAGCTCAAAATCCACTCCTAGCTCAAGACTTGTCAGCGGATGCAAAGAATATGTCAACGCTCGTCCAGCCATAAGCTTGACTCCGCGTTTACGCAGACTGCGTGCACTCGAACCAGTCAGGATAAAGCGGAGCTGTCAGTCGTCGATCAAACGGTGCACTTAGTTTAACAGCTCAGGGATGCGCTGCACTTCGTCAATAACGATCCACCGCTCTCTATCAGTGGAGCTATAGAGTCTGATGCGGGCAGGCGGAGCGAGCAATTCGGTGTACAGCCCGGAGTCAAGCAGGTCCAAGTACACGGCTTCGGGAAAAGTCGTTTTCACCCAGGTGGACTTCCCTGTTCTCCGAGGGCCAAAGAGCAAAAGCCCTTCTCTTTTGGATGAGCCAGTAATCTGGAATACACAGATGAGCGGGGCGATTACCGGGAAGTCACACCGACACTCGGGCAACGTGTGGCAGCAACAACCCGGAAAGCGGAACGGAAACGGAAGCCGAGGAAGTCGTGAAGCGACGGCGGTTCATTGGGCGAGCGTGAGCACTGCGGCTGGCGGCTCGGACCAAGGCAAGAAAAAGAGAAAGAGGGCGGTGAACATTTTGTAAGATGTTCTTGCCGGCAGGCAATCGTGTTGGCCGCTGGGGACAAAAGGGAGGCAGAACGAGCAGCGCTTTTACAAACGGTTGATTGCCACGGCAGACAAACGTTTTGACGCGCATTTGGTGCAAGTGTAACGACGAGGAAAACAGTCATGACAGTACAACTCAAAGACCTGATCAACCGCCTCCCAGCGGATGAACAGAAAGCCATGGTAACCCAGGCGGCGGAGTTGATTGCGGAAGAGATGTCGTTACGGGATCTCCGCGTAGCCCATCAACTCACACAACAGTGGATGGCGGAATCCCTGGGCATTGGACAAGAAGGTGTATCCCGGTTGGAAAAACGGACGGATCTGTTGCTTTCAACGCTACGCGGCTATGTCGAAGCTCTGGGGGGGGGCCCAGCTCCGCTTAGTGGCGGACTTTCCCGACCGGCCCCCCGTAATTTTGTCGGGGCTGGCTGATATGGATTCACGAATGCCGACTTCCCACACGGTTCCGAGGCCTCCCCGCAAGTAAGGAAACAAGAGGACTGAAACACAATTCTCAATCGCGGCTTTAGGGAACGGCCTTTAGTAATGGGATGGTATGCCCCTCCTACTCGATCCTCTCTCGTATTTTGGAGGAAATCACTTCGTACTTGCGCATTATATAAATTCGGAGGATCAGAATGAAGATCTGGGTTGATACAAACGATGCGCCTAGCCCCATGAAGGAGATTGTCTTCCGAGCGGCGTTAAGACTTGAGGTAGAGGCCGTCCTGCTGGCGAATCAGCCTCTCCAGACTCCGGCCAGCAACTGCTTCGTTACGTCAGTGCGCGAAGAGGGGGCCCGGACGATTGATCCGAGGGGCGAAGAATATACGCAGGAGAACGTGGGAGAGCGCCTGTCCATTCGTGATTTCATGGATCAGCTCCGCTCCACAGGTGTGGAGACGGGCGGCCCAAAGACCTGCGGTGCTAAGGAGAAACAAGCTTTCGCCGCCACGTTTTACCGGGTTCTCGCTCAGGTCATTCGAGCCTGGGAGTTTTTGCACAACGCCTCGAAAGAGTGCATTAGAGAAGGCGCGCGTCTGAAGTTTCTGCTAGCGATCCCCCCCAGGGCTTAGTGTTTCTATATGCTTGAGACGCGATGAGAAGCAGAGCGTAAGACATGAGCGGTAAGCGATGCCGACGAGGGCCGACGGGCGGGAGCTGGTTAATCCGTTTTCGGCGGAAAGAGTTTGTTGGCGTGCCATATCGTATCGAAGGCGCAGTAGAGTAACGTACCGATAAATACGAGAAAAACAAAAGCTGCGAAAATTTCTATGTTACAAATCTCCCAGGCGTTCTATCGCCGGTTCGATTTCTCTATTCAGGGTCAAAATGGCGCCCGTTAAGCCGATGACAACAGTCCCAGCCGCGATAAGCAGCAAGGTTTTTCTCTGTCCAGATTCGGTACAAACCAGCCAATCAGGCTGATATTTGTGACCACACAGATTCCAAGCCGTAACCTCATCTGGTTGATGGCCTCTTTAAGCTTGTCCAGTTCTGACATGACCCCGCGAGTTTACAGGAGTAGACGAGGATTGGAAGGGGAAAAGCAAACGGGTAGGATAACTGGCGAAGCCTTGCATCAAGAGAACCTTCCGGAAACAAGAGTAGCAATGGATCACCTATTGAACGCTGACGAAACGCAACTGGTCGAGACAGCAAGGATGTTTGCCACAGAAAAGATTGCACCCTCTGCTGCAGATTGGGATCTCAACCGGACAGTACCTGTCACTACCTTCCAGGAGGCCGCAGCCGTTGGCCTCACTGGAGTTCTCGTGCCCAAGGCAGTCGGAGGCCAGGGAGTCAGCCACTTGGCGGCCGCCAAAATCCTAGAGGAGCTGGCAGGTGCGTGCTTTGCCTTTACCTTCGGCTTATGGGTCCACAACAACATGCTTAATAGCATTGCGCGCAATGGCAGCCCGGATCAAATCGAACGATACGTTCCGCCTATGCTGGCAGGTAAAAGAATTGCCGCATTTTGTTTGACGGAGCCCGGTGCCGGAAGTGATGCGGCTGCGATTACGACACTGGCCGAAAAGTCGGTTGACGGCTGGCACCTGAGCGGAGAAAAAGCCTGGGTCACAAATGGCGTACGTGCGGATGTGTTTGGGGTGTATGCCCAGACTGATGCTGCCCGAGGCTGGCGCGGTATTGCTAGCTTTCTGATGGCCGGAGATACACCGGGCCTTGAACGAACACAACCGTACACCATGCTTGGTGGTCATGCGCTGGGAGCCACAGGACTCAAGCTGACAAACTGTCCGGTTCCAAAGGCAGATATGCTGTTCGGGCCAGGCGATGGATTTAAAGCAGCCATGCGGGGCATCAACATGGCAAGAACGTTTGTCGGCGCAGGCTGTTGTGGCATCGTGAATGCGTGCCTCAAAACCGCATTGGCGTATGGAGCCAAGCGACACGCGTTTGGGAAGCCGATTCTGAGCTTCCAAGGCCTGCAATGGGAGCTTGCCGACGTGGCCACGGACCTTGAGGCCGCACGCCTGCTGACATATCAGGCGGCAATGGCCTTGGATCGGGGGGAGAACGCCATTATGCAGGCAGCGCACGCGAAGAAGTTCGCGAGCCGTGTAGCACTCACGGGCGTCTCCCGGTGTATGCAGGTCATGGGAGCGGAGGGCTTACGAACCGAAAGCCCATTTGCTCGCCACCTGGACATGGCCAAGATGGCACAATACATGGATGGAACAACGGAGATTCAGAACATCGTGATCAGCCGTACGTTGCTCAAAGAGTACGGCATTGACGTTGGGTGAGAAGTTCCGGGCGACCATAAGTGAAAACGGGAGAACAAGAGACAACCGAACATCGAGTTCTAGCCTTCACA
>CAZBUD010000075.1:0-21820 GCA_964495015.1 uncultured Enterobacteriaceae bacterium | reverse complement strand
CATTCCCCAAAGGAGGACCATGGCTTAAAATATTCGTAACGCCCCTCCTTTTTATTGGCTTAAAGCTTAGCATTTTCTTTATCTTACGTAAACCAGAGGGGATATTAGATTTTTAGTAAAACAACTTTTGACTAATTAATTTTCATGGGCATAATGACATAAGAAAATTGGTCATTTTCTTTGGTCTGGAGCAGTCCTGGACTCTTTTCATCTTTGAGGGAAAGTATGACCGTTTCTTCCTCATCCATAACGTGTAACGCCTCTATCATATATCTTCCATTGAACCCAATAGATAACCCCTCTCCATCATACGCAGTAGGAATCTCCTCTGTTCCCTCGCCCAAGTCAGGAGTATTGACCGAAATCTCTACCTTGCGTTTCCCAAATTGTAGTTTTACGCCTCGGGATCTTTCTGTAGTCAAGATAAGAATACGACGAAGAGCACTAAGAAGGTCGTCTCGTGAAAATTCGATGCGGTGCTTATGCTCTTTTGGCACAATCTGCTGATAATCGGGAAAGTCTCCTTCTACCAAACGCATGGTGAGTTGAGTTGTCTTTTTCCTCAGATTTACGACTGACTCCTTGATCGAGAGCTCTATTGTATCCTCGCTCCGCTCAAGGAGTTTCCGTGTTTCAACCAAACCTTTTTTAGGAAGAATGACACTCGGCCAATCAGGTAGAGACGGGAGGTCAACTTTCTTTTCTATAAGAGAGAGACGGTGGCCGTCGCTGGCGACCATACGAAGCTTTCCCTCTTTATGTGTCTCCAGATAAACGCCGCTCAGATTAAGTCGCGTCTCATCTGGCGAGGTCGCAAAGAGGGTCTTCTCAATCATCTCCCGCATGATTGACCCGGGGAAGGAAATGAATTGATCAGCCAAGGCAGAGTTTTCTTCTTTTTGTTCCTGTCGTCCTGTTATAGTAGGAAACTCTTTAGGATCCAGACTTGAGATTCGGAAGCGAGATTTTCTACTATTGATCTCTACCCATCCGTTTCCACTTGACCGTAAACGGATCTGGTCTGATGGCAGCTCACGAATAATCTCATAGAGTTTTCTTGCATCTGCCGTGATCGCTCCAGTAGTTTTCACCTCAGCCTTGCACTGTTGAAGAATCCCAATTTCTAGGTCCGTTGCTCCAAGGGAAATAATTCCCTCCTCCACTTCCAGTGAGTTTGATTCGATGAGAACGTGAGAAAGCATAGGAAGAGATGAACGTTTTTCAACGACACCTTGGACGAGGTATAAACATTGAAGGAGGTCTTCCTGATAGACGCTAAATTCCATATTCCCCCCTTCTTCTCTTATGAGCAAAAGTTTTTGTTTCTAGTTCTTTTATCATTTTGATGGCTGCTGTTACTTTTTATGCTTT
Organism: uncultured Enterobacteriaceae bacterium; assembly: GCA_964495015.1. Taxonomy (GTDB): domain Bacteria; phylum Desulfobacterota; class Binatia; order Bin18; family Bin18; genus Bin18. The sequence goes on along the minus strand of CAZBUD010000075.1, from coordinate 20,449 downwards.
TATTATTCATGGCTACTTTTACTTCTTATATTTCTATTATTCTTATTTTTTATTCATATATATAAGCAGTTAGTAGTAGTAGGGCCTGTGGATATGTAGATAAGTGAGTTAAGTATTTAATTTATAAATAAAAATTATCCACGGGACTTGTGGATAACTGGTCATAGTCTTCTTGAACTGAAACACGCTGCCCACTAAGTTATCCACAGGTTATCCACAGAGAGAACGGTCTAGTGGGCGATCATAATCTCGATACGGGTGAGGATATCGCGCAACTCCTGGTCCTGCTTGAGCCGGGTCTCTATCGTATGGCACGCATGTAACACTGTTGTATGATCCTTACCCCCAAAGCGCATCCCGATCATCGGGTACGACGCCGACCCCAGCTTGCGACATAGAAACATCGCCACCTGGCGGGGCAACGTGATGAGTTTCGTGCGCCGCTTCGACGTGATGTCCGCCACCCGGATCCCGAAATATTTACTCACCGTCTTCTGGACGCTCTCAATCGACACGTCTTTGGATGACGCGGCGAGCAAGTCGTGCAGCGCCTGCTTGGCAAAACTCACCGTCAGCTTCGCCTGATTCAACGCCGCCAGCGCTCCCAGCCGCGTCAAACCGCCCTCCAGTTCGCGGACATTGGACGTCACGTGCGCGGCAATAAATAACGCCACCTCATCGGGGAGAGATATGCGCTTCGTGCGCGCCTTCTTTTGTAAGATCGCTACCCGCGTCTCCAGGTCCGGGGGTTGGATGTCCGCGATCAGCCCCCACTCGAACCGGTTCCGCAGTCGCTCCTCCAGCCCCCCGATCCCGTGCGGGAACTTATCCGACGTTAAGATGATCTGCTTGTTCGCCTCATGCAGGGCATTGAAGGTATGAAAAAACTCTTCTTGCGTCCGTTCGCGTCCCGACAGAAACTGCACATCGTCCAGGATCAACACATCCACGCGGCGGAATTTGTTCTTGAATTCCGCCATCCGGTTGCGGCGCAGATGCGCGATCAGCTCATTGGTAAACGACTCCGAGGACAGGTACACCACACTGCCGCTGCCCTTCTTGACCAGCGTCTCGTGCCCAATGGCATTAATCAAATGCGTCTTCCCTAACCCCACTCCGCCATAAATGAACAGCGGATTGTAGTTCTTGCCGGGGTGTGTGCTCACCGCCCGCGCCGCCGCATGCGCAAATTGATTGCTACCGCCCACCACAAACGACGAAAACGTATAGTGCTGTACTAGCCCGTTTTTCTTCGTCCCCTCTTGTTTCTCGGCCTGGGCTGCCTGCTTTTGCTCTTCTACTGGAAAGAGTTCCCCTTGGGGCTTTTCGCGCACATGGAACACGAGATGCGTCGCCTGCCCCCGCACGGCCCGAAACGCGTCCTCTAAGGGACCCACGAGATGGCTCAGCAGCCACTCCCGAAAAAGCGCGCTGGGCACCTCCAGATGGAAGGTGTCCGCATCGACGGACAGCGGCCGTAGCGGTTTCAGCCACGTGTCCGTCGACGTCTTCCCCACGTGCTCCTCCACCAGCCCCAACACCTGCTCCCACATCCGTTGCATTCCGCCCCCTCACGCCTCTACTGCACCTCAGTTATCCACAGGTGTGGATAACTCTCCAACTCCTTCCCCCGCTTATGCAAATCCCCCCCTCCTCGGAGTTGTCCACACATAGTTTGCCCCTTGTCAGGCTTGCCGCCCCCGGGAAATCCCGGCACACCGACCACGAGATCGGGGGGCAAGAGAAGCAGACTCATCGCGACTCAAACGCTTCGTGTCAGATTGCGTCAGCCCGGCACGGAAGACGTTCTTGGGTCTTAAACGCTTTCCCTAAACAATGCAAGGAAAACCGCCCAGCCTAAGCAAAGTATCCTATTTTACTCACCAATTGCGCCCGTCTAACACCGTGTGAGACCCTCCGCTCCCGCTCCGTTTGCCACCTCAAGCCTTAGACGCTCGTTTTTCCATACCTTTCTCTCTTCCCCCCGCATTGAAAAGTCCCGCGCGTGCCTCACTTTTTGTCATACACTATTCATAGTGACGACAAAGCCCCGGATAAGTGCCTCAATTCGCAGCGGAAGCGCCTCTCGTTGTGAGATCCATTTTTTCCCTTGACTCTCCTCTAGACGGATGGTAGCAGGGGAAAATCTCAAAATTAGGGTAGTAGGTATGATGGATGTCTACGTCGCAAAAGCTTTTCGAAGAAGCACAGAAGTATATTCCCGGTGGAGTGAATAGTCCCGTCCGTGCATGGCGTGCCGTTGGTGGCGATCCGCTCTTTATCCAAAGAGGGAAAGGCTGCCGCATCACTGACGCGGACGGGCGGGAATATATAGACTACGTTGGATCGTGGGGGCCCTTGATAGCGGGGCACGCGCATCCACAGGTGGTCGGTGCACTTGAGCGTGTGGTGAAGCAAGGAACAAGTTTCGGCGCACCAACCGTAAAAGAAATTGAGCTGGCAAAAGTACTCATTCAGACGGTCCCCTCTCTTGAGAAAGTCCGCCTGACATCTTCCGGCACTGAAGCGACTATGACCGCACTGCGTCTTGCACGCGGTTATACCGGGCGCGCAAAGATTATCAAGTTTTCCGGCGGCTATCATGGCCATAACGATGCGCTGCTGGTGAGAGCCGGTTCAGGAGCGCTTACGCTTAGCACCCCTGATAGCGAGGGTGTTCCTGAAGCGTTCTCCAGCCAAACATTAGTAGCGGAATACAATGACCTGGCGAGTGTGGCAGGCTATCTTGAAGCCGATCCAGAAGATGTGGCCGCTGTTATTGTTGAGCCTGTTCCAGGCAATATGGGGCTTATTTTGCCGGAGCGAGGATTTCTCGAAGGTTTGCGTAATCTCACGCAAGATTATGGAGTAGTCCTCATCTTTGATGAAGTGATGACGGGCTGCCGTCTGGCCCGTGGTGGAGTGCAGGAAATCTACAACATAGACCCGGACTTGACGTGCTTAGGGAAGGTGATTGGCGGCGGTCTTCCTCTCGCTGCTGTTGGGGGAAAAGCCGCGATAATGGATGTGCTTGCCCCTCTGGGGGCTGTCTACCAAGCGGGAACGCTGTCAGGAAACCCATTGGCTGTGACTGCGGGTATTGAAACGCTCAAGCTCGTACAGGGTCCTGGAGCCTACGAGCGCCTGAATGCACTTGGGGACATGCTTGCCGAAGGACTACGAAAGGCTATTCGGGAAACTGAGACGAAGGCATGCGTCAACCAAATGGGATCCATGTTCACCATTTTTTTGGGGGTGGAAAACGTCCGTGATTATGAGACGGCGACCCAGAGCGACACAGAGGCGTTTGCACGATATTTTCACGGAATGATAGCGCACGGCATCTATCTTCCCGCTTCTCAATTCGAAGCCGCATTTCTCTCCCTGGCCCATGGCGAAGCTGAAATCCAAGAGACGATACAAGCGGCCGGTAGCGTCCTCAAGAGCTTGCGCGCATGAGATAACATGTCAAAGGAAAGCGCCCTCACTACCTATGGCCGATACGGTGCGCTAGGGTTTGAGTTTGCCGGCTCGATAGTGGCCGGCCTCCTCATAGGGAACTATGTTGACATCAAGTTTGGGACCTCGCCGCTCCTGATGGTCCTCGGCGTCGTCGTTGGTATGGCTGGCGCAATATACCGCCTGATAATTGTGCTCCAGCGGTTATCTACTTGTGAAAAAGACAATCGAGAAGATTGAAAGACTCAATCTCGTGCTGATTGGGGCCGGAGCGTTTGTTGGAGGGGTGACAGGACTCCTTCACGTCCCGAGCTTTCTGCTTGGTGGAGGGGTCATGCATGTCAATTTCTGGCTGCTCAGAAAACTTGTTCGTTCTGTTTTCTCTCAATCTCAGGCTCGATCGGGTACAAAAATGCAGGCAGCTTTATGGTTTTCCGCTAAGGGTCTGCTTTTTCTCCTTCTTCTGAGTGCTGTATTTTTTCGCTATCCGATTCAGGCCCAGAGCTTTGCAGCTGGGGTCCCTTTACTGCTTATCGCGTGCGTGTTAATCAGCCTGTTCGAGTCAAAGAGTGAGGAGGATCCCCCTCCTTCAGCACAAGCTGAGTGAGTCTTTGTCTAGCTCCTGCTGATGAAGAAAGAGCGAGTGAGAGAGAGAACTAGATCAATAATATGGAACACCATCCCTTCACCTGGGTTTCTGTTATTCCTGGGCTCAATCTCCTCCCGGGCCACATCGCAACCTCTCTTCTTGTTTGTGCAGCTCTTGTCATCTTTGCCTATCTGGCGAAGCGCCAACTTGCGAATGCTGAAGACTTAGCTGTTCCTGACGACTCCCTTACGCTACGGAACATCGCAGAGCTTCTGGTTCAAGGTGTGTCTGATATGGCTGAGGGAGTGCTGGGCGATCAGGCGCATAAGTATATTCATCTCTATGGCAGTTTCTTTCTTTTTATTTTGGCAGCAAACCTCTCTGGACTTTTACCTGGATTTTCTCCTCCAACGAGTAATTTCAATGTGACCCTCGCTTTAGGCGTCCTCTCCTTCGTTGCCTACAACTTTTATGCTTTTCAGGAACAGGGTCTTGCCTACTTGAAGCATTTTGTTGGACCGATTTGGTGGCTGGGTATTCTGATGATCCCGCTGGAACTCATAGACAATTTCGTCCGCCCCTTCTCTCTTTCCCTACGGCTCTTTGGGAATATGACGGGCGACCATGTTGTCTTAGAGATCTTTACGGATCTGACGAAAATTGGTATTCCGGTCATTTTTTACGCGCTTGGCGCGTTTGTTTCTTTAGTACAAGCTTTTGTTTTTACCCTGCTCAGTATGGTGTACGTCTCTCTAGCGATCCCGCATAATGGTCACCACTAAATTGCTGACAAGATGTTGATAAAATAAACAGCGCGATAAAACCCGTTGTCCTGGTGCGAAAGAGGTACGGAGTGGCGAGGAGGACAAGAGGAGGCAGACCTCAAACTTCGCCGTTGGGACACGAAAGGAATAGTAGATATGAAGAAAGCATGTGTAACTGGAGTGCTGGCAGTGTTGATGCTGCTGCTAACCACTAGTGCAGCTCTCGCTGCTGACGGAGGTGGCGATTCATCAAGGGGTATGATTGCCCTTGCTGCCGGTCTTGCTATTGGTGTTGCAGCAGTTGGTGCGGGACTGGGCCAGGGACGCGCGATCGCCGCCGCCATGGAATCCATTGGTCGCAATCCAAACTCGGCTGATCGGATCCAGACCCCGATGATCATCGGTATCGCCTTTATTGAGGCGCTGGCTATTTACGCCTTGGTTATTGCCTTTACGCTGGCCGGAAACGTGTAATCTCTTAGCCGAGAGTAGAGACAAGGGGCGCAGCCTGCTGCGCCCCTTGTCTTTTTATAATAACTGCTGTCCAAGCCGAATGGCCGAAAAGACAGCAAAGACAATATAGAAGCAGCTAATCGCACCTAACAGGGCCGTTTTTGCCGGACCTGGCCGCAATGCTGGAGGAAGTAGTTTCCGATTGATCACGAGTATCAGCGGTGTGTAGACCGCCATCGCAATCCCGCCGAAGAAGGCTGATCCCATAAGAAAGAGAATGGGCGGAAGGCTTTCATACAGATAGGTCAAGAAAGTTCCAACCACAATCCAGCCGACTGCGATCACGCCATACCACCAGCTCAATGGTTTGTTCTGGGCCCACGCGTAGTTGGTATACAAGATATCCGCACCCGAACGGGCTACGCCGTCGATCAAGGTGAGTTGGGTGCTGAACAAACACCCAATACCAACCAGCAGGAAGAGAATTTTTCCGAGTACGCCTCCCAAACTGCCTAGAATCTCTGCCTCTTCCCACACCAGCATTTCCTGGCTAGGCACAATGCCTTGCGGGTGCAGAACCGCCAATGCGCCAAAGATAAACAACACAATGGTGAAGGTATTCAGTAACCAGAAGAACAAGATTTGGTCTAAATATAAATGTCTAAACCATTCGCGCCAGCGAACCAGGTTGAGCTCGGTTGTTTCGATCTGAAATGCCTGGCCTGATGTAACCTTCTCTTTCGCGCGGAGCGGATTTACGACCTTGGGCCTAAGCGCGCCCATCCCCCATCCCTTGTCGCTGATATAGAATGAGAAAAAGAGGTTGGCGGTGCCGCCAGCCCCGGCGAAGACGATAGAGGAGAACAGAATATAGGTCGGCATATCGGGATGCTTAAACGGGAAGTTCAGCATCCCACGCCCCAGCTCCACCCAGGTTTCCATATTTCCAACAACACCGGCCACGAGAATCAGGCCGACGGTTACCAGAAGGACAAGAACCTCGGTCGTTTTCTCAACTGAAGAATAGACGCGCTTGGGACCAAATAGGACGAAAGCTACGCCGGCAAATGTAATAGCCGTCCAGATCCACGGATCACCCCAACCGTTTGGCCCGACTAATAAGGCTTTGAGCACCCCGCCGCAGGCACGCGCCCAGCCGGGCAGAATCCAGCCAACTACATTGAGAACAATGAAGATCCAAGCAAAGTGACGTGAGACTCGGCTAAAGCCGGCGTAAATACTTTCGCCTGTAGCGAGGGTATAACGCCCAATCTCGCAATTGATCCAAAATTGTAGAAAGTCCCTAGCAGCGCGGCCCAGGTCATGCCGGCCCCGAATTGAGCGGTATTCCGAGGCCAGACGATCAACTCGCCTGCGCCAATAGACAGTCCTACGAGGACTGCCCCAGGCCCAGCAAGTTTCCAAAAGCCTTTCGCTTTTGGTGGCAGGTCTGCGGTTTGAAAGCCTAGTGGCATATGAGGCGCGATGCGGTCTTAAGTCCGGCGCTGTCCAGCCTGACCCGGTATCACAAACTTGACGAGCTTAACGGTGAGAGGGCTAGAGTGAGGGGGATCGAAAAGAAAGGCGTCCACTACAAGATACATTAGACATAACCCTGCTGGTGTAGATATTCCGCCGTAAGCACAGCACCCTTAGCCGCACCCATCTTTGTATTATGGCTCACCAGGACATATTTGACCGCATTGTCGAGCGTGTAGTCTAGACGTAGACGACCGACCGACGTGGCCATGCCGTCTTCCGCATCACGGTCAAGACGAGGCTGGGGGCGAAATGGGTCATCGTGTACGAGGATCATGTGCTGCGGAGACGACGGGAGCCCCATATCGATAAACTCTGTGCCAAATCCGACCATGGCTGCCCGCGCGTCATCGACTGAGCAGGGTTGCTGCATAGAAGCCAGCATCGCTTCGGTATGCCCTTCAAGAATTGGCACCCGAGTACACGTCGCGCTGACGAGAAAGTCCGCCGGTATAATAGCCCCGCTGTCGAACGAACCAAGAATCTTGTGATTTTCCTTTTCGACTTTTTCTTCTTCGCCGGGAATAAACGGAATGACGTTGTCTATGGTGTCCATGCCAATCACCCCGGGTGAGCGCCCAGCCCCTGATAAACCTTGCATGGATGTCATAATGACTTTCTGAAGACCAAATTGGTCAAATAGTGGTTTCAGCGTAATCGCTAGGCCAATGGTGGTGCAGTTAGGCTGAGTGACAATATAGCCTTGCCAATCGCGATTTTTCTTTTGGGTGTCAATCAACTGAATGTGATCGAGATTGACGCCTGGAATCAATAGCGGAATATCTGCCTCATAACGAAAGGCTGAGGCTGTGCTAACCACCGGCGTTGTCATGGCGTACAGCGGCTCCAGGTCTCGGGCTGGTCCCGACTCAACGGCCGTGAAGACGAGGTCGATGCCATCGAGATTGATCGACGAGGCTTCTTGCACCGGTAGCGTCAACGTTTGCTGAGGCGGTTCTTCCTGACACCACCAGCGCCGCGCTCCTGTTTTTGGATCACAAATGGCTTCTGCATAGCTTTTGCCTGCCGAGCGTTGTGAGGCAGCGAGCAGGACAACTTCAAACCAGGGATGGTTCTGAAGAGCAACTAGGAATTGCTGACCGGCAATCCCTGTTGCTCCAACGACGGCAACACGCTTTTTCATAGCAGCTAAATCAACGCGAGGCGCGTCTACTTGTCAACACCCTAAACCGAGCAGTTGACTTCCATAGCACAAGCACGCAGACTTCTGACACTCCTTTGCGCATGAGCAATGCCCACGGCTCTTGAGTATTTTGAAAAATATGAAATCGGCGCGGATTTTGAGACTAAAGCGCGCACGATAACCGCAACCGATATCGTTGAGAAAAACAATAGGTGTTTCAGTATGGATGAAAAAGTTGTGAATCGGCTGTGTGAACTGGTCGGCCCAGAGGGGGTGGTGGCCAATAAAAATGCGCTCTCGGTCTATGACTGCGACGGCTATACGTTGGAAAAGGCTGTTCCTGAGATCGTAGTCCTGCCACACTCAACCGAAGAAGTTTCAGCGGTTGTTAAATTTCTGAACAAAGAGAAGATCGCCTTTGTTCCTCGCGGAGCTGGGACGGGACTGAGTGGTGGCTGCCTGCCGGTCGAGGCACCGGTTATGATAGGCACGAGTCGGCTCAATAAGATTGTGCATATCGACGTGCTGAATCGCTACGTTGTTGCCCAGTCTGGAGTGGTAAACCTGTGGGTGAGTAACGCCGTAAAAGATCAGGGCTTACAGTATGCACCTGATCCGTCTAGCCAGCAGGCGTGCACCATAGGCGGCAACGTGGCCGAGAATTCAGGTGGTCCACATACGCTCAAATATGGTGTCACGACCAACCATGTGCTTGGCCTGGAAGTCGTCCTGCCCGACGGAGAAATCGTGACCTTAGGCGGAACCGTGGAAGACGTCCCTGGCTATGACTTGCGTGGCATTACCATTGGTGCGGAAGGTACGTTTGGCATTGTCACCCAAGCTGCTCTACGAATGACGCGTCAGCCGCAAGCCTACCGGACCTTTCTGGCCGTATTTGAGTCCGTTCACCAGGCAACCCAAACAGTATCAGGCATTATTTCCTCCGGCATTGTTCCCGCCGCTCTGGAAATGATGGACACGCTTATCATCCAAGCGGTCGAGGAAGCCTTTCATTTCGGTTTTCCAACTGACGCCGGTGCTGTGCTGATTATCGAGATTGACGGCCTTGCGGCCAGCCTTGACCCGCAGACAACCAAAATTCAGGACGTTTGTAAGCAGAATAACGCCCGCGAGGTCCGCGTTGCCCGCGACGATGCCGAGCGTATGGCGTTATGGAAGAGCCGTAAGCGTGCGTTTGGAGCAATCGGGCGTTTATCTCCGAATTATTGTACCCAAGATGGGGTCGTACCCAGAACAAAAGTCCCTGATATTTTGCGGCGTATTACCGAGGTAGCGGACAAGTATCAGCTTCGGATTGCCAATGTTTTCCACGCTGGAGATGGGAATATCCATCCGATTCTGATGTACGACGAGCGTAACGCAGATGAAACCCAGCGCGTGGTCAAAGCGGGCCAGGAAATCTTGCATGCCTGCGTCGACTTGGGCGGAAGTCTCACTGGTGAGCACGGCATTGGCATAGAAAAGATGGGCCAGATGCCGCTCATCTTCAGTCCGGAAGACCTCCTGGCCATGACCCAGCTTCGGTCTGTTTTTAATCCGGACAATTTGTGTAATCCGAACAAGATCATCCCCACGCCAGGCGGCTGTATTGATGTCAAAACTCCCAGACGTCAAGTCCCGCTATAGCACGAGATCTTGCCCGAGAAAGCGAGAGACATGAGTGGGGCTGAAGATCGCCAGAAATTTAGCATTGATGGGAAAGAACCGGAAACGGTCGCCTATCCCATATCCAGCGACGAAGTTTCGCAACTTCTCAAAGAGGCAAATGAACAAGGCCGAGCGGTGAGCCCCGTTGGGCATGGGGCGTTTCTTCATCTTGGGGGGGTACCGAAACGCTATGATCTGGCGCTTTGCACAAAGGCTCTCAGTCACGCCGTTGACTACAATCCCCCTGACATGACGGTAAGGGTTGAAGCAGGCATGACTCTGGCTCAGCTCCAAGCGACGCTCGGAGAAAATGGTCAGTGGTTACCGCTCGACCCTCCCCTTCCCGAGCAGGCTACCATCGGCGGGATCATTGCCGCCAACCTGAACGGACCATCCCGGCTCTCCCAAGGTATGGTCCGAGATTTTTTGATTGGTTTAAGAGTCGTTCGGTCGGACGGGACATTGATTAAAGGTGGGGGCCAGGTGGTCAAGAATGTTGCCGGCTATGATTTGCCCAAGCTATACTGTGGCTCGTTGGGCACGCTGGGCATTATTGTCGAAGCCACTTTTATGGTGCGTCCACGACCCGAGGTGCAAACAACGCTGGCATTCACGTTTCCCTCTGCTGAAAAAGCTGGGGAGGCTGCGCTCAAGATTACAGGCTCAGATTTGCAGTCCTTTTTCCTTGAGCTGGCCAATTTCTCTCATTTGACCCCTTCGACTTCTCCGCCAGATAGGGCAGGCCAAGGAGAGAAAACGAAGGAATACTGCCTGTTCTTATGTTTTGCCGGGATCAGAGAAGAGGTAGATGATCAACGGGCACGCGTCCGCGACATAATCGGTGAGGGGGAATATCAAGTTGAAGAGCTGGGGGAAGATGTGGCACGCACGCTCTCGCAAACCTTGCGAGATTTTCCAGTATCTGGAAAGGCCGCGTTACGATGTAAAATCAGTCTTTTACCAACCCAGCTGGCAGCGTTCTGTGCTGACTTGGATGCAGAAGCGCAGCGTCGCCAGGTTCCCGGACGGTTCTTAGCCCGGGCAGGCAATGGTATCCTGTACAGTGCTTTTGACGCAGAAGCCGTTCCCGACAAGCAGCTCTTGGCTTTAGTTGACTGGATACGCGTGCATGCAACGCGAAACAATGGATTTGCCGTTGTTGAAGAGATCGCACCGGCGCTTAAAGAACGAGTTGATGTGTGGGGTAACGTGGGAAAAGCGTTTCCTCTGATGCAAAAGCTGAAAGAAACCCTTGATCCGAACTGTATTTTGAATCCCGGCCGGTTTGTTGGTGGGATATAAATGGAAAACGTATCTTTTGTTGATCATGAAAAATTCTTTGATTGCGTGCATTGCGGCTTATGCCTGGCCTCATGTCCGACCTATGTTGAGTTAGGCACAGAGATGGACTCGCCCAGGGGACGTATTGTGATGATGCGTGCGCTCCAGGAGGGACGCGCCGAGCTAAACGATGAGGTTGTCCGGCATCTTGACCTGTGCCTTGGCTGCCTGGCGTGTGAAACCGCCTGCCCGTCCGGGGTGCAGTATGGCAAACTCATTGAGGGTGCTCGGCCGTTTATCGAACGGCATTATCGTCGGTCGTTGTTAGGGCGGATCAAGCGCTGGACAATGAATAAGGTTTTCCCCAGTCCATTGGGCATACGCCTCTTTGCCCTTGTTCTAAAGACTGGAGCCGCACTCGGCGTGGGCTGTTTTGCTCGGTCAGAAGTGATGCCGTCGAAACTGCGTTACTGGTGTAGTCTGCTGCCGGAGCGTGGAACAGTGTCTTCTGCGTCCCTGCTTGAGTGCTATGCAGCGATTGGTGAGAGACGCTATACTGTCGCCGTCCTCTCTGGTTGTGTTATGCCCGCTCTGTTTGGTGCAACTAATCAGTCCACAGTCAAAGTGCTGCGCCACAACGGCTGCGAGGTCCTTGTCCCCAAGGCTCAATCCTGCTGCGGGGCGCTGCTGCTGCACAACGGCGATAAGGACTCCGCCCTCTCTCTGGCCAAGCACAATATTGACGTCTTTAGCAAGCTTGAGTTTGATGCCCTCATCATCAACGCCGCCGGGTGCGGGGCGATGATGAAAGAGTACGGCGACCTGTTCAAAGACGATCCTGCCTACCGGGAAAAAGCTGAACGCCTGACAGAGAAAATGAAAGATGTGACTGAGTTTGTTGGCAGTCTGGCGCTCAAGACGCCAACACGTGAGGTGAGAGCGAAGGTCACTTATCATGACGCCTGTCACCTGGCACATGGACAGGGCGTCCGAGAGCAGCCGCGCACCTTGCTTCAGCAGATTCCCGGCCTGACACTAACCGAACTCCCTGAATCGGACTGGTGTTGCGGGAGTGCTGGCACCTATAATCTGACCCAACCCGAAATGGCCGCCCAGCTGCTGGACCGGAAAGTTGGCAACATCGAGACAACCGAGGCCGACGTCGTAGTGACCAGCAATCCGGGCTGTTTAATGCAGATCCGGGCTGGTCTGCAGCAGCACGGGGTGCCAATAAAAGCTGTGCATAGCGTTGATCTTCTGGCTGAAGCTTATGAGGAGTAGCCCACCACCAACAGCAGGCCGCCGGCGATGATGCAGATCATCGGACTTATTAAACGCAAAGGGGCACCATATCGGTACCCCTTTTGCTCATTCTGACGAGGTAAATTTGAAAAGCGGATCACTTCACTTTAAGCATTTCCTGTTCATCAAAGTCGTATAGGCGGAGACAGTTTTTCCACATGATCTTTTGTTTTGAGTCTAGCCCCACCCCAGGTAGCCCTAGAAACTCTTTGATCCCGTTCGGGAAAGGACCGTCGGCATGTGGATAATCAACAGACATGACGATATTATCGTCGCCGACCTTATCAACTGTGACAGCTAATAGCTCTTCGTCGACGTCAGTGCCAATAAAGCATTGACGCTTAAAATATTCGCTCGGTTTGGCCGAGAGTTTGATTTCCTCGCCACCACCGTACTTCTTCCACTGGTCGTCGAGACGGTCTAACCACCAGGGCAGCCAGCCGCAATTGCCTTCCAGAAAACCGACCCGCAGGTCTGGAAAACGCTCAAGCACACCACCCACAGTCATGGCGCCCATAGCCAGCATCAGCTCCATGGGAAAGGCTGAGGAGTGGTTCAGCGTCCGGAAATTCGGATGGCCGCGATACCGATTCGTGGCGTAATCCTTAGACGCACCACCGCTCGTCCCGTGAAATGCCAGAGGCACGTTCAGCCGAGCGATCTCCTTCCACAGCACATCGCACTCGCGCGCGTTGAAATAGCGTCCATTGCAGGGCATGGGCAGGAGCACGACGGCAACATGGCCCTTGTCCTCTACCGCCCGCTGGGCTTCGGCTGCCGCGAGTTCAGGATCGTGCAGTGAAACAATGGCAGACGCTTTGAGACGCCGTGCGTTAGTCTGACAATAATCGGCCAGCCAATCATTAAACGCTGCGCAATACGCAGTGGCATACTCCGGTTCTAAGTCGTCAATCGAGACGACCATGTGGGCAAAGGTGCGATAGACAATGCCAACATCAATGCCTTCGGCATCCATGGCTTCAAGCGTCGAAGCCGGTTCATATTTTCTGTCACGGACCGACTTATACAAATGCTCGGTCGGTGCGTCAAGGAATTTCTGAGCCTTCACGACGTCTTCTGACTGAGCCCAGGGCGGAATCATTTGTCCCTGCACATCCCAATGCGGAAAATTGGTCGGGCTCAAACCCAGGTAGTGAGGCATCTTGTCGCGGTATTTTTCGTCAATGTATTTCTCGTAGACCTCGCCCGTCTCAATGACGTGGAGGTCGCTGTCCATGACATGAAAGCCCTCTCGCATATTTGTCCGTCCTCTCTGCGATATTCGGTTCTCTCTGGGGCACGGTAATAGTGCCTGGCTAACATATCGCTTGTGTCGGTTGGCTCAAGAGGGCCGTTTTCTGATGAGCACCGAGGAGAATGGTCTGCGACGCTGGAATCAGTCGGCCCGGCGATACGCCTCAATAATCACCGTACGCGTTGTTGACAGTATCTTCTCTGCCCTTTGATATAATGCCTCGCTGCTTGCGAGAACGCATGGTGAGTCTCACCTCAATAAGGACTGGGGGGTCTTGGCAGTGGAGGCCGCCGGCAGCATACAGTACGGCTCCCGATCGCCTCTACTTTACCCCCGTGATAACGAAGTTCTGCGACGCTTGCTCCCAGGTGATCTGTGTGTCCGTGCCTGCCTGGGGAAAATCTTCCACGGTGTACGTTCCACTTATGCCCGTTAGAAATTCTTCCCCAAGTGTGGTCACGATGAACGATGCCGCGCCAAACTCCTCCTATAGGGCGCTATATTCCCTGCAGGCGCGCATGATGGAATGCTCTGAAGCCCCAGGGCTTTCCCGATGCATCGGTCGTAAAGTAGACGTCGCTATTGCGGCCCTAACGGGGCAGCTCGACTTTCGGCGGACCGTTTTCGCACTTGAGAGAATCGCCCAGTAAGCATTGTTATTCTGTTTGGCTCTCCCTACGATACGTTCAAGATTTTGGGTAGAGGGGAGAGTCCACACGCTCAGCCCCCGTATGTCCCCCGGTCGAGGCCGGAATGGGGAGACCCAGGCGGCAGGGGCAGCGCTTCGCGGGCGACTGAGGGTATATGACTTTTCGGAGGTCATAGTATGTATGTTCCGGAATCAGCCGAGCGCGAAATGCTGCGGCAAAGTTTGCGTCGCTTTTTGGATCAAGAGTGTCCGCGCGAGAAAGTCCGCCAGTGGGATGAAGAGGATTATTATCCGCGCGACGTTGTTGAGAAGCTACGCACCTTGGGTGTATACGGTCTCACCACACCAGAGGAGTACGATGGGCTGGGGCGCGATATCCCGGCGGCGATCATCACCATTGAGGAACTCTGCCGGCGCTGTCCAACGGTTGGCGTAGCGTACATTATGACAGCGTTCTACGGGGCGGTGAATATCAATGCTTCGGCGAGTGCGGAACAGAAACGCCAGTTGTTGCCCAAACTGGCGTCCGGAGAGATGCGCTTTGCCTACGGGTTAAGCGAACCGAACGTTGGAGCCGACTTGGCCTCGGTGGAAACCGTGGCCGACCTCGAAGGTGATGTCTTTGTGGTCAACGGAGCTAAGCGCTGGTGTACGGGTGCCAATATTGCCGATTACATTTACACCTTGGTCCGCACCGACCGCGAGGCTCCCCGCTATCAAAACCTTGGCATCCTGCTCATTGATCCCAAATCGCCGGGCATTACCATTGAGCCAATCAAAAAGATGGGCAACCATGGGATTCCGACGACCGATGTGACATTTGAGGATGTCAGAGTGCCGAAGGACAATCTCGTCGGTGGTATAGAGATGTTGAATAAGGCCTGGACGCAGCTGGCAGGCCCCGCCCTTGATGTCGAAAAAATTGAAGTGTCCAGTATTTGTCTTGGACTGGGTCAGGCCGCCTACGATGATGCCTTCCAATACTCGCAGGAACGCCACCAGTTTGGTAAGCGGATTTCGGCTCATCAATCCATTCGGCATATGTTAGCGGACATGGCCACTGAGTTATTCGCCTCGCGCCTCATGGTCTACCACTGCGCCCAACTCGCCCAGGATGAAGAGCCGTGTTCGGTCGAGAGCTCTATGACCAAACTGTACGTGGCGGAAGCGGCGACGCGGGTCGCGCTTTGTGCCCAGAAGATCCTCGGTGCATATGGTTATGCGCTGGAGTACGATGTACAGCGCTACCTGCGAGATGTGCTGTTATACCCCTTGGCTGGGGGCTCCTCCGCTATCCAGCGCAATAACATCATGAACCGCATGGGTTTAGCCAAATAGGATAAGAACTGACCGGCTCAAGAAAGGAGATCGACAATGAGTGCACGGAGGAAGATCGATCCTGGATGGAAGTGGGACGATGATTTCATTATGTCCCACGGCATTCAGATCGGGAATGCCCTCTATGTCTCTGGACAGGTTGCGCTCGATCCTGCAGGCAATATTTTGGGCAAAGGCGATATGAAGGCCCACAACCGCAGGGCTCTCGAAAACGTTCAAATCGTACTCCGCTCGGCAGGGGCTTCACTCTAGGATGCGGTAAAGATCACTGTCTTCACCGCCGACATCAGCCGTCTGATGGAGACGCATGAAGTCCGGGCCGAACACTTCCGGAGCCCCCACCGGCCAGCACAGGGGTCGAGGTCAAAGCGCTGGGCATCTCGGACCTATTAATAGAGATTGAAGCCGTGGCCATTACCTCAGCCTAGCAGCGATATAGCCGAGGGGGAGACCCTGCATGAGTCTAGCCTGGCTGGGCAACAGAATGACGCACGCTGAACTGTGAGAGGAGTTCGCTCTTGAACCGATAGCTCTCCGCGTCCCAAACTTGCGGGATTGCCCATGGCTCGGTCACTACTACGAGAAGAAGCGCGGTGAGCAGCTTCATGGTCTACCCCCCTTTTGTTATGAGCATGACTTCAACGCCTTACACGTAGGTGTTTTCCCCCATATCCGTCTTCTCCCCTCTGTTCAGGATGTTGACATTTGCTCGCGTGGACTCCCGCTTGGCCCAGCGGCTCGTGTGAGAGAGCACCATCCCATGAGGGAAGGCTTAAGGTAGCGTTACACGCAGGGTCAGTTGACCCGTCTCATTGGATACTAGCACGTCGTTCCCTTCGGCCCGGCCCCGCTCCGCCGCATTTGCGGGATGCACAGCGATGGTAGCCGGTCCCATCCGTATGGTTAGTTTTTCATCGTTGGTGAAGCTGTTGTTCACGAATACGACCGATTATCCGTTCAGCCCACCGCTGAGTTGTTCTTTGGTCCCTTTCCTGCTCTTATCGTTGCAATTGATCTGGAGGGGCGACAGAAATGAAGCAGACGACGCATTTTATGACCATTCCGCTCATCATCTTACTGCTTGTCACCACGTCGGGGTATACCGAGGAGGAGAGCCGCCAAAAACAGATCCTTTCCTTCTTTCACCCCTACCGTCAGGGACCATCACAGGCAGAAGGGATTACACCAGGTCTGCGGATTGACCAGAATAATTTTCAGGTCGCTCAGCCGGTACTGCCGCCCGAGGTCCTCACGTATCTGCAGGCCGGAGACTTTACGATTACCGTTCGGGAGACCACGGATACTCCCCTCAGGCCGGTTTATATTCAGGCCACGCTTGATCATTCTGCCCAGGTGGAGCTCGGCGAGGGTCATCTTAAGAACTATGTCGCGGGCCTGCCGTTTCCCCTGATCAACCCGCAGGATCCCACAGCCGGGGAGAAAATGGCCTGGAACCTGCGCTACCGGGATCAGGGGGACACCCGCGAGGCTTGGGCCATAGATGAGACGCGCACGAGCCGGGGGGCCGCCGAGCGCACAGAGGTCTTTTATCTCGCCTACAAGTGGGGCATGCATAGGCCAGATCCGTCACAGAATGTGCAGAAGTGGGAAAAGGAAGGCGTCTACTACAAGATGTACACTCGCGTGCTCGCCCCGGCAGATATGGAGGGCATGTTGTTGTTGTGGCAAATCCATGATCAGGACTCCACTCCCAATAATCAATGGATCTATGATCCGGGTACCCGGCGTACGCGTACCGTGGCGGATAATCCGTATCAAGCCTTTGGCGAGTATCTAGTGGAAGACCTCGACGGCTTTATGGGGTATTTGCATTCGTATACCTGGCGCTATGTGGGTGAGCAGGCTGTTCTCGTTCCGGGTCCTATTAAAGCGGCTGAACCCACATTGGAGGGTAAAGGAAAGTGGTATCCCCACGATCCTTGGGAGCTGCGCCAAGCCATCGTGATTGAGGCTAGGCCCAAAGGGACGCATCCGGTCTACAGCCGGCGGGTGCTCTACCTGGATCGGCAGACGCAGGCTCCGCTCTATAGTCTGGTCTATGGTCTTGAGGGCAACCACAAACGTACGTTTTTTCTGATGTATTTCCATCCGGCGTTTAACCCGTGGAACAATGACGGCTGGGTTCCGGCACTCGCGGCGCAGCTCGCGATAGATTATGAGGTGGATCGGGCCTCGATCTACATGATCAATAAGGTGTTCTACAACAAACCGTTAAAAGACAGGCTGTTTAGCAGGGCGACGCTCATGCGCCAGGGGAAATGAGTGCAGCTACCGTATACCTGCGGTGCAATCTATGTTCTGAACCAGCTTAGCCGAGTCGCCCTGCCTCTCTTGGAGTTTAGTACAGCGTGCCGCTCGACGGCCAAGGTATTCTTTCAACTGGCTATCGTGGCGGCTGCTTGCCCCTGGATTAGGAAGACCTGTTTCACCTCGAATAACAAGTGATACCCAGAGCTGAGAGGAGTGATATAGCAAGAGAATTTCTCCCTCCGGCTGTGTCGCTTCTTTCTCTGTATCACGTCATATCTCTGCTTCCCACAGCCAAACGATGACAGAAACGATGACAGTTTTTGCGGCCTTTGTGACGCTGGAGTCAGTCGGCCCGGCGATACCCCTCAATAATCACTGCGAGGAGGACGCCCGGCAAAAAGGTCCCGATCCCGTCGTGCGCCACCAGTGGACCGACCAGCAAGGCGTAGAACCCGAGGCCAACAGTCGCCGCGACTTGGCCCAACAGCATCGACGTGACCCAGGACCCGTGCGAGACCATGACCGTGCCCGAGACCCCGGTGCCCGTCGCCGGCCCGCCCCCACATGCTCCCAGACCCGGCCAGGATAAACATTACTCCGGGAAAGTCCTCGGCCGCCGACGTCACACTGACCACTAGCAAAGCGGAGGTTACGAGCGCGTTACGTAGCCGCGGTGGCGTGTTAAACGTGTAACCCCCTTCAGCATGCCAGATAGACCCTGATCTCGGGCCGGTCAACCCAGGGATCCGGTGCCTGGTAATTAGCCGGCCGGTTGGATGCGCCGGAGGCGGCAGTGAGCCGATACCTGCACCTGTTATCGTGCGATGGGCAACCGGCCCCGTGCCATTACTCGAGCGTGCGGCCCAGGTAGAGGCCGGGTACGTTAAGTTAGTCCGTTGGGAATGGAATGAGGCCTTCTTGCCGGAGGTAGAAGGTTTTCCGAACGGACGACATGGCGATCTGACCGGTGCGGCATCAAAGGCGTTCGCGAAACTCACAGGCGTTAACGGAGTAGTTCAACGGACGTTGCTCGGGTAATAACGCGCAGACATCCTAGTGAGGGCAGCCCCACCGTTCCCTTCACGCTGAGTACGGCCCATTCCAACTCTGGTCATCACTCTCGATCTTTCCTATAATTCCTGCGAAAAGTAGAGGTACATAGATTTTTTCAGTGTGATTGAGCAAGCGAAGACAGGGCTACGGAGTAAAATGCCTCGACGATATGGAACCAAGACAGGCGTTCCTCTGCGAAATACTGTCGCCTCGGCCGTCCCGTCGCGTTTCCTTGTCCGTAGCTGCCCCTCCGTGGTAGAGCGTGTAGCTGGGGGGGGGGCCCTACCACGTGAAGGGAAGACCACGGATCATGGACGCCCACCCTAGGGGACCGGAAGGGGGATACATGCGGAGTATGTTTCGTCGGTTGATCATTATCCTGGCGGTGGCGGGTGTATGGCTCGCGCATGAACCTGGCCACACACAGGAGAGTACGCGAGAGGCGATACTTAACAATTTTTTTCCGTATCGGGAAGAATTTCCGACCCTGCGCGATATTGAGCCGGGGCTCAAAGTCGATAGCACGAATGCGCAGGTGGTCTCCTCTGTATTACCGGCCGAGTTGCTCAAGTATTTGTCGGCGGGAGATTTTGCGTTCACGATTCAGAAGACGACGGATTTCCCGACCCGCCAGGCATTTATTGATGCCACGCTTACCCATCACCAGGGGGTGGTGGTCGGCCGGGAAGAACTCCAAAACTATGTGGCGGGACGGCCGTTTCCGATACTAGATGCGAGTGATCCCGAGGCGGGGCTGAAGGCGATCTGGAACTTTCGCTACCGAGACCAAGGGGACAATGCCCAGATGCATGCCACCATGGACCTCGTCAATGGCAGTGGAGGGGTCGAGCGGTCACAAGACTTTGCCTTTTCAGTGTTGTACGGCATGCATCGGCCGGACGCGGAGAAGAATATTCTCCAATGGGAACGCCAGGGGATCTATTCCAAAAATTACATGGGCGTACTATCGCCCGCGGATATGGAAGGCAGTCAATTCCTCATGGTGACCCAGGATAAAAACAGTATCCCCGTCGACCAATGGGCCTACGATCCCAAGACCCGCCGGACCCGCAAGATCGTCTACACTCCGTATATTTCCCCGGACCGAGGGGTCATGCTCCTTGAAGATCAAAATGGCTTCATGGGTTACATTGACGAATATGATTGGAAGTACCTCGGCGAGCAGACGGTCCTCGTTCCAGGTCCGATCCATGCCGCTGAGTCGACCTACGGAGGGAAGGGCGGATGGTATTTTGTTGATCCGTGGGAGCTGCGGCGTGCCCTGATTATTGAGGGGACCCCGACGGCCTCGCATCCGCTCTATAGTCGGCGCGTCCTCTATATTGATCTACAGACCTATATGCCGTTGTACGTCATGGCGTATGACCATGCGGGGGTACATAAGCGAACGCAACTGATCAATGCCCGTCATCCGGACTACAATCCGTGGGACAACGACGAATGGTTTACCTACGTTGCAGGGCAGACGGCTATCGATTATCAGCTCGAGCGGGCCAGTCGCTTTCGGATTACTAAGATCTTATTTAACCGGGCACTCCCCCCCACACAGTTTACGGTCATGGGGCTCCTGCTGCGTGGCAAATAGGGGCCGCGTGAGAAAATAACACGGTATCAGCTCGTCGCGGTGAACCAAAATCAGGGCACGGCCCGGGCGTTGCGCGAT
>CAZBUD010000074.1:220-22415 GCA_964495015.1 uncultured Enterobacteriaceae bacterium | reverse complement strand
TACGGGATCGTAGTCATACTCACTGTCCAAACAAAAGGTGTCGAGCCAGGTGCCTTTCCGGACCTGTTGGGGGGCAATCTTAGCCACGACAGAAATCGGACGACGGACATGGCCGACCATCACAATGGCTTTCAAGCCGAGCGTGTTGGTCGCGCACTCCAACTCCTCAATCGCCTCTTGCGGGGTATGCATCGGAATCGCGGCAGCCGGCGTCATGCGGTCGGCATACTCACCGAAGATCTCGGCATGGAAGGTGTTGAGCGCCCTGCAGCACGCCCGCCGGAGCTCTTCATCATCCATATGCGGAAAATTGAGGCCGGGTGTAGGGTAGAGCACTGTGAAGTCGATCCCCATTTCATCCAAGCGTTCGTGCAGCAATTTAGGCATACTGGCAGTAGCCCGGTCCAACGTGTTCTTCGTTGGCAGCGCCCACCATGGCGGGCGGAGGCTTCGGTGCTCACGGCGCTCTTCAGGCGAACGCTGATACCAGCCGCCGCCCCTACCCCGGCGGGATAGATACCGCTCCAGTACGGACGGGCCACCAACTTGAGCCAGATAGTCGTGAAAGGCAGGCTCAAACTCGACAGTATGTCTGTCTGAGTCAATGACCGGATGATCCAACTGAATCCGAATGGCTGCAGACTTAGATGGTACGCTAGACATGACAAGAAGGCTGGTGTGGCCGGGCTATCGCCCGCATAAACGAACCTCAGCTTGATGGTCAAACTACAGTAAGCACGCGAACAAGGGGGACGACCCACGCGCTGGGTACGTCGTTCTCAAATCGCCGACTACTGCCAATGAACAGAGGGCGGTTCACTAACGGCCAGTGAACTTCGGCTCGCGCTTCTCTCTGAAGGCCTGTGCCGCCTCGCGGGCGTCTGCGCTCCCCATCGTTGCTCCCTCAAGGCTGAGCGACAGCGGGAGCACTAAATTCGAGACCATCTTGATGTACTTGTTGATGGGCACCTTAGATGCCGAGATCGCGCGGGCCGGTCCGCTGGCGAGTCGCTCTGCAATTTCCATGGCCTTTGGAATGAGCTTTTCGTTGTCGACGATGAAATTGACCAGCCCCAGGCGTTCCGCCTCTTCGGCAGGGAGGCGATCGCCCGTCATTAGGAAGTACTTGGCGCGATTCACACCCATGAGCAGCGGCCAGATCACCTGCCCGCCGTCACCGGCACCGATCCCCATGCGGACGTGGGTGTCGGCAAACGTCGCGCCACGGGCCGCCACTACTACATCGGCAAGAAGCGCAAAGTTCGCCCCGAGTCCCATGGCGTAGCCGTTGACCGCACAGATGACGGGCTTCGAGCAATCCAGAAGATTGTCAACAATCTGTCGCGCTTCGCGCATCGTCTGTCCGCCGCCGGTGGTAGGAGATTGCCCTTGGCCGCTGAAGTCGCCCCCGGCACAGAATGCGCGTCCGGCCCCGGTGACGAGCAGAACCTTGACGTCCGGGTCGACGTCGGCGTCGAGGGTAAGCGTGGTAAGCTCGGTGTGCATCGTGGCATCGATGGCGTTTAGCTTCTCGGGGCGGTTGAGCGTCGCGATCGCGACGCCGCTCGTCCCCTTCTCGATGAGAATTGTTTGATATCGGTCTTGCGTAAGCATGGATCTACCCCCTGCACTAGTTATTGCCTGTACGTACTAAGGAGTGTGGGATTTTACCAGGGATTGGACGAGGTAGTGAACCAGACGGCAAGCCGAAGGGCTTCGGTCGGATCCTGCACCAAGCTCGCCCGCACGCGATTCTCCTGTTGCTGCCGGCCTGCATGAGCGTCGCGATCGGGCGTCAGGGATCTCAACCTGTGGACGAGTAGGCCGTGGGCCGCAGGATTCTGTTATAGACTTTGGTCACCAGGGGGCCGGTTTTCTCCGACGCCGCGCGCGCCTTCTGCCAGTCGGGATCCTTCATGAATCCCTTCCAGCTCTTTTCCCTGTCGCCCAGGCTGGGGTAGCCGAGCATATAGACCAGTCGATTGCCGGTGCCGAAGACTTCGGTCCAGTAGCCGATATTTGAGATACCATGCTTCTCAAAGAGACCCAGGGTATGGTCGGCGAACCGATTGTGGAGATCAGGCAACCGCCCTGGCACCGCCTCGTAAATGCGCCACTCCTGGACCTTTGTCTTGATCTGGGGCTCAGGCGAATAGGGAGTCAGTTCCAGCATGGTGTTGTGAATTCTGGCCACAACGACCTCCTCCTGTTCTGTCTCCTGCGCCAGCTGCTGTTGCCAGGCTGAGTCCAATGCGAACGCCGCCACCTTCTTCTGCCTGTCCTCGAAGGTTTCGTACATCCACATATAAGAGACCTGGAGGCTGGCGCCAAACTCCTCGGCCCAGAATCCTAGTACATCCAGCTCGTGCTTCTTGAATAAGCCCGCAGCGACTTTGAGATGCGTATTGAGCGCGGGTAGCTTGCCCGGCATTGCTTCGTAGGTGCGCAATTCGTAAAGCATCTTGATCCCTCCTTATCGCTTTCATAACCAGAGCAACAGACAGGTTGGCGGCTTTGGACACGCGCTAAGACAGATTATAGATCCTCGCCACGTTCTCTCCCCTCTTTTTGCTCTTGCCACAACGCGTATCACTTTCCTTGGAAAGGCTACCACCCCAGCGCAGTCCCAGACACCCCTAACGCTCTGCACGCGCTAGCTGTCTGAACTTTTTGTTGCCGCACGGGCACTCCGGTCAAACTGCATCATCGTGGGATTGCGCTGAGCCAGAATATCTTCCATCCGCGTCTTCAGCGGTGCAAGAAACTCTGGATGGGGAAGAATATAGAACTGTTCATCCTGCACCGCACCGAATACCTTTTTCTGCAACTTGCGCAGGCGGCATGCCTTGGTCAATGAATACACGGAAGCCTTCACGCATAGCCTGCCCCGCCTCGTCCCCCGGGCTTTCAGAAGCTTGTAATTGCTCCGGACGGTTACGATCGGAATCCAAGATATTCGTTTTCACAAACCCCGGACACAACACCGAAACCGTGACCGGTACATTTTGCAATTTCAGTTCCTGGTAGAGCGACTCAGACAGCGTCACAACCCCATGTTTGGTAACGTTATAAATAGTCGCAAATGGGCCAGACAGCAGACCTGCCATTGAGGCAGTATTCACCACATGTCCTTCGGTTTTCTGGTCGAGAAGAATCGGGACAAAGGTCCGGACGCCGTGAATCACTCCCCACAAATTAACACCAATCACCCATTCCCAATCCTCAAGCGGCTGGCTCCAGGACAGGCCGCCGGACGCAACACCGGCGTTATTACACACAATGTGGACCGCCCCGAATGCATCTAGTGTCTTCTGAGCCAGGGCTTCGACTTGGTCGGCTTTGGAGACATCGGTCACCACGCTCAAGGTGGTTGCGCCTTGGGCGTGGCGCTCATGTTCCGCTTTGCTGAGGGCCTCTGTTTCAACATCAGCCAAGACAACCTTCATTCCCTCAGCGGCAAACCGCTCGGTCATGGCTCGTCCAATACCACTGGCGGCCCCAGTGACCACGGCGACCCGATCCTTGAACGCTTTCATATTACCTCCTGTGCGCTACGACTCTGTGCGAGACGACTGCCCGCTCGGCTGAGAGCGTAGCACAGGGCAGGCAGAGGAAAAGATCGTGATCGTGGACTAGAGACGGCCTGCTCCGTCTGCCTCTAGCACGAGCCGTACTCCTTCCCACACCTGACGGAGTGCGCGCTGAGGAAGCGTTCCAATCTTCTCCTGCAAATACGTCCGATCAATCATCTGAATTTGGGTTACATTGATCACACCTGGCTTAGGCAGATTTGCCTCACCTTTGCGCAGACGAACATTACCAGGCAAGGTGGCATAGCGCAGCTTGGAGGTGATCGCCTCAACAACCACCTTGTTGAGCCGGCTGCGGTTAAACTGGTTATGTTGCCGAACGAGAGCGGCCCGGCGTCCCCAAGGTTCTGATCCCTCGCCCGAAAAGGTCATCCAATAGACTTCTCCCTGGTGTATTACCACTCCTCTTTGGACCATGGGCTCATTCCCAAGAATTCATCAGCCATACACTTTTGTTCTGCTACGATAGTCTCATCGGCAAACAGCGCATCACTCTGGGCTGTGATATCTCGATCTCTTTTGACCTGCGCTACCCGAGACAAGATGGTGGCGATGGTACGACTCCGGGACTCACCCCGGTGCGCAGCAAGTCGGCCAACTGTTTGAAGCACAGGCGCAGACAAGGAAATTGCAATTTTCTTCATTGGCATGTCTTCATCCTCTTAGCACACGATGATTTGGTATTCCCTTCTATTCGTACCGCTCCTGGCACTAACGCCATGACACTGAGGGTCAAATAGAGGCCAGCTCTTGAAATACGGACCTGAACATTCCGCTTGACAAACCCGGCCTGATGGCAGGACAATCAGTCGGACAATTTTGGACACACGGATGAAATGGAGGTCGTTATGCTTGGGGCTGTCGCACATGTAGGGATCACAGTCCCAGATATGGAGAAAGCCATCGCCTTCTATCAGGATGTATTAGGGCTGACAGTGATCGGCGATTATAGCATCGAGGGGGAAGAGATTAGTGATATGGTCCGAGAGCCCGGCACCAAAGTGCGTTCGGTGTTCCTGCGCAACGGAAACGACCATCGTAGCGCACCAGTTGAGCTGCTCCACTTTAGCGAATCCGCAGAGCACGGCAGCCAGCCGTATGCGGGAGTCACTCACAACGGAATTACGGAAATTGCCTTTTGGGTGAAAGACATTGAAAAGACCTACGAGGCACTACGGACCCAAGGCGTGGAGTTTTACTCGCGACCGCAGACGTTTACCCTCGACGGCTATGGCACGGCCAAGGCAGTGTATTGCAAAGATCCATTTGGCACGACCCTAGAACTGATGCAGCTGGTCTAGTAGTAGGAGCAGCCAGTAGGACGTGGAGCCTATCATCGAATTTTTCAGGGAGACCAAGGTAGGCGAGAGCAACGCGAGGCACAATTGACAGCACTTATATCGCGCCCTCAGCTGCCAGGGCGTTTATTTCGGCTTCGTTGTAGCCCGCCTGCCGCAGGACCTTCTGCGTATGCTCGCCTCAACGCGGTGCTCCACCTTGGAAGGTTGTCACGCGCTGTTTGCCGTCCGTGGCAACGGAGACCGGGTACGCGAGATCGTGGTCGAGTCCAGGCTGACGAATGGACTGAAAGGTGCCGCGGGCCTGGTAATGTGGATCGTCGATATTCTCCTCGGGAAATCTGACGCTCGCCCATAACAAGCCTTTGGCCTGGGCGCTATGAAACACCTCCTCAGCGGTCATGGATGCAACCAAGGTATCAATCAGCCCACTAAAATCTCTGTGCGCCTCAGACGGTGAACGCTCAGATAGTTCGCGGTCGGCGTCAGAGTCGAGGTCATGCTCAATGCCAGCCTCATTTAACATCTCGGTAATGATCCGCACGTCCCGGCCGCCCCAAAACAAGAATGCCTTGACGTAGCGGCCGTCCTTAGTCCGGCGTAGCCACGGCGGTGTCTTCGCGAGACCCGCGTGGCGTCCGGTCTGCCTTAGCACGACTCTTTCATTATAGATAAAGCTCGGCAAAGCAACCTCGGTGCAAGTGCTGACTGCCTCGTGAATCGACACGTCGATCCAATCACCCTCGCCCGTAAGCTCACAAAAATTGAGCGCCGCCGTAATCGCAATCACCGCGTGCTCACATGTGATGTGGTAGGCCTGCCACATGCCGGGAGCGATCGGTGGCGTGTCATACACGCCATCAGGCTGCGGATCGTATCCGCAAGACGCCATCACACCACCCATTGCGAGCTGTGTAAGGTCTGTCATCTTCAAATCACGATACGGACCGTCGAGTCCAAAAGGTGTAATCGTGCACACAATGAGGCATGGGTTCGAGACTTGCATTTCACGATATAGGCCGAGTCGCCGGGCCACGTCGGCGGCCTCGCCCGAATCGATAATGACGTCAGCGCGTTGTCCGAGGCGTTTCAGCACATCGCGCGCTCCTGGATGGTCAACCTCAACGCTGACGCTCTTCTTACCCAGATTGTACCGCCAGAAACACAGACTTTGTTCTGCGTCAGAGTGTGATGAAGCGAAAGGACCTAGACGGCGTGAATTGGACCCTTGACGCCCTTCTAGTCTGATCACTTCGGCACCAAACGACGCTAGCAATACGCCGGCGAATTCCCCACGCTCATCACCGCTTTCGATGACAACAGTTCCGCCCATGGCCGCACTCAAGGCCGCTTCAGTATTCAAATGATCCAGTCCTCTTTGAGTTGCGCAATTTCCTCTAGTGTCAGCCCAAGCACATCGCGGTACACCGCATCGTTGTCCTCACCCATACACGGCGCAGCTCGGCCTGGCAGTCCGCCGACTTCTACCGACATGTTTTGGAACTTGGCGGGGAAATCTTCGACCGGCCAGGTCCCAATTTCGCTGTGGGGTAACGGTACGAAAGCACCGCGTTCTTTGAGCTGCGGATCACGTGTAAAACGATCATCTGCTTTCTGTACGACACCGGCCGGAATGTCTCGCTTTTGCAGGCGGTGCATCAGATCGTAGCGGTCTTTATTTTTCGTAAACTCAGCCATCAATCGATCGAGGTCGTCTTCATTGGCTTTGCCTTCAGCACCGGTTTCAAAGCGCGCGTCCCGCGCCCAGTCGGGCGAACCAATCTCAGCCACCAACGCCCGCCACTGCCCATCTGTCTGCACGGCTATGGTGATCCATTCGTCATTGCCGCGACACCGGTACGCACCATGCGGTGCCCAATCGGCAACAGGCATACGGTTACCGTGACGCTCAGTCGGCTTGCCTGTCATCTGGGCTTCAAGCGTAGCAGTGCCGGATGTCATGACACCGACTTCGGTTTGTGACAGATCAATGTAACAGCCGCGGCCAGTCTTGCGTCGGTTTAGGAGCGCCATCATGACATGCATCGCTCCGTAGTAGCCGGTTGAATGGTTGAGATACGAGTAGCCCCATCCCGCCGGTGGCATGGGCTCGGGCAAGCCTGACATATGGGTCAAACCCGAAAGCGCCTGCGCCGTTGGACCGACGCTGAGATAGTCCTTATACGTCCCCGACTTTCCCATCCCGCTAATCTGTAGATAAATGAGTCCAGGGTTGATCTTGCGCAGCGTGTAGTAGCCAAGTTCCCAACGGTCCATCTGTCCAGGACTGTAGTTTTCACATAAGACGGACGCCTTAGCGATTAAACGTTTGAACAAGTCACGTCCCTGCGGAAGGCTCATATTGAGCGTGATGCCAAACTTCCCGGGATTAATATTGTTGAACAGACCGCTCCGATTAAGACTATCGGCTTCCCCACCAGGCGCTTTCGGCTGTACTCCACGCAGTAGATCGAGCGCGCGCTGATCGTGCCATTCGACCCGAATTACTTCTGCGCCCATGGTCGCCAGCATGCGCGTCGCGTTCGGGCCTGCCCCAATCTTCGTCAGATCTACGACCCGCACTCCCTCAAGGGGACGGCGCCTGGCAGATTTGACGGGTTTAGCGGGTTCAGATTGCGCCATTGAGGTTTTGCCTCTAGCTCTGTTCGTCCGCGAACATACTCCTGATGGCATCCTTATGCAATGAAATCCGAGTTGACATCGTTTTCACCACGTCATACGACTGCGGGCAATAAGAAGGGGGTAGAGGCGTATGACCGAGATAAAGCTGGACGGACCGATATCGACCCTTGTGCTGCTCGGGCTGACCTTGCCCGAAGTGTCCGCGAGCGATCTCGCGAAGATTCAGGCTGCGACACCACCCGGCTCAACCATCAAGGTCGCCCCTCATGTACGCGATGCCATCGCCATGGCTGATGACGTCGAGGTTATCCTTGGCTTCCTGCCCGAACCGTTATTCAACGCCGCTCCACGCCTGCGCTGGGTACACGCCATCGCCTCGGGTGTGGATATGTTTCTCTATCCGGCAATGCGAGACTCCCATATCGTATTGACTGGCGAAAAAGGTCTGGTAGGCGGACACCTGGCAGACACTGGGTTCGGCCTCCTTTTGGCGCTCACCCGCCAGATTGCAACCGCCATCCGTCTTGGCTCCGACAGTTGGCAGGAACGCGAAGCTATGCGCCGTAAAGAAATCGAACTTGAGGGCCTAACAATGGGCATTGTCGGCTTCGGGGGGACGGGTCACGCCATGGCCCGGCGAGCTGTGGCCTTTGGGATGCACGTGTTAGCCCTCGACGAGCAGCCCGTGCCAGCGTCGGACGGAGTGGACGTAGTGTGGGGGCGTAATCGCTTGGAGGAGTTAGTGACTTCCTCTGACGTGGTTGCCGTCTGCTGTCCGCTCACGACCGAGACTCGGCAGCTGTTCAACGATACAACGTTCGCGCATATGAAACAGGGCGCGCTTCTCGTCAACGTCACCCGGGGTGAGATCGTTGACGGGGAGGCACTGGTGCGCGCGCTGCAAGACGGTCGGTGCGGCGGTGCCGCGCTGGATGTTGCTCCAATCGAACCTTTGCCGGCCGACCATCCCCTATGGACATTTGAGAACGTCGTCATGACTCCGCACACCGCCGGAGCCAGCCAACTCCGCGCGACACGCAACCTCGACCGTTTCTGTGAAAACTTGCGCCGCATCCACTTGGGCGAACCCCTCGTCGGGGTCGTGGACAAACAGCTGGGATACTAACGAAGCAAGCCCCCGCGTCAGGATTAGGGAGCCGCAAAACCCGCGGGGCACACCCGTGTTGTCAGCCCATGGTAACAGGCGCAATCTCCTTCAGCCTGGGCAATACCTCCTTCGCGAAGAGCCGGATGCCCTTCTCGGCTTCGGCATGCGTCATGAATCCTGATCGCCCAATCATCACTAGATGACCAAAACCGCCGACCTTGCGGTAGAAATCCGTGATCTGCTGGTAGACAGTGTCGGGACTGCCAGCGAACAGGATTCCTCGCGTCATGGCTTGCGCCGTGCTGATATTGGTAAGCCCCCCAACATTAAGAATAGCCGGAGCGACAGGCTTGTCTACCTTCGCCGACTGTGTACGGCTGCCGCCAGCCGCATCCTCATCCTGAGCCTTCGGCTTGGGTGCGGTGCGGTAGACCTGCGGCGCAAAGTGCGGTGGCGTCGCGCCAGGCAGAAACTGCGCGTACTGGGGCGCCATCTTTAAACTCGTGTTAAGGAACCACAGAAGCTTGCTGCCAATCTTGACACCTTCATCATGGGTCTCGCCTACATAGACCAACGCCGCATACGCAAAGCGGTCGGTCATGACCTTGGGTAGCCCTGCCTCTGCACGCGCCTGACGATATGCGGCCCAGGCGCGCTTGGTTCCCTCCTCGCCGCGCAGGACCAGTACATTGACCATCCCCCGCCGGCCAACCTCGCTTGCCGTTTCTGGGTCGCCCGTCGCCGCCCACAGCGGCGGATGCGGCTGCTGCCACGGGCGTGGCCAGACGTTTACATGCCGGTGCGTGTAATGCTTGCCCTCCCAGCTGAACGGTCCCTCCTGAGAGGTCATCGCTTTGGTGACAAGATCAATCGCCTCCCAATAACGCTCGATATTCGTGACCGGGTTAGCATTGTTAGACGCCATCTCGCTCGCGCCCGACTTCACGAAGCCGATATCCAGACGCCCGCGAGAAATGACATCCGCCGTGGCATACTCCTCTGCAATTCGGACTGGATCCGGCCGCAACGATATCAGGGTGCCCATACTGAGAATGCGGACCTTGCGTATCTGACGGGCCAGGATACCCAAGACCAGCGGGTTGGCCCCAAACAGAGAATTGATTCCAGCATGATGCTCGATGGCGACGACATTGATTCCCTGCTCGTCGCACAGCATGAACTCGTCAAAGGTTTCCTCGAACAAGTCAGCAGCCATCTGCGGATCGCAATACTTATTTGGCAGGCTGGCGCGCACGGAATCCGCGCGGTCGAGCACGTCTTGAGGGACGAAGGGATACGGGTTCTCGTTATGATACCAGGCTTCCATGCTTGTTCCTTAGCCTCTCCCTTAACCCAGCGCTATTTTTCCAAGAAGGCGGCCACACGATCGACAAAGGCCTCGGGCTGCTCGATCTCAGGATGGTGTCCCGCCTCAGCAATGAGCTCGAAGCGCGAGCCAGGAATCAACGCACTGTAGGCCCGTCCGTAGGACGGCGTCACGATTCCGTCGCTCGCTCCCCACAGCATCAGCGTCGGATGCATGATCCGGCGCAGCCAACGTTTCAGTTGGGGGTTGTGCAGATAGGGGTGCCAACCGTATAGACACAGCGCGTCCCAGTTCTGGGCACGGACCACAATTTCGTCATCCGACATGGCGTTGAAATTCGGCGCCCACTTCTCCGGATCGTGCCAGCTGTGCCGCTGCACTTCCTGGGGTGAGGTATTAAAGACGTCCAGGATATCGGGTGTCTCACGATCGCTGATCTTGATGCCAAAGGCATCCACCAGGACGAGTCGGTCTATACGATGGCTACACTTGACTGCGATTTCCGCAGCGAGCCAGCCGCCGAAGGACAATCCCACGAGGGTGACCCGCTCATAGGGCAGCGCTTCGAGGACGTCTAAATACAGGTGTACCAAGTCGTACACGGTGTCGAAATCCGCCGGGCGCGCAGAGTGGCCGAAGCCGGGATGTGAGGGGGCGATGATCTCCGCCCGCCTACCGAGCAGATCGAGAAAGCGTGCCCGTGGATCGACGTTGTACATGCCGTGCAGGAGCAGGACTGGCCGACCCCTGCCCTGGCGTATCACTTCGAGTTCAATGTCCCCGACTGACAAACGCTCTCCGACCGGGACCTGCATCTCTTCATCATTCATCGTAACTTTCCACCGCTTGCGGTATGCTCGGTCAAGAGACCATAAGCGACCCGGATCGTGTTCTCAAGCTCTGTGCGACTATTGGTGCTGAGGGGTACACGCCATGTCGGCTCTGCCGTTCAGCCTTTTCGGAGTAGTACATAAGGGCTATAGTTCAGCCCTACAAATTCAGCCCAACAAACTCAGCTCTACAGGGGAGCCGCATGGAGGCAGCAATGAAATTCGGACTGATGCATGACTTTCGTAATCCCGCTCCCTGGTTCCGGCCTTATGCCGATCTCTATCGACTCTTGCTTGACCAGTGTGTGCGGGCCGACGAGCTCGGCTATGACAATATCTGGCTAACCGAGCATCATTTTAGTGGGGACTATAACCCCACGCCCTTACACGCCGCGACGGCCATTGCGGCAAGGACTGAGCGCATCCGCATCGGTACGTTTGTGTTGCTGCTCCCCTTCTATCATCCAGTGCGCGTGGCCGAAGACGTAGCTTTCATTGACAACCTCTCCAAAGGACGATTCGACCTCGGGGTAGGGCAGGGCTATCGCGTCGATGAATTCTCCGGCTTTTGTATGTCCCGCAAAGAGCGCTCGGCCCGCCTGGCTGAGGGGCTCGATCTGATCCGACGCCTGTGGACCGAGGACACCGTCACATTCGAGGGCAGGTTTACCCAGATCAAAGATGTGCATATCCAGCCCGAGCCTGTACAGCAGCCGCATCCTCCTATCTGGATTGGTGCACGCACCGAAAAAGCCATGCAGCGAGCTGCCCGCGAGGGGTATCACTTGCACCTCACACTGGGCCCAGACTGGGCGCCCCGCTACTATGAGCTACTGAAACAGGAAGGCCGTACGCCGGCTGACTTTTCGACCACCCAACTGCACTTCGTGTATGTGGCGCCGACCGAGGACGAGGCGTGGGAGAACATCCAGGACCAAGCCCACTGGATGATGCAAGTGTACGATGGCTGGTTTAAGACCAGTGGAGATGTGACAGGTGACGAGCGGCTGTGGGACATCAAAGAGGCGCGCGACATTCGCCACTCGGCCTATGGGCGGGCGTGGATGGTAGGCACCCCAGACCAAGTGGCACGCAAAGTCGAGGCTTTTGTGAAGACCTCATCCTGTACCCATTTAGTCATGGCTATGCAGGTCCCGGGGGTCGATCCACCCAAAGGAACCCGTTCGATGGAACTCTTTGCGCAAGAGGTCATGCCCGCATTCCGCTAAGGGACCGCCAGGCGGGACACATTCTCTTACGGGTCTCAGGACGGCGTATCCGGTCCGCTATAGACCGGCTCGGCCACGGGCTCTGTGTCATACTTGCGCATCAATTCGAGCAGAGCCTAGGGGTCTGGCCGCTGCCCGCCCTTGTTGAGCTCGGCCAGACCCTCGAAGTATTTCTCGCGCGAGTCGGCTGGACAGAACATAATGAGCAATATCGAACGCTGTGAGCCTGGGTTGGAAAAAGCATGCACGGCTTCCTTTTGGACGAGTGCGGTTGCCCCAGCCTGGCCCGTGACCGTCTGGTCTCCAATGATAAGCTCGATCTCGCCCTCGACGACGTAGAAGATCTCTGCCATCTCGTGGTGAATATGGCGACGCGGTCCCTCAGTCCCGGGCTCCATCGTATACTCGAACAGCCCGAAATGGCCGTCCGTGTCTTTACCGCTCACTTTAAAAGTACAGCGCGTGCCAGTCCCAATGCTAACGTCGCGGCCCTCCCCACGCTGGAGTACGATTGCCGACTCGGGAAGTGTCATCGTATCCTCCAAACCGCCCTATTGTCTGTCGCCGTGACCTATTCCTCCTTATTTTAGCGGCGGCAGTATCTCGCGTGGATCTAACTCCAGCTCCAATGTCCCCACGCTGGAGAGACAATAGTCACTAGGTGGAAACTGAATGGGGCCAACCGCGCTGTCTCGAAACAACCGTTCAAGTGGGGCGGTTTTAGACAGGGCGTGTGCTCCACCCAGCGTGAGTGCCGTACGCGTGATCCGCGCCCCAGCCTCGCCGACCAGATACTTGGCTCGGAGCAGAGCCGCTATGGTCTCTGGGGTCGGCCCTTGGCTGTCGCTGAGCCACGCCGAATGATACGTCAGGAGTCTGGCGGCCTCCAGGTCCACGCTCATTTCCGCTATGCGTCTGCGAACATCTGGATGGTAAGCCATAGACTGAGTGTAGCCCCGAGGTACTCTTTCCTGCACCATCTTACGCACGGCGGTGTAGGCAGCGGCGGCCACTCCCAGGTACACGGCTGTATACGATGCCCACAGCCAGTTCGCCCCATCGCGGATGAACGGTAGGATGTCGTCTGCTTGATAGAGCGTAGCCTCCTCCGGCACGAAACAGTTGTCGAGGATGAGGGAATCGCTGCGGGTCGCACGCATGCCGAGCGTATCCCATACCTGGTCGACGCTCCGCCCCGGCGCCTCACGTGGAACAAGCAGTAGGATAGCGGCACCAGGGCTATCGGCTTTGTCTGGATGCGCAAGCACAGCGCAGCAGTCGGCCGCCTCCAGCATGGAGGCAAAGGCTTTTCTGCCCGTGATTTGATAACCACCAGCAACACGTCGAGCACGTGTGCTCGGTTGATACGTGCCCAGCAGCCCGGACGTCCTCGGCTCGGAGAAATTCCCAGCAATGAGCTTTTGCTCTTTCACGACCAGATCGGTGATGCGTTGCTTGGTCGCCGGAGGGACTGTTGGACTCTCAAGCAGCGGCCCAACAATCGATAGGTGCATATTGAAAGAAAGTGCGGTGGCAGGACAACCCTGGGCTAATTCCTCGGCAGCCAGGGAGTAGCCCAGGAGTCCAACTCCTCCCCCGCCCATCTCTTTTGGAATATTGAGCGCATAGAATCCCTCACGGCGCAGGGCCGCATAGTTTTCCAACGGATGGCTGGCTTCCTGGTCATGCGCGGCGGCTCGGGTAGCGAAATCTACTGCCAGCCGCCGACACTGCTGCTGTAGGTGTATATATTCTTCGCTGATCTGAAAGTTCATGCGACCGTCCTCCCGATGTCCATATACGAGGCGAGTGAAGTCAGGATGTTCGGAATCCATGAAGGAACCGGTGTCCTACGGCTTTATCCTCACACAGCAGGGTATCTGTCAACCCAACAGCACAGCGGGCAAGAACGACGGTCAAAAAGAAGGGACGTATGAAGTCTGGAATGCATTGTGTTCCCTCCTAAGATAGCGCAAGATAACGTCGAAATGGCGCAGTTTCCAAGAGAAGAAAACGAGTCGAGGGACATTATGCAAGACAGCGTGCAAGACACTACCCAAACTCGCACGAACGGCAAACGATGGACGTTGGACTATCCGGAGCTGGGAACTGGTCCCTTGCCCATTACGCCTTACCTCTCCTCAGAGTATTTTGAACAGGAGCGCGAGAAAATTTTTGCCCGCACTTGGCTGTGTACTGGAAAAAGGGCAGAAGAGATCCCGCAGGTGGGAGATTACCTGATGGTCAATGTCGAGATTGGTAAGACCTCAATACTCCTCATCCGCGGCAAGGACGGCATAGTGTGCGGATTTCACAATGTGTGCAAACATCGCGGAAATCGACTGGCGTGGGACGAGCGTGGTGCGTGTGGTTCCGGGTTGACGTGCAGATTCCACGGCTGGACCTATGCACCGGACGGACGGCTGGTCGGAGTACCGGAAGAAGATATGTTCTTTGACTTTGACAAACGGGACTACGGGCTGAGCCCGGTCGCCACAGACGTCTGGGAAGGATTCATATTTATCAACCTGGACCCAAATCCACCGGAAACGCTGCACCAGTATTTAGGTGAAGTGGTAGACCTGCTGCGCGGCTATTCTTTTGACCGCTTGCCGGTGAGTTGGTCCTATACTGCCCAGCAGAAGTGCAACTGGCGGATTCTGCGCGATTCGCAACTGGAGTTCTATCATGGCAAGTCACTGCACCAGCGCTTTGCCGGCAGCGTGATGATCAATAAGCAGCAGCCGTCCTGCCATGTGCTCGACGCTAAGCTCTTCCGCCGCCACAGTATGATGTCGTTCTATGGCGATCGCCGCAATACACAGCGGACGCCCATGGAGTTGTTGGTGGCTCAATTCGGGACTAGCCTCAAAACGTTTCCGAGTATGCGTGATATGGACCGCTGGCCGCTGGGGGTGAATCCTACACGCAGTAAGCAGTGGTTCTTTGACATCTATTATATTTTCCCGAATTTTCACATGGTGATTCTGAGTCCTTTTCTTTTTGTCACGCATACCATGTGGCCGGAGACGGTGAGTCGCTCGACTTGGAATGCGCGCGGCTACTTCCCGCAGCCGGCCACTGCCGCAGAAACGGTGACCCGCGAGTACAACAAGTGCTTAGCGCGGGATGTATGGCTGGAAGATGGTAGCACCCTGGAGAACACACAGCGGGGAATCGAAACAGGCATCCTGACCCAGTATACGGTACAGGATCAAGAGCTGTTGATTCGGCACGCGCACAAAGTGGCGGAAGACCTGATAGCCGGCTGAGCACGGACGGAGCAGGCATGTCCAATCCGAAATTGCCCGAGTCGTTCACTGACCTTGACGCGTTGGCCGACGTCTGGGCGCTGGCAACCGAGACGGAACGCAACCAGCAGCGCCTGACCAGCACGATGACGCTGATCCAAGCCTTCTACGACACCATGCTACCGCGCATGGAGGCCGTGCTGACCTATCTGCGTCAATTTTCGATCGAGCCCATACCCGAGCGGGCAGCCGTACTGCCCGAAGAGGCACGGCGACTCTTATACCTGTCTCTTGCCATGGCTGAGGTGACAACGGCCGTGGAACTGTACCAGCAGCCAGGCGTGCCCGATGGCTTTGATCCGCGCCGCTTTATTCCTGATCATGAGAGAGTGGAGGAAATGAAACGATAACAACGTCAGCGGGACTATGCAGCCGGGTTTATACGTATGATTACTTGCCCGGCAAAGATCCTCAAGGATCGTGTTGAGAGTTCCTGAGAGAGGCAAGGAGGGGCGATCATGGGCAGTTACCGAGTCATTTCGTCGGACAGCCACATCTTTGAGCCGTCTGACTTGTGGACTAGCAGAGTAGAACCTCGGTTAAGAGACCGTGCCCCACACGTTGTCCACCGCGCAGAAGATGCCACAGACTGGTGGGTATGCGAAGGGCTGAAGGGAGCCAGCGGGGCATCCGGGGGAGCCCAAACGGGGAAACGTTTTGAGGAGCCGGAAAAGGTAAGTTTTGCTGGAACACTAGAAGACGTATGGCCTGGGAGCTATATTCCCGAGGCCCACCTCAAAGACATGGAACTCGATGGGGTTACGGGGAGCATTGTCTATCCCACCCAGGGACTTTTACTGTACAGCCTTCCCGATAGTGCTCTGCTCTCCGCCCTGTGCCGGGCGTACAATAACTGGCTGGCTGATTTCTGTGAGCCGTTTCCACATCGAATCAAAGGTATTGCCATGCTCAACCTTGATGAGGTCCAAGAGGCGGTCGAAGAACTTACGCGATGCGCCAAGCTCGGCCTGGCTGGAGCCATGATCACCGTGTCGCCTCCTCCCCGGCGGACATATGATTCACCTGAATATGATCCAGTATGGGCGGCTGCCCAGGATTTGGATATGCCACTTAGCCTGCACGTCGGAACGAATAGGACGGGGCCACAGGACCCAGCGTTGGATGTCGAAGATATCCCGCCGGCCTTTTTTACGAATATTGATCACTGGGTGCGCATGTCCCTGGCCTATATGATCTTCGGTGGCGTCTTCGAGCGCTATCCGCGTCTGCAGGTCGTCTCTGTCGAGCAAGAGCTGTCGTGGGCGCCGCATTTCTTGAACCGACTGGACAACACCTATACCCAACGGCCGCAGGCAAAGAGTCAGCAACGGTTTAAAGACGCGCTACTGCCTAGTGATTACTTCCACCGCAATGTCTCTCTGAGTTTCCAAGAAGACGCCCTAGGCGTTCGTGATCGACACCTGATTGGGGTCGACAACCTCATGTGGGGATCTGATTATCCCCATCCCGAATCCACCTTTCCCCGGTCGCAGCAGATCCTCGAACGGGTTCTCGCTGAGTGCACCCAAGAAGAGAAGGCCAAGATAGCTGGGGGCAATGCATCCAGAATATACCATTTCGATTAAGAGGAGCCCATGAGCAGCACCACGAGGGAGATAGGTTTTTATATATCTCCCGTCTTGGGTACCCGGTAGCTCGTCATCAAATCATCGACGATGGTGTGGAATTCGTCCCACGGGGTCACCGGATATGCATGGCCGCGCACAATAAATGAAGCCCCAGCATAAAACTTGTCATACTGCTGGTGCCGGCCTGCAATATCAGAGCCGACCATGTCCCGGGCCAGCTTAAACAGCTTCATGCGCGACACTGCGTCTGCCTGGAGGGTTTGGAAGTACGCCGCTAACTGTTCCGCGGGGGATTCATCCTCCATCACTGAAATATCCGCCGGCATCTGAAACACGCCTCCCCCACATAGATCTCGTAGTTGATCGATAAACGTCGTGTAGTTCTGGGTACATCAGTCGAGTGCTGCGGGACGCGTCCCTGCGAAGAGAATATCCGGGTAGACCGAGTCAAGAGCGCCTTTCCAGACCGGCAAGGCGTTCATCGGAGAGTCTAAGCATTCGAAGCGAGTTCCCGGATCGCGGCTGCGGTAGAGGCCGTCATCGGCTCCGGCATACACAACTCGAGGCTCTTGGGGATGGGCGGCCAAACTAAAGACGCGACTCTCTGCCTAGAGGCCTGAGTGGATCATCCGCCAGGTACTTCCCGTCCGGACTCTGCCACAGTCCCGTGCCAATTGTACCGACACATATATTGAAATCTTTAGCCATATTCATTACCGCCCGCCGACTCTTCTCAGATCGGCTTTAGCGGATTGCGATGGGATTCACAATCATCTGCACCGCGCCGGCCATACGGGCGGCGCCGAGCACGAACATGAACTCGTACGCCTCATCAGAAGCAAGCTCGGCCGTATTCATATTTTCTAGAATATACGTGCCCGCTTTGGCCAACAGCTCCTGATGAACCGGAAAACGTTCTGCCACTTTCTCAAATGGAATGGCCTCCAACGCCCAGGTATCCGCCCCGATCGCGACAACTCCTTTCTCAACGAGATAGCGGGCGCCCTCAACGCCGAGTCCCGGCTCGGGATAGCCCAGTCCCGCCTCGCCCTCTCCCATTTGCTCGAATTGCTCAAGCCACCCGGTGTGGAACAAAACAACATCGCCTTCCTGGATTTGTATGCCTTGTTGCTTTGCGACTGCGTCGATTTCCTTGCGGTTAAAGGCCGTACCATTCGCTATCATCTCGACCCCATAATACTTGTGCATATCCAGCAACACACCCCGTGCCACGATTGGCGGGATCTGCTCGACGCCGAACTTCTTGAGGCCCGTGAGTGAGACGATGTCTTGCGCCTTCACGCCGTTGTAATGGACATGATCGATGCCAACGTGACCAAACCCATCGATCTGACTACCGACCCCGAGCCAGGTAACAGCGAGGTCGTCGGTGGCGGTCAGCTTGTTCGGTCCGCCCAGCTCTAGCTCCCAGACATACACCTTGTAATGGCGGGGTGGATAGGCCGGCGTAGCGGGGCTGGTCACCATCCCGAGGGCGTACGTTTTGCCGGTCTTGACCAAGCTAGCCGCGAGCTTCACGCGTTCGGGGGTGAGGTAATTAGCGCTCCCGATCTCGTCGTCTGGTCCCCATTGTGACCGCGTCCAGTCTTCGTCAGCCGCAGTGTGCCCCCACGTGAGGACTAGAGCCACTACTGCTACGAACACAGCCTCTCGCATGGTGTTTCCTCCTTCCTCCAAGAATGTTCTGTACAGGTCATAATAGGGCTTCCAATAGTAAACGCGCAAGAAGCAACGGGCTTGTGTCCGAGCCAAGAATCACAATTTGGTTGCCTTGCAGAAGAGAGGCAGCACATGAAGCGATTTGGGATCTCTATGGGCATCAGGTCAGTGGAATAAAATCGTATTCGCCGGCCTGCAAAACCAAGAACACGACTGACTTCTCCCCAACGTTCGTCACAAGGTGGGGACGGCGTGGGGCCACTGCGTACGTCTCGCCGGGCGCCAGGCGGACATCTTCTTTCGGGTCTTGCATAAATACCCGCAGGCGACCTTCGAGAACGTAGAAGGTATCTTGGACATTCGTGTGAAAGTGCCAGGGGACTTTCTGGCTTGCGTTGAGCTGTAGCTCGGCGATACGAAATCCTGGCCGCTGGGCGTGATAGACCATGCGCTCGACTTCCAACAGATGACTCGGATCTTTGAGAGGTTCTCTTTTCGCTTGCATTTTCCTTGAGGTAGGCATACGTCCTTTCTGCGTTAATCCACAAACGCTGCCTCGACGGTCCCCAGGGGGCCAAAGTCTCCGAGAACTCGGGCACCCGGAGCGATGTCAGTCGGTTGAATACACGTTCCCGTGGTGACGAGCTGTCCGGCCTGGAGGCCTTTTGCTCGAACCGCCACCTCATTGACCAGCCAGGTGAGGGCAATCCGTGGATCTCCGAGCACATTGGCGCCGTAGCCCTCGCCAGCCCGCACCCCGTTCAGGCAGAGCGATACGGGATGGGCGGCAAGGTCGATGGCTCTCCAGTCAGCTGTCGCCTCACTTCCCTCCACAAATAATCCAGCACATGCACTATCCGCGATCAGCTGGGCGGGACCGACACTGTTAAAATCCAGGAATCGCGAGTCAGGGATCTCAATAGCGGCGTGGAGGCTGGCCACGCTGGCCAGGACCTCATCTGTAGAGTACTCGCGTCCCCGAGGCGGCAGATCCCGCGCCAGACGGAAGGCAAACTCGAGCTCCACCACACGCATCCCATTCTCACTCAATGATATTGTTGTCGGGCTCTGGCTAATGTTACCCGCCAGCAGCCGGCCTGCCAGCGGCCCATCCACACCAATATGCGCTTGTCCCGCCTGGCTGGTTGCCGCAATCTTCCAGCCCGATACCGGCTGACCCGAACAGGTAGCCAGCATGGCCTGCACCGCGTACCCATCCCCGATGGTCTGCGGTCGATATGCCTCCGGCAACCTGTCAATCTTGCGGCCATCCTGCCAAGCCCTCCACAGCAGCTGGGCAGCCTGTTGTACATGTGTCTGATCCATGCGTCTCATCCATTCTCAATGCTGAACTCGTACCTTGTCAACACGAATTTGATGCGTGTCATTCTGAGGAGCCACTCGACGAAGAATCTCTTCGCAATCTGTGCGTTTATGAGCCTGCGATATTCTTCACCTGCGCTCTGCTTCGGTTCAGAATGATAGACCCTTCACTTTAGCCCTGATAGGCAATAGAGTAAGGTTATAAGACAGAGTCGAGATTACGCCAACTCCTCAACGCTCGTCCTATTGCGCAGCTTTTACCGGCCACTCCTTTACGATCCGCTTCGCTTCTCCACCAGGGGTCCAAATCACCAACGCATGCACCGGGTCCTTAGATTTCACCGTGTGACGCGTAGTCGTGTTGGCCGGTACGAGACAGGCCATCCCAGCGCTGATCGTCTGCACCTTTCCTTCACTCGTCTGTTCCATCTCTCCAGAGAGAATATAAAAAGTTTCGGTCGACTGATGGATGTGGTCGGGCACATCCACCCCAGGCGGCACGACTAAATACCCGAGAGTCAGCTCTGCAGTCCCACCGAGGTGTTGATCGATCAAGACGGTAAGTTCTGTCTTCGTGACCGGATCGATGTATGTCGTGGCTTGTTCGGGGCGGACGAATCGCGGCACCTCCTCCGCCAGGGTTATAGCAAGTGGGAAAGTGTAAACGAGTCCCACCAGTAGTAGGGGAATACTCGTCCAGCGTGAGAAGCACAGGGTACGCATCGTTTGGGCATCCTTATCATCTATTGCATTAGACTGTTCGAATCTTGGGTAATACGTCAGTGGCGCTTGTTCTGGCAGAATACTCCTCCGGACTGTCTATCATGCTACAGCCTTGGGTGTCGTTCGTGCCACGAGGTGCTCTGCTCGTAGGCATACGCGACATGCAAGACCGAAGTTTCGTCAAACGGTCGCCCAACAATCTGGAGGCCGATCGGTAGACCATCAGGGGTATATCCACATGGTACTGAAATCGCGGGGAGACCTGTCATATTGAAAGGCCGCGTCGCCCGAGCGATGTGGGCGGCAACGACAAATTCCTTGTTGTCAATATGGATTAGAGGCTCGTCTATCTTACTCGCCGCCATTAAGGTCGTAGGCGTGACCAACGCATCAACCCGACCAAGAACGTCGAGCATCTCCTGACGCAGCAGCGTCCGAAAGCGTTGCGCATTCAGATACTGCGCCGCTTGCACACAGGCGCCGAGCATGAGCCGTGTTCGCACATCGGCACCGTAGTCTGGGCTACGGGTTTTCAAGGTCTGAGCATGGACCTCATACGCTTCCGCAGCAATGATAGCCGTGGAGCTGGCGATCACGTGCGCTATGCTCGGGATTGACACCTCTTCGACCGCGGCACCAAGAGAAGACAAATGTTGTACAGCTGCCTGCACCCCGTCTCGCACCGCGGGTTCGACGCCTTCAAAAAAATACTCTTGCGGCACCCCAAGGCGCAGTCCACGAACGTCCTCTTTCAGAGCCGACGTATAATCCGGCACCTTTACATGACTGGCTGTCGGGTCTTTGGGATCAGGACCGGCTATAGCTTGCAGGAGCACGGCTGCATCGGTAACAGTACGGACCATCGGCCCAACGTGATCGCAAGATGAGCTCAGCGGATAAACACCGGACCGGCTCACTCGTCCATAGGTGGGTTTCAAGCCAACGATGCCACTAAGCGAAGCGGGGATACGGACTGAGCCGCCCGTATCAGTCCCCAGCGTCCCCATGGCCAGTCCAGCAGCCGTGGCGACGGCAGAACCGCCGCTCGACCCGCCCGGAAGACGCGTCAGGTCCCAGGGATTTCTTGGGGTTCCATAATGAGGATTGCGAGACGTCCCACCCCACGCGAACTCGTGCATGTTCAGTTTGCCTAGCAAAATCGTCCCAGCTTGGTTGAGTCGGGTGACGACCGTAGCATCTCTGTCTGCTACGTGATCGGCCAGAATTTTTGAGCCGCACGTCAAACGTACGCCCTTCACTGCAAAAAGGTCCTTGAGCGCGATGGGAATACCGTGCAGGAGGCCACGATACCGCCCACGCACGATTTCTTGTTCCGCGTTGCGTGCCGCTGCAAGCGCCTCATCTTTGAGAACAGTAAGGTAGGCGAGGTATCGATCATTCGTACGTTCAATCCGTTCAAGGTGAACTTGGGTCACCTCTACTGGCGAGACTTCTTTGTTCTGGATAAGAGGAGCTAGCTCGGCAACGCTTTTAAAGGCCAACTCTTCAGTCTTCATTTTGATCTGCCGCCGCCACAACAAAGC
>CAZBUD010000074.1:0-210 GCA_964495015.1 uncultured Enterobacteriaceae bacterium | reverse complement strand
CAACCTGACTCAGATCCAATGCGGCGAATGCATCCAGTCCCTCGGTTAATTGGGTATACAACGTAGCAAGCTCTTTTAGCGCATCCTCGCTCAGCTTCGCCCCCACCCTGTCCCGTATGATCGTCGTGACGAATTCTTGAGGTTCCGCAGAAATCGCTCTTTTGTCCATTGCGCCGCCCTCGCCTTCATAATCACAAAATATTTAGCATG
>CAZBUD010000073.1:0-22459 GCA_964495015.1 uncultured Enterobacteriaceae bacterium | reverse complement strand
GGCTCAATGCCGTGCAGTTTGAATGGCAGCCAGATTCGTAGCCCACGAAAATCACGAGACAATTCAGGTGAGATCTGGCAGA
Organism: uncultured Enterobacteriaceae bacterium; assembly: GCA_964495015.1. Taxonomy (GTDB): domain Bacteria; phylum Desulfobacterota; class Binatia; order Bin18; family Bin18; genus Bin18. Next base: position 22,377 of record CAZBUD010000073.1, on the reverse strand, counting down.
AGTCTATAAAATCCGGATCGTCCTGCATGCTGGGCAAGTAGGCGGCTGCATCCCCGCTATGCGCGCGTTTGAGCGTGTCTTTATCTCGAACAATCAGTGATCCTGTTCCAAAAGGAAGAAACAGCCCCTTGTGGGGATCCAGCGTGATCGAGTCTGCTCGCTGGAGACCGGCCAGGCGGCTCTTGCCACGTTCGGTCAACATGAAGAATCCACCATAGGCTGCATCAATATGGAGCCACAGGTTTTCACGCTGCGCTATGTCAGCTAAAGCGTTGAGATCATCAATGGCTCCAGTATTGGTCGTACCTGCGTTCCCGACAATGAGAAATGGTTTCTGGCCGGAATGACGATCTGTCTCAATCTGCTGCTGCAGGGCAGTGAGACGAATACGGTAGTGGATATCGGTCGGAACCGCCCGGATGGTATGCGATGGAAAGCCGGCCAAGAGCGCCGCCTTTTGGACGGAATGATGTGTTTGTTCCGAGGTGTAGATTGTTCCCGAGAGAAAGTTGTCGGGGAGACGCTCGCGACGTGCCGTAAAGATTGCCGAGAAATTCGCTAGCGAGCCGCCTGTGGTGAGAAATCCACCAGCAGACTGAGGATAGCCGACAATATCGCAGAACCAGCGGACGACATTGGCTTCAAGTTGGGCCAAAACTGGGGCTGCGGCCCACACTCCGACGTAGCGGTTGACTGCGTTACTGATCAGATCGGCAACGGCGGCATGGAAGATGCCGCCGCCGGGAACGTAGGCCAGATAGCCTGGCCCCGCACAGTTGAAGCTGGTGGGAATTGCCGTCTGAAATAAAAATTCCAGGATTTTGTGATAAGGTTGTCCCTGCTCGGGCAGGTCTTCTCTCAAGCTGCGGGCGAGTTCCGCTCCGCCTTCCGTATTGGCCGCGGGTTGATTCGGTAGCGAGTCAATATGGGCGGTGATATACGCCATGGCCTGGTCAACCAGGCGGTGCATGTCTTCAGGCGACGGTTCGAGTGGAGAGGCGTGAGCCACAGCGTTGTCCACGTTACGGACTCGTGGTCAAACTCCGATACACCAGGGTTAGCCACAGGTCCGTCGAAATTGACCCGCCGCCCCATGACTGCCATTCCTCAGGGACTCCGGCAGCTTTAATGTCATCCAGACTCTTGCCCGCCGAGATGGCCTGCTGAACAGCATGCGTCGTTTCGACTAACATCTGGTGAGACGCCTTGAGGTCGTCGAGCGTTGAGAGGGGACCATGACCGGGGATAATCTTGACGTCAGCGGCTGCTTGGTCAATCACGCTCTTGACGTTCTGGGTATAGCCTTGCACTGTTCCTCCGTTTTCTAAATCAATGAATGGGAAGCGCCGGACAAAAAAATGATCGCCCATATGGATCACGTTTGCTGTGGTGAAGAAGACAATACTGTCGCCGTCTGTGTGGCCGTGCGGAAAGTGTAGGACTTTGATTTCTTCGCTATTAAAGTGAATTGAAATCGACGTATCAAACGTCACTACCGGCCAGGCAGCTTTGGGAGCTGCCGGGATCGTATTCTGAAAAACCTGCTGGTCAGTCATGAGACGTTTGCGTACATTGGTATGAGCAATGATTGGCGCTTTCGGACCAAATTCTACATTGCCGCCGGTATGATCACCGTGCCAGTGCGTGTTCAAGATGAACTTGAGCGGTCCGGGCTGGACGGCGGTCAAGGCCGCATCGATTTTCTCGGCGAGCGGGGCAAATTGATCATCAACAATCAAAATGCCGTCCTCTCCAATCGAAGCTGCAATATTTCCTGTGCCCCAGTTGGCGTGCAGCATATAGATGGTGGCATTGACCTGCGTTGTCGTGATCTCAACGTCGCTGAAGTCGCGTTGAGCCTGAGCAGAGCTGCGAAGAGCAAACAAAGTCGACAAAATACAAATGAGACGGAATACAGACATGACGTGTCTTCTCATACAATCAAATCTCATATCCAGATACACTAGCGCTGTACCAAAATCTCCACACACTGCCGCACGGCGTCCTCGGCCTTCTCGCGTAGGAGGGTGTCGGGATTGCTGGCGATGGGATGCGGAATGACGACAAATGGATAGTCCGGCAGCCCCTGCACCTTGGCCATGGCTTTCGCCGTGGGTTCAAATCGATCCGTAATAATGGCGGTAGCGGCTACACCAGCCTTTTCCGCGGTAATGGCGTCGTGCAAACTGCACGACGAGCAGCTGCCTCAATCCCCTACCGCGGAGATCACGGCATCACAGTCTGCCATATTGGCAATAACATCATCCGGAGCAGGGCGGCTGGCATCGGGCTTTGAAAGCCGCACCACCTGGCTGACGCCGTGTTGCGAGCGCAGCAACTCCTCCATGTGATTCAGCAGCGTATTGACATTCCGTTTGCCGTTGTCGAGCAGGCCCACAGTACCTCCGGAAAGCGAGCCCAAACGAGAAACCGTTTCTTGTGCGGCCTGCTGGCCGTCAAAGGTGGGATCAAGAACACGCAGGGCCATACGTTTCCTCCTTTACGGGGTTTCAATAATGTGTGTGACAGCGCGGGCTCGCGAGCCCAGCCACGGCGGAATGATTGCCCCAAATCCACCAGCTGGCCCCCCCGCTGCAATCACCAGTAGATCATCCGGCGAACGCAGAGCGGTAAATTTCTGATCAGCCCCCTTGCCCATGTTCACAATCTGCCGCTTACCCACGGTTGCCCAATCACGCCGGACAATACGGGCTGAACGATACACACATTCCTGAATGTCTTTCTTTTGCCAGCCGGCAGCTGCAATCAGCTCGCGCAGTTGTTTGGGAAGGATCAAGGCATAATTCCCAGCCCAGATCGAATACGTCAACATATTATGCCGTATTGCTGCGGCAAAGGTCTCGACAATCTCTTCCGGATCGCGCGTCCATTCGTTCATCGCCTGATGGGGTGATTCTCCGGCCATGACCGTTACCGCAGATGTCCCGTGGGGAACGCCGCGTTCTTGAGCCAAGGGAATCCATGGACTGTCTTCTTCGTCTTCGGCAATGCAAAACGTGAATTTTCCCGGATGACCGAGTGTGGCCCGGTCCAGTTGGCCAGGAATACAGCCCAATATATTGATCAGGATCAGGCGAATAGCTCGGCCTATGCTGCCATTGGAACGGTTGCTATTGCCCAAGACGTTATGGGTGGCATTCAGACCAATCGCCTGCCGGATCGGACCGTTGACCACGATGAACTGTGCGCTGCCGCCCGTGCTGGCCGTACTGCCATGCAGATTGAATTCTTCCTGACACATCGCTTTGAGAATCGCCACGACTACGGGCATATAGCAGGGGAGACAACCGGCCATGACCGCATTAATGGCGACTTTCTCTGCCGTAATGGGCCGCTGGCGGACCGACTCTACTCCTATGACGTCATGCGGGGCTAACCCCATTACATCCAGGCAAGCATAAACGAGATCTGCTGTCGGTGGCAGGATGGGCAGACCGTCAGTCCACCCGCGCTGATGGTATACATCATTGACCGCCAAGATGTCTTCAAGATCGTAGGTTGGAGACTCAAGAGCGGTGGGTCTTTGTGTCACAGCATATTCCTCCGTGAACGTAGGATGCTTCTGCTAGCAAGCATACAGACAGATTGCTGTTTGGCAATGCTTCACGTCTATTCAGGGTTTGGCGGTTCCCCTCTCGCGTCTCGCAGGAAATACGGCAGAGCAGGAACCATCATTATAAGGGGAAGCACCAAGAGGCCCGCCGCCCAGAGAATATTGAAATGCTCAGTGACATAGCCGCCGGCCCATGGCCCGAACACAATACCAAGACTAAAGGCCATATTGTAGAAACCAAAGGCTCTGCCGGATTGTCCCTCAGTCAGATTGTCCACCATGAGTGGCAGGGTAGGGACGAGGGCGGCCGAGAGGGCAATAATTGTGGCCACTGCAAGAGGTAAAAGCCACACTGAATCAAGAGCATAAAACAGTGTTGGTACAAGGCCCGCCGCAGTAAGCAGACCAAATCGAATCGGTTCCTGCCTACCGCGCCGGTCTGACCACCATCCAATCACAGGCTGGATGAAAAACATGGCGAGTCCCCAACCCGAAAAGAACAGGCCGATTTCTTGGCGGGACCAACCCATATGAGCGAACTGCAGTGGCAGCAGCACCTCGATCGCACCGATAGTGGCACACGTTACCAGAATGACTAAGCACGCGCAGACGAGTTTTCGCTGTAACCCGTCGCGCACGGAAAGGGGTGACGCCGAATGCGGAATATGGGGAGGAGGAGCTGGAGACTCCGAGGGGACAGGTATCAGGATAAAAATACACACGGCCAAAGCAAAAGGAAGCCAGGCAAAGTATAAGAACGGATCGCGTACCTGCCCCAAGCTCCCCAAGGCCGGCCCAGCAATCACCCCAATACTGAAGGCCATGGTTAGGACACTCATTTCAACCCCACGCCGTTCTTTTGTCGCAATTCGGGCAGCCAGGGGCAAGGCGGCGGCCCAGGTTGCCGAGGCGGCTATCCCCTGGCCAAACCGACATCCGAGTAGGGAGCCGAAACCGGTCGCTTGCCAAAATCCGAGTGAGACACAGCCTAAGATCAGCATACCGACTGTGAGCAGGTTGCGTTCGCCCCAGCGATCGACCAACAGCCCAAAGGGTAAATACAGCAGGAGAGAGATCAGGCCATATGATGCGTATAGCGCCCCGACTCGTGTTTCACCCAGGGTTAACTCTTGGGCGAAAGTCGGGAGCGCTGGAATGATAAGAGTGTAGCCGACGGCGTCTATAAAAATGATCACAACCGCAAGACTGAGCAGAAGCCAGCGCGGGCGAGCGACGGTTGTTGCAATGACTGGTACTGAGTAGGGCGTGGTGTCAGAGCGACTCGTCGTTTTTGGCAATGATCTGCTCGTCTGTTTGGGTGGAGAAGAGATCCGGGTGTTGGGTAACGAAGACGGTTGGATCGCCACGATCAAGCGCATGGAGATAGGCTTGATTGTGGTCGTTGAGCCACTGTTTTTCTTGGGTCACATCACCAGTGGGATCGTCCTGTGCGGTAATAGCCGTTTTCAGCTGCAAGAGACGGTCCACGACCAGGAGGGGGTTCTGACCGGCATTGTCCTCTTCTGTTTCTAACAGTGATGCTGAGGTGCGGCCGTTCAGATAGTCGAGCATGACAGTTCGCTGGCGTGGGGTTGCGACCTTGCCTGCCGCGAGTGCGGCGATCTTGGCATCTTCTTCGCCAAGCAAAGCGTAGACTTTGACGGCGTTGAAGAAATACGAGTGGACACTATGCGCTTGTCCGTTGCCCCGATACCAGACAAAGTATACAGCCAGAACGGCAAATATAATTGTGAGAGTGACAAGCATGAAACGGAACGTCCCTTCCTTATTCGTCCCAAACCGTAGCACTGTTCTAGGGCAGGAGCCAGAGAAAAACGCGTCTAGTTATGAGGATGTGCAATAAGTGCCTCTGTGGCCAAAGCCCGCGCGAAAGCGACGTGTCCGAGACACCCGAAGCAGCCATAGCCACTGTGCTATGGCGATGGAGGGTAAGGCTGGCTACGAGGGTTGCAACCGGGCGACGCCCAGGATGGACTTTCTGGACGCCCTCCTATGCTGCAAGCCGTTCGCGCACGCGTACCAAGCGCTCAGCGCCCCAAAAGAGTTCGCCGTTCACGATATAGCTCGGCACACCGAACACACCGGCCTTTTCGGCCTGGGTCTGTATGCGGTCGTACTCTTGGCGGCCTTCGCCGTTCAGATACTCGAGAAACCCGTCGGCATCGATTCCGACTTCTTCCAATACGTTTTGCAGGATCGTGGCGTCTTCGATGTCCAGTTCACGCTTCCAGAACCGCTCGTATACGGCCTGATGATACGGCTGAAAATCGCCCTGCTGCTTGGCGTACAGCATGCCGATGTGGCTGAGTGAGGAATCAAAAATCTTGCGTGGGCCGAGAAGGGTCAGCCCGCGCCGCGTGGCCTCACGCCGGCAGTCCATGTAGGCATATTTCACCCGGCGCCACTGATGCGGATTGCGCTCTTCATCCATGACCTTGCCGGTCTCGTCCACCTGGGCAGAGCCCAGAAATTGGGGAATGTCCAGAGTGAGCGGAAGAAAGTCCACGCTGACCTTAAATTCCTTTTCCAGCTGAAAGGTTTCTTCTTGGGCCAAGTAGGCGTAGGGGCTTTTGTAATCAAAATGATGCGTAAGCGTTGTAATGGCCATGTGATGTACTCCTTTCTTTTTATAACAGCTCGAGCCTAACGTATCCGTCGGTAACGCTGCAAGGGAGACGCGGCGCGCGGTTGCGACCTTGCCTCCTGTCCGAATACCATTCATACAAGACGAGGGGACCACATCATGCAGAAGCCATACGTAAAGGCGACAGCACCCAAAGCGCGCAAACGCTATCTACGCGTCGGCTCTCGGGAGGCGCTTGTGCGGAAGGCTGAGGAGTTAGTACCGATCTTGCGCCAGCGCGCACGCCATACTGATGAAATACGACGCCTGCCGGATGACACCCGGCATGATCTTCGGGCATCTGGTGTCGCGCGTATCCTCCAGCCGTCCCGTTATGGCGGCTGTGAGGCCCATTTGTCCGGCATGGTAGATATTCTGACCACGATAGGCAGAGGGTGTGGCTCGACTGCGTGGTGTCTGGCTCAATACATTGGTCATAATTTTATGGTCGCCCAGTGGCCTGAACGCGCCCAAGAAGACGTCTGGAAGACAAGTCCGCAAAATCTGCTGAGCGGTATCCTCATTCCACTGCTGGGCAACGCACGTAGGGTGCGGGGCGGGTATGTGCTGTCCGGCCAGTTTCCGTTTGTGAGCGGCGTTACGACGTGTGACTGGTGTCTGTTCGCTGGTATGGTGGAAAACGGCCCGGGCGGAAAGCCGGAAGAGCGCTACTTTATCCTGCCCCAGGGGAAGTTTGAAATCCTCGATACCTGGGATACCATCGGGCTGCGCGGATCCGCCAGCCATGATGTCAAGGCGGATAACGTTTTTATTCCAACCCATATGACATTACCGATTAAACACCTAAAAGGCGGAGACAAGAGCCCGGGGCGGAAGGTTAACCAGGGAGTGCTGTACCGCTCGCCGAGCTATATGACGTTTGGCATTTTGATCTCCAGCGCATCAGTCGGCATTGCGGATGGTATTGTCCGCGACTATGTCGAGCAGGTGAAGAGTCGGGTAGCGCTTATGTCCGGCCAGGGCCTAAAAGATCAAGTGCTGCAACACACAAAAATTTCAGAAGCCACCATAGCGGTGGAAGCGGCCAAGGCCCTGCTGTACAGAAACTGCGACGAGATTATGCGGATTCTCGGAGCCGGGGATTTGCCGACACACGAACAGCGCACTAAATATCGCGCGGCTGGCGCATATGCTGGCAAGCTGGCGTTTCAGGCTGCAAATTTGATTTGGGACGCTGGCGGGGGACGCGGCGTGTATATGAACAATCCGATTGCGCGTGCGTATCGCGACATGTGCACTGCCACGCGTCATTTCACCCATAGCTGGGATGTCAATGGTGCAACCCACGGACGGGTCAGAGTCGGTCTGCCGTTAGATAATCCAGCTCTGTAAGTGGACAAGAAGACGCCCTCCTTGGCGTAGTGGGCATCCTTCGGCAGCGTGGCTGTGCTACTGTCATTCCCGCCAATTCGTCTCTGAGAGTAAACGCCGCGATGGTCTACGCCAAGCAATATCGGTGTTACCTCTTGGATAGCGCTGCCCATTCGGACGATTATATTAGACTCTACTGCCCCCTGACGACTGCCTGGGGTGGGGATATGAGGCTCGTCGTTAGTCATTTCTCTCGAAAAATCAGGGCAGTGTGTAGTGAGTGGTATGGATGGCATTCCTCGTGCCGTTTACTCGGAGCATGTTGCCACTGAAATCTCTTTTCGTGGTTTTTGGGTGCTTATTTACTCTAAACTGGGCATCCTTGGTAGCCGCAGCGGCCGACGCAGCGAGTCCTACGACGATACGCAACCCTGCGGCTCGCGTTGAGACGCAGGGTTGTACGCTGCGGTGTACTGTGACAAATACGCAGAAGACCAGGACCGTGAGTGCCACGCTGCATCTCGATGGAAATGATATGGTGCTGCCGCCAACCCCGTTAGCCCCAGGACAAACACTGTCCTTGGTCATGAGCGGTATACCGGCCGAGGGGCGACGCGGCTATTGTGAGGCTCAGATCTGGGGTTCTCCGCACTGGCTTGATGTAATCCTCGAAGTTCGCCCTCAAAGCATGGCTGCTCTCCTACCTGAGGATGTCGTTGTGAAGTAAGGTTTCGTACTCCTTCGTTGTGTGTGTTCCTCCCCAAGCTGTATGGACATGTTGTCGTGTATCAGAGACCGAGCCGGGTTGTGTGTCCTGCCCTGGTTTTTATGTGTGCAGTGCGAGCATGCGTTTCAGACAAGACAGCCCAAGGCGGACAGTCTCATGCTGGCTCTGTCGTCTTGCCGAGCCATCTCCTCGGCCGAGAAATCAAGTATATTGGGTACTACTAAGAGCGGACTGTGTCTCCTGCTGTTTCCCAGCGAGCCGGAGCAAGAAGATTGCTGCCAAGACGAGGACATCCAGGCAGACATGAATGGCAGTCTGCATTTGGACGGATGCAACGTGTACGGTTGCTCCTAGTTGGACGAGAGACTCCGGCGCGTCGGGCTGATGGGCCGCGTGCCAAAGAATAGTCTTTAGAATATGTTGCTGCTGCTGGAGACTAGCAAGCTGGGTCCAATGGTCGTACGCGAAAAAGATAAAGACCAGAGCGCAGCCTGGAAAGAATATGCCTACTAGACTGCACCCTTTGGACCCCCTGGGTAAACAGGTGAGCAAGACCAGCAGCCCGAGGCTGACAAGGCTAAAGAGCAGCCATGACTGTTGGGCTACCGCGGATTGCTGAAGAAATAAGAGCAGTACGTTCTGTTCCGCGACAATGGCCTGAGGGTTGAGACCGATTTGAGGTGGATCCATAGAGGGGTCAATGCCGAGGTCAGTCAAGGTCTTGCCGGTCTTATCGACAAGGCGAAAGCTCGTATCTATTTCTGTCCTGTGCTCGGTCTTGTGGCTGCTGGGCTCAACCGTCACAGCGGCTTCAACCGGTCTGCCGATAGCACCCCAGCAGAATAGGTCGACTACACTAATCAGGACAGTCAGCAAAACCGTCGGCAAGGGGGCTGGGCATCGTTTTGAGCGTGTCTGCATGGGCGTTAGTCTATAACCCCACTCTTCTTTGTGCCAGAAGCGAAGCGTTTATGCCAGATGTGGTGCCAATGAGTGCAGGGGATTCAGAAGAGATGGGACATTAAGATGGAGATAGACTCACGCTGGCTGCACTGACTGTGCCGACTGGAAGAGAGCTCGGGCTTAGCTCTCCAGATTTTTCCGTACCTGGGCTTCTATCCAAGCGTAGGTATAGCTCAATCCTTCTTCAAGCGAAACTTCTGGCTGCCAGCTGAGGACCTCCCGCAGGTGGGAGTTGTCAGAGTTCCGTCCGCGCACGCCCGGTGCCCGGAGATGTGTTTCTTTGCAATAGGTGTTCCCGCAATCACCGCGACGATATCGGCCAGCTAGTTAATCCTGACGAGGCGGTCCTGACCTAGATTGAGTGGCTGTCCATAGTCTGACTGCATCAGCTTTTACAGACCCTCAACACAGTCATCAGTACAACAAAATGATCGAGTTTGCTTGCCATCTCCGCAGATTTCTATCTCTGGACTGTTTGTCAGTTTTGCCGTAGCCACCTTGCGACACATGGCCGCTGGTGCCTTTTCCCGACCGCCTTCCCAAGTCCCCTGCGGACTGAAAATATTATGGAAACGTACGATACGGATCGCCATGCCGTAGTCTTCCTGGTAGTCGAGACACAAACGTTCCGTCAGCAGTTTTTCCCAGCCGTCTGCATCTTGGGGTTGAGCCGGGTAGGCGTCCTCTTCTTTTAGTGGCGTCACTGCTGTCTCGGTTTGCAAAAACTCGGGGTAGACACAGGCTGACGAGGTATACAGATAGCGCTGCACGCCATTACGGTGGGCCGCTTCTAAGGTATGGAGATTAATCAGGGCATTGTTGTGCAAAATCTGAGCGTGGTGGCTAGAGATAAACCCCGTCCCGCCCATATCGGCGGCTAGGGCGTAGACCTCTTGCATGTCACGGGTGGGTTCCAAACATGGCTCCCAGCGGCGCAGGTCAAGTCAACGTCTCCACAAGCCATGGTATCGAGGAGATCGTGGGCGACCTGAGTGATCCACGGGCTCAGTTCCTTAGTTCGTTCAAAAGTAAATGCCTGGTTGACCAGACGCCGGAAGCGCGTATGGCGGGGCGGGTGTTCAGTAGTAAAACTAGTTACGGGCCGAACTGACCAGCCATAGGGCTGTGTGACGGAAAGGTTGTATGATCACGTAGTGCGCTGTGCACATCGGCATAGCGTAGGAAGCCCCGTGACCTGAGCCCAGCCTCAACCCCCGTGACGCGACCGGCCGGCACGCTGGTATAGCGAACGGACGACTCCTCCCGCAACGCATGGTAGAGCGGGTCGGGGTCAGAAAGCATGGCTTTGGTCATGAGCTGCTCTATTGCAGACGGGCTCATTGTCATGGCTTTCTCCGTGCTGGTGCTTATAGTCCCTCTAGGATTTTCGCTCGCTTTGTTGCATACTCAGCCTTAGACAAATAGCCTCTGTCGAGTAAACGCTCCACCTCGTCTAGACGTTCTTCGGTGGACACATATTGCACCGCGAGGCCGGAGGCAAACGCGCTCCCGCCGGTGCGTACTTTATACCGGGCCTTGATAATCGCGTCGACCTGATTGCCGTATTTGACGAGTGCATGTTCGCTCAGTTTGTTAAACAGTCGAGTGCGGCTGGTCTCATCCTCGTCATCCGCGAACCAAGATGTGGGTGCCTCCCAAAGTGCCTGGGTCAGCGTTTTTTCCTTGAGCTTGACACTTGCCCGGACTTTGCCCAGTTTACGGTATGGACGCATTGGTGTCCCGGCCGTGACCACCACGTCGGCGGGTGATTTTTTGCCGGAGTAGTCCCGCTGCCGCTGCTCAATTTTCGCCGCCACCTTTGGAGGTTCATAGTGCGTTTTGACATTGACCTTGAGAGGACCGAGCAACCGCTCCGGTAGGGAGGCCCTCTCAGTTCCGACGGTAATGGTGCTGCCTCCATCAGGGGCACTTTCAATGAAAACGTTCTGCTCTGAGCGTCCGGGTGGCTCGTCAGGGTCGCGCACTGTGACGATCCAGCGGTCGTCGTTTTCTACCGCCTTCTGCTTGGGCACCCAGCCCTCGGCCTTAGCGGTTTTAATAAGCAACCCAGCCAGTTGTCGCGGTGGGGGCGAGAAGTGAGCCGTCTTTGACTCAACATCCAATTGCCCCTCGTCTTCGAGTTGTAGGGCTGAAGCAGATTTGCTGGGACTCGACAACTTCGGAATGATGCTCTTACTGCATCCCGGCAAACTCAGCAGGAGTACTGAGACACACAAATAAACCAAAACCATGCGGATCATCCTTTCTCTCTTATCGTTCTTTTTGCGTTCGTCGTACCCACTCTCCACATCGCGGGTAGAGACGTGAGCTCGATTCTATGGCAAGTCGAGCACGGGGACAACTCGGGCAGGCTACGCCGATTGACGCAGCCCGGGTCTTGCGTCACTAATGAGGCGGTTTGGAGCGATCACTAGGGAAGAGGACACTTCGAGACACGATGTATTGCGAGAGGAGGTTGAAGGATGGGCAAAGATATGGGGCAACCCCTGATAAGGCTCGTGCTGCTCATGCTAGTTCCGGTGCTGCCTATGCAGGCGCATACGCAGGAGAGCGAACAACTTTCCACGAGCGTGCAAGAGAAGAGAGACCAAAGACAGCGCTTGCGGCTGTCGCTGGGAGAGTGGGTGGCGTTAGCGATGGGCGAAATTACCGTTGAGAGCCTGAATGGGCTGTGGATTTTTTCAACCTCATCTAAAGGGGTCGTCAATCGCTACAAATTGACGAAGTTGCATGAGGATGGGCCTATTACATATTTGGAAGGAATAGATCTTGATGAAGGGACGCCCGTAGTGTTATTCCACCGCTCGGCCGTAGAAGAAATCGGTAAAAAAAATGCGTTTGTATTAGTCGATCCGGACGAAGAAGGCTGTGACGTCTTTTTTCTAAATAGAACCAAGGAGCATTCGGCTAAAGGTGAGCACTACCGTTCGGAGACGCTGTGCCAAGCCATGCCTGGAAAAGGGGAATTGCTCACGGCAGGTCGCAATCCAAAGTCGTTTCGTAAGCCTAAGCGAGGGAAAATACAGGCAAAGCAACCTGCGGCTGAAAAAACAACAGCGAAGTCAGCGGGGACGACAGGCACGGTCGCCGACAGCCAAACTGACTAATGCCGAGGAACCGCACCATCTACACACACTGGGGTTGAGAGGTCTCTCCGTTATGCGGGACTACTCACTTTGTTCGTCGGCGAGGTAGCACTCTGGTCTGAGCTAGGCGCTGCTGGTGCCTGCGATTACGGTCCGAGTTCCAGCGTCTCCTTGTGTTTGAGGGAAAATTTGAGTTTTTGGACGAATTCAGCCCGAACATGCGTGGCGAGCTTCCGTTTTGATGTACCGAAGTCTTGCTGATCGGCCGGTTTGTCTAGGACTGCATTGAGCATTCCTGCTAGTTGGCTCAGTGTATCTTTCTGCGCGCGAGGTAGACGAGACGGAGGAGGTGGACCAACTGGGTCAGATTGTCTGAGTCGCTCACGTAGCGGCGGAGTCTCTCGGGTCTCCTTGATTAGATTGTTAACGAATTGATAGATGCCTTCGGCTGTAGTAGGCGTTTGTCCAGGGTCGGTTGACCCAGAGACTGGGCTCGGAAGCGCTCGGCCGTACTCCTCGCGAATACGTTGGGAAAATTTGAGCAATGCATCGAAACTGGTAATCGTATCGAGATCTTCTGACGCGAGTGATGAGAGGATGTCTACTAACCCAGTGCCACTGGTATCGCGGGAACCTGAGAAGAAATCACTGGCCAAATCTTCGAACTTTTCAAGCAGGGTTTGAATGTCGGCCAACTGTTCCGCGCTCAGATCTCCCTTAACCTTGAGGTCAAAACTACTCTTGGCTGTAGCCCAAAAGTTCTCAGTATGTTGACTGACCAAACTGTCGCCTTTCTGTCCCAGAAAATCGTAAGTCGTCAGCTTGGCCCGGAAAAGCTATTTCGCCGATATTGTAACCGTGTCGCCCTCAGCGGTCACCAGAGAAAGTCTGCTTTCGTCTTCGTTTGGGTGTGAATGCGGCTCTGACTCGAGTGCTGGATAAGCTGCTGATCTCCGGAATCTAGAGCTTGGTGGCCCTGAAATACCTGAGCTAAAGCATGTGAAATCGCCTGTATGAAAATTCCTCCAAAGGAAACTATTCCTTTCCTGCGTTATCGGCAGAAGTAGAGAAACCTAAAAAGGTACGCAGATATTTCGCCTACTGCTAGAGCAGAGATCAATATTTGTTTTCAACCGGAGTGCGGTTTTCAGGCCATTCTACCATTTGGTAGTGCTATAGAGACGCGAGAAGTCGCGTCTCTATTTTTTAGAAAGCTTGTTGAGGAGGCTTGCATGAGTAGTCCTATCAATCGTCAATGGTGTTTAGCCGCACGGCCACAAGGCATGGTCAAGGAATCGGACTTTGTGTATCACGAGGCTGAAGTCCCACAACTTAAGGACGGCCAATTTCTCGTTCGTAATCTGTATCTGGCTTTTGAACCTGCCATGCGTGGCTGGATTGAAGATCGCCAGAGCTATATTCCCCCGGTCCAGATTGGCGAGGTCATGCGGGCGTTAGGCGTTGGCGAAGTCATAGAATCCCGTCATCCCGATTTTCAGTCTGGTGACTGTGTCCAGGGTGGCTTTGGCTGGCAAGACTATGCGGCGGCAAAAGGGGGGGGTCTCATGCCGGTCACGAAAATTCCGTCTGGCGCGTCATTAACCTGGCCGCTGGGTGTTTTAGGCGTGACCGGGCTGACCGCCTATTTTGGTATCCTGGATATTGGTCAGCCCAAGGAGGGCGAGACCTGTGTGGTATCCGGTGCAGCAGGGGCGACTGGTTCGATTGCTGGGCAGATTGCCAAAATCAAGGGCTGTCGTGTGATCGGCATTGCCGGTGGACCGGAAAAATGTCGTTGGCTGACCCAAGAAGCCAACTATGACGCCGCGATAGATTATAAGTCTGATGATGTTGCAGCTGGGCTCAACGAGCTGTGCCCGGACGGCATCAATATGTATTTCGATAATGTTGGTGGCGACATCTTGGATGCAGCCCTGGCGCATATTGCCCTGAATGCCCGCGTTGTGTTGTGTGGCGGCATCTCTCGTTATAACGCTGAAGAGGCTCCTCCGGGTCCGCAGAACTATATGAATCTTATTATTCAGCGCGCGCGCATGGAGGGTTTTATTGTCATCGATTACGCAGCCCGGTTCCGTACGGCTACTCAAGAATTGACGGATTGGATTACAAGCGGAAAGCTGACGTTTCAGGAGGACATTCAAGAAGGTTTTGAAAATGCGCCCCGAACGCTCTTGCGATTGTTTGAGGGAAAGAACATTGGGAAGCAGTTGTTAAAAATTGCAGACCCCTCCCCGAGGGCCGCAGGCGTGGTGAGAAGCAAGCTGCAAAAAGAGCTGGGTTTAAACAAAGAGCGGAGTGCGTAGTTCGTGGGACAAATCGGATCACGGAATTGCCCACAGATCTATACCTTCATAGTACGTAGTTGTGAGACTCGAATGCGTCCGTATTCTGCTATGGCCTATTCCGGCTAAATAGGCACGACATTTTAGGCTAGTTGTGACGATCTTCTTAAATAAGGCATAGCAGGCGCTCCCTTTATCTGTATGCCGGCGCGCCATGTTTGAGGAGAGAGATATGACGGCACCCACAACGGTGCGGGTCGTAGACGATGATCAGAATAATCTCAAACTCCTGAGGCTTGATTTGGAAGACGCTGGGCATCCAGGGTGCACTGCGCCTAGCGGTAGTCAGGCCTTGGAAATACTGAAGGGTGTACCGCAAGATATTGGTGTGGTCGTGCTTGATCGGCAGATGCCGGGCTTCAATGGGCTCGAGGTTGTCACCCAGATGAAGGGAAACCCGCAGCTGGCCAGGATTGCTGTCATCATGTAGACGGGGGCAACGATGGCGGAACGAGTCGTCGAAGGGATGCAGGCTGAAGTCCGCACGTACCGGTCCATGCTTGAACTCATTGAGCAAAGCGACTTTAGTTTTCGCACCCTGACGCAAGCCAATGCCTTAGCTGCATTTTTGTCCGCTTTTTATCCTCAGCCCGAACGGGTTGTGATGGGGTTGTCGGAGATGTTGCTCAATGCCGTAGAGCATGGGAATGTTGAGATTACGTACGAGGAAAAGACCGGCTTGATGGCGGAGGGCGCGTGGCAGCAAGAAGTGCGGCGCCGTCTTGTTTTGCCCGAGAACGCGGACACAAAAGTGGACGTTCACTATGAAAAGACACACCACGAAATCCTGCTCAGCATCAGGGATGAAGGCTTGGCGTCCTATCTTGACCTTTCGCTGGAGGGGGCGAGCGACTCTCACGGTCGTGGGATACCCATGTCAAAGATGCTGAGCTTCGACGAGATCAGTTATCCTGGTTGTAGTAGTCAGGTTGTGTGCAAAGTCAATTTGCCGCGAGACGACGAAGTCGAATTGTAGTGCTCAAACCGGGTGGACAGGCCGCCCAACTGTCCACGCTGTCGAGTATTTATCTTTTGTCCGCAACGACTTCGAGATGAGTCCCGACTGCTATAGTTCCGGTACTCCGGTGCATAATGTTCTGCCCGAAAAAGACCTTGGCACCAGCGCGGCGATACGTCGCCAGCGTGCGTAACGGCTCAACGCCACGTGCGCCTGTGGTTTGGTCGATGGTTGTCACTGCACAACGATCGCACGGCTTGGCCACATGAAAGACAATGTTGCCGATCTTCAACTGGTGCCAACCGTCTTCGGCAAAGCGGTTGCAGCCTTTGACAACCAGGTTGGGACGGAAGCGGTTCATTGGCAGGGGTGTGTCGAGTCGAGCGTTGAGATCGTCTAACGAAGCCTCAGAAATAAGCAGAAGAGGAAAACCATCAGAGAAGCCAGTGACCACCGGCGTCTGCGCATAGCTTGGGTTGACCTGACGCTCACAGTTGTCGGCCATTTTGACCAGCCGTACAGCTTCCCCCAGCCAGTCTGAAAAGAACTGAGCTGCTTCGTTGCCCTGATCGACAGCCTCACACATTTCGTGCCATACACGAACCTGTCGCGTTAGTCCGGTGACGCCAGCCGTTGGTATGGCGAGGGTGTGTCCTTCAGGCGTTGTGAGACGGAGTATGTCAGCATCAAGCTGGGGCGAGACAAGGGCCAGGCGAGGATGCTCTCGTTGGGTTACGAACTCGTCGTGCTCATCTACGACCATCCACCCTCGGTCATGCTGGAGTCCACGAACGTCTAGCGTGGCTTGCTCACAGCGAATGCCGGCGCACGACTTCACGGGATAGACATACAGTGCTGCGACTTCAATCATGCGTACTCTTTGAGCGTGTTCTTTTGTCCCGCATTATTGCTACGGCGGCGCAGGAGCAGCAAACACGTTTTTCTCAAATGCGTCTGCCACTCGCAGTACGGTTCCCTCATCGCCGTGACGACCGACCAGCATCATGCCGACCGGCAGTCCTTCTGAGACTGCGCAGGGAATGGTGATGGCCGGATGACCGGTGACATCGAACGGGCATGTATTGGGAAGCATCTCAAGCGCTCGATCAACATACTCCTCTCGGCTGGCGTCTGGAGCCGGAATGCGGGTCGCCTTCATTGGCAAGGTCGGCATGACGAGGACGTCGCACTCTTGGAGTGCAGCATCATACGCAGCAGTGAGCGAACGGGCCATGTTCTGTGCCTTGGCGTAATACCGGCCGTGATAGTTCTCCTGCATATACCGACCGAGTAAGACCACCAGCTTGACAGTTTCAGACAGATCGTTTGCACGTGTCAGCCGACCACGCGCTGCGGCATCAAGCAGGCTCGTAGTGTAATGGCCCTTCCAATTCGTGCCCATGCCGCCGCCCTCGACCATGAGCAGGGTCGGGCCTTCGATGGCAATGCCATTCCATATATGGAGGCCGTCCAGATGCCACGGAATGGAGACCTTCTTGACGGAAGCGCCGAGTTTTTCAAACCCTTGCGCCGCCGCTCTGACGCTCTCGTCTACGTCTTTTTCTGACACGTCCCAGCCGAAACCTTCTTCGACAATGCCGATCCGCAACCCTCGAATATTCCCGGTAAGGGTTTGTGTGTAGACTTGGCTGTGTAGCCCTGCTTGCTGGCGTGGATCGAGTCCGTCCGGACCGGCAAGGACCTCAAGCAGCATAGCTATGTCATGTACTGTACGCGCCATTGGGCCTGTATGATCAAGGGTGATTTCAATGGGCATAATGCCGGTATAAGGAACGAGACCATAGGTCGGCTTCAGACCGTAGATTCCACACCATGAGGCGGGCATCCGAATCGAGCCGCCTTGGTCACCACCAATAGCCATGTCAACAATACCAGCAGTTACGAGCGCACCACTGCCGCTGGAAGACCCACCGGTTGTACGGCTGGGGTCGTGCGGATTCCGAACCGGGCCGGTTGCACTCGTGTGGCTCCCGCCTGAAAAGCACAAATTCTCACACACGGCCTTGCCAAGTATGTGTCCGCCCGCCTCAAGGATGCGCGTAACTATGGTTGCATCTATTTCAGGCGTATAGCCTTCGAGAATGCTACTACCATTCATCATGGGAACGCCAGCCACGCAGACGTTATCTTTGATCGCCAGGGTTTTGCCTGCCAGCGGACCGGACGGAGCTCCCTGGATGTCGGTTCGCCAGTACCATGCTCCCAGTGGGTTGTCCTCAGGTTGGGGCCGAAAGCCCGGCGTGCGAGGATAGCTGACGGGTAAGCTTGGTTCGGTGAGTTCATCAAGGCGGGCATACGAGGCCAGCACGCCACTCATCAGTCCTTGAAAAGATTCAAGGTCTTGCTCGGTTAAACTCAGAGCATAGCCCTGGGCGATATCGGCTAAATCCTCAATGGTCGGACGCTTGACTGCCATGATCCTGGCCTCCTCTGCTCGATATTGGATTGCGATAAGATTCTACGTAACATAAGTAGAACACAAGACCATCAGGGGCATTATGGCTTTTATTGTTGACATAGGAGATCGGGTATTCCTCAGAGACCAGTCGATTCTCGACCTAGGCGGTGGATTTCGTGTGGAGGGTCCGGATTCCGGTCGGGTGATCGATATCTCAGTTGGTATGGACCTCGTGGCTGTCGAATGGGATGGGGCGCAGTTCCGGGGTTGGTACGATCTTGAAACCCTCTCCCGCGCGGTGACGGTTAACGATCATACCTCGCAATCTCAGGAAACGCGGCGTCTTTCCCAAGAGGAGATGCTGCGCTTTGCCTCGATCCAAGATTTACTGACGCGGCTTGGATTTATCGAAGATCAACAACACGCCTGCCTGCGGCATCCAGATAATGCCCATGTTGTTGAATTCGATCACATTGCTGGCCAGTCACTGGCCACATTTGTCACCACTGGACTGCAAAAGGGGTGGCTGCGAGAGCATATTCAAGAATCTCCAATGCATTCCTGAATGTAATCACCGGCAGTGGGATCATTGCATTCATTGCCGGCCAGCAGAGCAACAGTCCCCTTCATGATCGATAGGTTTCACGCATTTCACACACGGGGAGCTAGTATATCAGTATTGCCAACAAGGAGATGAGGTGGAGGCTGGATTGATGCAGTTTCTCCTGTGGGTTCTTTGTTTTTCTCTTTCTTTTGTACTTGTATGCTCGGCGCTCCTGCCCAAATCGCGCGAGACCAATGTGTCTGCGCTTGAAACCTTTGCCGACGCGCGCGAGGCGTACGAGGCAATTATCCTGTACAAGACGTCGACCACCGACCTCAAAGAATAAGGCCTTGATCCGTTTTCCAGTCCAACAGCTACCACTACAGCCATCGGCTCCACTCTCTTTTCAATGACTTAGCCAACTGGCGGTGACGGTGTTTCCAGCGGTTGCTGCCACCGAAATTCAACGGACGCGGTAGCCGCAGCCTGAGGAGAAGCCTCATTTGACGTCACTCTAAGTGAATTTCACGCCCGACTCCGAGAACTTGACAGCGCCCGCCTCAGATATGCTGTGCTCCGCATATCCTCGAAACCGTATTCCAGCTTCCCGAGCTGATGGCCCACTATTGCAGTTTAATAGCAAAATGCTTGAGTGCCTTTTGCTGGATTTTCCAGGTTCCCTTGAAGCCCTTTTCAACCACGAACGCATCTCCAGGGCCGACCTGCTGCGGAGAACCTCCATCTGGCGTGATCGTTATCTGGCCTTCAATCAGGTGGACGAATTCCCAGGATTCGTAGCTTGCATGGTAGGTGCCGGGTGTAGCCTCCCACCAACCACTGATCATCGATTTGTCATCCGAGGTGTATTCGATCCAAGTCTTCATAGTCGGGTGACCTTCGACCTTCTTCCAGCCGTCTAGGTCAGTTTCGATGGGTGCAACAGTTTTGTTACCCATCTTGGAAAATGATGGATTAGCCATGGCTGCAAGCTCCTGTGATTGAAGGACTCTAAAACGATGTTGTCAG
Source organism: uncultured Enterobacteriaceae bacterium (assembly GCA_964495015.1). Classification (GTDB taxonomy): domain Bacteria; phylum Desulfobacterota; class Binatia; order Bin18; family Bin18; genus Bin18. The sequence goes on along the minus strand of CAZBUD010000073.1, from coordinate 2,720 downwards.
GTATGAAAGGCGACGGAAAGACCAGACGTCGCCGGTGCCACCGAAATCATCGTGCTGACTTCGCGGGGTTTTGTCAAGTTATTAAGAAAAAGGCGAAGAGCATCATATGAGGAGGTCACTGTGTGTTTCCGTTAGGCTGCATGCTGGACATACGTCATCTCTCGCCACGTCGTAAAGGCCCGAGTATGGCGCAGCCGATAATGCGCGGCTTTCAGCAGAGGGCGCTCAATACTAAAGAGATTGTTGATGGGACCGTGCACCGAGAGAAACCACTAGGCGTGGCCCGGCGATTTGACCCGCATCTGGCGTTCCTGCTGGCGGGTGGGTTGATGCGATACTTCTGCGCGGTTGTTCGCCCGTTTTTCCTTGCAGTGGGCGACTTCGGGCAAGAAATCACGGCGCGCTGCTCCGTAGCTACCGAGCTGATCGGTCACCAGCTTGTGAGGGACGTACTGCAACCCTTTCAACAATTTGCGAAAGAAGCGTTTAGCCGCGTATTTATCTCGCCGTTTCTGTACGAGGATATCCAGTACGTTACCATCCTGATCCACAGCCCGCCACAGGTAGTAGTGTCCACCTCTAATCCTGACACGCAGCTCATCCAAGTGCCACGTATCTCCCAGCCGCCCCTGTCGCTGCCGCAGTTTCATCGCAAACGCCTACCCGAATTTCCGACACCACTGGCGCACAGCGTCATGGCTCACAGTAATCCCGCGCCCATCTAAGAGCTCGTGACATCGCGGAAACTCAGACAGAAACGATGATAAAGCCAGACCGCGCGAGCAATAATCTCGGGCGGAAAGCTGTGATTCTTATAGTCGGTTGGGGCTGGTCGTATGCCCATGCGGCGATTACGTCACACCAGGCTGGCTATTGACAAGCCCCTCCATAAGTTGACAATGCCCGCCTGCTGGCTCTTGCTGCGGATCGTGAAAAGTGTTGGATTTGCTTGAGTACACCACGGCTCCGAGGAGTGGCGGCTGAGCAGAACACTTGGGTAGATAGGGGGACTAGTTATCAATGTTAGTCGCAGGCATCAAGAGTAAGCCAGTCTCCACGACTCTTAAGCCTGATCCCAGTGGTCTATACCACTTGCTGGTGGGTCAGGGCAGCGGTGGGGAAGCCCTGCTGCGCCTCCTGAGGGCGATGCCAGCAGGAGCCGAGGTCCATGTCCTTTACGCGACTGAGCCGTTTTCGGGCAAGGACTGGAGTGAACAGTTGGGTGAGAGCTGGTCCGACCTGCGCGTCTTCCCCACTCAGGCAGAGATAGTTTCCAAGCTCGACGGCACCCTGTCGCGCTGTATCACGGGTACACGACTTTACATCGCCGGTTCGGAAAGCTTTATTGGCTCCGCCGTGCAAATTGCGATGACACACCACCTGAACAGTGACGAACTACAGTGCGAGCACTGTGGGAGCACCGCGCGGCGTGTTTATTGCATCCATTGTAGGACGTTGAACGAGAAGGTCACAACCAACATCGCCACGTGTACGGGCTGCAGTCGCCACCTCCTGGTCGGCAACCACTACTCGGGGAGGCTCGGCGCTTACATGGGCGTTATGGTCGACGCCGAGGCGCCTGGCGAGTTGCCGTCGATCGAAGAGGTTTTCGTATGAGGTATGCCGAAACCATTCCAGTCGAGGTGAGGGCCGTCGAGCAGGTGACTCCGCTCATAAAGCAGTTCACGCTGAATCCGGTCGAAGGCGGGGAACTGTCGCCCTTCTCAGGGGGCAGCCACGTGATCGTCGTCTTGTGCTGCGGAGACCGCACGTTTCGCAATCCGTACTCGCTGATGGGCTCGCCCCGAGACTTGAACAGCTATCAGATCGCGGTGCGTCGCCACGACCAGGGCCGAGGCGGCTCACTCTTCCTACATGAGCAAGTGCAGGTGGGAACGCAGCTCGACATCTCGTACCCGATGAATCTGTTTCCGCTCGCCAAACTCGTGCGCAAACACATCCTCGTCGCCGGCGGCGTTGGTATCACGCCAATGATGGCGATGATCGACGACCTGCGCAACAGCCAGGTACCATGGGAGTTGCACTATGCTGTACGCGGTCCTGGGCATGATTACTTTGGCTTGAAGCTGCGCGAGCACGATGGCAGCCACATTCACCTCTATGACAGTTCCAAAGGCCAACGGCCAGACTTTGGGCAGTTCTTAGCTGGTCAGCCACTCGGCACGCATGTCTACACGTGTGGGCCGAGGGGACTGATTGAGGCGACCAAGAAGGCGGCGAGGGTGGCCGGTTGGACCGATAGCCATATCCACTTTGAGGAGTTTACCGCACCGCCGGCTGGTCAGCCCTTCGACGTGCATCTGGCGCGCTCCAACCTCACGGTGCACGTGCATTCGGAACGGAGCATGCTTGAGGCCATCGAGGAGGTGGGCGTCGAGTTCCGGTGTGATGACGCCCTGACCATGTGGGGGGCGGCGGGGGCCCGTGTCGACGGCGCCACCGTGCGCATCGACCGCGAGCACCTGATGGCCCTCGTGGGCACCGCCCCCTCTTCGTACACGATGGTGGCCCGCGATCCCGCCCACAGCGTCACGGTCGGCGACGGGAAGACGATCTTCACCCCGTCCTACGGAGCCCCCTACGTCCTGGGCCTAGACGGCGTCCGACGCCCGGGCAGCCTCGAGGACTTCCGCAACTTCACCCGGCTCAACCACCTGTCGCCGGCCCTGCACATGTCGGGCGGCGTGGTCTGCGAGCCG
>CAZBUD010000072.1:10976-22877 GCA_964495015.1 uncultured Enterobacteriaceae bacterium | reverse complement strand
TTCGCGATGTTACTGGGTCATAGTTGTCTGGCAAGTCCTAATGATTCAGCCTCCGACCACATTTCTGGCGTCCCGGCCCAAGTGAGATGAAGATTCGGCAACAGGGTACGGCATAATGGCCCAAAATCCGCCGGTCTACATTGCGCATCAACGGAAACAGGACGGCGCCATACAGACGCTGGAAGCGCATCTGTTCGGCGTTGCGGAAAAACCCAAATTACTCGCTGCAAAAATTGGCCTAGAAGCGCAAGGCGAGCTTATCGGTTTACTGCACGATTTGGGAAAGTACAGTAAAGAATTTCAGACGTATCTCCAGTCCGCGGTTGGTCTGATTAACCCGGATGAGGATGATTTTGTTGATGCTCAGGGGCTAAAGGGGAAGGTAGACCATTCCACAGCAGGGGCCCAGCTTATCTGGCAAGAGCTGTCCAACCGGGGGCAGATGGGGGAAATTATAGGCCAAGTTCTCGCCTTGTGCGTTGCCTCGCATCATTCCGGCCTCATCAATTGCTTGTCATCAGGAACCAAAAGTTTCGGGGAGGACCTCTTCACAAAGCGAATGCAAAAGCTCGATGGCCGTACCCATTTGGAGGAAGCCCAGGTAAACATGGCTGGGCTGGTGGTCAAGCGGTTTAGAGAGTTGATCGACAATCCAAGCTTGATCGACGGCCTCAAAGAGTCAATGCGCCGCATCGTGCTCAGAAATTCGCGTAGCGCGGTTGCTCCACGCTTCTTTCCGAAATTAGTCTTGCCCAGGTAGAGCGCTTCAAGCATACGCGAAAGAGTGAAACACACAGGGGGAAACGGATTTCGGAGGCAACGATAGACAGAAGTCTTGAGGTGCTCCGTCACATGATGCGTATTGCTCTTGAGGAGAGAATTATCGAGCACATCCCAACGGTCAAGCTCTATAAGCCGCAAAACAAACGGAGGCGGGTTGCAACGGCCGACGAGTACACCAAGCTCCCGGCGGCGGCGACCCCGCATTTGCAGAGAATCATCTGTTGTTGTTTTGAGACGGGAATGCGGAGCGGCGAGATCAAGGGTCTGACGTGGGCGAAGATCGACTGGGACGAGGGGTTCATACATCTGGCAGCAGAAGACACGAAGGAGCGGAAACCCAAAAAGATTCCGATCTCGCCCATGCTGCGCACCGTCCTGCAGGACATCCGCAAAGACCAGCGCGAGGGGAAGGTGGCGGCGATCTCTGGCCACGTGTTCACCTGGAAGGGGAAGCCCATGAAAGAAGGCTGGAAAACGGCCTATCACGGGGCATGCCGTAGGGCGCAGATTGTGGACTTGCGGTTCCATGACTTCCGGCATACGTTTGTGACGCGGAAAGTGAAGGAAGGGTGGGACTATAAGCGCATCATGGCCATTACCGGCCACAGCACCTTCGCGGTGTTACAGGACTACAACAACCCGTCAGACGAGGATCTTAAAGAGGTGGTGTCGGGGGTCCTGCCTCGAAAAACGGTCGGATGAGCGCTCGTGTTGGCAAACTGTTGGCAAACGGATTGCGCACGGTTCGCCCCAACGCGGTAAGTCCTTGTTTTTGCAGTGTGCGTCCGTAGCTCAATTGGATAGAGCAACGGGCTTCGAACCCGTAGGCTGGGTGTTCGAGTCACCCCGGGCGCGTTTTTTGCTGGACTCATGCTCTCATGGCATATTGGGGAGAGCAGCGTTTGAAAATCCTTAAAATTTCTCTGGGTTTAGTCCTCAGCCTTGGATTCGGCTATTTAGCTGCGCGCGGGGTTGAGTGGGCGGCCGTTCTGGATGCTTTTGGCCGAGTGGATCTTGGTTTATTGGCCCTGTCGTCCCTTTGGCTGGGCGTGATCTTTTTCTTCCGCGCGTATCGCTGGCAGAAATTGGTCGAACCCGTTCAACGTGTGCATGTCTCGGTCTTCTTCTCCGCAACCCTGATAGGTTTTATGGGTAATAACGTGCTGCCGCTGCGGGCTGGAGAAATCTTACGCGTATATGCCCTATCACGTCTCGGCCCGGTGCCGTTGAGTACGGCTATTGCGACAGGCGCGCTTGACCGGCTGCTGGATTTGATAACAGTCTCTCTATTTGTAGTGCTGAGTCTGCCGTACCTTACGCCGCTCGCGGGGTATGTAAAGGGCAGTGTGATTTTTTTGGGCATTATGCTTGTCCTGCTCTTTGGTGGCTGGTGGCTGGTGCGAGGAGAAAATCGCCCATGGTTGGCATGGCTGCCACAGCGGTTACAAAGCATTACGCAAGAATTGATTGACAGCCTTCAAGTCTTACGCCAAGGAGCGCTTCTGCTGCAGACTTTTCTGGTATCAATAGTGGTGTGGGCGACGATGGTAATATACTACTGGTTGTTGCTCAAAGTGTGTGGGTTTTCGTTGCCAGTTGAAGCGGCGGTTATCGTCATCCTCTTCGTCGCAGCCGGCGTGGCCTTACCTGCCGCACCCGGTTTCGTGGGGGTGTTTCAGTATGCAATTGTCCTTGGCCTCTCCTTTTATGCAGTCCCAAAGGAAGAAGCTTTAAGTTTTTCCATTGTGGCCTTTTTTGCCCAGTACATTCCCATTACGTTTGGCGGCTTGATTATTCTGCTGCGCTCCGGCTTATCCTTGTGGCCGTCTAATTTGGCGCTTGCAAAAAATTAACCCTAATAGAAGGGGTGACATGGATGGTCTACGTCCTGAGAGCCTGATACTCCTGCTGGGGTTCTCCTTGCCTTCGGCACTCTCCTGGGCCGATGGACAGGCTGAGAAAGATGAGCAGGGTGAGCAGAATGAGAAAGATGTCAGATATGCCTCACGTGCTCATGAGCTCGTTGATCAGTTCGTCACAATCGAAGCCAAGGTCGTCCAGGTAAAACGTCGGGTGTATCTCTTTCTTGGACGGCCTGAAATGCTTATTAGCGCTGCAGATCGCATTACTGTGATCGGCCCCCTTGCTGGCTCGCTGGCATCTGAACTGCCCGCGCTGCGAGAAGCGCTGCGGGTACGTCATGGTTCTGTCAGCCCGCTTTCCGAGGCCCCTCGACCTCAACGCCGGCTTCGTTGTGTAAAGAGGGAGGATCCTACTCTTGCCCCTGCTCATTGTGATGTTTGTTTAGACGTGTCCCCAAGAGTTCTTGACGGAGAGCGGCTGCATCTAAATTCAATGCATCACAAATTACTTCGAAAGAGAAAACCCACCCTTGGCTTGAATGCTGTATCCACACGACCGTCTCGCGTGCAGGTCGAGAGCAGTGCAGAATTTATCGCGCAAACCCTTTTTGAGACAAGCCCCGGCATCACGCAAGATGCCCAGCATCAGGCGTTTTTCGGGTGTCAGTATCTTGGCTGAAGGGAGGTGTGATACGGCGTGAGCAGCAGCACCCCGAGCCCGACGCATGTCTATTGAAATCCTGCGCTTCTCAAAAATGTTCCCACCGCAAGAAGGAAGATCAAGGCGTACGTTGTGCGTTCTTGGTATTTTCTCTCTCCATATTTACGCCGCTATAACTTGGCTAAGCCATGCGTTCGTCTATGGTCAAGGGCATCTGGAGCGGCCGATTGGGACGTTTGTGTGTCTGTATGGTGCGGCGTTTGTCTTGTATACAATGGCAATCCGGTGGCTCCGCCATCTCGATACGAGACAATCTCCGCTTGTCCTTATCTTTGTTTTCGCCGTTCTCTTTCGTGCTCTATTTCTGTTCTCTATGCCTATCCAAGAGGACGATTACTATCGCTATTTATGGGATGGAAAGGTGGTTGCCAGCGGGCTGAACCCGTACCAATTCGATCCACTCAACATACAAATGGGAGCGGCAAACAATGCGCAGCTGCGCCCGTATCGCCAGATTGCTGATGAAGACGAGCACTTCGCCCTGCTGCTGTCTCGGGTCAACAATCCCGGAGTCCCGACAATTTATCCGCCGGTGGCCCAGACTGTATTTGCTTTGGCTGCGTTGATTGCGCCGGGCAGCTTGCTCGCCCTGCGTCTGATTTTTTTCTGTTTCGAACTCGCCGTCTGTGCGGTGCTGGTGAGCATGTTGCGCCATTTTAACCTATCTACCTCAGGAGTGCTGATCTATGCCTGGTCTCCGCTCGTGATTAAGGAGTCGATTAATTCGCCACACTATGACGTTGTGCCGACTTTCCTGCTCGTTTTGGCATTGTCGGCTGTCCTGAAAGGACGGACGCTGTTGGCCCACATCAGTCTGGCTGGGGCCATTCTTGGCAAGGTCTTTCCTGGGCTGCTGCTGCCGCTTTTCTTACACCGGACCTGGCAAAAGGATGGCTTCTGGGCGGCGGCGGGCGGGCTAGTTCTGACCGTTGTGGTAGTCATAGCTGGGTATCTGCCGTTTTGGCCGGGGGGCAGTGCGCTGTGGCAAGGATCGCTGACTTTTGCAGGAGAATGGCAGACCAATAGTTTTGTGTTCCCCTTTTTGCATATGCTTGCTGAAGACCGTTGGCTGGCGAACGGCATTATTGTCGCCTGTCTCGCTGGAGCAGTGGTCATCGCAGTAAGGCGAAACTCTAGAGGGGACGAGCAACAGTTCTTGAGGGGCTGTTTCTTTGTTATTGGGCTGCTGCTTCTCCTCAGTCCAGTCGGCAACCCGTGGTATTTTATTTGGATCGTGCCCTTCGTGTGTATCTTCCCGTGTCGTTCATGGTTACTGTTGTCCGGACTTTTAGGTTTGTATTATTTTGCCTTCTATTTTTTTTATCGCGGTGAGCTAGAAACTTTTCGCTGGGTGGTCTGGTTGGAGTATCTCCCTTTTTATGGGCTGCTTATGTGGGAGTGGTGGAGCAAAAGATACAGACGATAAGGTGAAGTATCCTACCGTTGAGATTGAGTGCAGAAACAGAACTATGCATTAGAGGAAGCATGTTTACGGTTGCCATCTTTCTGTTTGGTCTCCTGTGCAGTCCTGCCTGGGCCGTACTGGAGCCGAACGAAGAAACGCCACTTGTAGTCCTTCGAGAAATGCAGCAGATCCGGATTTACGGACTCATTTACCCGACGCGTTTCAATACTGCCCAAGGCGAAGAGGCACGCTATCATTTGCTAACCTGGAAAGGGGGCAGGTCAAAAGCCGCATTAGTTGAAACCACAGTCGACGACCTGAAATTTTACGAGGCGTTGATCGCGCTCAGGGCCCAGCCTGGGGATAATCTTTCCATGGCCGCGTGGACTCAGCGGTCCGATCCTGACAGCACCGCTCCCCATGAGAAAGTCCAAGGTAGCAAACTCCATGTTTCCGTCTCATGGCAAGGAAACATAGCCGGTCTGCCAATTGACCAGGTGCTTCTCCAATCCCCAGTCCCCACCCCCCAACCCCCTGTCGCCCTACACTTTGGCGGAAACCATGATCGCTGGTTTAATCGCATCCCGCTCATGCCTCGGCCTGGCTGTCTGATGTGCTTGTATAGCTGTCCCAGCGGTAAGGTGAGCAATGGTTCGCTGAGTATAGCCGACTATATGGTTCGACCGCAGCGGTTTAGCGCGAAAACAGAACTCCTGCCTGCCGACGGAACACCTGTGACGCTTACCGTTCAAGTCCGTCAGTGACCGCCGTAATCTATGAATACCGAACTGCCACGTATTGCAGTGATCATTCCTGCGCTCAACGAAGAGGCGTCCTTGCCCAAGGTGCTAGCCGACCTTCCATGGAAGCAGCTCAAAGAGGTCGTCGTTGTGGATAATGGTTCTGCAGATCGAACAGCGACAGTTGCCCGAGATTGCGGGGCGACCGTGTTGCGCGAAATGCGTCGAGGCTACGGTTGGGCTTGTCTGGCCGGTATTTCCTACTTGAAAGACAAACAGCTCGACAGCCCGCCGGATATGGTGGTCTTTCTTGATGCCGACTATAGCGATTACCCTGATGATCTAGCGGACGTGATCCGCCCCATTGTTGACGGCGGATATGACATGGTCATCGGTTCTCGAACGAAAAGGGCCGAGCCGGGCGCTCTCCTTCCCCATGCGCGTTTTGGCAATAGGCTTGCCACGGGTCTGATTCGTGTCTTATACGGTTTTACCTACACGGACCTGGGTCCTTTTCGAGCTATCCGTTTCGCCGAGCTTCTGAGTTTGGATATGCAGGATCAGACCTATGGCTGGACAGTCGAGATGCAGATTAAAGCCATCCGCTTGGGCTTGCAGATCACCGAGGTTCCCGTCCGCTATCGACAGCGGATAGGCCAATCTAAGGTGAGTGGCACCATCAAAGGCACCATCCTTGCGGGCTACAAGATCCTCTGGACCGTGTTTCGCTACGCCAGGAGATCGGTGTGATTGAAAAGAGTATTAAGCGGAACTTGGAACGGAATTTCGAATGGAATTTGGCATTTGCTCCAGATGAAGTCGTGCCGCGTTTAGAGAATCTCTTCTGTCAGCATGGGTATGCCTACACACAAGAAGAGCAAGCATCAGACAGGTACTTTCATGCCACTCTGGGCCAAGGCACGCTTGATATCGTGATGCATCCACTAGAGCCACGGAGGAGCCCGTTTAGTGCGAATGTGTTTCAGCAACGGACCCTGGTGCGCATAACCTATACGGGAGTGAGCAAAGAAGATCGCGCCACCTTCAAACACCGACTCACCATGGCGTTCCTGCGGGTAGGGGGCTAATGCGCGTTAGCGTTGTCATCCCGACACTGAACGAAGCCGACTTCATCGAGCGAACGCTGACCTTTGTCCGACAGGCAGGTGAATGTGAAATCATTATCGTGGACGGGGGGAGCGAAGACGGAACTTTTGAAATCGCTCGTATGTCGGCTGACCGTGTGCTGTCCGCTCAGCGCGGCCGGGCCTGCCAGATGAATGCCGGAGCACAGGTTGCGACAGGAGAGAGCATTCTCTTTTTACATGCAGATACGCTGCCTCCACCTGGTTTTCCGCACTTGATCGAGCAAGCGCTTATAGATCCCGACGTAGTTGGTGGGCGATTTGACGTGGACCTGGATGCGCCAGGCTGGCCGTTTCGGATGATTGGCGCTTTGATGAATATCCGTTCTCGCCTCACACATATTGCGACCGGCGATCAGGGGATATTTGTCCGTCAAGAGACCTTCAAATCTATAGGCGGCTACCCAGAATGGGACATCATGGAAGACCTGGAGCTCAGCCGGAAGCTCAAACGAGCGGGGAAGGTGGCGTGTTTACGGAATCGAGTTCAGACATCTGCACGGCGTTGGCAAAAGCACGGCGTCACCAAAACTATTCTGATCATGTGGGGGCTGCGCTTGTGCCATTTCTTTGGTATCCGGCCGGCTGCGCTTAAGGCGTTTTACGCGGATACGCCCTAGGCCGAAAAGAAAAAGGGACACGATTTCTCGCGTCCCGTGCTACAGTAAATGGCTTATTTTCTGGGAATATCGTGACCGGGCTTACTGTACCGACCCTTCGTAAATGCCCATCACTGTGTCCAAGAACTTTTGCGCCTCCTCTTTGACCCGCTGGAATGAGTTGCGGCCAATGATGGAGCCAAAGCCGCCACCGTCGCGGATAGCACGGACTTCATCAAAGAATTCTTCATCGCCTTTGGCTGCTCCGCCTGAGAAGATGACAATACGTTTATTATTAAAGGAGCTTTGCACAACGTGGTGTACTCGCTCGGCCGGCGTGCCTATGGGAACAGTATATTTTTCGTACGCTTTCTTGGCTTCTGCTACTTCGATATGATCACTCGGCAGCTTGACCTTGATGATATGCGCGCCCATTTGGGCCGCAATCTGAGCAGCATAGGCCACCACATCAATTGCGGTCTCGCCCGCTTTGCTGATATCGGAACCGCGGGGATAGGACCACACAACGACAGCCAGACCCTTGGACTTGGCTTCTTTAGCAATCTCACGCAATTGCTCGTACATAATTTGCGCTTCGGATGAACCTGGATAGATGGTGAAACCCACCGCTACACAGCCGAGGCGGAGGGCATCGTCAACGCTGCTTGTCACAGAAGAAAGCGGGTCTTTTTCATCATGTAGACTGTCATGATTGTTGAGTTTGAGGATGAGCGGAACACTGTCGAGGAATTTATCAGCCCCGGCTTCGATAAAACCTAATGGCGCAGCGTAGGCATTACAGCCAGCATCGATGGCGAGTTGGAAATGATACTCAGGGTCATAGCCGGGCGGGTTTGGGGAAAAACTACGTGCTGGACCGTGCTCAAAGCCTTGATCGACTGGCAGAATGACCAGTTTCCCCGTTCCACCGAGGCGGCCATGGTTGAGTAAACGGGCAATATTCATCCGAGTGCCAGGGTTGTCACCTTCGTACCAACCCATTATTTCGTTTACACGCTCGGTCATGATGTTACCTCCTCACTATCCTCTGGCTCCTAGATAAACATAAATAAAAGTTCAGCCGCAAGGGCGCGGGCGCATCGTCTTCTAGGAAAGACCCTATTTATAAAACGATTCTGCCTTTTCGACGTCTTCTGTGCTGCCAATAAGCAGTGGCGTACGTTGGTGCAAAGCTTCCGGGACAAGGTCCCGTATGGGTGTGGTGCCGTTACTGGCGCGGCCTCCGGCCTGTTCGACAACCATCGCCATGGGAGCGGCTTCGTACATCAGACGCAGTTTACCGTTGGTGTTTTTGGGGTCGGCTGGGTACAGGAAAATGCCGCCTTTTAACAGAGTACGGTGAAAATCGGCAACAAGGGAGCCGACATAGCGCCCGGAGTAGGGCCTCCCGGTGTCTTTCTCTTTTTCTTGTATATACTCGATGTAGTTGCGCGTTTCCGGAAACCAGGTGTTACGGCGGCCCTCGTTGATGCTGTAGATCGAACCCCGGCTGGGGATACGGATATTCTCATGTGAGAGGAAAAAATCCCCAATGCCAGGGTCGAGAGTAAAGCCGTGCACTCCCTTGCCGGTTGTGTACATCAGCATAGTATTCGGGCCATACAGAGCGTAGCCGGCAGCAACTTGGTGTTTGCCCAGGAGATGCAGGGCTTTTTTAAATTCTTCCCCACTGCCGGCAGGGCGGCGATGTACCGAGAAAATAGACCCAATGGTGACGTCTACGTCGATGTTGGATGAGCCATCTAGTGGGTCAACAAAGACAACGTACTTCCCTTTATCGATATTACCCACGATGGCCGCCGGCTGCTCCATTTCTTCAGACACCATTTCTGAAACCAATTCGCCATAAGCAAACGATTCAAGAAAAGCATCATTCGAAATATCGTCTAATTTTTGGACGATTTCCCCTTGTACGTTTATTTCTTCGGTTGCGCCGAGGGCACCCGTGAGCCCGGCCACACTCAAGCGCTGAGCAATTTTCTTTGCAGCAAGCGCAATCTGGGACAAGAGAATCGAAAGTTCTCCAGTTGCACCAGGATGACTTTGTTGTTGCATTAAAACATGCCGAGTGAGCGTGATTTTTTCAGCGGCCATATAGTCCCCTTACTTCGCCTCTTCTATGCTCAAAGGAGCCCCCTGCTTGGTTTGCTGAGTTTCTAGTGAAACTCTCTGCTGTTGCCTCGTACAAAGGCTCTCTTTCTTGCTGAACACTGGCTCTTCTATCATAGTTAGAAGAGAAGCGCCAAAACAGCTGGAAGACGGGGATTAGAACATGAGCAGAGAAGACGGTGGTGGGGTACCGCCTCCCCTGCTCATATCTACTATTAGAGAACGGCTATCTGGTCGGAACCTTTGACGCTTTAGGAGAATAGTTAAAATCTTGTCAAGTACTTAAAAATTAGGGACTTTATTTTTTGGAGAGATTGTATGACCGGATTACGTATGATTGAAAATAAACTACAGCACTGAAGATTCAAATCCGGGTAAATTGTCTCGCTGTTCTAATTTCTCCGCTTGGGGCGGTCTCTCCTCCCGAAACGCTGCCCTGGCCACGGTAAAGAGCAAGGCGGCTCCAACCAAATATGCAACAGACAGAAAGGCATGCTTGGCCTTCATGTCTGTTGCATATTCACGGTTCTGAAACTGGCGACTGCTTCGGCTGCTTTCTGTGGCTGCTCCAGCCAGACCGCATGAGCCGAGTCTGAAATCTGAGAGACCTCAGCATTCGGAATACCTCCAGCATATATTTCGGCCAATGCTGACGGGACGAGCTTGTCACCTGTTGCGGCAACGATGTGGGTCGGGATGGTAGCGCGGAATAGCCGGTCCTTCAGTCGTGGGTTATACAGCGTTGGCAGCGTCCAGCCTACCCGAGCCGAGACCATTTGGGCCTTATAACACAAGAACTGCGCCTCGGGGGACATCTCGTCCGGGATGGCTCCTATCGCCAACTCGGAATTTGGATCGAAAAAGAGGAGCTCTCGGACTTCATCATTCCCGCCTTCGGCCTTGGGTGTCACGGTATAGAAAAAATTACCAATATGCGCTTCGCGAGTTGAGATCCCGCATAGGTTAATCAGGACAAGTTTGTCCAACCGATGGGCATAACGGGTGGCAAATGCGGTTGCCACCCAACCACCAAAGGCTGTTCCAATAAGGTGGACTTTCTCAAGATTCAATGCATCAAGAACGTCGAGACAGAAGAAGACCATATCTTCAATATTCTCGAGGTCATCATAGCCTTCCGTGTCGGCGTACCCTGGCAGCGCCGCCGCGTACAGGGAAAATGATTCCGCAAGCGTGTCATGGAAGGTGGTAAAGCCGCCATCGGCTGGAAGGCTATGAATGTCCGCAGCCACTCCGTGCAGATAGAGAACGGGGCTACCGGTGCCACCATGGAGCAGCTGGACCTTGTCCGGCGGCGGAAGGCAAAGGGCGCTGTGCTGGTACGTGAAGGTCAGGGACGATACGATGCTTGGAGATTTCATGCTCAAGGAGGGATATATGAGCAAGTTACCAGCAGATTTACAGGAATTCATGGAAACTCTGCGGGTTCCTCAGGGAGTGAATCCTGCCGACATGTTGACCAAGCATGATGCACTCATGAACGGCAACCCGCCACCCGTTGGCGCTGTACATAATGATGTTATGTTGAGAGAGGTTGCCGGTTGGCGGGTCACAGCGGATATCTCGGTGCCGGAAGGCAACGGGCCACATCCGGTTCTGGTCTATTTTCACGGTGGGGGCTGGACTATGGGTAGTCCGAAAACGCATTTGCGAGTCGGTCGTGAGTTTGCGGCTGCAGGGTATCTGACCATCAGTATTGACTATCGCCTGGCTCCTAAGCACCGTTTCCCAGCTGCATTTGACGACTGCTTCTTTGCAACGGAGTGGACGGTGGCAAACGCGGCCCAATACGGGGGCGATGCTACTCGACTGGCCGTTGGTGGGGATTCGGCAGGTGGGAATCTTGCCGCAGGTGTCCTAGCCGAGGCCAGCAAAAAAGGCCGACCTGCTATCAAAGTCGGCGCGCTTCTGTATGGGGTTTTTGATTATCATAAAGCCATGAGCGATTTGGGCTGGGCCGGGCCCAAAATGCAGCTCTATCTGGCGAATGATGACTATGAAGGTTTGAAAGGCGACCATCGGGTAAGTCCATTTTATGCCTGCGATGGATTTCCGCCGTGTTATCTCGGGGTTGGAACGAAAGATCCCTTGATCCAGGAGTCCCTGACATTCGCCAAGACTCTGTCCGAAAACGGCATTGAAAACGATTTGCACGTGCTCGAAGGCGCGCCACACGGCTTCTTTCAACTGCCTCCGCTTGAGGCGTATACTGATGGGTATCAGCGCGCGACTGCTTTTTTGGATAGACATCTCAAGAGCTAATCAACGAGACGTTCTCGTTGCGCAAAGGCATATAAGAAAAACGAGCGTTATTCGCGAGGCGGCCTGGCTACTTGAGGGGGCGCTACATCTGTTTATTCATGGATATGGAGAATGCGCATTCGTCAGCTGACGCCATTGTTGAGCTGTGCGTGGCAACCGTTTCCCCTCTAGAGAGGGGTGCCGCGTATCGGGGGGGGGGGGGGGGGGGTTTTGCGGGGGGGGCGACCCCCCCCCGC
>CAZBUD010000072.1:0-10966 GCA_964495015.1 uncultured Enterobacteriaceae bacterium | reverse complement strand
TAGCACGACGCACCTATTGTTGCGGTGTGGGCGGCGCCCGGGGCCGCGGGGGGGGGGGGGGCGGGTGGGGGGGGGGGGGGGGCGTGTTTTGCTTGGGGAGCGAACCCACCCCGCCAAGGAGAGGATAGAACACTGAATATCCTAACGCCGGTTTAAATTGTGACTGATCTCGGCAGGGCTGCCCACACAGTCTACCGAAACAAATCCGCATCCGCCGGGCGTTTCAAGGTCTCACTGCCAATCTCGGCTGGTTTGAATTTATAGCCGCGAATGATGATGGCTGGCATGGCTGCACTTTTTTCCATAAGCAGACCGGCGGCAGCGGCGAGTTCGTCGGCCACGGCAACGACGGTATGGTGGAGTTCACGACCCTGGAGATCTTCTTCGCCGCGTTGGTCATCGAGCGGATCAAGTCCTGAAACACCAATGGCGAATTCGACCAGGCCATCGCGCCATGGGCGGCCAAAGGTGTCAGTAATAATCACGCTGATAGCAATATTGCGCTGTTCCTGCATCGCTATCCGAATGGTGCGGGCCGAAGCGTCCGGGTCCTTGGGCAGGAGAATGACGACGTCTTCGGCAATCGTGTTCGAGGCATCAACGCCGGAGTTCGCACACACCCAGCCGTGCTTCGTCTCTGTGACAATCACGCCGTTTTTCATACGGACAATACGGCTGCTCTCAGTGAGGACAACTTCGACCATGCGTGGGTCTTTTTCCCACATCTCGGCTATCTGTTCGGCAAAGGGGGAAGGTGCAACCGTCTTTAAATCGAGGACGGCTCCTTCCGCTTTTGAGACGATCTTTTGACACATGACCAAAATATCACCGTCTTTGAGACCGACTTTGGCTGCATCAATAGCCTCAAGCAGCAATGAGGGCAGGTCATCTCCAGGATGGATCTGAGGCACACCAGGGATGGGGATAATGGCAATTGTGCTCATGCGTACTCCGCTTCAGACGTTTGTATCCTTCGATTGTTTTGTATGCTGGTAACCAATAATCGTCCGCGCCAGCGCAACAGATTTATCCATGTCACTCATAACCGTGTCGGTGACAATAACAGCCATCCCCAAATTTTCCAGCCGTTTACGCTGTGTCTGATCCTGCACAATATCTTGCTCATCCAGAACAAAGGTATCAACAAAGTCCTTGTATAAATCCGCGACACCGACGGATGAGACTTCAATGCCCAGCGCTCCGAGCATCTTGTCCGCCGGCCCCTTAACGGGCTTGCCTGCCACAAGGGGACTGATGGCTACTACGGGAGCCTGGGTTTCTTGGAGTGCTGCTCGAACACCAGGGAGAGCCAGAATAGGCCCAATACTCACCAAGGGGTTACTGGGTGGGAGAATGACCAAATCGGCGCTTCGAAGAGCCTCACACACGCCAGGCGCTGGCTGGGCTGATGCTATCCCACCGAGTTCAACTTTGGAGACGTGACCTTCTCCGCGTTGCTTAACGAAATATTCCTGAAAGGGCAGGGCGCCTGCCTCAGTATGGACAATGGTACGAACGCGGTCATTACTCATCGGGAGTACTGTTGCTTCAATACCCCACTTGCGAGCAATCTCCGCAGTCACTGCGCTAAGCGTCTGGCCCTGACGGAGTTGTTGAGTGCGAAATAAATGCGTGGCGAGATCGGCATCGCCGAGGCCGAACCAGGTGTCGGCATAATAGCGTCCGAGTGCTTCTAGGCAGCGATGGGTCTCTTGGGGGAGCCCCCAACCTTTTGCAGAATCAACCGCGTTCGCTAATGTATAAGTAATGGTGTCGACATCTGGCGACACCGACAGGCCAAAGAATTCATCGTCATCACCTGTGTTGACGATGACACACAAGTTCACTCCTGCAATGACGCGAACGACCCCACGTAGGAAGCGGGCGGCACCCACCCCGCCTGCCAGAGCGGTCACACGCAAAGAATTCAGTGTCGGCACGATGAAAGGAGCGTGGGTCGTATCCCTCCGCTACATGTTTAGTGGGCGGTTTCACGTTTAGTGAGCGGTTGCTTGTTTGTCACGCTCGAACGGATGGACGTAACGGAATTGCTCAGAGGCTGCGAGCTTTCGGTAGGATCCGAATTGCTCATCCGCATTCTCAACCATATCTAAGGGACTCAATTTATCGTCGGTCCCGTTAAAGACAGTGCGTAGCTTATACGTGGTTGAACGTTCGGCCGGGGTTCGACCAATGTCGCGAATCAAGCGACGCAGTTCTCTTGGTGGTACGAGCTGTCCGTACTGAGCTCCAGCCGATGTGGAAATACTCTCGTTAATCAGCGTTCCACCCATATCGTTGGCACCGACCGTGAGCAGATATTGCGACATCTTAGGCCCCTCTTTGACCCAGGATGACTGAATATTCCGAAATGTAGGACCCAGCATCAGGCGAGCAATTGCATGCATCTTGATTACTTCTACTCCGGTCGCACCCTCGCGTACGCCTTTGACCAGCTTACGCTGGTACATGGGCGCTTCCTGGTGAATGAGCGATAGCGGAACAAACTCGGTAAACCCTCCGGTTTCCTTTTGGATATCTCGGAGCAAATTCATATGTTTGACCCAATGTGTTGGGGTCTCAATATGCCCGTACATAATCGTCGATGTGGTCGGAATACCGAGACTATGCGCTGAAGTGATGACTTCAATCCACTGCTTCGTCGAGATTCGTCCCGGCGCGATAATATCGCGGATTTCCTGATCCAGTATTTCTGCTGAGGTACCGGGTAGGGTGTCCAGACCTGCGTCTTTGAGTTCCCGCACATACTGTAGAATGGAGAGACCTGATCGAAGCGATCCGTACAAAACCTCTTCTGGTGAAAAAGCGTGAATGTGTAAATCTGGAAATTCCTTTTTGACCGCTCTGGTGAGGTCGATGTACAGGCTGCCCTTCATTTTGGGTGGCAGGCCGGCCTGCATGCACACTTCCGTTGCACCCATGTCCACCGCTTCCCGAGCACGGCGAATGATCTCTTCCTCTGGGAGGAAGTAGCCTTCTTCTTCACGATACTCCCTGCTGAACGCGCAAAAGGTGCAGTGCTTGATACACACATTGGTGAAGTTGATGTTGCGGTTGACGACGTAGGTCACGACATCGCCAACTTGGCGCTTACGCATTTCGTCCGCTACCAGGCAGACGGCATGAAAATCAGTGCCGTTTGTCTCGCACAGGTGTAGGCCGTCCTGCCAGGAGATCTCTTCATCTTCCAGAGCTCTGTGGAGGATGGTGCTTATCTGCGGATCAATGTGTTCAAGGATGCCAGCAATTTTATCGATTGTCACGGCTGGATCTCCTTACTCTCAGAACTCTCAGAATCTTTGGCCTGAGGGCTCTTTCTCTTTCGACGTTCTCAGGCCAGGGACCTTCTCAGGTCGCGGCTTCATGCCGCCACTTCAGCTTGTAGCTCTTGAGTGCGTGGTCGCAACGCGGGTAATAGGAAGCCTGGACGGTCTATGTATTCTTCATAAATGGCCAGACGCTCGCACAGCGTAAAGCCTTCCTCCGTGCACGTCTTTGCCAATAGGTCTAGATGTGGCCAGGCGGCCTCCGGATTGACGTAGTCCATGGTTACCGGCGAGATGCCGCCCCAGTCGTTAATCCCGGCCCGGAGGAGCAGCCGGTAATCCTGCGGGCTGAGGTTCGGTGGCGCTTGCAGGTTCATTTGGCCACCCAAAAGTAGTCGCGCAACGGCGACCGTACGGGCCATTTCATCACTTCCCGGCTCGGGCGCGTCTGCCATGCGTGTCTCAGGCTTGGCTCTGAAATTCTGAACAATGACTTCTTGGATATGTCCGTATTCCTGATGGAGGTCGCGGATGGCGATCAAACTATCGACTACTTCTTCGCGTGTTTCGCCGATGCCGATGAGGATGCCGGTTGTAAAAGGGATGGCGAGCTGTCCCGCCTCACGGATCATCTGAACCCGTACTTCTGGCCTTTTGTCTGGGGCGGAAAAATGGGCCATGCCGCGCTCGCACAGACGCGGGCTAATGTTTTCCAGCATGAGACCTAGGCTGACGTTGACATCCTTGAGCCACTTCATCTCGTCATAGCTCATGATTCCCGCATTCGTGTGTGGCAGCAAGCCGTACGAAAGCGCCATCTCGCACGCCCGGTAGACGTATTCCGTCGTGGTCTTATGGCCAAAGCTGGCTAGCGTTTCCCGGTAGCTGCTAAAGGCATTTTCCGGCTTATCGCCCAGACACATGAGCGCCTCTTTGCAACCCTGGGCTTGAGCGCGCTCCAGCCAGGTTTGTATTTCATCCGGACGCATGGTCCACGCATCGGGGTCGCGGGGGTCTTTGCGGAAGGTGCAGTATGAACACCGATCTCGACACAGATTGGTAACAGGCAGAAAGACCTTGCGTGAATAGGTCACTGTACGACCTTTATCCCGGTCACGGAGAGCGCTTGCCGCATCGAGCAGCGTAGCCACTTCGCTCTCGGAACAGTGCAGCAGGCGGTAGCCGTCTTCAGCAGATAAGGTGGTGTTCGACAGCGTTTTTTCTAATATCACAGAAATGTGATGTTCCACTCGGTAGTCCCCACATTCGGTAGTGCGACATTAGTAGAGCACTGGAGGGATGTCAACTAGGTTGTCTTAAAAATCTCACTTTCCTGTGATATTGGTTATGTCCAGATTTTCCGCCGCCAGACTCTTGTATAATATGGAAGAAAACAGGCTGTCCCGGGCGTGCCGCGAGAGACTATTTAGGGCCGGGCTAAACGGGTGCGCGGATACCGAGTGCGTCGAATGGCAATAACCGTGCACAGTGTTCCTGCGCTTAGCAGGAGCCAGCCGCTACTGAGGAGTACTTGATAAAAGTCCAGCTTGGCCTGTGCGAGCGCCCACCGACTCCAGGCCTCGCTTGAGAAGTGGTGCAGCCTGGCGTTTTTGCCAAACGTTTGCTCAGCGTCAATGGAGGGCGGAGTCCGGGCTAGATCGGTCTGATATTGGCGGACCTTGGCCTGGGCGACAACGGTGTTGCCTATCCCAAGGACGATCAGCACAATGCCGATAGTAAAAAGAGTGCTCTGATACAGCGAAGACAGGGTAAACATAGAGGGCCTCTGCTCACGGCTACCACCGGCAGAGACAGGCGTCAAGCTGGAAATAATGAATAGTCAGATCCAAATATATTATTCGAAGGACAGCACAAGGCTACCACAACGAGTAGCGAGCCGCGTGACTGGCCGAGTAACGGGCGATGATGCCTATTCAGTATCATGACCTTGGCGTAACCGAATATGCGCACGCCCTCCGCATACAACGATATTGGCATGCCTGGTGCCGGGAAAAACGGGCCAATATACTCCTGCTGACGCAACACCAACCGGTTATTACGCTGGGCTATCGTTACGCCCAAGGTCAGCAAGACCCGAGAGACCACCTGCTCGTTTCGCGTGAGGAACTCCACAAAAGAGACATACGTGTGGAGCTTGCCGACCGTGGCGGAGGAGCAACGTATCACGGGCCGGGGCAACTCGTTGTGTATCCACTCTTTTCCACCATCCTCAGAAAGTATGGCGTGCGACGCTTTATTACGCAGCTTGAAGACGTCATGCTGCAGACTTGTCTGCATGTCGGCGTATTTGCGCACAGAAAAGTGGGGTGGCCGGGTGTCTGGGTAGGAGAGAAAAAAATCGGTGCGGTTGGGATTGCTGTGCGGCAGAAGGTTACTCTGCACGGCTTCTGTCTTAATGTGGATCTTGATTTACTTCCATTTACCTATATCGTTCCCTGCGGCCTTGCCGGCATGGGCGTGACCAGTCTAAAAGAGGAAGGCGGAAGGCTGATATCTTTCACCGATGTAGTGCAGACTCTCACCAATAAGATATCGCAAATCTTTGCTGTACGTATGGAGGAGTTCCCTCATGAACGTTGTCTTGAATGAAAAACAGCGCCAGGTGCGGTGGGTCACCATAAACCGTCCTGAGCGCAAAAACGCGTTGAACCGGGATACGGTGTATGCACTGAAAGAGGCGTTGACTGAGGGCGGGAGAGATGATGACACTCGGGTTCTTGTGCTGACTGGCGCGGGAGGAGCCTTTTCTTCTGGCGCTGATCTGGGTGCTGCTCCGGCGCGTTCGGCGTCTCCTGGAGAAGATCTCGCTGAAGACGGTTTTAACGCCCTTATCCGGACGATCTGGAACATGCCAAAACCTGTGATTGCGGCAGTGGATGGCGTGGCCGTCGGCTTTGGATGTTCATTGGCCTTGGCCTCAGATATTCGTTTGGCTTCAGCTGCAGCCCGCTTCTCGCTCATTTTTGTCAAACGCGGACTCACCATCGACGGTGGCGCCAGCTATTTTCTGCCCCGTTTGACAGGCATGCGAGGCATGGAAATGGCCCTCAGTGGTGATATCCTGGATGCAACGGAAGCTGCCAATATGGGCTTGGTGGACCGGGTACTGACCGGAGATAATTTCCGCGAACAGGCCAGCGCATACGCAGACCGTATGGCAAAGAATGCGCCGTTAGCGCTAGCGGCTATCAAGACGTCGATGCATAACGCTTTAGGGCCCGGTCTTGGAGAGACGCTCACTGCGGAGATGGCGGCGCAGCGGAAACTGATGTATTCTGAAGATGTGAAAGAGGGCATACTCGCCTTCCGTGAAAAACGTGAACCGGTGTATGCAGGACGATAGAGAGGGTGTTGTGCCAGATCAGCAAGATTTATTGGATCAATTAGATCTATTAGGCCAATCAGATCAGTCCGGCCGGCTTTTTATTGTTGGGGACATTCACGCTTGTCCGGGAGAACTTGAGGCGCTTCTCAAGTCTCTTTCTTTGCAGACTGAAGACCGTCTTGTCTGTTTAGGCGACTATATTGACCGTGGGCCTGACGCGAAGGCCGTTGTCGATCTGCTCCTAGGCATGCGGGCTGATAACGTGTGCAGCTTTACCTTTCTCAAGGGTAATCATGAGGACATGTTCCTAGACTTCCTCGGCTATGATGGGCTCTATGGCCAAGCGTTCCTTATGAACGGCGGACGGCAAACCATAGCCAGCTACAACTGTGATTCACTCACTCCTGGCAATGAGATCGCGCTGGCCATGCCCGAAGCCCACCGCGAGTTTTTTCTTGACCTCAAGCTTTTATTCCCCGTCGATGATATTTTGTGTGTCCATGCGGGTGTCAATCCGAGCGGATCCCTGGATGCTCAAGTTACCGAGGACCTGCTCTGGATTCGTGAGGCTTTTTTTTCCTATCCGCACGACTTGACCTGCACGATCGTGTATGGCCATACGCCGCGCGTTGAAGTCGATTTCGATTTACCCTACAAAGTGGGCATCGATACCGGTCTCGTCTATGGCGGAAAGTTGTCTTGCCTGGAAATCACGGAAAAAAAGCTCTTCCAGGTCGAACGTGGTGGGCAGCAGGTGGCGATAACCGATGTTGGTGAGTACTGGGCGGATGGAGAGCCCGCGGACTGACGATTTGCAGTTCAGACCACGCCAAATCACACCGAATCTTGCCGGTTCGTGAACGTTTTCTTCCCTGGGGTTTAGCCTGAGGCCCCATTCCTCCAACCGGCGTTCTTATCTGGCTGCTAAAGCTGGCATTCTGAACACATGCAGAAAAAACAGGGTGTACCAGAAGCCTACCAAGACACTGCCCTTTTAAAGAGTGCCAATGCCCGAGCCATTCAGCTCCTGTGCGCGTTGACTGAGCCGGAACATCGTTTTCGGTGACATAAAGTCAAAAATACGATTGTCTTTTTTGGCTCAGCCCGTGCGTTGCCTCGTGTTCAAGACCATCCTCCGGCAGCAGGCTTAGCACGCTATTATGACGGCGGTGTCCGGCTTGCGAAGCGATTGACCGAGAGGTCATCCAGGATAAAGCTCACTCAGCGGCGCTTTATGGTCTGTTCAGGCGGCCCGACGAGCTGAATCATTTGCCTGTCCGGCATGAGGAGTGGGGATATTAAGTGCGAGCGGCTTGCCCATGGCGTGACGGAATGCATCGCGCTATTTTCTGCAGCGGCTTTCTTACGCGTATGTAGCGGTCCCGCTCTAATTCTGAACCAGGAAATCCTCAAGGTGCTTCTCATTCTGCAGCGCCCGAATATCCGCTAGCGGATTCGTTATCGTCGCGATGATGTCGGCTGCAAAGCCAGTCCGAATGACGCCGTGAGAGTTTTACAGTGTGTGGTGTGGAGGCGAAGAGGAGGGAGCTCCCTGACCTCATGTAAGGTCAGGCTGAGGCGGTAGTAGAGCCATGCGACGTGGACTAATGATTCCAGGCGGCAACCGATGCTTCCTATAGTGACTTGTGGTACGGGAGGACATAGTGTGATGACTGTGTCCAAAACGACACTCCACACGGGATCGACAACCTGACAGTATTTGTCCCAGGCTGACGGTGTATGATGCCGAGAGGGGGAAAGAACGGTGCGTAATCTCTATCATGATCTCTATATTGAGCAGGGTGCGGGACCGGCCGTGGTATTTGGTCATGGTACTTTGATGGACGCGACCTAGTTTACCCCGCAGCTTGAGTCTCTCGCTGGCAGGTATCGGGTCATCTCGTATAATAGTCAGGTCCTGACCGGTACTCCTCAACCACACAGTTTGGCTGACCTGGTCGAGGACTGTCGCTCGCTTCTTGATCAGTTGGGGATCCACAAATGCGTTCTGGCCGGCATGTCGGTGGGTGGCTTCATGGCCCTGCTGTTTGCACTCACTTATCCGGACCGGCTCGACGGTTTGATTCTGATCGACGCCACGTCGCAGAGCTATACGCTCGGTGAGCAGAAGGCCTATAGTTACGAGTTCGACAAGGTCGATGTCGACGGCATGGTGCCGCGCGAATTTGCAGAATGGGCTGCGCCGTACTGCTTCGGCACTACCACGGCCAAAGAAAACAAGAATCTCGTCGAGTACTGGATCGATCGCTGGGCGACGACCGTCCCAGCCCGCGCCGTGCTCTACCAAGGCCGGTCGTGGATCAACAAAGATGACCTGACGAGTCGCCTCAGTGAAATCACGGTGCCTGTCCTGGTGATCCATGGGGAGGAAGACATCCCGTTACCTGTTGAGCGTGCAGTCCACATGCTGGAAGCGCTACCTGGTGCGACCCTCGCAAGAATACCGCAGGCTGGGCACACCAGTAACCTTGAGAACGCCCTTAGGGTGAATGAAGCCATTCATGCATTCTTGGCGCGCATCCCAGGTGCACAGCGTTAGGCAGTACGCGACATAAGCAGGCCATGGTGGCTCGCCTCCCGCGACCGGTAGCGTCGTCACCCGAGGGCCGTCCTCGGAAACAGATTCCTTGATCGAGCCTGGCTTTACACACTCGCTTCTTTGAGCATGCCAAGGCTACCGAAATTACGGACGCCGAGAGGTTGAGCATCCTTCATGAATGCCAGCTCATCAACCAACAAACCCGGCCAATCTCCCTGGGGAGCGTGAGGGCTTCGCGTTTACCACTATGGGGTTTGTGGGGCAGAGGATCGGCGAACATCTGGTCCCCGGCGTCTCTGCGTTAATCCAGTCTGCGTGCTCCACCTCATCCGCACCACGTTTGCCGGTCCGGCATAAGGAGTGGGGGTATTAAGTGCCAGCGGCTGGCCCATGGCGTGACGGACAGCGGGAGCGAGTGGCGTTATTGAAACGCTGGGACGGTTCTGACGAAAAGACAAGGTCTCATAACGTCGTGATAGGCCCACACAATAATAATTCGAGCTGGGGCGGTTTTGTTGCCGGCGATGAGAACGATGATTCAGAACCTGGAGGAAATTCTTGAGTAGAAGTCTAAGTCCTCCCTGCCTCAATGGCATGTTCGATAATCCGCCTGCTCATGGTGGCGTCCCGTAGATCCTGCTGGCGCGTATGCCCGAAGAATGGTTCCAGATCCTTGATGGAGTAGCGTTCGACACCCTCGAACAAGGCGCCTTTGACCAGGCGGTAGAGATCCACGAACGCTTGGCCTCGGAGCAGCTGATCGAGTTCGACTTCGCGTGTTGCAAATCGACCCATCAGGCGTTTCAGCGCCGTTGGTTCATACGGGGCGAAATGATAGGCATGCGCGTTCGGGTTGTGCGCTCTGACGGCTGTCGCCATATCCTTGAAGCGTTCAAACGCTTACGGCTCTTCTTCCAACGTACCGGCTCAGATCGGCGTATAGACGTCCTTCCCGTCCGGCTCACTCGTGACGTATCCGGTCACATATTCTTGGACACCCTGCTCCCCAAAATGATTGCCCTCAAAGTCGAGGAAGATGTCCTCCGCAGTGGGCTCCGGCAGTAACGCGAGGCAGTGTTCCTCATCAAGGGGTTCCTTCAGTTCGTAATACGGTGCATGCTGCTCACGGCCCATATACTGCACTTGCGTCAGCGCATCCTTGGAGCCGCGCGGCGGATCCTGACCGAAGTGCTCTCTCTGACTTGGGATCAGATTGAGTTAGAGACAGGGACAGTGAGGCTAGAGCCTGGCACCACAAAAACTGAGCAGGGCAGGGACGTCGTTCTTCCGCCGATGCTTAGAGGGAACATTGAGATTCAGTTGCAAAATCATCTGAGCAGCTACCCTGAGTGTCGTTGGGTATTTCATAGAACCGGCAAACGAATCCAGTTATTCTACAAGGCGTGGCACCGGTCTTGTAGGGAAGCGGGAATTCCTGGTAAGATTCCGCATGACTTTCGACGGACTGCAATCAGGAATATGGTGCGTGTAGGTATTCCAGAACGAGTAGCAATGGCGATAGGTGGGCATAAAACCCGAGCGATCTTTGATCGTTACCACATCGTCGCCGATGGAGATCTTCAGGAGGCAGCTCAGAAGATCGAAGCGGCTTGCATGGTCCAAACAGCCACCACGTTAGCTGCCCGCGCTGTATTACCCGAGATGCAACCGACGGTAAGTCATGGATAACACAAGTATGGCGGCGTAGCTCAGGTGGCTAGAGCGAGGGTCTCATAATCCCTAGGTCGGCGGTTCGAGTCCGCCCGCCGCTAC
>CAZBUD010000071.1:0-23162 GCA_964495015.1 uncultured Enterobacteriaceae bacterium | reverse complement strand
ACGTTCATATATGGTCCGCACGGTCGCCGCGCTTTGAAAAAGTTTCGCGCGTCTTCGAGGGACATGGCGTGATGAACATGCAGATAGGCAATCGCGACTGTGGGTGCTCGGTTGCAGCCAGCATTGCAGTGCAGGAAAACGCGTCTGCCATTCTGAATACTTGTATGGAGCTGGTTTAGCGCTTGGGGTAGGGCTGTGGCCAGAGTGTGGCAATCATAGTCCGCGATCGGTGTGCGGGCGAACTCGATCTGGTGTTCTCGGTAAGTGCTTTTCAAAACGGCAATGTCTAGTCCCTTGAGGCTGATATCGTCGGCATCTTGGAGACTCAAAACAGCAGAGATGCCAAATGTTTGCTTGAGCCACAGGGCATCTTCAACCCGGGGGTATTCGCCGACAAAGAGGTTGGGTAAGATTTCGCTGACACCTGGTTGGTGTCCACGCAGTTCGCTCGCGGACTGAGCAAAGGGATGGTAGAAATCGGTCATCCATGCAGGGTAAAGAAGCGTTAACGGTGCGTCAATATGACACACCGACCAAGAGAAGCTGAGGTCCTCGGAGGCTTGCAACTTGGGGGCCATTTCCGATACGTATAACGGGGTGGTGGGGTCCCGCAGCCATACCGACTGATAAGGGGGGTGTACAGATGAGTGCTGAGAATGAAAAATTGGTCACGGATTTCTGTGAAGCGTGGTCGAAATTGAACGTTGATGAGATCTTGGGATATCTCTCGGAAGACTGTTTCTACCACAACATTCCGATGGAGCCGCTTGTCGGGCATGCGGCCATACGAGGCTTTGCCGAGCCTTTTCTGAAGGATGCGCAGAGCGCCGTGTTTGAGATCAAGCATACGACGTCTGATGGAAATGTGGTCATGAACGAGCGCGTTGATACCTTTGTCATAGGGCCCAAGACGATATCGCTGCCCGTAGCCGGTATTTTTGAAATCACGGCCGGGAAGATCTCTGCGTGGCGTGATTATTTCGATTTGGAGTCGTTTAGCAAGCAGATGGGAGGATAATGCCTCTATTCCGTTTTAGTACTAGAATCCTTGCGAACGTGTAGAAAGGGTGGATATGGAGAAATTGATTCCCGGACTCGAGGGGGTGCCCATTATGGAGTCGGAGATTGGCTTCATTAACGGTCAGGAGGGCATCCTGGAATACCGTGGCATCTCGATCGAGGAGTTGGCCGAGAAGAGTACGTATGAGGAGGTGGCCTATCTGCTCCTGTTTGGGAAGCTGCCCACTGGTGAAGAGTTCAAGAAATTTGACCATGACCTGCGAACCCACCGTCGGGTCAAGTACCGTATTCTCGACCTCATGAAATGTTTGCCCGAAACGGGACATCCTATGGATGCGCTGCAGGCAATAGTGGCCGCTATGGGCATGTTTTACCCGGCCCGTGATATTCGAGACGAGGAGCAGCGTTATTGGTCGACAATCCGGCTGATTGCCAAGCTGCCTACGATTGTAACGGCCTTTGAACGCATGCGGCATGGCGACGAGCCAGTTCGACCACGGGACGACCTGTCCCATGCGGCTAACTTTTTATGGATGCTGACCGAAGAAGAGCCCAACCCCCTCGACGCTCGTATTATGGACGTGTGCTTCATCCTCCACGCTGAACACACCATGAATGCTTCAACGTTTAGTGGCTTGGTTGTGGGATCAACAGAAGCAGATCCGTATACCATGGTGTCCTCCGCAATTGGTGCCCTTACCGGTCCTTTACACGGCGGAGCGAACGAGCAAGCGCTCAAGATGTTCCGTGAAATTGGGACAGTGGACAATGCCCGGCCGTATATCGAGAATCGATTGAAAGCCAAACAGAAAATAATGGGCATGGGCCACCGCGTGTACAAGGTCAAGGATCCCCGCGCCAACGCGCTCCAAGGGCTTGCCCGTAAGCTTTTTGAAGCCAAAGGCGAGCATCCGTTGTACAAAGTGGCGCAAGAGGTAGAGAAGATAATTAGCGAACGGGTAGGGGCAAAGGGGATCGCCTCTAATGTCGATTTCTATTCTGGCGTTGTCTACGACAAGCTGGGTATCCCTATTGACGAGTTCACTCCGATTTTTGCTGTCGCCCGCGTAGCGGGCTGGTTAGCCCACTGGCACGAGCAGCTCAAAAACAACCGGATCTTCCGGCCGACTCAAGTATACACAGGACAACACGAAGCTACATACGTGTCGGCTGAACAGCGGCAGTAAATTCGTTTAGCGAAGCGAAAAAAGGCGAAGAGTCTTACACTTTTCGCCTTTTTTGTGTCTGGGGTTCGTATTGGCCGAAGTATTTAGTGGATGGCATTCATCCCTTCGGCTGAACCTCCGGATTTGCGCAATTCAGCGGCGCTTCGCCATTCCGTAGCCGGCCCACATTTTCAGCAACGCGTTTGGCGATGCCTTGGAGACTGACGTCGGTCGCGCCGCCGACGTGGGGGGTGGCGAGCACGTTGTAGCTGAAGATCTCGTCGTCCGGGTCAAACGGCTCGTACCAAAACACATCCAAGCCAGCGCCTGCGATACGGCGTTCTTTGAGAGCCGCCAGCAGGGCATCGTAATCCAGCACCGGCCCGCGGGCCACGTTGATCACAAATGCTTCTGGTTTCATGCAGGCGAACTCGGCTTGGCCCAAGAGGCTGCGGGTTTCGTCGTTGAGGGGTGGCGCGGTGATGACGAAGTCGGCCTCTCGCAGTACATCGTGGAACCCGTCTTGGGCAACATGGCGACTGATAGGAATGTCATCGTCCGGCTTGTCTGTCTTAGGACCACGTCGGGAAACGGCAAGGACATTCATCTCAAAGCCGGCTAAGCGTTCGGCGAGCGCCCGCCCAATCCCACCATATCCAATAATGGCTGCTGTTTTGCCTTTGAGGGCCTGACCCATTGGTGAACCTAGGACTTTGTTCCGGATGCTCTCTTGGGTCTGCCGATATTTTCTGGCTAACCCGAGCATGAAAAGCAAGGCGAGCTCAGCAACAGATTCGGCATTGCCCGTTCCCGCCGCCGGCACATTGGCAACATAGATGCCTGCGGCGGTGGCTGCCGGAATATTGACCGAGTCCAAACCTGCGCCGTACTGCTGGATGAGTCTCAAGCGAGGCGAGTGCATGGCCTCCGTCCCGATCGGTGAGACCGTTGGAATCAGGACATCCGCCTGCTGTGCAGCTTCGGGAACGTGGTCGGGTGGGCAATCCAGGATTTCATCATCAGGAAGCTCATTTTGGAGTATGTTGCAAATATAAGTCAGACCCCGTCGACAAAAGTAAATTCGCATAACACCTTCCCCAGTCCTTCCCTTGATCGTTAGCGCTGTCTGGCCAATAATAGGCCGCCTTGGTTCGGAAAAAAAGGAGGAAACATCATGGACTATAGCCGCTATGAGTGTCTAAGCGCGGAGCGCGAAGGAAAGGTTTTGACCGTGTCGTTTAACCGGCCGCAAAGCCTCAACGCAATTAATGCTCAGTTGCATACTGAGTTGTCGCACATCTTTGCTGATATTGCTCAGGATCACGAAACTGAGGCGGTAGTCTTGACTGGCAAGGGGCGGGCGTTTTGCGCTGGGGGTGACATTAAATGGTTCCAGGACATGACGTCAACTCAGTTGGACGATCTCTTTAGCGAGGCGCGTAAAATCATTATAGACATGCTGGAAGTCGAGCAGCCTATTATTGCGGCAGTGAATGGGCCGGCTACTGGTTTAGGGGCCACGCTGGCACTATTTTCCGATGTCATTTATGCAGCTGATAACGCGAAGATTGGCGACCCGCATGTGCGCGTTGGCGTTGTGGCTGGAGACGGCGGGGCAATTATTTGGCCGTGGTTGATTGGTACGGCTAAAGCAAAAGAATTTCTGATGACGGGCGATTTGGTGAAAGCTGACGAAGCCGAGCGCATAGGCCTAGTAAATCATGTTGTCCCGGCCGATCAGCTCATGGAAAAGGCCACGGCGTTCGCTACGCGTATGGCGAATGGTCCACGTATGGCCATTCGGGGGACCAAAGCCTCGGTGAATAAAATCTTGCGCGATACCGTAAATCTGGTCCTCGACACTTCCTTAGCCGTTGAAAAGCAGTGTTTTCTTACGGAGGATCATCAAGAAGCACTCCGGTCTTTTGTAGAAAAGCGCCAACCCAACTTTACCGGGAAATAAACCGCTGGATATTCATGGCGACTAAGGCTTCTCCTGCTTTACGCCCCCTGAGTGTGGCAATTGCCGCTTGCTTGGTAGCGGGCTATGCAGCCACGTTTATTGTCTGGGACATCGTTGCCCCGTTTGAGCGTCCATATGCCGACGGCCCGGTCAGTGTCGTTTTAGGGGTTCGGGTGTTCGGACTTTCGGCGCAACTCATGCACGCTTTGCAGCTCATAGTTGCGCTTAGTATGGCGTTTCGTCTGTGGAAGATGCAGCGCTTGGGGTGGCAGTTGGTCCTGTTTACGGTGGGGTATATGGTTGTCTCATACACGATATGGGCGCTGTCTTATCATGGATCGGATAGATTAGACGGCTCAGACCAGTTTGACCCGATTAGTGGCTTTGGTCTTTTTTATGCGGTGATACTCGTAACGCTGCTCGTGCTCACATATCCGCACCGGAAGAAATTTGTGTGAAGCCAAGCCAGCGAGAGACGATACAGGGCGAACGGAGGAAAAATGTCTGATCAACACGAAAACATTCGGAATTTTCTTGATTTCACTGGGAAAACCGCACTGGTGGCCGGCGTGCTGGACGAAAATTCCATAGGCTGGCCCATTGCGAAGATGCTCAACGATGGGGGCGCCCGCATTGCGCTGTCTATCCAGCGGAAGGCCGTCCGTCGCATGATGGGGAGCATCCCGGACCAGCTCAATAATCCCCTGATTGCTGAGTGCGACGTGGGCAAAGACGATCAGGTTGAACGTCTCTTCTCGCAGGTCGAGCAGGAGTTTGGTCACCTAGACTATCTGATTCACTCCATTGCATATGCTCCACCGTCCTCTTTTGGGCAGCGTTTCATTAACATCTCGCGTTCGGATTTCGCTTTGGCCATGGAGGTCAGCGCGTATTCCCTTATAACCTTGGCAAACGGCGCTTTCCCGCTGATGAAGGACCGTGGGGGATGCATTCTGGCTATGACCTACTACGCTGGCGAGAAGGTCATTCCTGGTTACCAGTTGATGAGTATTACCAAGGCCGCGCTCGATAATATTATCAAGAATCTAGCCTTCGACCTGGCCCCTCATCGTATCCGGGTGAATGGCCTTTCCCCTGGTCCGACCTCAACGAGGGCCGGAACCAGTATCCCTGGTTTCGAGATCATGCAGAATCATATGCGTGAATATGCACCGTTGCGAGAGGAAATTCTGAACACCGACGCCGGCAAAGCTGCGCTCTTTCTCTGCAGCCCCTTGGCCGAGAAAATCACAGGCGAGATCGTCCACATCGACGGCGGCTATAATATTATGGGCATGACGATTAAGCCGCCCGAGGGCATGGGCTAACATATGAGACCGACACTGACTCCAGTCGCCTTTATCTTCATTATTCTCCTGATGGGAGTATTGGCGGCTGGGAATTATCTTGTTCTGCAAGCTGGGCCTATTGGCCAGGCTATCCTTGGCCAGCTCCGCGCTTTAAGCAGCGACGGATTAGCCGCTTCCCCGGTCTATTTTGTCGGGGCTCCGTTTGTGGTGGGCGTGTTACTGCTACTGATTGTACAGCCTCGTGCGGCCACAAGAGCATCGTCTGGATAGTGGTTTGCCTACGGACGTGTGCTGCCAAAGCCCGGCATATGGCAGTAAATCAGTCTTGGGTTGACCGTTCGTAGCTCCCTATACGGGAGGCCCAATTCGTCTTCTGTTCCGGACTGATAATCTGCAATGAGGACATCCGCCTCGGCAGCGAGCCGACCAATACGAGCGTGACCTTCTTGTGAAGCAAGTTTCGCTACGAGGCTGCGTTTACTGCGATTCCAAATATGAAAACCGGGCCTGCCGCGTAAGGCATCGCGTTGGGCGGGCGCGATTTTGAGAACATCGGCTCCCTGTTCAGCCAGCAGCATGCCGGTGTATGGCCTGGCGATGCCCTGGGCAATTGCAAGAATCCGTACTCCGACTAATGCGCCTGGCATAGGGAATGCCTTAACGATCACACACTTTTGCCAACTATTTGACTCATGTGACTGACGCTGTCTCTCTCCATGATTCGTACCAAACCACGAACAATTCGCTTTGCGAGCAAGGGGCCTGCATAAATCATCCCGGTATAAATCTGTATCAGTGAAGCGCCGGCACAGACTCTCTCATATGCATCTCCAGCCGAGAATATCCCGCCGACACCGATGAGTGGGAGTTGTCCTTCTACTGCACGGTATAGAGTAGACAACACTTCGTTTGCTCGTCTCGCGAGTGGGCGACCACTCAGTCCGCCCGTTTCATTTGATGCTGAGCGGAGTCCGCGGCGTCCAGTGGTAGTATTTGTCGCAATCAACCCCGAGACGCCAACAGACACAGCAAGCTGAGCGATTTCTCCAATTTCAGTTTCACTCAGGTCGGGCGCGATCTTGACCAAGAGTGGCTTTGGCGGCGTCCCTGATGTTTTGGCGAACTGTCGAATGTATGTAAGGAGTGCCTCCAATAATTTGCTTAAGCGCTCAGTCTCCTGCAGTTTGCGTAGTTCCGGCGTGTTCGGAGAACTGACATTCACGACAAGATAGTCGGCAAACGGCAGTAGCTTCTTGGAACTCTCAAGATAGTCGTCCACGGCTTCTTCGAGCGGAGTGCCTTTTGATTTGCCGATATTGAATCCCAGCGGGACGGGGCGAGGATGGGGGGAGGACAAAAGTCCTGGCAGGCGCTTGGCAATTGCTGTCGCTCCATCGTTGTTAAATCCAAGACGGTTAATCAGAGCGCTGTCTTGAGCAAGGCGAAAAATACGGGGTTTGGGATTGCCTGGCTGGGTCTTGGCTGTAATGGTTCCGAGTTCGGCAAAGCCGAAGCCCAGCGATGACCAGACGAGCGGGACCAAGGCGTTTTTGTCGTATCCGGCGGCAAGCCCGACGGGATTGGGGAAACGTAATCCCCACAGGTGCTGGCTGAGGCGTGGATGGCTGAGCGCCGACGTAGGTCTGACTTGGGATGCCTGCCACAGTTTCAGCGCATTGATAGAGAGAAGGTGCGCATGCTCGGGATCGAGAGAAAAAAGGAAAGGGCGGAAAAAAGGGTAGAGCATGAATCGTTTAATTGGCCCCTTCTTTATTTCGTTCCTCCAACCATTTTTTGAAGGACTGTCGGCTCTTTCCAGAAGGTTTGCCGGAGAGAATAGTTGTTACACTGCGTTTCTCATCTAGGTCTGGCGAATGAATCCCCTCGCCTCTACCTACGAACCGCCAACTGTCTCGTTCTGTAGGAGTACCGTGTGCAAGACGTGGGTACCAAGCAAGTGGAGCTGAAATAGTACGTCCATCGACAAGATCAACACTAATTGTCTCTTCCGTCAGCAGCGCGCTTTGTGCCAAAGGCCTGTCGACTTCAAACACTGAAATACTCATTCCAAGTCCTCAACAACTGCTCACAATGCTCTTCAACAGGCTTTTCCATGCGGACAATTCTCATTCTGTTGTCGCCGCCGTTATATTGCAACCTGATGAGCTCAAGCCGAAGATTCGCAACATTCGCATCGTGTTCTACATGAATATGAGGAGGCTCGCTCCGGTCTCCAGCTTACATGAAGAAACGATACGGGCCATTTTGAAGAACAGTCGGCATTCCCTGCTACCCGTGTTCCAGGTCTCGCGACTCTAGCGCCGGCTCAGAAGAGGGTCAAGTTTACACAAGACAGAGTCAGACGACTACACTTCTTCTGCAGGGGCAAGAACCTCTTGCTTGAGTATTTTGAGCGTCTGGAATGCGGCAGCCTGGTGCGCGCTTTTTTTGCTGCGCCCTTCACCGCTGCCATAGGTTTTTCCGGCAATCGAGACTTGGCTGACGAAACGCTTCTGATGGTCAGGACCACGGACTTCGACGACTTCGTAGGCCGGGGTTTCTTTGAAGACTTTTTGGGTCAGTTCTTGGAGGCGGGTTTTGCTGTCAAACTCGGCGATGCGACCCGTTTGACGCAGATCTTCCTCAAAATGGCGGGCAACCAACTGGGCCGCTGGAGTGTATCCGCCATCAAGATACACCGCGCCCAACACGGCTTCGTAGGCCGCAGCCAGAATGGACGATTTCTGTCGACCGCCACTGCGCTCTTCACCCCAGCCCATGCGCAGCCACGAACCCAAAGCAAGGGATTCGGCCTTGAGCGCAAGAACCTGGGCGTTGACAAGAGAGGCCCGCATTTTTGACAAATCGCCTTCCCGGTATTGGGGATAGTAACGGAAGAGGAGCGTACTGATGGCGAGCCCCAGAACCGCATCTCCTAGGAATTCGAGCTTTTCGTTATGGTCTTCTCCCTCATGAAGCTGAGACGAGCAGTGAGTCAATGCACGCCGGATGAGTGTAGGGTCGCTAAATGTATAGCTGAGAGTAGATTCGAGGTCTGCGATGTCAGTGATTTCAGGCATACAGCTTCTCAATAGAACCGCTCCGTTATGCCTCTTGCGCATCCGCTTCTTGCGCCACGGCCTGTTCGACAATATTGCCCCACAGCAGTCCGTCACTCGCCCGTGTGATGCTGACTGGTACTTCGCGATTCATGTCTGTGTCACTACCGTCTGCCAAGACGCGCAGATAGTTGCGGCTGTAACCCTTGAGCAAACCACTTGCCTTATCCCGCGTATGCTCAAACAGCACGGGTAAGGTCGCGCTGACAAACTGACGAGCAAAGTCTGCTTTCTTGCGCTCGCCGAGCGTGCGCACCTGACGTGCGCGTGTAGTGATGACGGATGGGGCTACCTTGTCGGAAAACTTCGCCGCTGTTGTCCCGCTGCGGATCGAGTAGGGGAACACGTGAAAATAGGTAAACGGGCTTTCTTCCAAGAAATCCATGCCGCGGACAAACTCTTCTTCTCCTTCGCCTGGAAAACCCACGATCAGGTCCGTACCAAGCGCAGCAGTAGGTATACGTTCCCGCAGCTGGACTAAAACCTCACGAGCCAGCGCGGTATCATACCGTCGGCGCATGCGGGCTAAGACGGAATCCTCACCCCATTGCAAGGGAATATGCAAATGCGGACACAGCAGCTCAGATCTGGACAAGAGTTGCATGAGTGGCTCGCTGATCTCGTGCGGGT
The DNA here is from genome assembly GCA_964495015.1 of uncultured Enterobacteriaceae bacterium. Lineage (GTDB taxonomy): Bacteria > Desulfobacterota > Binatia > Bin18 > Bin18 > Bin18. The sequence goes on along the minus strand of CAZBUD010000071.1, from coordinate 13,954 downwards.
CGAGTGAACTCAGACGGATGCGCGGAACAGGTCTGTGTTCTTCGATAGCTTCCAGCAGCCGGGTCAGATCGACCGCAGGGTCAAGGTCTTCTCCGTATCCACCCAGATGGATGCCGGTCAGCACGACTTCCTGAAAGCCTTGAGCAGCCAGGCGGTCGAGCGAGTCCAAGATCCTACGTGGCTCGACGCTGCGGCTTTTGCCGCGTGACATGGGCACAATACAAAAGGTACAGAACAGGTCGCAGCCCTCCTGAATCTTGAGAAAGGCGCGGGTCTGGCCGTGAAACGTGGTTGCGCCAAATGTGTCGATCCGCGGCGACGTCCCGTGCTCGGATTTGCGTAAATCGCTGACAAAGATATTGTGGGCTGGGTTTTGTTCTGCTGTGCTTTCGTCTGAAACAATACGGACAAGATCGTCCAACCGGTTCAGCCCTACGACAAAATCGATCTCAGGGACTGTGGCGACTCCGGTTGGATCCACTTGGGCATAGCAGCCGGTCATAATAATTCTGGCGTCAGGGTTGCGCCGTTTTGCACGCCGGGAAAGCTGACGGCTCTCCGCATCGGCCTGATTGGTTACGGTACAGCTGTTGACAATATACACGTCAGCATACTCGCTAAAGGGAACGCACTGGTGTCCCTCGGCGCTCAGCCGCTCCCGGATGCTGGCCGTGTCATACTGATTGACCTTGCAACCCAAGGTCGTAATGGCAACCCGGCGCGACATGTGGGGCGAAGGAGCGGCTGCGAGTGACATGAATTTCCCTTTTAGAGTGGCCCTTCAATCCAGCCACCGCCTAATACCTGATTATCGTCGTAAAAAACAACGGCTTGGCCGGGGGTGACAGCTGGATGCAGGTCTCGAAACCAGATGTCGGCTGTTGCGTTCGATCGGGTGACGACTGTGGCCGTAATCGGCGTGTGTCGATATCGAATTTTCACAGCAACCTGGACTTCAGCCGGCGGCTGCTCGCCGGATACCCAGCTGATCTCTTTAGCGCGTAGCCCGCGCATTTTGAGCTGGTCCTGAGCTCCGACGGTCACGCGGCCGGACGGTGCGTCAATCTGAGTCACATAACGAGGTTCGGAAAGCCCACCGAGCCCAAGACCGCGACGCTGACCAACCGTGAAACGATGGATGCCCTCGTGGGTGCCGAGAACCTGGCCGGCCTGATCCACCACTTCACCCGGCGTCACTTGTCCGGGATCTAAACGCTGCTCTAGGAAGCGGACATAATTCCCGTCCGGAACAAAACATATATCCTGACTTTCCGGTTTTTCCGCCACGCGCAGATCCAGTGCGCGGGCTTTTTCACGCACCTGCTCTTTGGTCAGATGTCCAACCGGAAAGAGCGTTCGCATAAGCTGCGGCTGGCTCAAAGTAAATAAGAAATACGACTGGTCTTTATACGGATCGACCCCGCGTAGGAGTCGGGCTTTCTGCGCCTCGTCATCCCAGGCGATCTGGGCGTAATGACCGGTTGCAATAAATTCCGCATCCAGTTCACGCGCACGCTGCCATAGCACATCAAACTTGAGGTCTCGATTGCATAAGAGGCACGGATTTGGGGTGCGTCCGTGCTGATATTCACGCGTAAACACATCAATAACGCGGGTCTGAAAGGCATCTTTCAGGTTGAGTACGTAGTAGGGAATGCTGAGCTGTTCGGCAACCCGGCGCGCGTCCTGAAAGTCATCAATCGAGCAGCAACTGCCTGCATGGCCTTCGGCCGAACCCGCCAGCAACATGGAGATGGCAATCACATCATAGCCGGCCTCAACCAGCAGCGCGGTCGCGACCGCGCTATCGACCCCGCCGCTGAGAGCGGCTAGCACACGTTTGCCGCAGTTTTTGTGCATTGGGTTCACCATATAGCAAAATCTAACAAAATTGTGGGATGCTGTCGTGGCCGAAGCATTTGTTTTTGTACGGTACTGTCGTAGGGGCGAAGCATTTGGAACGAATGTGAGACATGCCTCCTTCATACGCAGACAAACGCTTCGCCGCTAGTTGGCTGCTCGACGCACTCGTTTGACAATCTGCGGCAGGACTTCAAGAACCTGGGCTATCTCTTCCTCAGTGGTATGCATACCCGCACTGAACCGAATCGCACTTTTGGCTCCAGCTTTGTCACAGCCCAGCGCCTGGAGGACGTGGGATGGTTCGACTGAACCCGCAGCGCAGGCAGACCCCGTAGAGACGGCAATATCGGCCAGATCAAGACCCATCATCAAGCCCTCACCCGACGCCCCAATAAACCTAACGTTCAGGGTGTTGGGCAGGCAGGCCTGCATGGGCGTGTGGCGGACCACGTCAGGGATATGCCTCTGAATGCCGTGCCACAGCAGAGCTATGAGATGTATCAGCCGGGCGGCATGTGTCTCAATATCTTGGCCAGCCAAGCTGGCGGCAGTCCCAAAGCCGACGGCCGCGGCGACGTTCTCTGTGCCCGGGCGCTTATCACGTTCTTGGGGCCCGCCCCGAAAAACCGGATGTAATGCTGTGCCGGTGCGCATATACAGCGCGCCTATGCCTTTTGGGCCATAGATTTTATGCGCCGAGAGGGACAACGCGTCCATACCAAGCTGATCGACATCAAGCGGCAGCTTACCCGCCGCCTGAACAGCATCCACATGCAGCGGGACACCGTGGGCGTGTGTGATGTGGCTGAGTTCTCGAATCGGTTGGAGGGTACCGATCTCATGATTGGCTAGACCGATGCTGACCAATGTTGTGTCGGGCGTGAGGGCTGCTTCGAGATCGCTCGGACTGAGCCGGCCTTCGGCATCGACTGGAAGCGTAGTGATCGTGACTTCCTGGCGGCCAAGGACTTTGGCTGTTTCCAAAACGGATGAATGTTCGATGCCGGTTGTGATGATGTGTGCGTTCTTACGGTGACGTGTCTGCAGCACGCCCTCAGCAATACCGCGCAAAGCAAGATTATTGCTTTCCGTACCTCCGCTAGTGAACAGGACTTCAGCCGGTTTGGCATGAATCAGGCCAGCTACCTGCTCACGTGCCTCCTCCAGGGCTTGTTTGGCTCGGCGGCCAACCTGGTGCAGGCTGGAGGGATTTCCAAAATGCGTTTGTAAGCAGGGCAGCATGGCATCCAGTACTTCCGGCCGTACAGGAGTTGTGGCGTTATAATCGAGGTAAATAGCCGGCATGGTTATATTCAGTGCTCCCAACCGTACCGGCCGCGGAGTTTGACAAAGCGACATTCGCCGAAATATTCTTCGCGTAGACCGGTGGGTTCTTTGCTGACCTTGACCAAGGATTGCAGTTCTTCTTCACCCATAGGCAGCACCAGCCGTCCGCCTGGTATGAGCTGCGAGAGCAAAGGCCGAGGCAGACACGGTGCGGCTGAGCCGACAACAACGGCGTCAAACGGAGCGTGATCCGGCCAACCCAGGCTTCCATCTCCAATATCGATCAAAACATTGCGATAACCCAGGGTTTGCAAGGTTGCTTGGGCACGGCTGGCGAGTGTTTCGAGACGTTCAACCGAGTAGACCATAGCCCCTAGCTCGGCAAGAATGGCGCTGAAATAGCCCGAGCCAGTCCCGATCTCAAGAATGCGCTCCGTCTGCTCAAGCTGCAGGACCTGGGCCATTATGGCTATCATATAGGGCTGAGAGATGGTTTGGTTCTCCCCAATGGGCAGAGGATAATCTTCGTACGCTTGGTCCCTCAAGTATTCTTCAACAAAACTGTGGCGTGGCACCCGGCCCATGATGGCCAGCACGCGGGCATCCGTAATGCCCCGGGCCACTAGCTGGTCTTGGACCATGCGTTCTCGGGCTTGTGTATATGCTAAGGCCATGGGAGCTGCACGTCTTGCAGTTCTTTGAGTACACGTTGATGGGTCAAATCTGTGCGTACCGGAGTGACTGAGATATACCCGTCGTGAACGGCCACGCAGTCCGAGCCTTCAATGGGATCGAAACCCAGGCTATCCCCGCTGATCCAGTAATATTTTTTTCCGCGCGGATCGGTCCGCATGTCAAGGCTTTCCCCGTAGCGCCGTTTTCCCTGTCGGGTAAAACGGTAGCCTTTGATCTGTTCGCCAGGCAGGTTTGGGACATTGACGTTGAGTAGGCTGTCTGCCGGAAACTTGGGCGTCAGAATCTCAGCTGCGAGCATCGCCGAAAATGTGGCAGCTGTTTGGAAATGGTAAGGCGGCGTGATCGTAACAAGCGAAACCGCAAAGGCTGGGATACCTAATAATGCGCCTTCTAGGGCAGCCGCAACCGTGCCGGAATATGTTATATCGTCCCCCAGATTGGGGCCTTTGTTGATGCCTGACACAACGAGGTCCGGACGCACGGGCAGAAACCCCTTAAGCGCAAGATTGACACAATCTGTTGGCGTACCATTGACTGCAAATCGTCGCGGTGCAATCTCTTCGATGCGCAAAGGGCGGTGAAGTGTAAGAGAATGGCTCACCGCACTCCGTTCCCGGTCGGGCGCGACCGTATAGACCTCGCCAATGCGAGACAGCGCTTCCTCAAGATGACGGATACCTTCGGACTGAATACCGTCGTCGTTCGACACCAGGACTACCATAACGATATTTCACCAGAAAGCTGAAAAAAAGGAAAGGCGAGCATGCCCAGCCATGCCCAATCATGTCTATGATCGGACCGTGACGGTCCATGATCGCCTCCTTCGTGAGTGGTCGGGGTGAGCCGATTCGAACGGCCGACCTCTCGCACCCCAAGCGAGTGCGCTACCAGGCTGCGCCACACCCCGGTCTGCTCCCTCATATCGCCTGGGTGCTGAAAGGGTCAAGGGCCTTTCCCCGATTCTCTGCTTCCCTGGTTCTTGTTATTTGAAACAAGAAGAACTGCTACAAAGAACTGCGGGGAAAGGAGCAGATCGTATGCCGACCTACACGGGCGGTTGTCACTGTGGGAAAATCCGATTCGAGGTTTCTGGTCAGATCGACCAAGTGCTGGACTGTAATTGTTCGATGTGTACAAAAAAGGGCTTTCTGCACTGGATTGTCGAGCCGGAGCAGTTCCAGTTGCTGACCCCTTCAGATGCATCCGCCCTCTACCAGTTCAACACCAAAATGGCCAGGCATTATTTCTGTCCGGTGTGCGGAATTGCCTCGTACTATGTCCCGCGTTCCCATCCGGATAAGATCGATGTCAATGTGCGCTGTTTGCACAACGTCAATCTACACGATCTCACAATCGAGGCCTTTAATGGCCGGGAATGGGAGCAAGCGCGGGCTGACCTCGGTGACGAGTAGCGTAGCATCAATCCGTGAAATGCCCGATGTCGAGTGTAATAAACCGGTACCCTAGTGCTTTGCCGTGTGCAATCAACTGCTCACGAATATCCTCTTTGAGTAAACGCTCGCAGTCTTTTGCCGGAGCCATGATACAGACCGTTTCGTCCTCAACCCGGACTGGGTAGGCTGGAAAACCAAGATCACGGAAGATGGATACCCAGGCTGCGGTTGGACCGCCTGCTAGATGATTAGCTGGGATACGTTGGGCAGGCGCGGGCTTTATGGGTTTCATAAGCGTGCAGTGTACTATAAAAATTCATGCCACTAAAAGCAGCTCGGCGAAATTCGTTTGAGGAAAGTGAGTAAACACATGAAGAAGGCTGGCGTGATCTTTGATCTTGATGGTGTCTTGATTGACTCTGAGGGGCTGTATTACCGAGCCTATAGTGAAGTGCTCAAGCCGTATGGCGTGACCGTGACTCAGCGGGAATACGAAGAGGAATGGATCTCCAAAGGGACTGGACCGGAGTATATCGTGGAAAAGCATAGTCTGCCGGTTACCCCCGATGGGTTGCGGAAGCTGCGCTCGCCCATCTTTCTCAATTTGTTGGAAACAGAAGTGACCCTCATGCCGCATGTGGAAGAGACCCTTACACGCTTGTCTGATGATTTTGAGCTGACAGTGGCGACCAATAGTAATCGAGAGCATTTGGACTTTGTACTTAAGCGCTTTGGCATCGCCCGTTTCTTTCCACAGACTGTTGCGCGCCAAGATTATGATCGAGCTAAGCCCGAACCGGACGCGTTCCTAGCCGCAGCAAAAAAGCTTGGACTGGCATGGGAGCACTGTGTCGTTATTGAAGATACGTATCGCGGCGTGACGGCCGCTGCCAGGGCGGGGATGGTCAGCATCGCTGTTCCAAACGAATACACGCTGCACAACGACTTCCGCCAGGCCAAATTGGTCTTGTCCGATTTGGGGGAATTGACGCCTGGGGTCGTGCGCTCGTTGCTGGAGAGGGATTCGGTGTTGGGGAATAGGGGTTAGTAGTCCCAGGGCGGGCGATAACGTAGCGCTAGGAGTTTAGGTAGGAGCTGACTCCTACCACCACCCACATCAGTATGCCTCTCATTCGCCTGTCCGCCCGGCGATGATGGGCGGACATGGGGAAAACAGATTAATCAGTCGGCAAGACGTAGAAGGGCCTTTTCCCCAACCGCACCGAGCGTCGTATGCTCGGTGCTTGCCAGTTTCTGGGCTTCTCCCGACCAGAGGTGGAAACCTACACCTGAAGGCGTACGTGTTGCCGAGGTTTTCTTCCGGTACTACGGCATGCGCCACCGTGTCGGCCCGGGCGGGCGGCTTGAGACGCATCGAAATAATCAAGAATATTTTCCCCCGCGTCAAATTCTTCTTCAAGATTTGTTACGTTTGTCGATTTTGCCGATCTCCTCTTTGTAGAGCGTGCGTTCTTCATATCGAGCCCTCCTGACGCTGATAATGGAAGTGGTCTGCTTGCGTACCGTATATATTTCTGTCTAATACGTATCCTTGATTTTTCCAATGGCGAATCGACGAGATTCCTGCGGGTACTTTGAGGGGAGATCGAGGAGATCTCCATCTTGCCACAATCTCCGAGCCGCCTCGAAATCAATCTTATGTTTTTCTCTATTCGCTACACTCTTGGTTGCATCCCACTGAAAGATCACCTGGGTATTAGACTATTTTTTGTCGGAAAAATGTAGGTGTCTTTCAAATAAGATTTTGTGATGCGTCAGCCGTTGGGGCGAATGCGCCCGCGTAGGGAAAAGCTGAGAGCGGAAAACACCTTTCCCCTACGCGGGTTTTCCTTTATGCTGGCCCCCGCAACAGCGCCTGGGATAGCGCTGTAAAAGGAGGGCGATGCATGACGGCGCAAGAATCACATCAGGAGGCAAAGCAGTTCACTGATAAATATGTACAAGCAAACGGCCTAAAGTTTCACTACCTAGATTGGGGCAGTCCGGAAAATCCGTCTTTAGTGTTGCTGCACGGGGTAGGCCAGACGTGTCATACCTGGGATCTGTTTGCCGCGGCTATGTCTGAGCATTTCCATGTCATGGCCTTTGATCAACGCGGCCACGGGGACACGGATTGGGCGCCGGATAAGGACTACTCACGAGCAAGTATGGTCAAAGACGCCAATGCGTTCACCGACGAATTGGGGCTAGACCGGTTTTTCTTGACCGGCATGTCGATGGGTGGTGCAAATTCTCTCGCATTTACCGCGAATTATCCTGACAAGGTCGAGGCGCTGGTGGTGGTTGATGTTGGGCCGCGTGTTGAACCGAAAGGGGTGAAGCATATTCGGGATTTTATGAAGAATTATCGCGAATTTGACTCGCTGGATGAGGCCGCGGCCATTATTCATAAGTTTAATCCGCGTCGGTCCCTTGCAATCATCCGTAAATACACTGTGGTATATAACCTGAAGCAGCTGCCAAGCACGAAGTGGACCTGGAAGTATGACACCTATTTTAGCGATGGCCATCGCCAGGTTGATATCAAACAGATGCAAGACGAATTGTCTGTTGCGGTGAAGAAGATACAGTGTCCGACCTTGTTGGTCAGAGGCGGAGATAGTGATGTGTTCTCGCTGGATGGGGCGCGCGACTTGCAAGAAAATATTCACGGCTCAGAATTTGCCCTAGTCGAGAAAGCCGGCCATTCTGTCATGGGTGATAACCCGGTGGGGTTCGAGTCTGCGGTGCGCGGCTTCTATCAGAAAAAGGGCTATCTGTAGACCTGGTGAGCTTGTGAATTAAATAGCGGCGTTTGTCGCGCTTATGAGTTGAGGAGATACACATATGGATCTTGGTCTGACCGATAAAGTCGTCATCGTCGGCGGTGCGAGTAAAGGCATAGGCAGAGCGACCGCGCTCGCGTTCGCCCAGGAAGGAGCCAAGGTTGTGATCTGCGCCCGCAACCCGGAGTTGCTGGAAAAAACTGCCGGGGAGATTAGGAGCGAAACCGGGACTGACGTGCTGCCGGTTGCCGGAGACCTGTCACAAACCGATGCGGTCGAGAAGCTGGTCGATGAGACAATAACGAAATTCGGGACTGTGCATGTGCTGGTGGCGAATACGGGTGGCCCGCCGATGGGCGGTTTTGGCGACATGGATGACGCGGCCTGGGAAAATGCTTTTTCGCTCAATTTTTTCAGTACAGTCCGGCTCACTCGGAAAGTGCTGCCGTATATGGAAAAACAGCGCTGGGGGCGTATCGTCAGTGTGATGTCTATGTCGGTCAAAGAGCCGATAGACGGACTTATACTGTCCAACGGCGTGCGCCCGGCCGTGATCGGTATGGCGAAAACCCTGTCGCGCGAGATCGGCAAGCACAACATCACGATCAACACGGTCTTACCCGGCCGTATTCTGACCGACCGACTGAAGGGCGGGCTTGCCGCCCGGGCGGAGAAAACCGGAAAGACCTTGCAGCAAACGCTGGAAGCCAGTGCCAGAGAAGTTCCCTTGGGACGCATCGGTGATCCATCCGAAATGGCAAACGGCATTGTCTTTCTTGCCTCAGAGGCAGCTAGCTATATCACTGGGGTGAGCCTGCAGATTGACGGTGGGGCGATTCGGGGACTGTTGTAGTCGGCAATAATGCTGTTGCCGGTTCCGTTCCACGACAAGGGGAGAGATGCCTCGGTACGCTCAGAATGACAGGAACGGGCGCCCATGGTTATTCGGATAGGCACGAAGCCACGTGCCCCAATCCCATTCGCAAGAAAATAGCGGATGTTATGGACCACACTCTTCAAACCGCTATCGAGGCGGCAAATGCCGCTGGAGAAATCGCCCTCCACTATTTCAAGACCAATCTGATTGTCGAACTCAAAGCCGACCACACGCCGGTGACCAAAGCCGACCGGGAGTGCGAAACTCGCATTGTCGAGATATTGTGCGCAGAGTTTCCCGACCATGGCGTACTGGGTGAAGAGTTTGGCGAGCAGCTGGGCAACGGCTCAGCGCGCTGGATTATCGATCCGATTGACGGCACCAAGAATTTTATTCGAGGCATTCCGTTTTTTGCGACGCTGATTGCCTTAGAAGAAGACGGCGAGATTACGGCCGGTGTGATGTATGCCCCAGCGATCGACGCGCTGCTGTACGCTCAAAGAGGGCAGGGCTCGTATGCCAATGGCAAACGTGTGCATGTCTCGGATATCGCGCAGCTGAAAGAGGCCATGCTGATTCACGGCGGGCTGCATGATTTGAAAATCCGGCCGTGTTGGCAGCCGTTCCTCCATTTGGTGGATGTGTCTGCGCGTCAACGCGGGTTCGGTGATGCCCTGGGGCATAGTCTGGTGATGCAAGGGCTGGCCGAGGTGGCCTTAGAGCCTGAGATCAAGCCTTGGGATGTGGCCGCGAGCAAGATTATTGTGACGGAGGCGGGTGGCCGGTTTTCTGATTTCGCCGGAAGTCCGTCGATCTATTCGGGCGATGCCGTGATATCAAATGGGCGTATCCACGACGAGGTGATACGCATTCTGCAGGGCTGACCCCGCTAACCCTTTCAGAGCTTATACCGCTTCTCGCAGGAAAGTAGCGTACCGACCATTGTCATTCTGAGAAGCTATGCGACGAAGAATCTCTTTGTTCTGTGCGTCTGTGAGATTCTTCGCTTCCGCTACGCTCTCGCCCAGAATGACAATGATTGAATCCGCATCCACAAACTACTAAATGCCGTAGAACTTTGCCGCGTTTTCTCCCAAAATTTTATTGACGGAGGAAGCGGGTAAAGAGGCGAGCACCTCGCGCGCTTTTTGCACTGGGGCAACAAATCCCTCTGCGTGTGGGTAGTCGGAGCCGATAAAGAAGCGATCGTCGCCGACAAACTGGACCATAAGCGGGAACATCTTTTCTTCCGGATCGCCATTGACCCAGATATTACGCGCAAAGTATTCGCTTGCGGGGCGTTTCATCTGGGAGGTGTGACCCATATATTTATAGCGGTAATCAATCCGCTCCAGCCACTCGCCCACCCAGCCGACCATGGATTCAATCGTCCCGACCCGTAGCTGCGGAAAGCGCTCAAAAACCCCGTCGTACATCATTGCGGTGACGGCCTGACGAGGATCCTGGATAATGCTCATGGTAATATACATGAAACCGGGGTCACGATCGCGAAACCACTCACTGCCTGTGTAGTTGGGATGTGTAGCCAGGTGCAGGCCGATGCTCAGGTCAAGGTCCTGTGCGGCGGCCCAGACCGGGTCGTACTCCGGCAGCCCAAAGCTTTTGCCGTCAATCGGTGCGGCTGCCACAAAGATCGTCCGGCCACCGAGCTTGGCGATACGCTCCATCTCGCGTACGGCCAATTGGGGGTCACGCAGCGAGATATGCGCGGCCGGATAGAGGCGATTTTTATGCGCGGCACACAGCTCGAACGTCCAGGTGTTATAGGCCCGGCAGTGCGCATCGGCCAGCTTCGGATCGTTTACCTCGCCTTCCCAAAACAGGCCGAGGGTAGGGTAGATGACTTGAGATTCGATCTTCTCGTCATCTTAATACCGGATGCGCTGGCCCGTGTCGTCCCACTCGGCACTATAGTAGTGGTAGCGGTCAAAGCTGCCCAGATCCTGGCCTTGCTCTTTTTGGCCGTAACCGACGACGGCACCCAGAAAGGCCTCGACGTCGAGGATCTGCATGGGTTTCCCATCGACCAGGAACTTCTTGTTTCCGCTTATGGAATCGGTTTCAACCCGCATGGCCCGGTCCCGATAGGCGGGATCGACGTAGCGTTTGAACATATCGAGGGGTTCGATAAAGTGGGCATCTCCATCAACGACTTTCATACCAAGGCCTCCTGACTCGCGGTTGTATTCATCTGTATGTCTGGTGGTACTGCCGTCCTTGAGAAAATGCAAGGGAACTGGAACTGGTATCTGGCACGGAGTAGTGAGAGCCACTCCCAAAAATCCGTCTTGCGTCGTAGGCCTGGATACATGCTTTCGCAAGTATGACACAAAAAGGACGGTCATTCTCGTGGAAACGGAAATGCAGGGGGAGGGGCAAGGGTACAGACATCTTGCTTGAAGCAAGTTTGTTATGCATTCTTAGGAAAGCGATACAAACGTCATCTCATACGGGAGGAAGAGTATGCAAACGCCTATCGAAATCATCGAATTCTCGGATTATTTGTGACCGTGGTGCTTCCCGGCCGCGGAGCGGCTGCGAAAAATAAAGGAACGCTTCGGAGATCGTGTGTCGATACAGTGGCGCCCCTTTGCGCTCCGGCCTCAATTCGAGCCGGCTCCGTTTCGGTTTCAAGACAGTTATGTCGAAAACGCGTGGCGCAAGGCGTCTGCGCTTGCTGAGCCGGATGGGCTTACCTATACCATGTGGCCGCACGATGAATTTCCACGCTGGAGTATGCCCGGCCTGGAAGCCGGTGCTGCGGCTCAGCAGCAGGGTGAGGAACTCTTCCTGCGTTTTCACACGGAATTATACCGGTCTTTCTTCATAGAGAATAAGAGTTTGATTGAGAAAGACACCTTTGTCGCGGTTGCCCGCAGTAGCGGCCTCGATATGACCGTGTTTTTGCGAGCAATCGAGGATAAGGCGCTCCAAGACCGGGTTCGTGAGCAGTGTACGGATGCGGTGGATACCTATTTCGTGAGCGCGGTCCCAACGGTCCTGATTGGCAGTAAAACGCGCCAAATCGGCATGGTCCCGGCAGCAGTGTACCTAGATGACCTTGCCCGCCTAGGCCTGGAATAGGGACCTCTATGGCGGAAAAAGAGGAACATGCGTTTAATGGACGTTTTTTTCATCGATGAGCTGCAAAAAAGGGCAGGCATATCGCCTGCCCTTTTTTGCTTAAGAGAGAAGACACTCTAGGATGCCACGATTACAGCTGGGTTGAACCCAGCAGGTTGCCGCCCAGAGATGGATGGCCAACGCTCTTATCACCCAACACGTTGATTAGCGATGCTTTGCCTGATTTGAGCGCGCGTTCCAGGGCTGGGGCGATTTCGTCCGGTTGCTCTACATGCTCGGTGTACACGCCCATCGGCTCGAACACCTTGTCGTACCGAATATCCTTCACCATGTCGAACGGATCGGTGCGACCCTTGAGCAGCGGCATCGATTCAAAAGTCGGACCCCAGGAACTATTGTTCCAGAGCAGGGTGACAATCGGGATGTCGTATTTGGCCGCGGTTTCCATATCCATTCCGCCTATGCCCAGGCCGCCGTCGCCGCTGACCACGATGACCTGTTTGCCTGGACGACCCAGCTGCACGCCGATGCCCATGCCCACGCCGTGTCCGACCGGGGCGAGCGGGCCTGCGTCTACAATCTGGCCCGGTTCGTGCGCGGTGAACCACTGGCTGGTGTAACCACTCAGGGTGAAGCTGTCGATAATCAGCGTGGCGTCTTTATCGATGACCGAAGTGAGGTCTTTGGCCAAACGATCGGGATGGATCGGGCTCGCGCTATGGTTTTTCTGCTCCCGTTCCGCAATCAGTTGCTGATAGTTCTCACGCACTTCAACGATCTGTTTGAGCCAGGGGCTTTCACGTTTGGCGCTAAAGTCGAGCTTCATCTCTTTGACCTTATCGATCATCTGGCGTAAGACGAGCTTCGGGTCGCCGACGATGCCCACTTCTGCCGGTACATGCCAGCCCACGCGCTGCGATGTGGCATCAACCTGAATATAGGCTGCCTTGTCGCTCCAGGTGGGCGGTTGGCCGAATTTTTCGCCGCTCCAGAACCTGAAGCCTATAGCCATAACTACGTCGGCTTCGCCCGTAAACGGTTTTTTCCACGGGCCACGAACTGCCAGTTGGTGATCCTCATCGACGGCTCCTTGTCCGGCGCGGCGGCAATAGACAGGGGTGCTGGTCAGCTCGGCGAATTCTTTGAGCTCACTTTCGGCGTGTGACCAGAAAATACCGTCGCCACCGGCGATAATCGGCTTTTGGGACTGAAAAATCATTTCGACTGCGCGCTCTATTTGACGCGGGTCGCCCTGGCAGCGCAGCTCGTCCGGACCATAGACTTTCGCGCCTTTGCGCTGTTTGGCTTCGTCCTCCTGCTGGTAGAGAATATTGGTCGGAATTTCGAGTAGCGACACACCCTGGGGGGCTGAAGTGGCTTCGCGAAATGCCTGGCGTAAGTCGATCTCTATGGTTGACCAATCCAGGACGCGCTTGGTAAATTTTGAGAAAGAACTCACCACTTCTGAACCATAGGCTTCCTGGAACGACCCAATAAGATCTTCAGTCGTGGGATGCTGTCCGGACAGACACACCACCGCACTATTTGTCAGACCGGCCACACACAGACCGGTCACCGCGTTGGTTAACCCGCAGCCTGCGGTGACACAGCAGATGCCGGGCTTGCCGGTCACGCGCGCATACCCATCTGCCGCGTAGGCGGTTGCCTGCTCATGACGCATGTGTATGAGTTTGATGCCGTTGTCTCTGAGATTGGCCAGAATCGGGAAGGTGTGTCCGCCATTGATTGCGAACATATATTCGACGTTCTGTTCTTTTAAAATACGTCCAATGAGCGTTCCGCCATCGACTGCTGCCATGTGCTGTGTCCTCCTTCGTACCTTCTATGGAAGGCGTGCCTCCCAAGGGGAGGCGGCATCTTTCCATATTTTAGCCCAAGAAAAAAGGGAGGGCGCTTATGCACCCTCCCTTCTCGTGGTCGGTTAA
>CAZBUD010000070.1:0-23261 GCA_964495015.1 uncultured Enterobacteriaceae bacterium | reverse complement strand
TGGCCGATGCATACCGAACACCCATGATATGGAAAAGTCTTGTGAGCGCTCGACTGCCCCACTACCATTGACCAGGTCTATGGTGGCCCTGGTTTCGACTACATCCCCTTGGTCACGGTAACGGTGGTTCCACATTGCCTTCAGGCCGGCGTCTGGATCATTGGCGTCCAGCACCGGAAACGGTCTTCCCGCCACATAGTTCTGAAGTTCTTCCCTGCCCACTACCACTCCCTGGTGATGGGCAAGCGTGGCCTCAACAGTTGCCTGGCGGGTCGGGAAATCCGTCGTTTGCTGAATCGTAAATGCAAAATCTCCCGCCGACAAATACTTCAGCAACTCGGCCGGTAACACCGAGGAGACCACCTGCGTATTCGTACTATCCACCTTCAGCCCCGGCTCAAGGCCGTGCAGGCTCGGAAAGCCTTCCCGATACGGATAAAAATTGTTGAGTATCGCCTCTCGTGTACTCTCCTGTGTGTGGCCAGGTTCAGGCGCGAGCCATACGCCCGCCACCGCCAGGATAATCATCAACCTACAAAACACACTCCGCATGCATCCCCCTACTTCCGGTTCCTGTCCGAGTATACTTGCCTCGTGCTGATCGAGTCGTCCACCCCATTTGGTAACACGAAAGTTCGCGCCCATCCGATTCTGGACCACACTGGTGGTTGTATTTGGCGGTACTCCAAGCCGTTCTTGAATACCCTTACTGACCGGAAAAAACGAGGTACGGGACATGTGCTGAGAATATCCCCCGCTCTCGTGCCAGCTTCGCTTGCTGTTTCTCACGTAGTTCCGCCGCTTTTCTTAGCTCGTGATCTATCTTTGTCTGTGCCTTTACGTTTTTTCCCTCAGCCTCGCAACTTGCTGACTCGCGTCTCGTACAAAAGGGGCCTTGGGATGTTTTCGGATGCACTCTTTGTACGAGTAGAGCTCGCCATCTTCACCGGCGATCTCGAAATGAATGGAGACTTTGCTCTCGTCGGCGCGGCTGCTGTGAGCACGGCAGAATCGTGTACGTTCGCGTTGATAGCTGGTTTTGCTGGTAATTTTCTGGACGGATCTCTGGTCTTTCTCATACTGGCGGATCGGGTCAGTGGATTCTGCGCCGGATTGTCTCTTCCTTGTTTTGTCGGGTACTCTGGATCCGTGGAGCGCAGAAGTGCAGTTTCCCTGGACGAGCCGGGCCCTGACCTGGTCCGAGATGTACTGGACGCGATGGTAGATGCGTTACGGAGTGAGTAACTGCCTATGCGTCGCATGCGTTTGGGGGAATGGCAGGTGCGTCCGCCGTAGGCCGGAGGAGCGGTCCGTTGTGGGCTTCACTGCGTCAGGCATCCGGGTGCGGTTCTCGGGGTTCACGCAGGTATCTTGCTGAACCGCCTCGCTGATAAGGCCGGAATCGGAGCTGACGAAACATTGTGTTTTGCCAGCTCGGGTAGGATCCCAGCATGAAATAGTCCTTGCTCTCCTCGGACTCGTCGAGATAGCGGACAAGAGCATGCCCATCATGGCTTGTCGTTGGGCCAACGGAAAAGAGGGCGGGATGACAAAATGCGCCTTCGTGATTGGTTGCATTGATAAGCGGAATATGTCGATCAGCGAGAAAGCGCGCTGCATATTTTTGGCCGGCTGTCGCCCACGGTCCGATCAGGGCAATCGCTCCCCAGTCGTCTATCAGCTCTCGGCACCGGTCTGGCAAAACAGCCGGGGTCGTTTCTGAGTCGCGGTATTCGACGGCAAGGGGTCGTCCGAGAACGCCTCCGGCTCGGTTAATCTCTGAGATTGCGGTCTCAATGCGTATACGCATTTGGCCGGCGTACGCGTCCACATCCCCAGTCACGGGGACAAGCGCTCCAATACGAATCGGCTTTGACGCTCTGGCTGGCATGCCACTGCCAAGGATGACCGCCGCCCCTGTCGCAGCAATCCACTGTAGGGCTTCAGGTCTCTTCACGTTGCTTTGTCTCGCCCTGTTCCAGACATGTGCTTTCATAGCGACGGACGGTATCCATCATCAGCTAGTTATGAATGACGCGGCTCAACAACGAAATCGTCTAGATCAGCCGTGCGCGTCATATCAAAGTAGGTCGTATTGAGATACGGAGAATTCACCACCACCCTGCCGCGTGTGTTCCGGTAATAGGTCTCCATACCGGGATGGGTCCACACCATTTTTTCGTGCGCCTGGTCGATACGCTCGTTATAGGCGTCATGCACATCTTGACGACACTCAACAGCCCCGAGTTCCTGGGTCAACATTTTCTTCAGCATGTCCATGATGTAGCGCACCTGCATTTCGGCGATGAACATGAAACTGCCCCCGTGGCCCGGCTGCAGATTGGGACCATACAGGCAAAAGAAGTTGGGGAAATCCGGAATGTTCATCCCCAGATAGGCTCGCGCGTCATCATCATGCCACACTTCACGCAGGCTCCGGCCGGAGCGCCCACGCGCCTCGAAGGAGGTGAGGAAGCGCAAGACGTCGAAACCCGTGGCGAGGACGAGCACGTCAGCTTCATATTCAGTACCGTCTTCGGTGATAACGCGGTCGTGACCAATCTCAACGATCGGGTCGGAGACCAGCTCCACCCGCTCGTTGTGCAGCATCCGGTACCAACCGTTATCCATCAACATGCGTTTGCCAAACGGTGGGTAGTTGGGAACGACTTTGTCCAGCAGTTCGATCTTGTCATCAATTTCCGACACAATGTACTGGGTGAAGTAGCCGCGATGCGAATCGTTGGCCTTATTCAGCGACCGGTCCGCATGCAGCCAGTTGGGGTCTTTCTGTAAGGTCGAGTGGATGCGGTCACCAAACGCCCAGCCCAACCGCAGCCGGTACCAGATACGATACAAGGGCACCTCGCGGAGCAGGAAGCGCATCGCCTCCGGGATAGGCTTGCGGAACTGCTCATTCGGCGCGATCCAATGCGCCGATTTCTGGAAGATGGTCAGCGACTCTACAGTGTTCTGGATCTCGGGACCAACTTGCAGCGCACTTGCCCCGTTGCCGATCATCACAACTTGTTTTCCGCTGAGATCGAGATCCTCCGGCCACTCGGCAGTGTGGAAGGCGGGGCCTTCGAAGCGATCCAGCCCTTTGATATTGGGCAGTTTAATAGGATTAAATATTCCTACAGCGCTGATAAGGACGTTTGACTCTAGTGTCTGATGCGAGCCATCGGCCTGCTTCACAGCGACCTTCCACTGCTGGCTGGCTGCCTCATAGTCCGCCGATTCGACTTCAGCCTCGAAATGGATATGCGGTCGCAGGTTGAACTGAGCGGCAACGTATTCAAGGTATGCCTTGAGTTCGTCCCGCAACGCGAAATACATCGACCAATCGTAGGGTGCGAATGAGAACGAGTAGAGATGATTCGGAGTGTCAACACCAGCGCCCGGATACTGGTTGTCCCGCCACGTGCCGCCCAGGTTTGCGCTCTTTTCTAAGATAGTGAAGGGAATGCCCGCGCGCTGAAGATGGATCGCCGTACACATGCCCGAGACGCCAGCGCCAATGATCAGGACCTCAAATCCGTCCGGGACAGGCAGCTTGTGGGTGCCATTGTTACCGTTGTCTGACAATGCAGCCAGCTCAGCTTCGATGATCGGGTCATATGCAGTAGGGACCTTCTCTGCCATCGTCCAACTCAGCATCTTGCGCCGCAGTTCCGAAGATGGGTCGGGAATGGCCACCGGCTTACCAGCTCGCCAGGCTAAGATGGCCTTAAGCGCGGCCTGACGAATCTCAGTTTGGATCGCATCCGGTAGCCCACCCGTATCATTATCACCCATCCCTTGGGCACGGTCTGGACGGTATGGCTCTTCTAACCAGTGCAGTTCTCCAGTCAATTGCACCAATACCATCAGGAGCGTCGGGACGTTGGCGGTTGTGAGCGCTTCGGCAAAGTCCTGCGCTTCCCGGTGGTCATTTGTAGCGTTTTGCTCAGGCATAAGTCATTCCTCTATCTGTTGTGTGTCACAGATACCGTACAACGGTGTAGTTGAGTCCGAGCCGCTTAGGGCATCAGCTGCGCTTCATTAAAGTAGATGCGCTCTTCGCTCAGCTTCCCGGCCTCATCAAAGCAATAGATAATGCACAACGGCACTTCCACTGCCTGCCCCTCCTTGTCGGTAACGTGCAACACATGTTCCGCAATCAAGCTGTCAGGGGTAAGATGACGTTAGACCACCTCGAACTGGAAGGCCGGCAGCGCGGTGATCCCGACCTCATACGAGCGGCGAATCTTGCGGTGGCCCTGGGTGGTAATGCCATTATACGCGAGGCAGGCCCCTTCGCTGTCCGTAAACGTATCCATGACGGCATCTAAATCTCGTGTATTCTCAGCGCGGACGTGTTCCTCCACGGTCGCGAGTCTTGCTGCTTCTGATGCGGCCATAATCTGATCTCCTTCCTGATCCGTGCGACCGCCTTACGCCGCCGGGGTGGCACTCAACACGCCCAACGGTACCAATGCACCCGGATAAGGGTACTCATACCGGGGTCTGCTTGCGCCCCTGTTTTGCGGTCTTCGAGGGTAAGCAAGTGGCACAGAACCAGCCAGGCCGTCCGCACAGCGGTCACGCGGCCCGAAGCGCTATCCGTATCGAAATACACTAGGTCGGTGAAGGTCCAGCCGACATCGGTTGCGACGCGCATTGCGTACGATACACACGCATTTGTTGTGCCTGTCAAGCTGTCGACTTTTCCATTGACCTGCTGGCCGGCCTACCCCTATGATCTCAGTATCCTTCTGGGAAAGGGTACAGTCTATGTCTCAGGACCTCAGCCTTAGCAAAGCACTAATTGCCCAGAGTCTGGTCTGGGATAATCACGGTTGCATGCCCCTGCGGGCGAATGATGAATTTTTGCCCCAGCTTGAGCGTTACCGCCAGGCCGGTTTCTCGGTTGCGTGCCTCAACGTCGGCTTTGACCAATTTGATTGGCATCACACGTTTCGCATCATCGCCCACTTCCGAAGCTGGATTGAGCGACATCCTGAGCACTACGTGTTGGCGGAGTCGGCCGCAGCCATTGAGGAAGCTCAGCGTACACACAAGCTCGCCATATTTTTTGATATCGAGGGTGGTTGCGCCATCGACGATCAGATCAGCCTGATCCCCACCTATTATGATTTAGGCGTGCGCTGGATGCTGTTAGCCTATAACAGTAATAACCGCCTAGGTGGCGGGTGCCACGATGACGATTGCGGCTTGACGGAGTTTGGCAAGCAGGCATTAGCCGAGATGGCTCGCGTCGGCATGGTGGCGTGTTGCTCGCACGTTGGGCAGCGTACCGCGCTGGAGACCATGGCGTACTCCTCCAACCCGGTCATCCTGTCCCATTCCAATCCGCGTACCATGTGGGATCACCCCCGCAACGTGCGCGACGAAGTGTTGAAAGCCTGCGCCGCCAGCGGGGGAGTTATGGGCCTCAACGGCATTGGAATTTTTCTGGGCGACAACGAGGCCACGGCTCAGCGCTACGTCGAGCACGTAGACTACGCCGTACAATTAATTGGTCCAGACCATATCGGCATCGGTCTGGACTATGTCTTTGATATGCAAGAACTCGACGACTACGTCCGGCAACACCCTGAGCTGTTTCCGCCTGAGCACGGCTATAAGAGCGGCATCAACATGATTCCTCCGGATGCGATTGCGGCGATTGTCGATGTCATGTTAGCCCGCAGCTACCCTGAGGAGGATATAAAAAAAATCTTAGGTGGTAATTTTTTGCGGGTCGCGCAGGCCGTGTGGAAATAAGGCTGCCCCTGCATTTGCGTGGACCTCTCTTTCCCTATTCGACGTCTCGCACCGTCTGCGTCTGCTCAAATGCGTTAATATCTTCGTCTGCGACTGGCGTTTCTAACTGCTATTCACGGTATTGTGTGAGCAAGAATCCATCGAGAGAAACACTTCGAAGCCCAGAGGAGGGCCGCTGAGCCTTTGAGGTCGGCGAACAGAGCGGTGATGGTTTTGCGCTCGCCGTCGGTTGCACCACGGGATTCCATCGCTTGCAGCTCTGCCCAGATCCACTCGGCGAGGTGTTCGGGCGTGTTGCTGGCGGGAGGTTGGGTTTGTGAAAGGGACTCACTCTGTGCAGGGGCAGATCGCTCAGTCTCTCCATGCCAGACCAGGCCCCACCCCTCGACGTCGGCAATCTCAGGATGGGAGAAGAAGAGTTCGTCCTTGAGGGTTTGGAGCAATTCCTCGTCCAGCTGAAACTGCATTTGCAGGATACGGTAGGTAATGCGCCCCGTCTGCTGCAACCGCTCCCAGACCTTGTCTAACAGCTCAAAGATATCCATTGCCTGTCCCTGCCGCACGGGATTGTATAAGAGCGCCCCCAAAAAGCGGAAGACATCAACGAGGGAACCATCGCCACGAAACCCGAGGTGTCTGAGGGGGCATCTATGTTGCCCACGTCCCCACACGTTCGGGTTGGTCCCCTGATGTCGGCTCGGGGGACCTGGCCGTCTTCGACATTCAACTTGTGACCGACCCGACAACCCGCTAAGGCCGGAGGCCAAAGGAGGGCCTGTGTATGGCTGTCTCAATTCCCTTCACGGGCGGCTGCGCCTGTGGCGCGATTCGCTACGAATGCTCGGCTAAACCTCTGACGACTCTCAATTGTCAGCGCGCCACGGGGAGCGCCTACAGTACGGTCGTTGGTGTTCCTGCGGCCAAGGTACAGTTCACGCACGGGAGTCTCCAATATTATGAGACGACAGGGGCGCGGGGGACCTCGGTGCGCCATGGCTTCTGTGCAACGTGCGGCTCTCCGTTGGTCGCCCTCCCCTCGGCCTATCCAGCTATGCTGTCCCTTCATGCCAGCAGCTTGGATGACCCGGGCTGGGTTCGGCCGGCCGCCGACATTTGGACGGCCAGTGCGCAACCCTGGGACGCGATGGATCCTTGGATTCCGAAGTTTGACACCCAACCGACGGAGGAGGAATTTCAGATCATCCTTTCCCCACGCAGTTAATGGCCGGAGGAAGATGAACTGAAGGCTCTACTTGTCTCGTCACACGAGAAACCGGGCCACTCAGGGCGTCCGCCAATCTCGTAAGCGCCCGTTCGAGGACATGCGAGCGACGCTCGAAACTGAGGCCGAAGAATGGGCGGCGTAGAACGAGGCGGAAATCATTCGATCCCTCCCAACGATAGAAAGTTGTAGAGACACAGGCCCGTTAAGGCCGGTGTTGCGCTCAGATCAGCGACGAGACTGGTAGAAATCACTGCAAACGGAAAGTCCGAGCGCCAGAAAAGATGACCGGCAACGGAGGCACTCCCAGTGTGCTCTGGCAATACGTGTGCAAGCACGCTAGGCAACAGAATAGGGGGAAGAGGAGCTCGATCGTGACCCGTGGCAGGGGGTTGCCATTAGGCGTCGCTCTGTACGGCGCGGACTAACCAATCGGTCCGATCGTTCCCCCAAAACTTCTGGCCGTTATAGATGAAGAATGGAAAGCCGAAGACTTCATCGGCCTCGGCGTCGGCATTACACTGCTCTAGGGCCTGGTCGTACCGTGGATCCCGTAGGGCGGCGAGAAAGGCCTGGCGCTCCAGCCCTACCCGTTCGGCTATAGCAGCGAGGGTTTCCTCCTCGCCGATGTTCTTCTCTTCAAGCCAGCGCGCGCGAAAGACGCCGTTGTGGTAACGGGCGCCTGCACCCTGGTCGTGGGCAACGAGAAATCCCATGCAGGCTTTTTTGCTATCGGCGAACGGACCCGGGTCGGGCAACATGCCAAAGACTCGCAGTTGTCGCCGAAAATCTTCAAACATGTATTTCACCTTGGGCGCTTTCAGATCAGGTCCCCCGCCCCCCGAACGGGGAGAGTAGACTGGTTTGTATACCAGCTGAACATCATACGGCCTGAGATCATGGGCGATGTGGATGTTGGCGAGAAACGCGAACGGGCTGTTGTATGCGAAGTAAAATTTAACGGCGTTGTCAACCATGGATGTGTCTCCTCCCGACTGTCTGTAAATACACCGTGGGCGCATTGGAGCAAGTACAGCGGAGTCGTCCCCCGGTGCGCCGCCTCTGAGATTATCGGTCATCCCCTGAATGATAGGATTAATCGAATTCGCTTTGCATTGAGGCCGAGTTCGTCGTACGCCTGCAATAAGATCGGCGCGAGTGAACGGAAATTCGCCGTTGGCCGTGAGTTCCTCCGCACATTCTTCTACCAACCTCCAGATCGGTTCAGTCGTCATGGTTTCTCCAGACTCGCAACTTGTTAACCTCTCACCGTCAATGAGAGAGTTACGGAGAAGATTGGTTTGGAACCCAATCCCCGAGAGTCGAGTCATACCGATATTCAAATCCGCCAGACGCCGTGCGAAGCGCTTCTAGGATTTTCTGTAAGGCACGGGTCAGCGCGGCTTCATTGGTGGTGTTGTATTCCGACTCCGCGTCCCACAAGTAAAAGGATCCCTTAGTCTGAAGACTGAGTTCCTGCATAAACCGAACTAATCTTCTGCCGCCGGTAAACCTTCTCTCACCGTGAAGACTTCCGATTCCAATACAATAGATAGGAATCCCGCTACTTTGAGCACGGTCCAGGACATGGTCTTTAGGCGCTCGATTCTCGGTGTCCTCACCGTCATCCGCAACCACTAGTAGGCCCTTTAGGCGATGACGCCCTTTTGCGATGCGCCGGAGCCCGTGCAGTACGGCTTCGTAGAACGATGTCCCGCCGTCTATCCTCAGAGAGTCGATCGCCTGACTCAAGCCAAGCTGAGAGCTGGTGAGGTCTTGGATTATGCGAGGCTGCTCATTGATCTCAAGGACGAACGCTTCATCGTCTGGCTCTAGAGCATGTACGAGCGATGGCAACGCGGCAGTCACCCAACTCCATTTTCTGCGCATACTTCCACTCGTATCTATAAGAATGCCGAGACTGAATGGCTCACGCTCCTCGTGCTCGCTAGCTTGGATTTCCACGTTGGACGGGGCTGGAGGTACTGTTGTTTCATAGGTGTTTGCCGCAGTGTCCTCGACGGGCGATGCCAGGGATGTTGCAGCGATCTGCTCGTCGTCTATGCCAGGCGAGTTTGTGCGGTTTGACTGTCTCTGGTGAGCCGTCTGGTCTTTGGCTTCTGATTTCCGTATGTCGCGGGACTGTACTTTCGAGTCACCTATTTGCAGTTCGTTCGGCAGCGGTATGCACTGATACGCAGCACTACCGGACGATCCTTTGCCAAGCGCGGCCCGCGCATCGATGCAGTTTCGCCTGTTAGTGCTGCCCGTGAAGACGGCGACGAGTTCCCACTTTCTCGGCGCAGACACACTTTGCTTGCAGAGGCCCCAATCCCCGTTCAGGGGGATCTCATCTAGATACTCTTGAATCGCCTCGCGGACTTCGGGCGAAGCAGTTAGCAATAGATTGAGCAGTTCTCGTTCCCCTTCCGCGAGATTCCTTTGCTCAGACAGTGCGGGCGGGGCGAAACACATCATAGAGAATACGAGGACACATACTCTTCTCATAACTAAATTCCCGCTTAGCAATATAAGAAATACCTTGTCACCTCATCTCAGATTAGTCACTGCTGCCAAAAGCAAGTGCTTTTGCGAAACCGGGCTGGCAGTCGCGTAAGAGGAAGCCATCTTCGTCCTCATATGATGTGAATTTCGAGCTCTATTTCAATACCTTGACACTGCCATTAGCCTTTCCTCAGGCTTTCGACTGTTTCTTTGAGAATGGTTGGCACGTCCCGGAGTGGTACCCCTAAGCTGTCTCGTCTCGTGAAATCGAATCCCGTCGGCGGCAGCGGCTGCTCGATTAATGGCGCTGGCATTTGCGCTTCGGGCATGAGTTTTTCAAGCTCCGCATAGATGTCCTTCCAGTGCCAACTGTCGTAGACACCAAAGTAGCGACCACTCGCTTCAGGGTTTTCATAGGCGGCTAAGAACAACAAAGCCAAGTCTTGCAGGTGAATCATTGAGGATGAGTCGTTGGGAATCTTGTCGTGACGAGGCGCGCCACCCTGCAGCATTGTTCGCAGCATGCCTTGGAATCCTTGTTCCGCATGCACAGGGAGGACCGCAGGACCCAACATGAGGGTCGGGAGGAAAATGGATAAGCGGATATTGTGCCGTTCAGCAAATTCCATGGCGGCCGGTTCCATCACCGTCTTTGCAGCGGACGTATACTTCTTTTGCGCGTACTGATGCGCGTGGTCTGACCAATGGTCGATTTCGTTTTTCTTTGCGACCGGATTTTTCGGGTTGGTACTGCTGGTGCTGCTACAGATGATTGCGTCCTTGATGCCCCCTGCATGTGCAGACCGTAGAATATTCAGACAACCGTCGACCGTGGGCATGACAATTTCTTTCTCACCTTGTTCGTCGTCCATTTCGCGGGCAGGTTTTCCGCTTGGTCCAAAATAAGTGGGAATGAGACACGCAATGAACACCATGTCAGCGTTGGACAAGGCTTCGTCGAACGCGCCGGGTCGTGACATCTCCGCGCTAAACAGCTCCAGCCGTTCGGATGCGCCAGCCAATGCAGACAGGTGCCGGGTTTTCTCGGTATCGGAACTGTCACGGAGGGTGCCACGCACCCAGTAGCCTCGTTCCAAGGCGGCCTTGGTGAGATTGGCACCAACAAGGCCACTGGCTCCGGCGATACAAATCGTCTTGGATTCAGTCACCCTCTCTCCGTTCGTTGAGTCATCCTTCGATGAAATCTTGAGCAACCGCCTCGTCTATGACCCGGAAGTCTCTTTGACACAGGGCCTCCTCCCGGATGCGACGCATTTTCGCTTTATTTTCCTCTGACATGGTTCTCTGCCAAACAGCACTCATGACAGAGCACTGCTAGAGCTATCGAATGTCCCACCAATAGCAGCCGTGTCGTTGTATTCGCGCAAATACGTGAGCTTCCCATCCGGAGCGAATCGGAATTCCCAGACGAACGCCATGTCGCAGGCGCGACCCGTTGCGACCGATTTGCCGTCTTTTTCTACTCCGGTCGCTGCCAGAATGCGCGTCTCCGGGTCGAAAATAAAATCGTTGAATACGAGTTGGCCGATCACCCACGTCTCTGACAGTTGCGCTAAATACTTTTGCAATCCCGACACGCCCTCGTAGCGGCCGCCAAACGGGATATAGGACGGCAGAAAATTCTCCCAGGCGAAATCGTCCGTCATCATCTTCACGCACTCGGGGAAGTCCGTCAGGAGGAATCCCATATACTTGTTCACAGTGTCGATAGCCTGTTGTTTTGTCATTTCCTCACCTCGCTCGTGTGGATTTCTGACAGAGACGCATGCCGTACGACGCGGCACGCACTCCGGGATACGGATTCTGCTTCACTTATAACAAATTGTCCATTTTAGTTTAGGGGCATTGATGGCCGGTCTACTCGCTGACACCTCAGGGTGAGTCCTGCAACAGGTACTGTCAACTAAACCTGGGGCTTACGGCCAGGAACATTGTCCGTATAGATTCAGATCTGCCTACTGCGAATGCCTTGCTCCCGGCTTACTTGCCGAGCCGCATCATGTGTTTGATCGTAAACGCTCTGGGCTTCATCGGTTTGTTAATCTCAATCCTGTCCGCGCTCCAAATCGCTGCGGTTTTCCTCTTGTAGTCAAGACACGCATTACCCAAGTGGAGGTGTGTGCCTTTCACATCAGCGTTGCCCGGATCATCCGCTGGGTTCCCGAACGTATGCAACAAGGTCCGCCAGTGCTTACCATCCCGATCATACATAAACACATAGAAGGCCGCGTATGTTTGACGATCCAGGTACATGCGCCGCTTGCCATAGGGGTGGCCTGAATTGTTTGGCGTTGCTTCGAGCACCACAACAATGCGCAATTCCCACGGGGACTGTGGATACCAGCCGCCCCTGCCGCCGTATTCCGGCGGCGTACCTCCAATAAAGCCCGGCACCAGGACAAGCTGTTCGCCAAGATAGGTCCACGTATGGTCACGCAAATAGCCGTGAAAGCCAAGGTAATCTTCAATGAGGTAGCTTGTCCCAAACGAGGCCGCTTGAAGATTCACCACGATGCTGCGCGTCCGGCGACTCTGAGGATCGTACGCCCACCCTTTTTGGTCGGCCCTATCTGCCGCGTAATGAAAAGTGAGACTCTGGGCGCCGTCCAGATCTTGCGGACTCCTGACGATTGAGTGCTCCCGCCACCACGTTCGTTCCTGAGCCCATTTCTCTACATTGTTTTCCGGATTCGTGCGGTACATGCCATACATCCGCGTGTAGAACGAGTCCACCGCACGTTCGATATTGCCGGAACTATTGACCGAGCGCATCACGCCCTGGGTCATGAGCGTATCACCCTGGTAGCGGAGACGAAAATTCCAGGCGGCCTTGAGTCCGGCTTGCGGGTCAGCCGGATCAATCAGGGGAAAAGGCTGGCCAAGAGTGTAGTTCTGGAGTTCGCCATCTGCGCCGAGTTGGACTTGGTCCGCGTACTTGATCGAGGCCTGCATGTAGTCCTCAAAGATAGGAAAGTCAGTGGTCGCCTGCACGGGAATCTCGAAATCTCCGGCTTGGACCACGCGGACAATCTCCGGCGGCAAGACCTTTTCTGCAACCTGGACGTTTGCTTGGGTAATGGTCATGCCGGGCGTAATCCCGTCGACCTGCGGGCTCCCATGCCGGTAGGGAAGAAAACCGTCCAGCAGTTTTTGGTCGTCCTCCTGGGCGGAAACGCTCGGCGGCAGCACGGTCAGCATGCCCGCTATGCAAATGATAATGAGGACGCCTAGAAATTCGCAGTATCTCGTTCGCACTTTCTGATTCCCTCCCCTGTGTCGAATCTGCTGCATCTGCAAAATCTATAAAAATATAAATGAATGTTCGGTCTCTTTTAGAGCGTGCCCCCCTGACATACAAGAGGCCGGAGGAGGCGGGAAGGGCGCGTGTGATTCCGCTACACTCTGTCCCCTCCAAGCAGGGGAGGAAGTCCAGGCTTACACTCCATCACAAAGAAATGGGGCAGCGGCGTCAATGCAATCGCCTCGTCCAGAATCTCCTCAAAATTCATCCCTGGACCATCGACAGTTCGGCTAACAGCGCCTTCGCGTCCTTGAGGTCTGCCGTATCAAACCCTTCGGTGAACCAGTTGTAGATTGGGCCACGTAGGTCACGCGCTTCCGCTCTTTTCCCCTGCCACAGCCGCGCCAGGCTCGTGGCCGCGCGCAGCTCCAAGGATAAGGCCTGTTATTTTTGGGCGATTGCTCTGGCTTGTCGAAAGCAGTCCTCGGCTTCAGAATCGTTGGCTTGCGACTGCTTTACGCCGCCGGGGTGGCACTCAACAGCGCGTGTGTTTCCTGCAACGAGTTGATGGTAGCCAGCTCAGTCAGGCTTGCGAAAGGTCCTCACCAGGGCGCGGTAATTTTTTACCACACTTTCCCGACTCATGCCAAAAGACGGCGGATAAAGGATCACCTCATCGAACACCCCAGCATACCGCTTTAAGGCAGTGCGACATTCACTCGGGGTCCCGGCAATCGAGAAGGTATCGACCATCGCCTCACTCACGCCGGCGACCATCGCCATCCTATCGCCACGCACCCACGCTTCCCGGATGCGTGCCGTTTCTGCGCTAAACCCAGCTCGCTCTAACACAATGTCATAGTACGCCAGGGTACAGTAGAACGCGATCTGGCCTTTGGTCCACTGCCGGGCGGTGTGACGATCGTCGTCACTCGCACAAATGACCATGCCCGATAATTCGAACTTTTCCCCGGCTCGCGTTCCTTGCCGGCGTCCAGCTTCGAGGTTAGGCTGGACCACATCAGTCAAGTAAGCGGAGGTGTGGACGGGAGCAAGGATCAGCCCATCGGCCACGGCCCCAGCCGCTCGCAGACTCTGCGGCATCGTCGCGCCAAAGTGCACCGGGATCTGTTCGCGCAACGGCCGCATATGACGCTGGTAGTCGGTGATCTGCAAATGCTTGCCGGCGTAGTTGATCGTCTTGCCGGAATGGGCGGTCCACATCAGTCGCAACACTTCGGCGTATTCTTTGACGTAGGCGGCGGCCGGGCGGAACGGCACGGCATGCCAGTTCTCATTGTAGGCTTTCGGCCCGGGCCCGACGCCTAGGACAAAACGGCCGCGGGAGAGTTCGTCGACCGAGGCCGCCGCCAATTCGGTCAGGACGGGGCTTCGCGCCATGGCCAACACAACGGCCGCGCCAATGCGAATCCGGGAGGTCGACAAGGCGATGGCGGTCAAGGGGACGAATGCATCACGAATGAATTCGTTGACCCAGATGGTATCCAAGCCGGCCTCTTCGGCGTCACGGGCGAACCCGTTAGTTTCCTCAAGCGTGATCTGATCACCAGTTAACAATATCCCAAGGTTCATAGTTTCCCTCCGTAGACGTGCTTGGTTTACCTTGTTGCGTCTGAAGAGCCGTGCGTGAAAGAGCAAAAAAATTGGGACAAAGTCGACAGCGTATGCTTTCCTAGTTTGTTCAGGTAGGTCGCCTTATCGAACGGCCGTCCGCGCGACGCTCAGCTCGACTCATACCTCTTCTCTTTTGGCATATTTGTACAGTGTGCTTCTTCATATCCCGCAGACCTCTGGCTCTGGCCAGGTGACGAGCCACCACCGTTGTCTTGATTATTCGTCCATTCCCTCACGCTCGGTGGGGCACGATTTACGGATCTACATTTCCACGACCTACGCCACACGATGGCAAGCCACCTCCGCATGAGTGGGATGGACGTATTGACGATCGGAGAGATTCTTGGTCATCGCGACTTACGGATGACCCAACCATACGCGCACATCGCGCCAGCGCATAAACTGGCGGCAGTCAGCCTTTTGGGGGCATCTTTCCGCGAACCGGAAAATGGTACCAAGACAGCAGTCAGTCCAGACGCTGCATTAGTTGGAAGCAAAAACGGCAGCAGCCACGAGAAACAGCGTTATTCGAATGTGGCTAAGTTATTGAAAAGAAAATGGAACCGATGAGAATTGAACTCACGACCTCTTGAATGCCATTCATTTTGAACCGTAATAAAATCAACGACTTAGCGAGGCGGGGTGTGCAAAACCGTGCAAAGTCGTGCAGAATAAACAACTAATCCGCAACCAACTACCTGTGATATTTGCCGTTTTGGAACCATTCCCAGGCTTCTCCTTGCCGGGCGTCCTGCTGCCGGAACCTGACAAAATAGGACGTGGCGAGTTTGACGAGGAAATGGAGTGAGTCGTTAGCCCGTAAATTTTGACCAAAGTACAAGCCTCCGTCGCCAGGCTCTGCCTTTTACCGGGCTGTTGCAGTTTGCTTATCAAACACGAGGTGGCCAGCTGCATTCTGGGCATCGATAAGGGTCACAAGCGACCCAGGTAGCAACAATTGCCGTTCTTGCGGGAATTTCTCACGATATAGATGCGGACGAAGGAAGAACTCTTCTGGAGTGAACACCGTGGCGAGGGTCTTCATCGGCACGGGAAACCATACCCGCCGCATGAAATCGGGGTGGAAAAACGTATTCATATCTTCCTCTGACCACTGCTGCACCCTATGGCCGTCATGCACCGCGTAGGCCAGGAAGTCTAGCTGAACGTTCCACCATACTGTGATGATGTTGTGATAGCCTCGCTCTTTGAGCGCCGGGTTGAGTAGGGTCGCTAAACGTACTTCTGCAGCCAGCAGTTTACCGTCCGGTCCGTACTGCTCGGTACGCAGTGGATAGAAATACTGCTGGTCAACCCAGTACAAGATGCGGGGCGCATAATAATCGGGGACCCAATCCTCTCTGGCACGCGCTTCCAGAACGTAGCATTTGACCCCACCGTTGGGTTCGTAGTGCGCAGTTTCCTCACCCATGAGCTGAAAGGAATCAGTCGCTACGTCGGAGAAAGACCCGTCGCCAGTCTGCAACGTGATCGATGTGCGAGTACGTGGGAAACGGACCGTTTCCGTGAGTACGTCGGTCCCGATAACGCGCCACGAAAATTCCCACGCGTCCCGTCCTAGGAAGTCGTCAAACGCGATGGGCTGGTCTGGAAATCGGTCTTGGCGGCGGGGTTGGGGAAAGCGCCGTACCCGACGAAGGATTGGCGAGTAGCCAAACATGTCCGTTTTCTTGGAAAACTGCTTGTCTGTCCGGCTATGGCTCATCAACATCTGGTTGCCTAGATTTTCGGGGGGAGCGGTATCCTGCGACAGCCATCGGGCATATACCTCGCCCGGCTTGGCTGAGAGGTAGCCTTCCAACCCCTCCGGTTGCTCATGGCGCACCAGTACCGTCGTCTTCCCATTGAAGAGATAGCCACTCGGCATGATGGAAGCGAAGTCTTCAATCTGGGAACAATTCCAGTGTGGCATATGTGGGAATTCCATAGCCCGATAGCCCATCTCCTCCGCAGTATAGGGTGGCAAGAAAGGATAGGGTTCGGCCGGAAGGTAGGGCATCTGTCCGTCTCGGGGGGTGTCCGCCGACAAATCGATTCTTTCGAGCGCTTCTTCTGGGAGTTCCGACAGCAATCGCCACGTCCGGCTGGACTCGTCTCCGGCAGAAGAGGCCAGGTGAGGCCACGTTACAAAGGACACGGCTGCGAAAAACAACAGTAGACAAACTCGGCCCCGCCGCATTTTTGCTATTACAACAGTGGAGCGCTTGATCCTGAAGGGGACATCTCTCGCGTAGCTCGGCCGTGTGTTGGTCAGAGGCATGGAGTTCCCTTCGATTATCAAGGGCCTGCGCCCGAAACGTATCCAGCAGGGTCATTGTATCATCGTCCGTCAACGAGACCAGTCGAGGCGTGCCAGAGGTACCGTCAACTTAACGAGGGGCGCCCGGGCTACAATGGAGGGCAGTCACAAGGAGGCATATGGTGAAGAACCATCGCATCCTCGTGTCCTAGCGCACGTAGGGCGGCCTGGGCAAGACATTGCATTGATATTTATCGGTGCATGGTGGATAGTCAGCGTTATCAGAGACGGAAGTCCACTGTACCCTTGGGCGGACTGCATATTGTTGATCTTTGGTTGGAGCGCATCGGCACAGGACTCCGGCGTATTCCTATCCATGATGTAAGGCATACGTATGCGAGTTTGTTATTGGAGCAGGGGAGTCGTTAGCTTACGTCAAAGAGCAGCTCGGACACCACTCCATTCGCATGACAGTGGACACGTATGGACACTTGGTGCCGGGTGGAAATAAAGTAGCCGTAGACAAATTAGACGGGCTAGAGAACGCAACAATCCGCAACCCAGCCGCAACCACGGCCTCAAACAGAGTTCCTAAAAAACGCTAAGTTATCGAAAAGAAAAGTGGAGCCGATGAGAATTGAACTCATGACCTCTTGAATGCCATTCATTTTGAACTGTAATAAAATCCATGACTTAGCGAGGCGGGGTGTGCAAAACCGTGCAAAGTCGTGCAGAATACGCAACTAATCCGGAACCAACAACCTGTGATATTCGGTGTTTTTGAGCCATTTCGGACGATGGGCCAAGTCCTAGCGTACAGACGGATAGGCACAGACGTCACTACACGGACGTTTCACAACCGTTCCCAATAACTTGACAGCACCTCTCTGAGTCGCACAATCTACGGAAAAGGAGGACGTAGTATGGCATCTACTGCGATGCGTGAGGTTCGTGTTGAAACGGCAACCCCGGAGTCGGTCGCTCCCTTCGGACAACTCTTGGGCGTCCATGATCATGTCAAGCCGCTGCCGGTCGGTTTTTACGAAGGTAAAGTCAGTGTGTATGCACCGGTTGAGTTTCAGTCTGATGAGGAAACACAACTCCACCTGGCGACGGTCAACCGGCGCGAGATGCAGGTGCAATGGATGGAGCGTCACTTCAAGCACACCCAAACATTCATTCCGCTGGAAGGAAAGGCGTTTGTGGTTGTCCTCGCCCCACCCAACGACGGCGACCTGCCAGATCTCGCGCAAGTCCGGGCTCTTCTGTTTGACGGATCGTGTGGTTTCACCATGAAAAAGGGCACCTGGCACGAGTTTCCCTTTGCGCTGGTGGATGGCTCAAACGTTATTGTGATCCTGCGTAGCGAAACCGCGCGCAACTTGATGGAAGATAACGTGATTGACGGCGAAGCGCACGGGCCGGATCTCGACAAAAAGAACTTGGTCGTCCGGACCGGAGTGACGCTAGAGGTGAGAATGTAGAGATGGCGGGTGAACGGCTAGGGAGGACGTGGGCATGGAATTTGGCGTATTTTATTTACCGAGCATCGGCAACAAGGCCGAAATTCAGGCAGGCATGGCCGGGCGTCGGACGGATCTCTATCAGCGCATGCTGCACGACCTTGCCGAGCAAGCCCGTTACCTTGATGCCCACGGGTATTACGGTATCGCCTTCACCGAACACCATTTCCATATCGAAGGTGAAGAGGTATCCACTAATCCTCTTATGCTGGACATGTATCTTGGCATGCAGACGGAACATTTGCGTGTCGGGCAGCTGGGACTGGTCTTACCGTGTCAGAACCCCCTCCGGGTGGCCGAAGATATTGCGATCCTCGACCAGGTCACGCGTGGACGCGCGTTTGTGGGGTTCGCCCGTGGGTATCAAACCCGATGGGTCAACACGATAGGGCAGCACTACGAAACTCTCGGCGACAACGCGACAGACCCCGCTCGTTACGAAGCGCTCAAAAGGGAACTCTATGAGGAGCACTTCGAGATTATTCTGAAGGCATGGGCGCACCCTACCTTCAGCCATCGGGGAAAACACTGGCAGATTCCCCCGGCCAATACGTATTGGCCAGCCCACAACGTCACCCGAGAATATGGCCAGGGGGTGGATGCGCAAGGGATACTGACCGAAATCGGCATTGTCCCCGAGCTGTACCAGAAGTCCCCTCCTCCACTTTTTCAGCCCTTTAGCTTCTCAGAGTCTTCCATCATCTGGGCCGCCCAGCATAATGTCGTCCCGGTCACCGTTGTGTGTGACCCCGAGATTGGTTTAGGGCAGTTCCGCGCATGTCAAGCTGGAGCGGCTGACGCTGGACGAAACTTGGCATTGGGCCAGGGGATAGGGCTGCTACGGGAAGTCGTAGTCGCCGATACGGATGAAGAGGCGCTCGCATTAGGCCAAGCGAGTGGTGGGTTTCTCTGGCCAAAATTCTTAGCGCCGTTTGCCTTCAACGCTGCCCTGGCCCGACCCGGCGAAGATTATCGGACGATTCCGAATACCTATGAATCCATGGTGGAACGAGGCCTGAGTATCTGCGGCAGTCCCGATACCGTCGCGCGCAAGTTTGAACAACTCTTCAAAGTGCTCCCGGCTGAGTATTTTTGGCTCTATACGTACAATGAGCTACTGCCGCACGAAGCGATCCTACGCAGTTTTGAATTATTGACTGAGAAAGTCTTACCGAATTTTACCAATACGATCACGTAAGCGGGTATTGTCAAGTTACTAGACCAGACTCTGGACGCGAAACGGCAAACCCTCGGGCTGGTATTATCAAGTTATCGGTCTCTTGAGATGAGTCGCAGTGAAGTGCAGTAATCATAAGATGCCTTCAGATACCACAGACTCCTACAAGAATCATCGCTTTCCGCCCGAAATCATTGCCCATGCAGTGTGGCTCTATCATCGCTTTAGCCTCAGTTTCCGCGAAGTCGACGAGCTCCTCGCTGAACGGGGCGTGATTGTCAGCTACCAGGCCGTGCGCCTCTGGTCTCTCAAGTTCGGGCAGACCTTCGCCAAGAAGCTCCGCCACCCGCGTGGACGACCAGGCGACATCTGGCATTTGGATAAGCTGTTCATCCAGATTAGGGGCGAGCGCTGTTACTTGTGGCGGGCTGTCGATCAGGACGGGCAGACGCTCAATATTCTCGTGCAGACACGCCGTAATACCCACGCCGCAAAGCGGTTCTTTCGCAAGTTGTTGAAGGGGCTACAGTACGTCCCCAATCGCCTGGTCACCGATCAACTGCGCGGCTCTGTCGCAGCGCATCGGACCACCCTCCCTTCCGTCCACCACTGCGCGATCCAGTACGCGAACAACCGCGCTGAAGCGTCCCACCCACCCGTCAACGCGAACGTCACATGCGTCGCTTTAAACCGCTACGCCACGTCCAACGCTTCCTGTCCGTTCACGGTCCGATCAATAATCTGTTTCGCATTGGACGCCACCGTATGAAGGCCGCCCACTATCGGTTATTCTGAGATAAGGCCTTTACCACCGGGCGAGACGTTACAATGGGGCTGGAAGTAGTGTAAGCGTAAGTCTCATTTGGCCTCACTCTACGTGAGGTACGTGCTCTGCCCCAATAACTTGACAATGCCCTCTCCGTACTCTGTTTCAATAACTTGAGAGCGCCGTTCACATATTCCGGCCACATTGTCCAGGCTGTTGTCGGAATCTGGCAGCGATTTACGGAGCGAGTTGGTAAAAGCGTGTCGCGGTACCGCGAAACATATTGTCTTTTTCTTCCTCGGTATAATCTTTGACTAATTTTTTAAAGAAGTTCCAAAGAATAGGGTAAGACAGCGCTAGCTTATCGACGGGAAAGTTGCTTTCGAACATGCAACGACTTGGTCCAAACGTCTGTATGGCATGCTGATAGTAACGACTTTGTTTGCTGACGAGTTCGTCAGAGCTCGGAGGTAGCGCGTGTGTTTCAAATCCAAACCCGTTCCAAGGCATGGCTAATCCACCGAGCTTAACGAACACATTCGGACACGTTGCGATTTCTTTCAAATCAGTTGCCCATCGGTTGTATATTTCGCTTTCTTTCCCTGCATAGGGGCCGATCCCCAGTGGTGTGCCGAGGTGGTTGAGTACGATGTCTACGCTCGGAAACGTACGTGCAAGAGCGGTTAAGGATGGGGTCTGGTGATGATATTGGTACGCGTCATAACAGAGCTTCATGTCACCGAGTACTGCGAAGCCTTCACGAAACTTTGGATCGCCATAGAGATTCGCGTCGTTCACCCCAGGCATAGAGACAATGTCGTCGTTCCTATCCCACGCTGCGGGCTGTCTGATGCCGCGGAATAGGCTACTTGCTTGTTGATGTGCTTCGAGTACATGGCGGACTGCACCACCCATACGGAGTTCTGCCGTACCGATCATGGCGCCAATGCGTGACGCTTTTGGTTGTTCGCTACGCTGCCGTGCGATTTCGTCTACCCATTCGGTCTCGCCAACGACCCGGAACTCTTCGGGGCCGTCTTTTCGGTAGCCTTCCCAACATTGCAAATAGACCGTCTGTTCGACGCTGTGCGTTCCCGTATCAGACCACAGGTCTTGGAGGTCGTAGTGGGGGAAATCTGGGGTTTCCGCGAAGAAATGGTGATGGGGGTCGACTATACGTCGATCAGGATCAATGATTTCCTCTTGGACTTTACCAAGCCACTCGTGACGGATTTTCAACTGAGTTGTAATTTCATTTTCCATTGTCATACTTTTCTCCCGCGGGAGGCTGTCAAGTTATGAGGGGCCTTCCACGGTTCGTTGCATACGCCGTAACAGAGGTATGAATTCTCCAGCACAAGTCTGTATCTCTCAAGAATATCCATTGCGCCCATCGGCGTGCCGCTGCAGATTATAGGCAAAAGCGTTGGCCGTTGGCGTCTTAGTAATGGGCGGTCCCGCCATCTACATTGATTGTTTGGCCCGTGATAAAGTCACTGGCATCGGAGGCCAGAAACACGATGGTCCCCGCTAAGTCGGACGGCTCTTCATGTCGCTTGACGATTTGCATCTTCAGGAGCTCTTCTTTGAGTCCGGCGATCGTCTCTGGGTCCGCGATGCTCAGGGCAGACTCCGTCATGGTATAGCCCGGCGTCACGGCGTTGACATTGATCCCCGTCCCGGCCAGCTCCCGTGCCAAGGCACGGGTGAGCGACCACACCGCGCCCTTCGAGGCCACATAATGGAGGAGGAGGGGGGTGCCCACATTGATCGTAGTCGACGAAATGTTGATGATCTTGCCTTTGGCCTGCTGCTTCATGGCCGGCATGACTGCTTTGCAGCACAGCCATATCCCCTTGACGTTGACCGCCATCACTTGATCCCAGCGCTCTTCCGCGATCTCCTCAAAGGGCGTCAGCTCAGCTAAGACCGCCGCATTATTGACCAGAACGTCGATCTGCCCAAAGCAGTCGACCGCCCGCGACGCCATCGCCGCCGTTTGCTGCGCGTCGGAAACATCCACGGTCGCCCCCAGTGCCTCGCCCCCAGCCGCCTGTACTTTGGCAACCGTCTCCTCACACGACAGGACATCCACCGCCACGATACCGGCGCCCTCCGCCGCAAGGGCAAGACTGTACTCCTGCCCGATCCCTCGGGCCGCTCCGGTGACAATGGCAACGCGATCTTTGAGCTGCATCTAGGCCTCCTTCCTCGTAGCGGACTCATATCTATTGGCAGTGCTGTGATTGTCGGAAGTGTAGAGCCGTTCAAGGATTATGACAACTCAGGTGGACAGCTGGGCAGTACAAGGTACGTTACCCGGAGTTCCGGTGAAGGAGGAAGCCAGCATATGACGTACGCCCCACCCCCAGCGGATATGCCCCGTTGTCCAGGCCCATCGATGCAAGATCTTCTCAAGACAGAGGGAGAAGCTGTTCCGGCTGTGTTGCAAGAAGAAAGCTATGTTGATTATGGCGACGAGCCGGTAGCGGTCGAGCGCTACACTTCACGTGAGTTTCATGACCGCGATGTCGAGAAGATGTGGCGTAAGGTGTGGCAGATGGTGGGTCGGGTCGAGCAAATTCCGAATATCGGTGATCACCTTGTATATGAAGTTGCTGATGACAGCTTGATCGTGACTCGCACCAGTGAGACGGAGATCAAAGCCTATTATAACGCCTGCCTACACCGAGGCACCCGCCTCCGAGACGAAGGCGGCCTACTACCGATTGTTTCGAGAGCAAGCCGTTACCACCTGGCGAGACGTGACAACCGGGCTGGCAGTAGGGTAAGGATAAGCCTCATTTGGCCTCACTCTACGTGAGCTACGTGCTCTGCCCCGATAACTTGACAATGCCAACAGCCGCGTTTGTGACGCTGGAATCAGCGCGCTCGGCGATACCCCTCAATACTCACGGTCAGGATCCACCTGACACCATGGCCGTGTCGATCACCGACACTGTGTCGGCAGCCAAATTTGCCACAGTGGCCCGCCCCCGTTATGGCATGACATCAAAGGGTGCGGAGGACGAGAACGGTTCTGGGGCATCGAGGAATAACGCCAACTCCTTCTCGCACAATCGATCGGCGTCCAACAGTTGGATTTCGACCTGCGGCAGGGCAGCTGGGGCAGAGGCGGTCG
>CAZBUD010000069.1:0-24449 GCA_964495015.1 uncultured Enterobacteriaceae bacterium | reverse complement strand
TTATCCTACCGACCGGAGCCGGTAAGAGTTACGTCGACCAAAAGGCGATAAAGACTGTCCAGCGCAGTACACTCGTGGTTGCCCCAACTATTGATTTGATGAATCTGTGGTACGAACTGTTGGGTGCAGCGTTTGAAAAGACCATCGGCCCTATTGGCGGTGGCTATGACGAAATCGAAAACCTGACAGAAGTGTATAGCCATGCCGCACAGATGTGTTTAGCCCCGTATCGGCAGGGTTTGACCGCGACCCCGGAAGGCGCCGATGGTCGCCACGCGCTATTCGACGAACTCATGGGCCCGCATGTCTATACCAAGGGCATCACCGATCTTGCCGGTGAATATCTGGCCGACTACGTGGTCGAGCGGTTAAAGGTAACGCTGACCCCAGAAGAAGAAAAGGAATACCGTCAGGCGTACGGAACCTTCTATAATTTCATTGTTGACCACGGCATTGTGTTCGATGGCTTATCCGGTCGGCACCGGTTTCTTCGTAAGAGTACCAAGAGTCGGAAGGGCCGCGGCGCGCTGCTCGCACATCAACGGGCCAAGCTACGGACGCTCGATTTTTTGTTAAAGAAACATGCCAGGGAACGGACCATTATTTTCACTAGCGACGATGACACGGTGTACGCAATTTCGGCAGCGTTTTTTATCCCAGCAATCACACATCAAACAGCGACCAAGGAAACCCACTCTTGAAGCTTTCAACAAAGGCGACTATTTGGAACTCGCCACCTCTAAAGTGCTCAACGAGGGGGTAAATGTCCCAGATGCGAGTGTAGCAATCGTTCTTTCCGGCTCCGGATAAACTCGCGAAGAGGTCCAGCTCCTGGTACGAATTCTGCGTAAACGCGAAGGCACACAGGCCATTTTGTACGAAGTCATTACGGCCGGAACCGTTGAAGAGGGCATCAGTGACCGCAGACGTCAGCACGATGCGTATCAAGTCCAAGAGGTGTAGAAAGACAGCCTATGACCCAAGAAAACAGGTCGCTCATTCAGCTGCCGCAACTCATTCGTTTTCTACGTGACTCGCTGGCTCTCGAAGAGGGCGACATCAGCATTGAAAGACACGAAGCCGGCTATTCAAATGAAACGTTTTTTGTCTCCTGGGGAGAGCAACGGTGGGTATTGCGGCGTCCACCCAGTGGCGACTTGCTACCCACGGCCCACGATGTGTTACGCGAATACCGCGTGCTGTTGGCCTTGTCGTCTCTGGACGTTCGCACGCCACAGCCGGTTATTACGTGTGAGGATCAAGACGTACTCGGCGTTCCCTTTTATCTCATGCAACGCGCTGATGGCTTGGTAGTCCGTGAAAGCCTACCCGAGATTTTCGACCCGCCGGCAGAACGAAAACGACTCGGCGAGGAACTGATTGATGCGCTGACCGAATTGCATGCGGTCCAGTGGCAAGGCACTGATCTTGAGGGTATTGGCAGGCCACAGGGGTATCTTGAACGCCAGCTCAAACGCTGGACCAAGCAGTGCGAGCTCACCCTACCCCATACCCGTTCATTGCCCGGACTCAAAGAGGTTGGCGACTGGCTCCAGCAGCGCCTGCCCCCAATCAATGCGGCCACCGTCGTCCACGGCGATTATAAAGTCGATAACGTTATGTTCTCCGCTCAGACACCTGCTCGGCTCGTCGCGATATTCGACTGGGAGATGGCCACCCTGGGTGATCCACTGACTGACTTAGGTTGGCTGCTCAGCTTTTGGGGGCCAACGGGAGACGAGCAAGGTGAGAAAGACGAAGCCGACCCGATCGGCAGCAATTATATTACCCAGCAAGCGGGCTTTTTGTCTCGCGAAGAGATGGCGGCTCGGTACGAGCAGCAAACGGGACGCACGATGGAACATTTCCCGTTCTATCACTGCCTTGCGGTCTGGAAGTACGCGGTGATCCTAGAAGGGCTGTATCGACTGTACCTCGAAGGATCCGCTGCCAACCCAAAGACTGCTGAATTTGAGTGGAAAGTGCCGCAACTCGTCGAACGCGCCCAGCGAATTATGGCTGAGGCAGGCTGATCTCGAACTCCTGTGCCAATTCGCCGATCTGCTCCCATACCCCGTCTTCTATTGGGACTCCAGTACGCATTCGGCGCTCACGTTCCGCGAAACTACGTTCGCCAGGGACGCGGATCTCTTCAACCCCAGGCGCTTTCTTGACCGCTTTAATCTCCGCGATATGCGCCTCAACGGTGGTACGGAAGAGAGCAGGATCACCAAACGCTGCGGGATCTATCGCGATAAGCAGTTCCCCTTTGTCATAGTGGCCTTCTTTAACGGTCTGCCCTAGGGTTTTGCCGACCTTCGCGCCTAGTAGTGGACCTGCCAACAAGCCCAAGATTAGACCCAAACCATACCCTTTGTGTTCGCCGAATGGTGCCAACGCGCCCTGCGCGGCTTGCTTAGCATCCGTCGTGGGTCGCCCGTCCGGACCGATAGCTACGCCTTCGGGTAAAGGCTCGCGATTGGCTTTGGACTTAAGGACTGTACCAAAGGCAATCGCGCTGGTAGCAAAGTCTACCAGCACAGGAATATCTCTACCGGCCGGAATTGCGACGGCGAACGGGTTGGTTCCAAGGAGCCGTTCTATCCCACCCAAGGGGTGCACGAGAGGTTGGGTGACTCCAGCCAGGATGCCGACGCAACCCGCTCTAGCGATCTGTTCAACGTAGTAGCCGGCCATGCAGATATGGTCGCAGTTGATTACGCCAACTGCCGCAACGCCCGCTTCTTTGGCCTTGCGGATAGCCAAGCGGGCGGCAGAGGTAACGCCGACTGGACCCAATGCTCGATCTGCATCCATCGGAGCGGTTGCCTCAGACTCTTCGACGATGCGCGGTGCGGCCTGAGGATTGATCATCCCGCTCTGCATACGGCGGATCATCGTCGGCAGACGCAAGAGGCCGTGCGTTCCATAGCCGCGCAGATCGGCTTCGAGTAAAACGTCCGCCGTAGTTTTGGCGGCCTCATCCAGACAGCCGGCTGCTCGCAGTAGCTGCACAATGAGATCCCGCAAGGCATCGTAGTTGACGATGCGTGAGGGACGCTCGGTCATGCGGCCAGTTTCTTAGCGTAGAGCGCAGTCCCAACTAAGGCCGTATCCAGATGTTCGATATTCTCAACGATTTTTCCGTCACGAACGGCAAACACGTGACAATAGGTATTATCATAGGGCCCGTATTTTCCGGTGATTGTCCCTTTGGTTCGAGCAACGACTTTATCACCTTCAGCGATCAACTCGACCATTTCCATCCCGAGCCCGGCCTCATGATCGATCTGCTGAAATACCTTGCCTAGGAAGTCCTCGTGAAAGCGCCGAAAAAGAATCTTTGACGACCTGTTTTTTTCAGTGGAAATTGGATGCCTCCTCGTTCTGAAATTGGGTTCTGAGATTGGACTGATGATAACCGGCCAGGCTGCTGAATAACAAGACTAACCGAGTAGCAACTCCTTGGCCCGCCCAAAAAGCGTTTTGACAGAAGGTGCGATCAGCTCCCACTCAGGGTCGTGGCGTTTGCCTCGACGGTGGAGCATGACGTTAAAGCAACTGATCGCACCGAAGCGGTAGCCGGCCAGCGCACGGTACCAATTGATATCCGTTACTGTACGCTGCATCCCATCTTCGTACAAAGCAACGAGGTCATCAATCGGCGGAGTCACGGTAATGGGACGCCGCTCGGAATCCCAGCTTTCCGGGTCAATGAACACCAGCAACCAGCCTAAATCCAAGAGGTGGCCACTAATACCTGAAATCTCCCAATCCAGAAGGGCAACCAGTTTCTCGCCGTCCGATCGCTTATCAAAAAGCAAATTCGTGCCCTGATAGTCTCCGTGAAAAAGCCCCATTGGGGGGTCCGTCGGTTGGTCAGTCAGTAAAAGCTCACGGACCTCCTCACCCCAGATAGTCCACTCTGGTTCGGCCGCTTTGGCTAAGATGGGATCCCAAAAACGAATTTCTTGTTCCAGCGAGCGAGGCTCTTCCCAGCCGGCGAGTCCAGTTTTCCAGTCAAGCTGGTGGACTTGCACCAATGCCTGCACCCCTTGCTCATAGAGAGGGGCGATCGCTTGAGCGCTACACTCAAACGACGGATCCGGTTCCCACACATGAAACGTCCTGCCAGGCAGACGTTCGACCATCAGATACGGTACTTCAAACCAGCGCAAATCGTCATCGGCCCAGCGTACGGTTGGTACAGGTACTCCGTTCTTCTTAAGCGTGTGCAGGAGAGGCGCTTGACGCAGGACATCCGTATTTCCGCTCTGGCGAACGCCTTTGGGCGGAATACGCATGACGAGCGATTCTTGGCCTGGCTGTCCGTCCTGCTGGTAGACAACAGTGAAACCAAAGCTGAGTCCGGCGTGACCGGGCATGGCTTCAACCTGGCTCACAACCGCCTCTTGGCCGTAATGGGTAAGACAAAATTCTTGTAATTGTTGAGTGAGTACGGGTATCTCAACGGCCATCTCGCTATCCTCCCCCTGAACCCCCTAGTATCGCCCCTCAAAATCCTTCGCCATTCAAAACATCAACGTGCTACGCCACCCTTCCCTAGCCTTAAATCTCCTCTCGTGGCTGTCGACTGAGAAGGCCGAGAAGCAGCCCTATATGTTCGCATACGCATGCAACCATATTCCAGAAGGTTCGCCTAGTAGCACGACCGCGACGGTATTCTTCTCCGTGTATTCCCGACCAAGATAATCTGCGAGAAATCTGTATGACTCTTCCCGTATCTTAGACTTCCCACCGCTTCCGACTGTCCGCTCGGAGACATTTCCGAATGAGCGAACAAACAAAGAGGACCTGTGGCGAAAACGGCTCGCAATTGAACACGGACGGACCTCTTCCTGGTCTGGTCGTGGACGTAGAGCCTTGCATCTCGCCGCGCACTATTTTTTAATCCCGGCCTTGCGCTGTGGCTTGAATGCACTCGGCCTCCTGACTCAAGGCAAGAGTAATTCCTTGGCGCGACAGATCTCTCGCCAACGCTTCGTTATGGATACCTTGCCGGAGTCGTTCTGCGGCCTCAAAATTTTGCACCTCTCAGACTTGCACATAGACGGTATGCCCGGTCTCGCCGAGCAGATTGTCGAGTGTATCCGCCCCCTGGATATGGACCTATAGGTCCTTACCGGGGATTACCGCTTTCATGTCTCCGGGCCGTGTGACGGCATTTACCCAGCCATGAAGAAAATGCTGGAAGGCCTCCATCCCCGCCTGGGGACCTTCGGGATTCTTTGGCATCATGATGCAGTCAGAGGAAGTTGCTGAACTAGAGCAACTCGGCATCAAAATGTTGGTCAATGGTGCGGTGGAAAAACAAGAAGGAGCGAAGAGCCTGTGGCTGATCGGCCTCGATGATCCCCATTATAACGGCTGTGACGACTTGGTCGGCACGCTGCGCAGCGTGCCCCAGGACGGTTTTGCACTTCTCCTCGTTCACGCCCCCGAAATCATCCAAGTAGCTGCGGCTCATGGGATAGACCTCTACCTGTGTGGCCACACCCACGGCGGACAGATTTGTCTCCCGTTTATTGGCCCACCGCTGCTTAGTGCAGCTGCAAACGGCGCTACACTCAAGGCCGCTGGCAATATCACGCCCTTCGGGGTTATACGAGTACTTGGGTTGGCTCCTCAGGCCTGCCGGTACGGTTCTTGTGTCCTCCGGAGATCGGGCTGATTGAGCTGCGCTGTCCACGGTACAAGTCATAGTCGCCCCAGCAGCCCACGAGCGAGATCTCCTCTCCCTCTTCTCCAATACACTTTTGCCTTTTGCGGAACTCTGAGGGAGAATAAGAGGGCGGACTGAGACCTACCTGCCCAGGAAGAGACCCCTCGGTCAGGGAACGGTGGAGATCGATCAGCATGCAGTACGAATGGAATGACCAAGATCTCGAAGAAATCCGGGCGCGCAGCATGACTCCGGAGAAAATAGCCTCATACATCGAACAGTTTCAGCAGGGATTTCCTGCCATCCAATTAGATCGACCGTGTACGGTAGGCGACGGGATAACAACGCTGCTCAATGGACAAGACCGTTTGGCCTCTTTACATGCTGCTGCGGCCGCCGCCGGGCGGATTACAAAATTCGTCCCGGCCTCAGGTGCAGCAAGTCGGATGTTCACATTACTCCTCTCTTTCTCCGAGTCCCCGCAGTTACTGACAAAACAAACGCTGACGAACAGAGCTAAGGGTGGAGATCTCGTTTGCCAAGCATTCTTACAATTTATGACAGAATGCCGACACTTCGCTTTTTCAACAGATCTCCAAATCGCCCTGCAAAAGGACGGACACAATCTGGACAGCGCCCTAAGCCAAGATAAATATGACATTCTCCTGGCCTATCTGCTCACGCCAACAGGGCTAGATTATGCCAATCAACCCAAGGGACTCATAAAATTCCATGCTTACACCGATCACACTAGGACACCTTTTGAGGAACATCTTGTTGAAGCGGCCGAATATGCCCAGGATGCATCATTCGTGGCACACGTCCATTTCACTGTTCCTGCGCAGCATCAACAAGCCATTCAGGCCTCCCTTGCTCTCGTTCAGGA
This sequence comes from uncultured Enterobacteriaceae bacterium, assembly GCA_964495015.1. Lineage (GTDB taxonomy): Bacteria > Desulfobacterota > Binatia > Bin18 > Bin18 > Bin18. The sequence goes on along the minus strand of CAZBUD010000069.1, from coordinate 17,880 downwards.
ACGTTACGGACAAAAAGGCTGTCAATTCGACCTCTCGTATTCCGTTCAGAAGCCCTCTACCGACACGATTGCCGTGGACCCTCACAACATTCCGTTTCGAGGAAATGATGCCAGGCTCGTCTTTCGCCCAGGTGGGCATGGCGCGTTATTAGAAAATCTCAATGACCTTCAGGGTGATATTATTTTTATTAAGAATATCGATAATGTACTGCCCGACCGGCTCAAGGCGGATACGTATCGATATAAAAAACTTCTGTGCGGCTCCCTTCTCCATTTACAGCAGGAGATTTTCTCGTCTATCGAAAGGCTGGAATCCTCCTCATGCACCGAACAGGTTGTTCAAGAAGGGCTGTCATTTGCTCAACACAAATTGTCTCTTATTCGACCCACAGATTTCGATGCGCTTTCAGTTCATAAAAAGCGGGCTTTTCTCATTGATCGACTTAATCGCCCACTTCGCGTATGTGGCGTGGTCAGAAATATGGGCGAACCAGGTGGCGGACCGTTCTGGGTCCAGCATCCTGATGGCACAACATCTCTCCAAATTATCGAGTCGTCGCAAGTCGACATGGCTGGAGTGAGTCAACGGAGAATCTGGGAGTCTGCGACCCATTTCAATCCTGTCGACCTTGTATGTGGCGTCCGAGACTATCGCGGTCGTCCGTTCGATTTGCTGCGTTTTATCGACCCCAATACTGGCTTTATTTCAGAGAAGTCAAAAGACGGACGTCCCCTACGATCGCTCGAATTACCGGGTCTCTGGAACGGTGCGATGGCATATTGGAATACCGCCTTTGTAGAAGTACCAGACAGTACGTTTCATCCGGTTAAGACGGTGATGGACCTTCTTCGACCTGAGCACCGGGACGCATGAGCTGAGTGAATTTGCCGGATTTCTCGGATACCCTTCTGCCCTATCCAGAGCAAGGCGGGGCGGGCGCCCGCTTTCCCTCACCAGTCTTCTATCTCTGCCCCCTATTGACAACCCGCCTGATTCGGACTTTTTATGGCGCCATATTCTTTCGTTTCTCGTGTTCCACGTACGCCGTCAGGACTAATCTCGCTTAAGAGTTCTCCCCTAATAACCGAATGTTCTCATAAGAAAAGGATGGAGATACGGGTGGAGGAAGGAGGGGCACTATGAGTAACACGAGCGCATTGTTGGAAGAATACCAACCCGAAGCGACTCTCACGATTGACGAATACGAGCCGTATATCGGACCAGAACGGGTCGATGCGCTCAAGCACTTGGCCGGTGCTGTCGAAGGACGAGGCTGGGCCAATATCAATTCCTCCTTTACTGGTGGAGGGGTCGCGGAAATGCTGCGCAGCGTCATTCCCCTGGCTCGTTCACTTGGGATCCAGGCCCACTGGTCCACCATTCGAGGGCACGACACCTTTTTCCAGATCACCAAGAAATTTCACAATACGCTCCAAGGCGTGGATCAGCCGATTTCCCTCCAAGAGCTCTTCGAAACCTATCTTGATAATCTTGCAGCGAATGCGCAAAACGTCCAGATCGAATCCGATCTAATTATCGTCCACGATCCCCAGCCCGTAGCGCTCATTATGCATGGGGTGTTAATTGGCAATGTCCTGTGGCGATGCCATATTGATACCTCAACCCCGAACCCTACGGTTTGGCGCTTCATCGCTCCGTATATAAACCAGTATGTTGGCGCGATTTTCACTATGCCAGAGTTTGTTGGGCCTGGACTGCAGATCCCGCAGTATCAAATTACACCGTGCATTGATCCACTGGCAGAAAAAAACCAGCAATATACAGAGCGGCGGACAAAAGAAATTCTCGCGCCACTTTTTCAGCAGCATACTATCGATCCGGATCGGCCGATCCTGGCTGCGATTTCGCGCTACGATATTCACAAAAATCAGGCTTCCATCATTGAAGCATTTAAACGCCTGCGTGAAGAGAGGGCCTACGACCCTTCACCCTATCTCATCTTCTTGGGCAACACGGCAACAGACGACCCGGAAGGAGAAGCAATGCTTGCGCAGCTCGAAACACAAGCAGGCGACGATCCGGATATCCACCTTTGGGTCAATGTCGAAAACAACGATCAAGTGGTCGGCTCGCTCATGCGTCTTGCACACGGCTTCGTCCATGTTTCAACGCGCGAAGGTTTTGGCCTAGTCGTATCCGAGGCCTTGTGGCAAGGGACACCGGTCATTGGTTCCCGTGTTGGTGGAATCGTGCAACAGGTCGTAGACGGAAAAACCGGTTATCTCGTCGATCCGCTTGATGTCGAAGCTATTGCCACAAAAATGGCCCGTATCCTGGATAATCCGGAGCAGACTGCCCAGCTAGGGAAACAGGCCCAAGCACACGTACGAAACAACTTCTTGCTCCCAGAACTGATCCGCCGCTACCTCGTTCTTCTGAACTATTACGCAGGCGTGGAGCGAACAGTTCCTGCGTTCCGCTTAAATACAATGTCCTACAGAGAAGTTGTCTCAACCATGCTTCCTTCCCTTGTTGGTCGATCCCACTCAGCCTTGTCTTCCAATGGGATTGATGCACTCCAGGCAGAAATTGAAACAGCATCAACCGCGATGAGCGATCGTAGCTGACACCCACGTGCAGGAGGAGCCTTCTTTCCTCGTCCTCGGCTCTTCTTAAGACCCAACGTATTCCTGCATGGGAATTGACTGATCCTACAAAGTTCAGCTAGACAGGCGTGTCCCTCTTACCGAGCGGCTTTACGGCAGCGGGAAAGAATGGACGGTCAGTAGCCCTTGTTCCCGCTTATGTTGCAAGGGCAGAGGGACAAAAGGGACACACGGGATATGCACATGGAGACAATGCTCATTACGGGCGGAGCCGGGTTTATCGGAAGCAATTTTGTTCAACTCGTGATGAAAGAAACGGATGCACGCATTGTTGTCATGGATAAATTGACCTATGCGGGACGCCTGGCCAACCTAGAAGACGTGCGGCAGGATGCTCGGTTCACCTTCCTCCAAGCCGATATTGCCGATAAAGAGGCGGTAGCGGAGGCATTCCGGACTTATCAGCCGACCGCTGTTGTGAACTTTGCTGCTGAGACCCATGTTGATCGGTCCATAGACAGCCCGTGGCCGTTTGTTGAGACAAATCTTCTTGGGACCTTTTATTTACTTGACACGGCTCGGAGATATGTGCCTACGTTCAGCGCAAGCGACCAGCAGGAATTCCGATTTTTGCACGTCTCGACTGATGAGGTCTATGGAACGCTCGGAGCAACAGGAGCCTTTTCCGAAACCACTCCCTATGCCCCAAATTCACCCTATTCCGCATCAAAGGCGAGCGCCGACCATTTCGTACGAGCTTACCACGAAACTTATGGCCTGCACACACTTATTACCAATTGTTCAAACAATTATGGCCCTTATCAGTTTCCGGAAAAGCTTATTCCTTTAATGATTCTCAATGCGATTGAGGGGAAGCCGCTGCCCATCTATGGCGATGGGCAAAATATTCGCGACTGGCTACACGTCGAGGATCATTGCACGGGAATATTGCTCACCTTACGTCAAGGTAGGATTGGTGAAAAATATAACATTGGCGGCAGTAATGAGCGAACGAATAGAGAGATTGTAAATCGTATCTGCACAACCTTAGAAGAACTCCTCCCGGCGGCAGACAACCCCGCACTGAAACAGCAGGGGATTCAGGATTACGCCGCCCTCATCACCTATGTGAAAGATCGTCCCGGCCATGACCGACGCTATGCGATTGACGCCACCAAGATTCGGACCGACCTGGGCTGGAGACCGCAGTACGATTTTGACCGTGGCCTAGCTCAGACGATCCGTTGGTACCTGGGCAATCGAGCATGGCGCGAAACCATTCAGATGGGTACGTATGACCGAGAACGGCTCGGGCTCGGTTCCTCGACCACGAGGAAACCCAACTCACAAACGCCCTCGTAAGGCGTCCTCGACACGCGGAATCGAGAGAGGATCGATCATGAAAGGCATTATTCTCGCCGGTGGTTCCGGAACACGGCTATATCCCATTACTCGTGCCGTCAGTAAACAGCTCACACCGATCTATGATAAACCCATGATCTATTATCCGCTCTCAACCCTCATGCTGGCAGGCATCCGTCGGATGTTGGTGATTACCACTCCACACGAGCAAGATGGATTTCGGCGCCTTCTGGGAGATGGACGTTGGCTCGGTATGGACATAGAATATGCGGTGCAGCCGAGTCCGGAAGGTATAGCTCAAGCTTTTTTGATCGGCCGCGATTTTATCGGAAGCGATACGGTGGCTCTCGTACTTGGCGATAATATTTTCTATGGACACGGTTTTCCCGACTCTCTCCGTACGGCAACACGGCGCACCGCTGGGGCAACAGTTTTTGCGTATCAGGTCCGTGACCCTGAGCGCTACGGAGTGGTGGAATTTGATGCGCAAGGACGGGCCATCAGTCTGGCGGAGAAGCCAGTTGAGCCACGCTCAACCTATGCCGTCACAGGCCTGTATTTCTACGATAATCAGGTGGTCCAGGTCGCCTCAGATCTCAAGCCTTCTGCCCGCGGAGAATTAGAAATCACTGATCTGAATCGAGTCTATCTCGACATGGGGAACCTCCATGTCGAGAAACTCGGCAGAGGAATTGCCTGGTTGGATACCGGCACGCACGAATCGCTGCTCCAAGCCTCGAATTTTATTCAGGCCCTGCAAGAACGACAAGGCTTGATGGTCGCCTGTGTCGAAGAAATTGCGTATAAAATGGGCTATATTTCAGAAACCGAGATCATCCAACAGGCCGATAGTATGAAAGGGAATGCGTACGGCCAGTATCTGGTACGCATGCTTTATAGCGACCACAACGACCATAAAGAATAGACAACAGATGCGCTTTCTCGCAACCGAATTACCAGACGTCATCGTGGTTGAACCAGAGGTCTACCGCGACCAACGCGGATTCTTCCTCGAAACCTACCATGCCCGCAAATTCGAGGTCGGTGGTATTCCTGCGACCTTTGTCCAGGACAACCACTCACAATCAGCGCGAGGCGCTATTCGTGGCCTCCATGCGCAGCGTCAGTATCCCCAGGGGAAGCTGATGCGGGTCTTTGATGGAGAGATTTTTGACGTCGCGGTCGATATCCGACGAGGGTCACCAACGTTTAAGCAATGGGTTGGCATTATCCTATCTGCTGAGAATTTCCGTCAGCTCTATATCCCACCTGGATTTGCGCATGGATTCGCGGTCCTCACTGAGCGCGCGCAGATCGTGTACAAGTGTACGGATTTTTATAATGCGGCAGATGAGATCAGTCTGGCCTGGAATGATCCAGACATCGGGATTGAGTGGCCAATTGATACCCCTCTACTCTCAGAAAAGGACAGTGTCGCACCGCTCCTGCATGATATCGAGGACTCCTTGCCTCGGTTCCGAACATAGTTCGTTCTCCTGTAGCTGCCTGCCTCAATACGTGAGTGATCTTCAATAGAAAGCCGCCCCTCAGCGAGTTGGAAAAAATCCATGCAAATATTCAATATTGGGAAAGGGGACAATGACGACCATTTGCAAGACGGTACAGGCTCGCAGGAGCAGATCCGTTTTTGCACAAGAGCCAGGAGCCATCCAGAGTAAACGCTATGGGGCATTTGGATGCGCTCCTCCTTGCCGTCGTCCAGGGCCTCGCTGAATTCCTACCCGTTTCTTCTTCCGGCCGTCTTGTTCTCGCTCAATACTTCTTCAGCGGCTCAGGAGAAATCGACCTGCTGTACAACGTAGTCCTCCACGTTGCGACTGGAGTGGCGTTACTGACCTATTTCCACCAGGACCTTATCGCTTTGTGGACTGGCTGCAGGCATCCATCGCAGACCTCGAAGAGCGTCTTTTCCGGATACGAAAAGCAAACGCTTTGCTATATTGTCTTGGCACTCATTCCAACAGCAATGGTGGGGCTATTCATCGATCAAGTTCTCATTTCGCTGCTAACCCGGCCCGAGGTGGTTGGCTGTATGCTATTGATCACTGGCGCCCTCCTCTGGTGGGGCCGAGGCCGACAGCCACGACACAGACCAGTACCTATGCGCAGCACAGACGCCGTGGTGATTGGCCTGCTCCAAGGCTTGGCTGTCAACCCGGAGATCTCCCGCTCCGGGGTGACGATTACAGGTGGGATTTTAGTGGGGCTAGATCGTGAATTTGCCGCACGATTTTCGTTGCTGATCTCTGCTCCAGCGATTCTTGGCGCTACAATTCTTGAAGGGTCAAAGCCTGAGGTGCATGCGCTTCACGCGTTTAGACCCTATGTTGTGTGTATGATCGCCGCCGGCCTGGTGGGATACGCAGCCATCGCCCTCACACTGCATCTTGTCCAACAAGATCGGTTTTGTCTCTTCGCATGTATCTGTGGCCGCTCGGCAGTCTGCTGAGCTTAGGGCCCTACTTGTTTTCGTAGGCGGCAGCTCCTTGAGCCTCAGCCTCGGCTCAAGGAGCAGGGGGCAAACAACTATTCCTCGGTCTGTATGGTTGCAGCAGGGGTAGCAGGGAAGGTATCGGTAGAAGCACCGATGCGAATGATGAGAGTTCCGCCCTGGTATTTCCGCCCACCTACGAAAAGCATCCCACGATTGGGAATGGAAAGCAGCGTGCTCATAAGTGGAGAAGGCGATGTTCCTTCCATGAGCATCACATGGAGCGCAATCTTCTCATTGGCGTACTCTTTTGGCACGACTTGGAGAAAGCGTCCTCCAGGCAAAGAGAAATTTGCCCGCTTGCCAAAGCCAACTTTTCGGCGTTCTTCTTGAACCAAGCGATACGCAGAATAGCGGAACGCGAGAAGCTGGGAACGCATCCCGGTGAGACGATTATCAAATTCTTGTGCTGTATCTGTTGCGAGGACAGTCTCGACGCGCAGATTGATCGTGTCATCCGCACTGGCTGCTGATGAGGCCAACAGGAGTAGCCCTATGATAGCGGGAGTTGGAAAGGTCAAACAAAATCTCTTCACTGCAGCTCTTCTCCAGGTACGCCATCGACCCAAATGACAGTGGCATTGCTCGTCGGTTCATTCCAAACGAACACGGTCGATCTCGCAGAGAGCGATGCGATCTGAGCCTGATTGTTTAAAGCGAGCATAACCGGCGGATTTTCGGAAGGTGCTGAGCCAACTCGCCTCGGAGCAGGAGAACGGGCCAATAGAACAGCCACAAAAATGAGGAGCACTGTTGCCGTCGCCCACACAGGCCCGTTCCACGGGAAAATGGCCTGCCATTGCAGCCGCCACAGTCGCAACCGGCTCCAGACAGAAGGCGGTTGAGCGGCGAGTCGCCGGTCAACATTGGGCCAGAAATCCGAGAAGTCCACCTGCCCTACTTCCTCATCAAGTGTTTGACGCAGGACTTCCTGTACTCGTTCCAGGACATTCATACGGCGGGTACAAACAGGACAATCGGCGATTTGGAAAGCAACCTCACGCTGGAGGGCATTATCGAGCGCGCCATCGTATAATAGAGGGACAAGACGTTCGGAATGAGGGCAGAGCGCCATAGGTCATACTTCCAGTCTTACTGTGTTGTCTGCCTCCCACGAGGGGGACAAAAAGAAAACAACAGGTCTAAGCGGGTGTAGATCATATGTGGGGCGATTCTCGTTGGTTAGAGATCACCCGGCAAGCGTGCTTGCAGCCTTTTTCTGGCATAGTGCAGGCGGCTCATCACCGTCCCCCTGGAACACTGTAACACTTGGCTGATCTCTTCGTAGGACAGTCCTTCGACGGCTCTTAGTAATATGACCGCTTTATGGGCAGGCGTCAACTCATCGATCGCCGCCTGAATTCGTTGTCCACGTTCTCTATCGGCCACTTGGTCCGAGGGGCCAAGTCCGTCCCTGTCGGGGATACTCTCAATCCAATCGCCATCGTCCTTTCCGCCCGACTGATGACGTTCAAACGAAGACCTGCGGCTTCGTTGGCGCTGCCGATCAATAGACAAATTCACCACAATTCTGTAGAGCCATGTGTAAAAACTTGATTCTCCTTTAAACTTGTTAATACTTGTAAAAACCTTGCTGAACGCTTCTTGGGCAACATCTAGAGCGTCTTCACGATCATGCAACATTCCCAGCGCAATGGCCACGACCTTCCGCTGATAGCGTTCCACCAGCTCACGGAATGCCTGCCGATCATCGTGTTTGCAGCGCCGAACGAGTTCCCAGTCGCTTATTTCCACTGTTTTCCAACATCCTTAGAGTCAGACGTTAATCAGCATATTCTATTCAGCAAGAACGAGACGGAGCCGAGGGGCACAGCCCGTATGATATCGAGAGCTTTCGTCTGGTGGAACTCCCCAGGCATAGACCACTAATCAGGGGCAAGGGATGATGTAAGCAATCTGAATGTCTAAGGATTCTCTCCGTCCAATACCGTCAGGCAAAGCGTTTTTTTATTCGGCCGCTTGACAAGAGAGGAAGCGGGCCTTAAGAGTTTCTGCCAATAGCAAAAATTTTATTACCCTTGCGAACCATCGCCCACGCTAAGGGGCACGTAGAGATCATGATAGAAGTCCAAAATCTCACAAAACGTTATGGCGACCTGACTGCGGTATCAGGCGTATCTTTCCGGGTTGAGTCAGGCCAGATTCTCGGATTTCTGGGACCGAACGGCTCTGGAAAAACCACCACCATGCGTGTCATTACCGGTTTCATGCCGGCAACAGCAGGAACGGTCAAAGTCGCCGGGTTTGACATCTTTGATGACTCGTTTGAGGCACGCAAACACATTGGCTACCTCCCGGAAGCCCCGCCGCTGTATAACGATATGACGGTCACGGCCTATCTACGATTTGTGGCGCGGATCAAAGGCATGACGCGCGCAGCAATCCCGGATGCGCTGGACCGGGTCCTCAACCGCTGCGGCTTGACTGACGTTGCTGATCGTGTCACCGGCTATCTCTCCAAAGGCTATCGCCAACGGGTTGGTTTAGCCCAAGCCATCATCCATAACCCAGACGTGCTGATTCTCGACGAGCCCACAGTCGGCCTTGACCCGCAGCAGATCATCGGCATACGTACTTTGATTAAGGAGCTTGCCGGCGAACATACGGTTGTACTCTCCACCCATATTCTGCCGGAAGTCGTCCAGGTGTGTGAAAAAGTCGTTATCATCAACGCCGGCAAAGTTGTGGCTGAAGACATGCTCGAACATCTGACTCAGGGTCAGACCCTCGAAGACGTTTTCCTCCAAGCTATTGCGCAGGAGGACTCTGGCCAGATTGTGGAGAGCGGTGCGGTGGCTGAGGAGGCGGCAGAATGAGAAACGTGCTCACGATTATTCGCAAAGAGCTGCACTCCTATTTTGTCTCACCCGTTGCCTATGTCGTACTGACAGGATTTTTGCTCTTGGGTGGCTGGTTCTTCTTTAACCTCCTGTCGCAATTTAATCGGCTTCTCAGCATCTACACTCAATTGCAGCAAGGAGCGGCGGACCAGTTAAATCTCAACGACTTTGTTATCTCCCCGTTAATGCATAACTTGTCCATCATTCTCGTCATCCTCGTTCCCATGATCACCATGCGGGCGTACGCTGAGGAGAAAAAAGGCGGGACGTATGAATTATTGCTGACCTCTCCCTTACGTACCGGAGAAATTGTTTTAGGGAAATTTTTCGCCTGTTTCATATTTATCAGCGTCATGATCGGTATGACTGGGGTCTATCCGCTCGTCTTGATGGTATTCGGGAATCCAGAAATCGGAGTCATGCTGGCAGGCTATTTTGGGCTGCTCCTCCTCGCCACAGCCTTTGCCGCCGTCGGGCTGTTGACTTCATCGTTCACGGAAAACCAGATCATTGCCGCCGTCAGCGGCCTGGTTGCGACCCTGCTGCTCTACATCATCGGATGGCCGGCTGGCACGGCTGGAGATATTCTCGGGCCGGTGTTGCGCTATCTCTCGGCCACAGAACATTTTGCCGAGATGGTCAAAGGACTCGTTGACACGCGAGACTTGGTATACTTTATGAGTCTCATCCTGCTGTCTTTGTTCTTGACCCAGCGTTCGGTTGAATCGCTGCGCTGGAGGTAATCGCATGGCACGTCTGAGTTCGTTTTACGGGGTGGTTGGAACCATTCTCCTCTTGTTTGCGGGCGTGGCCTATTATCTCACTCGCCAGTTGTCGGTCTATGTCGTAGTTCACACCCTGACCGGCCTGATAGCGGTGGGGGCCACGCTGGTCTCGTCTAAGGGGTCAATCAAGACGTTTTTGGGTGAGCGCTCGACCAAATACGGAGCTAGCGCCACGTTTTATTCTTTGCTCTTCATGGCCATTCTGGTACTCGTCAATTATCTCTCTACCCGCCATCATCACCGTTTTGATCTCACTGAAGCAGGCGTCTACAGCCTGTCTCAACAGTCTGAAAACGTGCTGCGTCAATTGGATAGGACCCTGGAAATCGACGCCTTTGTCCAAGCTGGATCCGACCCGCAACTGCGGGAGCTGTTGAGCAGCTACGAGTATGTTTCTGACAAAATCTCTTTTCGCATCATCGACCCTGACCAACGCCCGGATTTAGCCGAACGATTCCAGGTCAGCACCATGCCGACTATTGTTTTGCGCTACGGAGAGAGTACCAACATTGTCAATCAGGTTTCAGAAGAAGAACTCACTAACGGCATCATCAAGGCGACCCGGTTGGACAAAAAAACCGTATACTTTATCGAGGGCCACGGGGAACCGAATATTAACGACCTACAAGACGCCGGGGGCTACGGGCAGCTCAAAACAGCCCTCGAAAATGAGGGCTATGCGGTCGACACCCTAGTCCTTTCACCCGACCAAACCGTTCCAAGTGAAACAAACCTACTCATTGTTGCTGGACCCCAGCGGTCCTTACTCGAACACGAGACGCAACTCATTGATGCCTATCTCAAACAGGCTGGGGCTGCCCTTTTTCTGCTGAGCCCAAGGACGACCCCGGAATTGGTACCGTATCTTGCGCAGTGGGGCGTCAGGGTTGGCAATGACGTCATTGTTGACGAGCAACTGCAACTCTTACGCGGCCGGACATTCACACTCACCCCATTTGCGCATACATATGGGGAACATCCCATTACGGCAGACCTCAGTCGACGTGGTTCCGCCGCTCTTACTACCTACGGGATTTCACGCTCAGTTGAAGCGGACGCAGATGGCATTGCTGGTGTCACCCTATCCAGCTTGGTCCAGACTAAACCAGGATCTTGGGCGGAAACAAACCTGGAAGAAGTATTTCAAAAACAAACCGTGAGTCTTGACGATCAGGACCGCAAAGGCCCTATTTCCCTGGCAGCGGTGGTGACGGCCGACCTAAAGGAAATGGGAGGAGAACTCGAAGAGACTGCTCGTATGGTCGTGTTTGGCAATGCCGGCTTTGCCAACAATCAGCGCATTGGCCAGTATTTTAATCGCGACTTGTTGCTCAACACTATCAGCTGGCTGGTTGGTGAAGAAGAACTCATTTCGATTCGACCCCGGACCCTGCGTGCTTCAAAGGTCCAGCTTACACCCGAGCAAGGGACAACGGTCTTTTATTTGTCCGTACTGATCCTGCCGGAGATTTTGCTCATTGTTGGACTCGCCAGTTGGTGGCGCCGCCGTTAGCACGTTTGTTCTCTTCGAAACCATGAGTCTACCAAAAGCTATAGCGATGGTTGCCATGCTGGCTGCTTTGGGGGCGTATGTCTATTTTATTGAGTTACCCCAAGCCGAACGGGATACGGAAAAGCAAATCATTCTTACCTTTGAGAAAGACGCCATTGATACCTTCACGCTGATATATCCGGATCAGACAGTTCGCTTGAAACGGGCCGCGCCAGCGGGGTGGGATATTGTTGATCCGGTGCAAGCTAAAGCAGACAAAACCACCATCGACAATATGCTCAGTACGCTGGCGGACGAAGAAGTAACGCGTCGTCTTGATCCCGATGCATCAGCAGATCTCGCCCTGTACGGGTTGGATGAGCCTCTGGTCAAAATACAGCTCGCTCTTAACGACGGGACGAAACTCCCGCAGCTCTCGATCGGCAAAGACACCCCGGTCGGCTTCTCAGCCTATGTCCAAAAAGAAGGGGACCCCCAACTCCACCTGACCCGCCAGGCGTTCCGCCTGGGAATGATCAAGGCAGTCAAAGAGCTGCGAGACAAAGCTGTTCTCCCGTTTGTTAACACCGATGTCAAAAAGATCGTAATCAGCACCCCTGAAAAAAATATTGTCCTCGTATACACCGACCTTGGCTGGACCCTCGAACAGCCTGCTGCGTACACAGCAGAGGTTGCAGCAGTCCTCAACTATCTTTCGACCCTGCAGGGGATGCGTGCAGAAGACTTTATAGAACAGCCGCTGCTTGAAATGTCAGACTTCGGTCTTGATCCTGCTCAACTCACTGTTTCATTGCAAATCGGGGAAGACACAACGCAAACCATCTCCATTGGTGACGAAAAGTCTGCTGCTGGGGTGACCCAACGTTACGTCAAACGGAATGACGGAGAGACCCTGTATCTCGTCCGCGAAGGGATTCTCAAAGACCTCCGCAAGGCGGCCAATGATTTTCGAGATAAGACCGTGGCCAGTATTCCCGAAGAGAAAATCGAGAAGGTCGACGTCAGAAGGCAAGACGGAGGAGACTTCACGATTACGCGTAGGGCGGAGAATAAATGGGGAATGGACACACCGCAGGAAGGAACACTCAAAACCGCGACACTTAACCAATTCGTTGCAGACCTGCGAGAGCTGCGCGGGTTTGAAATTGCGGCAGATAATCCAGATGACTTAAGTACCTATGGACTCGATACTCCGACTGTCACCTTAATCGCGTCCGATGAAGACGGAGACCGTCTTCTGACTGTGCTGTTAGGCCAAACGACGGTAGATGGGACCGAAAAACGGTTTGCCACGCAAGAAGGTGGAAAGACCGTCTTCGCCCTTCGTGATTATGTCTTCTCTCAACTTAACAAAAAGCCGGCAGATTTCTGGGAACAACTGGAAGAGGAAGAGACCACGGCAGCCGAGTCTGCGGAGTCAGATGGTGAGCCCGCTTCGGACATCGAACCGGGAGCGTTGTAGATTTCATTCCAAGCGCTGAAGAATCTCATTCATCTATCACCCGCCGTGTAATACGCCCCTCCTCCGAGACGGGCGAGACCTGCTGAAAGCGAAAACTCTTCGCTAGTTCTCGATTACAACTTCAACGCGGCGATTCTTGGCCCGCCCGGATGAATTATCCGACCCGTCCGGATTTGTATTCGGTGCAACCGGGTAACGCTCGCCATAGCCGGTTGTGGTAATGCGGCCCTGGTCCACACCGGATGCGGCTAACGTACCCGCGACGCCGTCGGCACGTCGTTGCGACAGCCGTTGGTTTGCCTCGTCGCCCCCAATGGCATCGGTATGACCCTCAACCGATACACGGCGTCCATTGGCCTGATTATTCAGTACATCGGCAATGCTCTGGACGTGGGCACGCGCATCATTCGTCAGATCGGACTGGCCGAATTCGAACAAAACATCTGGCAGATTCACCACCACTCCACGCTCTGTCTCGCGGGCCTCAAGATTCCGTTTCTTCAGCTCTTCGAGCAGTCGACGGTTACGGGCGATCTCTTGTCGTCGCTGTTCAATCTGTTGCTCATTGCCTGTGATTTCATTATCCCGTTTTTGAAACCGGTCACTCACCACGGCACCAGTCACACCGCCAAGAGCGCCGCCAATTGCCGCACCTGCTCCAGGACTGCCGAGCGCCGCTCCAATGATCGCGCCGGTCGCCGCGCCCAGGCCGGCCCCAGCTACTGTACCCTTCTCTCGCGTTGATAAAGGCTGTGAACAGCCAGCCACGAGGACTAGCATTAAAACGCACACATGAAGACCTGTCTTTTTCATAGCCTGTGCTTTCCCACGTCTAGTATTCTTGCTGGCGTTTGAGATCTTCGAGCTCTCGACGTTGTTGCTCTATCTCACGTTGCTGCTGTTCAAGCTGCCGCCGCTGCTCTGTTTGTTGTATTTCTTGGCTTTGCATCTTATCGCTCACCACGGCACCAGTCACGCCGCCAAGGGCGCCGCCAATTGCCGCACCTGCTCCAGGGCTGCCGAGCGCCGCTCCAATGATCGCGCCGGTTGCCGCACCCAGGCCGGCCCCAGCTACTGTACCCTTCTCTCGCGTTGACAGCGGCTGAGAGCAAGCACTCAGGATAAACACCGCAATCACCAAGAGATCGCCCCATTGTGTTCTTTTCTTCATCGTCATCCAACACCTCCTAAAAAGAGAATCCATATAAGGCCCGCTCGTATGGCCCGAGCGGGCAAGTACCTTTCTCACTGTAATCGGCACCTTTTGCCGGGTCAATATCAGGGAACGGTCTCATCGCTCGGGATGATACGCTGGTTGCGGAACGATGCCCACAGGAGTCCAATAACGCCCAACGTAATACACGTGTCAGCCACATTAAACGCCGGCCAATGATAACCATGCAAGTGAAAATCAAGGAAGTCGATCACAGAGCCAGCCCGGATACGGTCAATCAGATTTCCAAGCGCTCCCCCCAAGATTGTCGCGACCGCAATATTTGTCATGCGGTCGGTTTCATCCGCATTTCGCAAAAATATCCCAAGGGCCAAAACGGCAACCCCCGTCACGACCACAAAGAACGGCTGCCGAAACCAGGCTGGCGTCTGGGCCAAAAACCCGAACGCCGCACCAGCATTACGGACATAAGTAAAATGAAAAAAGGACGCGACAACGGGCTCTGACTGATACAGTGACATATGGCGTACGATGAGAGCTTTGGTTACTTGATCAAGGAGCAAAATAACGCCCACAATCAAGAGGACAAGGCCAATCTTCTTGCGCACCAGCACTCACACCCTCTCGCGCTGCACTCCGACGGTGAGCGGTGCCCCATCAATCTTCACACTGTCCACTTTGTCTCCGCTGGGCTGCGTTTGATCAAGCGCGCGCGCCAGGGTCTCTTGCTGGATATACGTCTTGTGCTGTGTGATTGCGTCGAGCAGGCGACCGTCGGCTTCATAGGTGACGGCAATGCGATCCTCTACATGGTAACCAGCTTCCTTGCGCAGCTGTTGGATATGATGCACGACTTCGCGGGCGAGTCCTTCAGCAATTAGTGCGTCGTTCAACTCACATGGAAAATCGATCGAGATAAATCGATCCGAACGCACATCTTGTATATAATGTCCATTTTGTCCATCTTGCGCTCCTTCTCGTGCTGCGCGCAGGATCTGAATCTCACTGGGTTGGAACGTCTCGCCGTCCAATTGAATCGAATCGCCGGCCTCGATGGCGAGCATCTGGTCCGCACCAAGATCAGCAATCCGTTTGCGAACCTGCCCGAACATCTTGCCAAAGCGTGGGCCAAGCAGCTGGGCGTTGGGTTTTGCGCTCAGAGCGATTTTTTCATCTTCAGCCGTACTGTAAGCAATTTCTTTGACATTCAACTCTTCCTGGATATAGCCTTGCAAACGACATAATTCATCCAGGATCGACTGCTGGCGATGAATAATAGTCAGGGTTTGGAGAGGGATACGCACTTTAACTTTACGTTCGTTGCGCAAACTCCGACCGAGTAGAATTACGCGTTGCATCCGCGTCACCGCGTCTTCCAGCTGCGCATAAACCTGACTTTCATCATAGTCGGGGAAAGGCTCTAAATGAACGCTGCCTTCTGCCCCTGTTTCTTGTAGCGTGACAAGGTTGCAATAAATGGCGTCAGCCAAAAACGGCGTGAACGGAGCCATGAGTTTGGCAACGGCCAGTAGCACATCGTACAAGGCCTGATAGGCAAACTGTTTGTCTGCGGCGTTGTCTTCACTCCAGAAACGGCGCCGGTTGAGCCGCACATACCAATTCGTTAACTCGTTCAGAAAGTCGAGCAGCGCAGGAACAACATTGTATAACCGATACTCTTCCATCTCAGCACTCACTCGGCGGATAAGCGTTTGCTTCCGCGAGAGAATCCAACGATCCAAAATATTGGGCGAATCGCCACTCGGCGTTTGGGAAGGCCGCCAGTCATCAACTAAGGCATACGTGACGAAGAATTTATATGCGTTCCACCACGGCAGGAGTAAACGTCGCACAGTATCGCGTACGCCTTGCTCGTTAAAGCGCAATCCTTCTGCGCGGACGAGGGGTGAATTTATGAGGTAAAGACGTAAAGCATCTGCGCCATGCTCGGACATAATCTCCTCCGGCTCAGGATAATTCTTAAGCCGTTTACTCATCTTTTTTCCGTCATCGGCCAGGACAAGCCCATTGACAACGACGTTTTGGAAAGCCGGTTTGTCAAACAGTGCAGAGGCCACGACCATCAGGGTGTAAAACCAGCCGCGTGTCTGATCCAGCCCTTCGGCAACAAAGTCCGCGGGAAACGCACGCGAAAAATTCTCCTTATTCTCAAACGGGTAATGAATCTGAGCGTACGGCATCGACCCGCTCTCAAACCAGCAATCAAATACGAAGGGGACACGGCGCATGAGACCATTGCCGCTCGAGTCCGGAAAGGTAAGATCGTCAACAAATTCGCGGTGGAGGTCGTTGACTCGTGTTCCCGTACGCTCAGCTAGTTCATCCACACTGCCCACGCAGACGACTTCAGAGCCGTCTGCGTTTTTCCAAATCGGCAACGGCGTACCCCAGTAGCGATTGCGGCTGATGGCCCAATCACGCGCATTTTCGAGCCAATTGCCAAAGCGCCCGTCACGCAGATGATCCGGCACCCAGGCGGTCAGCTGGTTATTGCTCACCAGCCGGTCACGAAACGATTCAACCCGCACAAACCACGTGTTCACCGCCTTATAGATCAGCGGCGTGTCACTTCGCCAGCAAAACGGGTAGCTATGATTAATCGTGCTCTGGTGCACGAGTTGCTTTTCTCGCTTCAGATGCTGAATGATTTTTGGGTCAGCCTCCTTGACATGCATGCCCGCAAAATCGCTCACTTCTTGGGTGAAACGTCCATCATCGTCAACCGGATTGACGAGAGGAATACCGACCTTTTGACAGGCATAAAAGTCGTCTTCACCAAAGGCGGGGGCAATATGTACGATACCGGTACCGTCTTCGGTGGTGACGTGCTCGGACTCGATCACTCGAAAAGCGCCTGCCTGCTTGTGTCCGGCAAAATAGGGGAAAAGAGGGACAAATGACCGCCCGGCAAGGTCTTTGCCTCGATAGCGCATTTCGATGGTATACGCGCTATCTTTGGGGAAGTAGATCTTCAGCCGAGCCTCAGCCAAGATGTAACACGCGTTATCCGCATGATCGCGAACTTTCACATAGGCTATGTCCGAACCAACGGCTAAAGCCAGATTACTCGGCAACGTCCACGGGGTTGTCGTCCAGGCAATGAAAAAGGTGTTCTCCTCGCCCTCAGCGGCAAACCGGATCGTGATGGCTGGATCTTGAACGTCTTTATAATTCAGATTGGCTTCAAAATTGGCCAATACCGTCCTCAGCCGGGTCGAAAAGGGCAGGACTTTATATCCTTCGTAGACCAAGTCTTTGTTCCACATCTGCTGGAACACCCACCACACCGTCTCCATAAAGGAGGCATCCATTGTGCGGTAGTCGTTCCGAAAATCGACCCAACGGCCCATCCGACGAACAGTCTTCTCCCACTCCAGAGTATAACGCAGCACAATGTTGCGGCATTCGTCGTTAAAATTGGCGATCCCGAATTCTTCGATTTCTGCTTTTCCCCTTATGCCTAGAGACTGTTCGATTTCCATCTCCACCGGCAGACCGTGGCAGTCCCAGCCGAACCGTCTCTCAACGTAGCGGCCACGCATTGTCCAAAAGCGGGGAATAATATCTTTGATTGTCCCGGCCAATAAATGACCGTAATGCGGCAGGCCTGTGGCAAATGGTG
>CAZBUD010000068.1:0-24882 GCA_964495015.1 uncultured Enterobacteriaceae bacterium | reverse complement strand
ATCGACTGTTTGTAACATGGCGACAAATCAGGAGGAAGGAGACCGTTATCTGGATCACGACCGTAGTATGGTTGCCCGCAAGACCGCGGTAGGTGATCCGCCGGTAGATGGCAGCCACTAGCACTGCATTAATTCCTGGCTGATCCGGTGTCCAAATAGTGACTATAACGGGTACTGCAGGCAGCAACTGGGTATCAGTTCCTGCCAACTCGACGTTTGTGACTAGAGGACAAAAAGTCGATTTAATTCTAGCACTTTGATACCCACGATCACTCAGTGTCAGTCAGTATCGACGCCCGTTCACCTGGCGAGAATCGCACTTTCACGCCGGCGACACGGGTTCAAATCCCGTCGGGGATACTTTCCTTTCTGCTCACGCCGTCTGCTTGTTAGGCTTCGCCCTGCCTCACACAAACATCCCAAGCGGCTCGAACTCTTCTCTGAGAAGCGACCTCGTATCATCGTAGCCTAGCCACTCTTTGATCAATGTGGCGTATACACGGCGGAAGTCGGTGGTGTAACGCAGGTTTCCGTCATCGAGGTCAGTCAGGCTGGGCGGTCTTCCATAGAGGCCACCTTTAACCTTTTCACCAATCACATACACCGGGGTTGCGGTGCCGTGATCCGTGCCTTTACTGGCATTCTCAGGTACGCGGCGGCCGAACTCAGTAAAGACCATAACGGCGACCTCATCAGCACAGCCTATGCGGTTCAGGTCCGCTATAAAACCTTGTAGCGCATCGGTGGTGTAGGTGAGTAAACGAAAATGCAAATCGTTCTGATGGACGTGGGTGTCAAACACATTCCCGGCATAGCTGACATAGTACAGCCGGGTAGGCATATCAGCCTTGATCAACGCGGCCACTTTACGCAAATCAAGACCGAGTCCCGCAGCGCGCGCACCGTAGTCGATAGGAGTTGCATAGTCCTTCCAGGCCTGACGGACAAATGCCGCGCTTTCGGTCGCGTTTTCAGCCAAGCCAGTAAGAAAATTTAGCGAAGCGTTGTGCGTTTTACGCACATCGTTCAGGCGAGGGAATACCGGTTGTTGCTGATAAATACCGTTCCGTTTAAAGCCCGCCGGGTCATAGAAGACTAGAGGTGAGTGCGCGCGACTGCGCACAGCCAGCGATTGCGATGTAGCAACATTGACCAGATAATCTCGCTGGACTTCAGGATCAAGCGCATCAGCCAAGCGGCCTAACCAGCCGAGCTTTTCCCCCACATGCGGACTGCCCGTATGCCAAAAACCCATTGAAGCAAAGTGGGACATGGTCGGGTTTTCATATCCACAGGCATGGACTACGGCCAGCTTGCCGTCTTTGTACAAATGCTCGAAACCAGCCGTGGCGGGATGGAAGCCGAAGTGGTCGTCAATCTTGCGGATGTCCTGTTGAGGAATGCCTATCGTTGGACGCAGTTGGTAATAGGCATCATCGCCATAGGGAATGACTGTGTTGACACCGTCGTTGCCCCCCGAGAGTTCTACCACGACGAGGATGCGCTCAGGATGTGCATGGCGCGGAGTACCCGTTTGCTCAGCTAGGGCCGAGGAATGTGAAAAAGGTAAAAAGGGATGATTGAGCAGTCCCGTACCCACGCCGAGGCTGTACAGGCCAGCCCGCAGAGCATCACGCCGAGATAGCGGCCTATTCAATACAGATGTCTTTGTAGATGTCTTGGCCATATGCTCTTCCTTTCTTATCCCAGCTGGTATTCTGGCGCGCTCATAATCAAATGCACCAGATGACGCACCGGTTCTTCCAGATACGTCACTGTCAGTTCAATCTGATCTGTCCCTAACTCGCGGGTGAGGAAACCAATGAGTGCCTGACGATCCTCCTCGGCCAGCGGAACGCGCAGCAGACAGCCGAGAAAATAATCCACGACCTCGGTCGTGGTTGTAAGACCCGCGCTTGTGACAACATTGCTCATATTGAGCTGCGCGGCGTGACGCGGAATCGGTTTCACCCGGCGGAAGGCTTCTTGCCAGCCATGGGTGCTGCCGTAGCGCGTATTATAGTCTTCATCTGCTCCGGCCATCATATTGAACATGGACATGTTTGACATAGAATCAGATGAGTCGGACATCGAGTTCCCAGCCCTGGTATTATCATCGTTCTCAATCGTCGCGGCCGTGATTTCATAGCTCTGATCAATCTTGGCGGCCACCTTCCGGTTAGTCGCCGGCATCCAGCGGTCTGGCGGTTGGAAATTGACCATGTCGGGAAAAAACACTGCTCGGGCAAAATTCCCGCGTTCGAGCAACAAGGCGGGAGTAATCCAGCTGCGTCCGCCCTGCCAGCCGGCCACGTTGGGCGGATAAAATAATTCCTGACCAAGATCGCGAGTCGTAGCGTTAAAGTCCGGCACGCCAGGAATGTCGGTCAGGCCCAATTTACGGTATGTCGAAATGACCAGATGCACCGGGCTTTTGATCTGCGTGCCATATGCCGCTGGGCTGTAAAAATCGCGCGCGAGAAAGATCGTGCTCAGGAGTGGAGCGATGTCGTATTGCTTGTCTCGAAAGATCGCCCCCAGTTGAGTCACCAGCGCAGGTGAAGGATCTTCCCGAACAAAATAGCGGTACAGTTTCGCAGCAATAAACTGTGCGGTCACATCTTGTTTGAGAACAATGTCGATAATATCCACGCCGTCGTATTTTCCGGTCTGTCCTAGAAAAGTCTTATCATCTTCGTCATGCAGTTTGCTTTGAACCACAAAATCCAACCCAGCATGGCTCCAGCCAGTAAACGCGCGCGCGGCTTCCCGGATGTCGGTCTCGGTATAGTTGCCGACTCCCATGGTAAAGAGTTCCAAAATTTCTCGGCCAAAATTTTCATTCGGATGGCCCTTGATATTTTCACCCGCATCAAGGTAGACGAGCATAGCCGGGTCTTGGGCGACGCCAATAAGCAAGTTACGAAAATTTCCGTTCCCGTGTCGCCAGAATAGCTCAAGCTGTTTGAGCAGTCGGCGATAGTCCCGCACCTTGATGTCCGACGTGGCAAAATGGCCATGCCAGAACAGGGCGAGTTTTTCTTGCAGCGGTCGATTGGTGACGAGCATCCGTTTCGCCCACCACTGACCGGCCCGTCGCATTTCCAGAGCATCCGCCCGCAGCCAATAGAAGAAGCGGTCGACCACAGGCTGAAGGGGCCGGTCGCCGCCGGGTTTCACTTTGACGCCCATAGACTCACCATGAGCACGCGCAATACGCACGGCATCCGCGCGACTCTTGGGGAACGGATCAAGTGTGGGATCAAACACGCCGGACTCGTCAAACGCTGGTAGGTGGCTATTGTCCACAGCTTGCACCTTCTGATAGTGGACCAGCTGACGTACCGCGGCCTCGGGGCTCATGCCAGCCAAGCGCTCAACGTCTTCCAGCGTACCGCCAAATCCAGCTCGTTCCAAAAGATGTGCGGCGCGGTCACTGCTCCACTCTTGGGATGTAATCGGGCTGAGGTCGCCAGCCCAAGCATCTGGCCCGGCGCCGATGCTCGTTGCCACCTCAGCTCGAACACTCGATGCGCAGAGCAGAAGCAGGACACACGTCAAGTAAAGCCTGCAAGTCCAGTAAGTCCCAATTGACATGTTTATCTGCTGTCTCCTTGGAATCCGATTCATTGGCTTTCCTCTCTTACTCCAGATATATACTAGCTGAACCGGTGACAGAACAAGACGCAGGAAACTGGTGGCACTGAGGTAACGGACAATGAAAGTCGAGACCCATCTTCCGCTTGGCAAAGTCGACCCTGGACTGCGAGAGCCCGACGTCGCGCTTGATCTGTCCAGCGTGTTTGATGCAGCACGCATGCTGGACGACGTCGACTATGACGGCATGGTCCTCACGGAAACGAAAGAGGATCCGTTCATGGTGCTGAGTCTTGCCGCTCAGGCGACAAAAAAGATTAGTCTCACAACCGCAGTAACTTTGGCCTTCCCGCGCAGTCCGACGGTTACCGCCATGTCGGCGTGGACTCTGCAGCGGCTTTCTCAAGGCCGCTTTATTCTCGGTCTTGGTACCCAGGTTAAGGGTCATATACAGCGCCGCTTTGGTGTCAAGTGGTCCGCACCGGGTCCGTGGATGCGAGAATATGTCCAGGCCGTTCGTGCGGTATGGGACTGTTGGCAAAATGGCACACCGCTCGACTTTCACGGCGATCATTACGATCTGACCTTGATGGTGCCGCTGTTTAACCCGGGCCCGATTGGGCATCCGAATATTCCTATTCATCTTGCCGCAGTGAACAGCTATATGTGCCAGATTGCCGGTGAAGTTGCCGACGGCATGCGCCCCCATCCGATTTGCACGCGGAACTATCTCCAAAACGTCATGCTACCGGCTATTCGAAAAGGAGCAAATAAAGCAGGACGCTCAGCCGACCAGATTGAGGTCTGCGCCAGTCCATTGCTCGTCACTGCCCCAAATGAAGAAGCCCTCGAACAACGTAGACGCAACGTGCGAGCGCGAATTTCCTTCTATGCCTCGACGCGCACCTATAGAGCGGTGTTTGAACACCACGGCTGGGGCGACCTCGTCCCAGAACTATCCTCGCTCTCCCGGCAACAGCGCTGGGAAGAGATGCCGCAGCAGATTACGGATGACATGCTAGAGACTATTGCCGTTGTCGGCACCTATGACCACATCGCCGAGCAGGTCTGGAAGCGCTATGAAGGGCTGGCAACACGCATAGAGTTCAGCATTCCGGTTGATGGGCCAACCGGCCGAGAGCAGTTGCAAACGTGTGTCCGAGATATTCAGCGGGGGTTTGCTCTGTCTTAGATGTATGGCGCAGCCTGCGCGGCCACGCGATATGCCCCCTCTCCCTTGCCTTCAGCTGGGATAGAATATATCCGCATACCGCAACGCAAGACGATCATTTCTTGATATTATCCATAAATTTGGAGGGATATTCCCATGTCACACAACCTTTTCAACTCTCTACAAACGTTTACCACCGCGACCGGGAAGACGAGCCAGTTTTACGCTTTGCCCCAACTCGAAAAAGAGGGTGTCGGTCCGATTTCTCGGCTTCCGATCAGCATTCGCATCGTTCTGGAATCCGTGCTGCGCAACTATGATGGACAAAAGATCACCGAAGACGACGTGCGTACTTTGGCCAATTGGGGGCCGACACAGACCCGAACGGCGGAAATTCCCTTTGTTGTTGCCCGGATTATCCTGCAGGACTTTACGGGTGTTCCGCTGTTGGTCGACCTGGCAGCCATGCGCTCGGCTGTAGCCCAACTGGGCAAAGATCCCAAAATGATCGAACCGTTGGTGCCCGTAGACCTGGTGGTCGATCACTCTATCCAAGTCGATCATTCCGGGGTTGCCCAGGCACTCCAGCGCAATATGGAGATCGAGTTCGAACGCAACCGCCCTCGCTACCAGTTCCTCAAATGGGGCATGCAGGCCTTTGATAGCTTTGAGGTTATTCCACCAGGGATCGGCATTGTGCACCAGGTCAACTTGGAATACTTAGCCAAAGGCGTTCTTAGTAAAGACGGCGTGTCCTACCCAGATACGCTCGTCGGGACGGACTCGCATACAACTATGATCAACGGCCTCGGCGTGGTCGGCTGGGGTGTGGGCGGTATTGAGGCTGAAGCCGGCATGCTCGGTCAACCCGTATATTTCCTGATGCCAGACGTCGTCGGCATGCACCTGACCGGCACCCTGGCCGAAGGCGTCACCGCAACCGACCTCGTCTTGCACTGCACCGACATACTGCGCCAAGCCACGGTCGTAGGCAAATTCGTCGAGTATTTTGGCGACGGAGCAGCCGCATTAGCGCTGACCGATAGGGCCACGCTTGCTAATATGGCGCCCGAATATGGCGCGACCATGGGCTTTTTCCCGGTTGATGAAGAAGCGTGCAAATACCTCAGCGCCACTGGCCGGACCGACGACCAAGTCGACACTTTCCGCAGCTATTTTCAGGCTCAGCACCTGTTCGGCATTCCGCGCAAGGGCGAGGTTGAATACAGCCAAGTCATACAGCTCAATCTGGCCGACGTTCAGCCAGGTCTCGCCGGTCCTCGCCGTCCGCAAGATCGCATTAATCTCCCCGACATCAAAGGCAGGTTTCAGGACCTACTGACCATGCCTCCCAATGAAGGCGGCTTTAATATAGATCAGAATACACGTGACCAGCGGTATGCCATTCAAAACGGGCAAAACGGGAAAGACACCGATTTGAGCGATATCGGACATGGCGATGTGCTCATTGCCGCCATTACCTCTTGCACCAACACCTCAAATCCAAGCGTCATGTTGGCGGCCGGACTACTGGCCAAAAAGGCAGTCGAGCGCGGATTACGCGTGAAGCCAACGGTCAAAACCTCACTGGGCCCGGGCTCACGTGTTGTGACTGAATATTTGGAGAAAACCGGCCTGCAGGAGTATCTGAACCAAGTCGGCTTTCAGACGGTGGGCTACGGCTGCACGACCTGCATCGGAAACTCCGGGCCGCTCAATCCAGCCATAGAAGAGACAGTGACCCAAAACAATATCGTGGCCGCTAGTGTCCTGAGCGGCAACCGAAACTTTGAGGCGCGCGTGCACCAAAACATTCGCGCCAACTTCCTGATGAGCCCTCCGCTGGTGGTATCTTTTGCGCTGGCAGGTCACGTTGATATTGACCTATCCAAAGAGCCACTGGGTCAGGGCAAAGATGGGAGTGACGTGTATCTGCGCGACCTGTGGCCGAGCATGGGTGAGATTCAGGACCTGATGTCCTCGGCTTTTGATCCTGAAACATACCGCAGCTTGTACACCGATTTTGAGAAACACAACCCATTGTGGAATGACATCCCGAGCACGACCGGCGCTGTGTACGAATGGGATACAGGGTCCACGTATATCCAGGAACCGCCCTTCTTTGAGTCCTTCGCGCTCCAGCCTGGCACTATCCAGGGCATCAGCGGCGCACGGCCGTTAGCCTTGTTGGGCGACTCGGTCACCACCGATCATATTAGCCCCGCCGGGGCGATTACGCCCGACTCACCAGCAGGCATATACCTTCAGGAACGGGGCATTGAAGTCAAAGACTTCAATAGCTACGGCTCACGACGCGGGAATGACCACGTAATGACCCGTGGCACGTTTGCCAATGTGAGAATAAAGAACCTCATGCTGCCCGGTACCGAAGGCGGCGTGACGCAGTATCACCCAGACAACGGCAGCCGTCGTGAACGAATGGCCATCCAAATGTCCATCTACGACGCAGCTAAGAAGTATCAGGCCGACGGGATACCGTTGATGGTATTGGCCGGCCAGGAGTACGGTACGGGCAGTTCGCGCGACTGGGCAGCCAAAGGGACCCGGCTACTCGGCGTGAAAGCGGTTGTGGCTCAGAGCTTCGAGCGCATTCACCGCAGCAATTTAGTTTTGATGGGTGTGGCGCCGTGTCAGTTTAAGGACGGCGCCAGCGTCCAGTCGCTGAATCTCGACGGGAGTGAAACCTTCGATCTCGTCGGGCTGAAGGATGATCTACAACCGCGCCAAGACGTGACTCTAATCGTTCATCGGGCAAACGAACAAACTGAAGAAGTCCAGGTCACGGTGCGCATAGATACTCCCATCGAGGTAGAGTACTATCGCCATGGTGGTATTCTGCCATACATCCTACGGCAGTTGGTCGGTTAGCGGTAGGAGCAAGGCGACCTCGCCCCTACCGCGCTTGTCTAGCCAATTCCCCTTGCACTTTACCCGTTTGCTTCCTATGATCCGGGGCCATATATGGCCGCACGGTTTCTTGCTCTCCTGCTGATTCCCTTTCTCCTCTTTTCGACATCTCTGTCGCCAAGTCGGGCTGAAGACGATGTGATGGACCGGTACATGTCCTTACCGGGTTCCTTTTCCTTTGTACGCCGTGCCCCCGAAGGTACCGCACCAGGCAAAGTCGTGCTGACACTCTTTGAAGACTTCATATGTCCACATTGCTATCACGTCTTCTCTGAATTCATTCCCGCACTCAAGAAAAAATACCAGGAGAAGCTAGACGTCCGCTTTCGTGGCATCCCTTTTGTGCATGCTTCCTCCATCATCCCCGCACGCGCCTACGCGATTGCACACGAGTTCGGGCTGAATGACGAGATGCAACAGGCGCTCTTTCGTGTCCGTTTTGAGGAAGACATTGATACCACAAGCAGATCCGGCATAGCCCATGTGGCGAACAGTATCGGTCTCGATCCCGAATTGCTGCTGACCCGGCTGGATGCGGGCGGAGGCAAAAACGAGGTTGAGCAGACAATCGCCCTCGGGCAGCGCTATCATCTCGATTCTGTGCCGAGCCTGATCTTTGACGGTTGGATACGGGTCAATGACCTGTCGGTCCAGAATATTGAAACGATTATTGATGCGTTACTTGAGCGCCAGCAGGTGACACACTAAACCCAAAGTGCACCAGAGTATAGTTGACGCGGGGTCAACACCAAACTGCACCAAAAAAGGGATGAAGTATGATTGATACAGAGCGCGGCTATCTCTACGGACTCGGGGAGCAGCTCATCGTCCGGCGCAAGCTCGTCTTGCTTTTCGTCATTGTTGCAACTTTGATTTTTGCTTCTTTTGCCGTTCGGCTGGACTTAGTCACGCGGTTCGACGAACAACTGCCGGAGAACCATCCTTTCATTCAGGTGCATAAACAGTACGCGCCGACTTTTGGCGGTGCCAACACCATTATGCTGATGTTGCAGGTCAAAGAAGGCACCATATTCAATAAAGAAACGCTGACGAAGATTTTCAATATGACTCAGGCGTTGGAACGGGTATACGGCGTGAACAATGAATTGGTCAACTCTATTGCCCACCGCACCAACCGCCGTGTGATCATGAAAAGTGGGGGCATGCAGGAAGTCCTGCCAGTCATGGAACGGGCACCCCAGACCGAGGAAGAAGTTGAGCAGATACGCCGTATCGTGCATTCCGCGCGCAATCTATACGGCGTGCTCGTCTCGCTGGACGAAAAAGCCGCTGTGCTGAGCGCCGCCTTTATCGAGCAGAGACTCGATTATCGGCGCCTGTTTGAGGATGTCCAACGCTCGGTTGTCGACCCTTTCGAAGATGACAACACCCGGGTCTATATCGCTGGCCAACCGGCCTTATACGGCTGGGTGTATTTCTATGCTAAGCAGGTCTACGTCATCTTTCTCGCCACCACCGTCCTGATGTGGCTGCTGCTGTACTGGTATTTCCATGACATTCGGGGCGCGGTGCGGCCCACGTTGACCGGCGTGATTTCAGCTATTTGGGGGCTGGGTTTTATCAAGATGATTGGCTTCAGCCTGGACCCGCTTACCCTCGTCATTCCGTTCTTTATTACTGCCCGCGCGGTAAGCCATTCAGTCCAGATGCACGAACGGTATTACGAAGAATACCGCAAGGCGAATTGGCAAAAGGAGCCGGCGATTGTTGCGTCGTTCGCCGAACTCTTCGTTCCAACGCTGGCAGGTATCCTCACCGATGCCCTCGGCCTGCTCGTTATTTTGTTCGTCCCCATCGTGCTGTTGCAGAAGCTTGCCATCAGTGCCGCAGTCTGGATACTCGCTATTACGGTGAGCGAGCTCCTGCTGAACCCGATCGTGTACTACTACTTACGTGCACCTGACATTGAGGTCGTTGAACAGCGCGAAAGCGGAATCTTCAAACGGATTGTTGCTACTATAGCGAATTTTCTCGTCTCTCCGTTGGGCAAAGGACTGACCCTCGCGAGTTGGGGTATTGTTTTGGCCGTGAGTGTCTACTTCTGGCAAAACCTGGTGATCGGAGACCCGAGGGCGGCCACCCCGCTCCTGTATGCCGACTCGCCCCACAACACCGCCCATGCGCGCATTCAGGAGACCTTCGGTGGGGTCGAACAGCTCATGGTCGTGGTTGAACGCAAAAAGCCTGAGGAAAAAGAGCCGGCGGTAGATGACGGCAAAGAGATGAACGCACTGGAGCGATTTCGCCTCCAAGCCAAAGAACCCTCGCTGGCGAATCCTGAGGTCTTGCCCTGGATCGAACAATTTCAGCGCCACCTCGAACGCGATCCCTCGGTTGGGTTGAGCTTCTCGTTTATAGACATTTTGGCTGTCGTAAACGGCGCCATCCACGAACTAGAACCGAAATGGGAGGTGCTGCCCCGGCGCAATAGTGAAGTGCAACTCCTGCTGGCCTCATACTTCTTCGGTACCTCGTTCCAGGAAAGCGCTCAGGTCATCGATCACAGGTATCGCTCTGCGCCCATACGCTTCTTTTTGACCGACCATAGAGGGGAAACCATTCGGCGGGTTATTCAGCGCGCCCGCGACTATATCGCTGCCCACCCGCTTGACACCGCCCAGTTCCGTCTCGCCGGTGGTCCTATCGGGGTGTTAGCCGCCGCTAATGAGGAGCTGTTGGGGAATGACATTCTGGTCAATGTTCTCGGTTTCGGCACAATTTTCTTAGTCTTGGTCTGTACCTACCGCTCGATCATGGCAGGAGTATATATGATAATTCCACTCCTTGCGGCAAACGCCGTCATTAACGCCTATATGGGCGCCCGAGACATCGGCATCAACATCCACACCCTCCCTGTGGTGACCGTCGGTTTTGGCTTCGGTATAGATTATGAGCTGTATGTCGTGAGCCGTATCATCGACGAGCACAA
Source organism: uncultured Enterobacteriaceae bacterium (assembly GCA_964495015.1). Taxonomy (GTDB): domain Bacteria; phylum Desulfobacterota; class Binatia; order Bin18; family Bin18; genus Bin18. The sequence goes on along the minus strand of CAZBUD010000068.1, from coordinate 14,236 downwards.
GCTGGGCAATCCGATTGATGCTGCGGTGTCGATTGCCCTCGCAACTTCTGGAAAAGCCGTGACATTTACCGCCCTGACGATGATCCTCGGCACCTTATTTTGGACCGTGTCTAGCCTACGCTTTAGCGCGGAAATGGGGCTGCTCCTGGCCCTATGGATGGGCGTAAGCTTCTTGGCGACGGTGACACTTTTGCCGGTCATGGTCACGTTATTCAAACCGCGTTTTATTATTGTACAAGCCAGCGAAACGGCGGGCCGGGCCCTCTAAGACGGGACCTTGCACAGCCAGAGAGGGCCCCTCCTAGAGGAGGTGGAAAAAGCCTCTCCTGAAACTATTGACCACATACGCATTCTTTTGTCATTATTAATGGATCTCTATAAGAGACAGGATATTGTCATGAGCCGTGCGCCGCCGTGCCAGCGATGATGAACCCAGCAGTCCTCATCAGACTGCTGTCTTAACGCGGGATGCTTGTCCTTCAGGGGAAGCATCTCAAGGGCTACCCGAAAAAGGGAGGAAATTTGTATGAAAAATTATTGGTGGACCAGAATCGCTTGCGCGCTTACGCTCGTAGGCGCTGCTAGTCTCTCAGCCCCTAGCTGGGTGACGGCGGATGTCAATCCCGGAGACACGGTTACTAAAGACAACATGGCTGACGCCGCTGACCTCCTCATCCCTGGGATAAAGTGGTTTGTCGAAAACGGCATGCCCATCAGCGTCACCCCGTATAAGAAAGTCAATTTGCCTAAACTTTACGCCGAAGCAACGGAGAAATACTCAGGTCAGGTCCAACTCTCGGCCGACGGCCGGGAAATGTTCAACTACGTCGCAGGTGTTCCCTTCCCGACGATTGATTCCAACGACCCCATGGCCGGGGCGAAGATCATGTGGAACCAAGAGCAGAAACCCGCCTATGTTGACAACGTGGGTACCGAATGGATTGTCGAGCTGGTCAATAACCGGGGCGAAATGGAGCGTATGTACGGCTCCCAGTTCTGGCGGCGCATGATGTGGACCGGTCGTCTGTACACCGAACCCAAACCGATCGTGCCGAACAACCCGCCGATGCGGTATACAGAGCAGTTTGGGCCGCTCTTTATCCCGAACGACCTCAAGGGCGCGGGCGTACTCAATACCCGTTATCTGCCGACAAACATTCCTGATGACTCGTATATGTATCTGCCTGAGCTGCGTCGTGTACGTCGTATCAGTGTCGCGAACCGCTCAGACGCCTTCTGGGGCACGGACATGGATCTGGACTCGCTGTGGGGCATGAATTCCAAACACGCGTACTGGAAGTTTCGCGTCCTGGCTGAAAAGCAAATCCTAGCGCCGGTCCACATGGGCCTATACGGCACCAGGGACGTCTGGTGTGCGCAACCTGACGGCCGCAGCGGCGTGCTCGCGGGTATGCCCTGCAACATCAACTGGGAGAAACGCAACGTCTATGTTGTTGAAGGGCTTCCGGTTGCCTACAGCCAGTATGCCTATTCCAAGCGCATCTTCTATGTCGACAAAGACTTCTGGGCTCAGAGCTTCTCAGAAATGTACGACAACGGTGGCGAGCTGTGGAAAATGTGGATTAACATGTACGAATATGGCCCGCTACCGTACGAAGGCTATCCGACGAAACCTGTCCGTGGTGGCAAATACAACTACACGGACGACTGGGCCTTCACTCCTCATGGGATGCAGATGGACCTCCAGCTTGCCCATTTCACCAAGTGGGATGCACCCTCAGGCTATGAGAAAAGGGAAGACTGGATCAACGAGTGGTATTTCAACGAGCCGATTGAAATTAATACCGCCAAAGCGTTCTCGGTGAACTACCTCATTACGAGCGCCCGTTAAATACCAACGGAGAGGTAACATTACTGTTACCTCTCCAAACTCCCAGAAATCGCCATCGACTTTCTCTGAGTCCCCTGTTTTGTTAAGGTGGCCGTTCTTATTCTTATTCTTATTCTTATTTGAGGAGGAGGAGACATGGCGAGTGAATCAGAACAGGCAGTCGAGGACAGCAGTCTTTCAAAAGCGGTTTGGCACTACTTCGGTATCGGGGTGCTCTGGCTTTCTTTGTTTATAACTGGCGTCGCCTTCGAGCGCCTGGGACTGACGACTGCGTTCTTGACAGGCCTGCTCCCGGGCGAAGTCAACAGCCTCAAGACTCAGGTCGCGGAACTTGAGGGCGCCAATAAGGACCTCACCCACGATAGAGACCGCTATTTGAAAACCAGAAACACGCTTGAGATTGAGGTGGGCAAGCTGAATCGGATACAGCAGGAACTCGACGCCGAGATTGATGAATTAAAACGGCGACAGCGGTAGACCCCACGCCCCCGGCACCATAACGAGCAGGCTTTTGTAGGGTTCTTTATGATTGGAGTTCAGAACGTTTCTAAATATTATGGGCGAATTTGCGCCCTTGATCGTATTTCCTTTGATGTCAAGAGTGGGGAAATCGTCGGCCTGCTCGGACCAAACGGTTCGGGTAAAACCACGCTTATGCGTATCCTGACCGGATTTTTTCCGGCGACCGAAGGAGCCGTCCAAGTCGCGGGGCTTGATGTGGCAACATCTTCTCTCGAAGTCCGCAGCCGTATCGGCTATCTGCCGGAAAACGTCGTCCTCTACCCGGATATGTCGGTCCAGGCATTTTTGAACTTCTGTGCACGGGTCAAAATCGATGGAGTGCCGCAACGCCGCAGCAATGTCGAACGCGTCCTTGACGAATGCGCGCTTGAAGATATGGCGCGGCGTCAAATCGGGACGCTCTCCAAGGGCTATCGCCAGCGCGTCGGGCTGGCACAAGCGCTGCTGGGCCAACCGGAGGTCCTTATATTAGATGAACCAACGGTCGGACTCGATCCTAATCAAGTGATCGACATGCGACGGTTGATCAAGCGCCTCGGGGGCCAGTCAACCATCTTGCTGTCGAGTCATATCCTGCACGAGGTCGAATTGACCTGTGAACGGGTGGTTATTATCGACAAGGGCCAGATCATTGCCGAAGACACCACAGAACACCTCAGCGAACGAGTCCAGGGCACGGCAAGCGTGCTAGTCCGAGCTAACGGACACGGGCAAGACATTTCGGCTGCTCTGCGCGCACTGAATGAAGTCAGCCAGGTCACACAGCAAGATGGCAGCGAGCAAGAAAATACTGTTTTTACTGTGCGCTCCTCAAATCAAGATATCGCCCGCGAGATTGCGCAGGTCGTTATCAGCAACGGCTGGGATCTGCATGAACTCAGACCTATCACGCTTGATCTCGAAGCGCTCTTTGTGCGGTTGACCGGAGAAGAACAGGACGAGCAGCAAGAGGCGGCGTGAATAGGAAAATGGCGAAGAGCTGCCTCCAGATCTCGATCGAGTCAATTGAGGTCGCCGAACCATAAGCCATCCAGCGCTGCCACAGCGTGAGAAAGGCATCCTTTAACTGTCAAGCAGTAAGGCGTGAACATGTTTGTGAACTTCTGGGCCATCCTGAGCAAAGAGTTACGTTCGTACTTTCTGTCGCCGTTCATTTACCTGATCTCCGCAGTCTTCCTCTTACTGAGCGGCTATTATTTTTATACCGATCTGATTTTCTATGTCCAGTTTGGCTTCGGCCTGAATATCATGGAAAACTTTTGGCAGTTGATGTTCACCGACCTGCGCTTGGTTATTATGTTGACCGTGCCCTTCTTAACCATGCGCCTCTTTGCCGAAGAGAAACGGCTCGGCACGATCGAACTGCTGCTGACCTATCCGATGCGCGATGGCGATCTCTTCTGGGGGAAATTTGCTGCCTGTGCCATTGCTACGTTGTTTATGCTGTCGTGCACCCTCGTCTATCCGGCGATCATGTTCTATTTGCAGCCGTTCGACTGGACGCTGGTGGTGCCCGGCTATGTCGGCCTCGTACTGCTCGCCCTATCCTTCATTGCCTGTGGCCTGTTTATTTCGTCGCTCACGGACAACATCGTCGTGGCCGGCTTGGGCTCCCTCGGCCTGCTACTCTTCTTTTGGATTCTCAGCTGGAATGATGGGGCAACCCAATTCGGACTCATCAGCACCATCGCCACCGTCTCCATGGTCACACACTTTCAGAACTTTGCGCGCGGATTAATCGATTCAAAAGAAATCACTTTCTTTCTGATGTTTATTATCTTTTTCAGCTTTCTTACCCTCCGCTCTCTGGAAGCGCGGCAGTGGAAAGGACGCCGGTAAATCCGATGAATACCTCTGCCCGCAATGTGGTTAAACTTGTCCTTGGCACGCTGGGATTCTTTGGATTGCTCGTTGCCGTTCAGTTGATCTTGATTGAACACAACCAGCGTCTTGATCTGACCGCCCAGAAAACGTTTACCCTCTCGCCACGTGCCAAGCAGGTTGTGTCGGCCCTCAAACGTGATGTCCAGGTGACAGCCTTTATTCACAGTGATCGACCGGAAAATTTTTTCATCAAGGACATGCTAAGCCGGATGGCCGTCCTCTCGCCCCACTTCCGCCACAGCGTTATTGACATCAATAGGAATCCTGCCTTGGCAAGGGAATATAACGCCACCCAGTATGGGACCCTGGTCTTTGAATCGGAGGGTCTGCGCAAAGGCACCCTGCTCGGCAGGGGTGAGGCCGCAGCCATAGCCGCCTTGCTCCAAGTCACGCGCGCGCCGGGAGACAAGATCATCTACTTTCTCACCGGGCATGGCGAAGCATCCTTCGACGATTCGTCCCCGGTGAGCGGCTATACGAAGCTGCGCGGCGCCCTGGTTGACGAGTTTTATGACGAAAGGACCCTCTCACTCGGAGAGAGCGGCACTGTTCCGGATGATGCCACGGTTGTCGTCGTCTTCGGCCCAGAGGCAGATTTCCTGCCCTTTGAGCTAGAAGCGCTCAGTGCCTATATTCAGCGCGGCGGTGCACTCTTGGTCTTGCTAGATCCGGGCAAGTCGCCCTCGTTCGTCACCTTTCTTGAACGGTATGGAATTACCCTTCCCCACCTCATTGCAGTCGACCCCACTAAGCGCCTCTTTGCAGGCGAGATGCTGACATTCCGCGCCACCGCCACCAAGAAACCCCATCCGCTGATCCGCTCTGTCAATGCGCCGCCAATTTTTTCACTGGCCGGCGTGGTCGAGATGCAGCCGGATGAAAAAAGGGGGTTAGTCGCGCAAGCCATTCTTGCCACTTCGCCCCAAGGCTGGGCCAGTGAGCCGGAAAACATTCCCCGAACCGGGATTAGAGAGTTTGATGAGGAAAAAGATTTTCGGGGCCCAGTTCCTCTCGCCGGTGAGATGCTGGTGCAGACGGGCAAGGCATTTGGACGCATTGTGGTGTTCGGCGATGCCGATTTCCTTAATAACAATATGGTGGAACAGGGCGGTAACAGAGATCTCTTTGTCAACGCGGTGAATTGGATGGCCGACGACCCGGGTCAAATGGCAGCCAGACCAGAGACGCAGCAATCAGGCGTCAACCAACTCTTTCTGACCTCGGATCAAATCCAATACGTTCTGGTGACCAGCACCGTTGTCTTGCCGGGCTCTTTCTTACTGATCGGGGTAGGCATCTTTACTTGGCGAAGGTACCGCGGATGACGTGGAAACGCATTGGCATATATTACGTTCTTGCCGTCGTTCTGGGTGGATATTATCTCCTCTTTGAGTGGATCCCGGGTGGTCCTGATGCACCCGTTTTTGAACCACGCCCAGTGCGGGAGAGTACTTTTCTGACGCTCAAACGGGACGCCATTCATAAACTCACCATTCAACGCCAGGGGCACACCTTTGTCTCACAGCGCACCACAGCGAAGCCGGGGCAGACCGAGGCGGAGTGGCAGACAATTGAGCCGTCCGGGATAAAGGTCACCTCCGCGCTCGTGATTAGTTTTATCGAAAATCTCACTCCGAACAGAAAGATCCCCATCGTCAGCGGCGCCTCAGACAATCTTGCTGCGTATGGTCTTGCCCCACCGGCTTCGACAATTGTCGTTGAAGGCGATGGGCAGCAGGGTACAGAAACCATTTTTATTGGAGACTATAATCCGACTACAACGGCCGTCTATGCACGCAGGGACGGCTCGCCTGAAGTTGTTCTGTTAGGGTATAATGTCAAGTATTACGAAGAGCTTATTTTTCACGAAACGCAGCGTGATCAGGAAGAAAACACCTAATCGCTGTTCAGCTTTGGACGGCCAGCCAACCTGGACGCCGAGGCGATCGTGGCCGACAGTGCTCAGTCTGCTCGCCTGGATCGCCGTGCTGTCGGCATGCCAGGTCGAACAACAACCGGACGTCCGGGGTGAACTCACCACCTATATGGACCAGGCCCGCTTATGGGCGGCAGCCGAAGCAAAGATCAATACGGCGATTGCAGGCGTCCGTGAGGACCAGTTCGTTCATGATGACTTTGTTTTAGAAACCATGCGTCCGGCCATCGGAGTTGCCCGGAAGTATGTAACGGAACTCGAGCAGTATGCGCCACAATCGCCCTCTCTGGCAAGTGTGCACCAGGGGTATATCGAATCTTGGCGCGCACATGAATTTGCCATGGTGTCAATCATTGATGCAATCGAACGGCAGGACTATGTTCAGCTCTCACGCGCAAACGATGAACTGCTAGAGGCCCAGCGCTCTGTCTCAGACTCCCTCGCGGCCCTGGCCCTTCTCCTGCGCGAAGCCGGCCTTGCCCCAGACGCGCCAACCGGTCAACAGATCCCACCGCCAAGCGGCGGGTTTGAAATTAACCCGCGTTAGGAGGTATTTTTGACGCCTCTAAGAGTACACAAATACCTCCTTTAACAGTACCCAAAGAACTGTTCCCGCTCCCTGCAGCCCCCAGTAGTAGAAAAAAGCCTGCGGTTGAGCTATTGATCTGCGGCCGTCTACCGCATATATAGTCGGAAACAATAAACTCACTCGGGGCAGGGGCCCACGAAAGGAGGCTTCTATATGAAGCTACGAATGTATCTTACAGCTGTGATCGCATGTGCGGCTGTGGCAAGCTGGGTCGTCCCGGCATCCGGGGCCGACTTCCCCCAACCGGGGGACGTCGTTGATAAAAGCAATATGGAGCAAGCCCAAGATGTCCTCAGCCCAACCGCGAACTGGATGATCAATCAGGGCATGACCATGAAGGTCATCGAATATCGCGAATACGTATGGCCCAGAATCTACTCGGAAGCCACAGAGAAATATGCCGGCCAGGTTCAGCTGTCAGAAGACGGCCGTCAAGTGTTTAACTACGTGGCCGGTTGCCCCTTCCCCAGCATCGACGTCAACGACCCGCTCGGTGGCGCCAAGGTGATGTGGAACCACGAATACTTTCCGGATTTCACGGATAACGTGGGCTGCCCATGGATTCTCGAGTTGGTGAACTACAAAGGCGAGATGGAACGCTTCTATGCCTCGCACTTCTGGCGGCGTATGAAGTGGGAAGGTCGGCTGCACATGGATCCGAAGCCGATCGCTCCATTCAACCCACAGATTACCTATACCGAGCAATGGGGCCCATTATACGCCCCGAACGACCTCAAGGGTGCAGGCGTGCTGAACTTCCGCTACACCCCGCTCGAAAATCCGGATGACTCCTATATGTATCTGCCTGAGCTGCGCCGCGTGCGTCGTATCAGCGTCGCGAACCGCTCAGATGCGTTCTGGGGCACCGACATCGATATCGACTCGATTTGGGCCTTCAACGCCAAGCCTGGCTACTGGACGTGGCGTATTTTAGCGGAGAAAGAGAATCTCATGTCTGCCCACTCCGGCCATTACCAAGACCGTGAGGTGTGGGCCGCGGCTCCGGACGGCCGCACCGGTGTCACTTCCTTCCTGTGGTCAGACTCGGTTAATTGGGAACGCCGCCCGGTATGGGTCATCGAAGGCATTCCGACTGGCTACAACCAGTATGCGTACTCCAAACGGATCCTCTACATCGACCGCGAATACTTCAACACCTCATGGTCGGAGACCTACGATCAGGGTGGTGAACTCTGGAAGACGTGGACCCAGCTCATGAATATCTCCAAGAAACCGTCACCAAAGTACGTTGCAGCAGATTATGACGAGGAACAGGTGTTCACCCATAACGGTAATGTGATCGATATGCAGATCAGCCACAGCTCCAAGTGGGACTGTCCGCCTGGGTATGACGAGTACTACGTGCCCAAGTACGACTGGTACTTCAACACCGCGAAGGAATGGAATACCCCTGAAGCCTTCACGGTGAACTTCCTCATTCAAAGCGCCCGTTAAACGTCGTAGCCCGCCCCTGCCCTGCTGTGACTCAAAAAATCCCTCGTGCAGTTTTTGTACGAGGGATTTTTGTTTTTCGCTCAACAGGAAAGTTCCCGGAACTTTCCTGTTGAGGACAGCGGTTAAAAAGAACTCAGGAGAATCCCGCGATACACGACGAATCTTGCACCGCGTCTGGCCAAAGGGTGGACTCCCGCCGGCCGACGAAGGGGCCCCTTCCCTTGACTTTTGTTGCAAAACCAGGCAAGGCACGAGAGGCACGGAACCCTGCTAGGGGGATCCTATAGCAGGCGGCCAAGTAAAGGGAGGTTGTCACGATATGCATATAGACAGGGTCAGGCGCAACCAAAGACGCGCGAGCCTACTCACTACACTGTTTGCAGTTGTTCTCACACTCGGCTTAGCCGGATGCCACGGAGCGCAGCCGACCGAGTGGAGCACTTCGCAACTCGCTCGGACCGACAAATTTTTCGGCGTCGCACATGTGACGGGCGACACATTTGTCGCCGTAGGCTACGCCGGGCGGATATTGCGGACTGAGGACGCCGGAAGCACCTGGGCAGACGTTGAAAGCGGGGTCATCTGGTCACTCAATAGCGTCGACTTCGCCGGGGAACACGGATGGGCAGTCGGCCAGAGCGGGACGGTCATCCATTCTCGTGACGGCGGCAAAACCTGGACAACACAACAGGCAGATACGGATAAGATGATCATGGCGGTCACGTTTGTCGATCAGCTACGCGGCTGGGCGTGTGGTGACGAATCGACCTGGATGTGGACAGATAATGGCGGAGAGAGCTGGAACGTCGAGCGCATGGATGTCTCTCAGATCGGGCTGACAAATAACACCAGCCTGGCCGTTCCCGACATAATCTATTACAGCGTTCAGTTTCTGGATGAAAACACCGGCTGGATGGTCGGTGAATACGGCAATGTGCGCTCCACCACGGATGGCGGTAAAACCTGGGGCGCGCAGCACGGCACCCTACTCGATGAGTTGGTGACGCGAGGTGGCGTGCGGGATGTCATGGTTATGGGCGCGTTTTTTAAAGTCCGCTTTAGCGACGCCAATAACGGCGTGCTCGTCGGAGCTGGTGGAGCAATTGCGGCAACCAGCGATGGCGGTCGGGCCTGGCACTGGGTTTCGCGTGAGGGCAGTAACGCGGACATACCGGCCCTGCATCTGTACGATGTGAGCACTCCCGGTCAAAACGGACGCCTCGTCCTCGCCGGTATGAATGCGGTCATACTCGACACCGACGACGGTGGCACAAGTTGGAACCAGACGGAGACACCCGAGGGAGTGTACACCTGGATCAACTCGATCGCTTTTGGAGAAAACGGCAAGGGCGTTCTGGTCGGCGGGAAAGGCACCTTTATGACCACGAGCGATAGCGGCGAAAGCTGGAAGCTCGTCGTGGACGAAGAAGCTGCGGAGGAGCCTGCAGACGCGCATTAACGATGTGCGCTCGCACGAGCGCACACGAGCGCTGCCAACCACAGCCCCAGACTTAGTGATTGCATAAAAAAGGAGAGAACCGTGGCGGATAAGAGAATGCCCACAATTGAAGAGCTAGAAGCCCACGCAGCGGATCGCAGTACGCTCTACCGTTTGGGAGAGGGCCTGATCCGACACCGGCTCTGGATCACGCTTTTCGTGGTCGCCCTAACGAGCTTCATGGCTTTTCAAGCTAGCAAGATCCAGATGAGCACCAGCTTTAATGACCTGCTGCCCTACCGGCACCCGTTTGTGCGCGTCCACTTCCGCTTTGCCGACCAGTTTGGAGGTGCGAATAATATCAACGTAATGATAAAACTCGACAAGGGTGACGTTTTCACAAAAGGCATGCTCACAAAAATTTTCACCATGACTCAGGCGATGGACCGCGTCACCGGGGTGAACCACGACCAGATCGAGTCGATCGGCCATCGCACCACGCGGTATCTGACCGTGCTCGGGGGAACCATTGGCACCCCGCCAGTCATGCGCCGCCCGCCAAAAACGCCCCAAGAAGTCGCCGATATCAAGGAGATTTGTTACAACACCGAAACCATTTACGGCCAGTTGGTCGCCCTAAACGGCCAGGCTCTGCTGATCAAGGCCAATTTTATCGAGGGTAGGCTCGATTATAAGCAAGTCTTCGAACAAGTCCGCCGGACAGTCAAAGAACCGTTTGAAACTGCGGATGAGACGATCTGGGTTGCCGGCGAACCCCAGCTGTACGGCTGGATTTATTATTACGCGAACGAAGTGTTCTACATCTTTATAGCCGCCGCGTTCGTGTGTTGGATCCTGCTCTACCTCTACTTCCACGATTGGCGCGGTGCCCTGCGTCCGACTATCACCGGCGTTGTCTCCGCCTTTTGGGGTCTTGGTATCCAGGCCATGATGGGCTTTTCCATGGATCCACTGGCGCTGGTGATTCCCTTCTTTGTCACCGCTCGAGCGGTGAGTCATTCGGTGCAGATGCACGAGCGCTATTACGAGGAATATCGCAGATGGCACTGGAATAAAGAAAAGGCCATTATTGCCGCGTTTGCAGAACTCTTCGTCCCCACCTTGAGCGGCATCATTACCGACTCGCTCGGTATGCTCGTCATCGTGATTGTGCCGGTGGTGATTCTGCAGAAAATTGCGATTTCCGCCTCGATTTGGGTTGCCTCAGTCGCGGTGAGTGAGCTGCTCATGAATCCGGTCGTGTACTACTATCTCAAAGCGCCTGTACCGGAAAAGGTCATTGCTCGAGAGGACGGCTGGTTGCAACGCCTTGTCGACAGATGTGCCGACTGGATTACCACCCCGAAAAACGCCAAAATGATTGTTATTTTCTGGGTCGTTGCCTTCCTGGGTTCTATCACCCAGATCCGGCATTTAACCATAGGCGATCCATCCGCAGCCACGCCGCTGCTGCATCTGGAATCACCCTATAACCAGGCTCATATCGAGATTCAGAAATACTTTGGTGGCATTGAACCCTTAATCATCGTCGTTGAGGGGCGCGACAAGGAAGTGTTGAAGAATCCCGAACTCTTACAGAAACTCGAAGCGTTCCAGCGTCACATGGAGCGGGATAAGGACATCGGCTACAGCTTCTCGCTGGCGGATATAATCCAGGCCATTAATATGACCTTTTACGATATGCAGCCGCGGTGGGGGGCCATCCCAGCCTCCCCGCGGCGGGTCAGCTCACTCTTCTTCTACTATTTTGCCGGCACCCCACCAGGCGAAAGCTCGAAGTTCCTGGATCCGAGCTATACCGTCTCGCGCGTGACGTTCTACTGCGCCAATCACCAGGGGGACAATATTGCTCGTATTATCCAGGAAGCGCGCAAATTCGCGGAGGCCAACCCGCTCCCAAATGCCGACTGGCGCCTAGCGGGTGGCTTGATTGGTGTGACGGCTGCGGCAAACGAAGAGATTCTGAAGAATGACCTGTTTATGCACGCCCTCGGCTTTGGCACGATCTTCCTAATCGTGATGTTTACCTACCGTTCCCCCATAGCAGCGCTGGTGATGATGATCGGCCTGTTCCTAGCGGACGGTATTGTGAATGCGTATATGGGTTTTCGTAATATTGGCATTAATTTGCAGTCACTGCCGGTGGTGACCGTCGGAGTCGGATTTGGCATTGATTACGCTTTATACATCGTCAGCCGGGCGGTTGAAGAGTATGACGGCGATATCAACAAGGCCGTCCGCATGGGGCTCTCTACCGCGGGCAAGGCGGTTGGTTTCACGGCGATCACCTTGATCACGGCGACCGTCCTGTGGTCTTTCTCGAACATCCGCTTCTGTTCAGAAATGGGCCTGCTGCTCGCGCTGTGGATGGGCATTAGCTTCTTTGGCTCGTGTACCTTCGTGCCCGCCGTACTCGTGCTGTGGCATCCCAAGTTCTTCGTCCGAGCCGCGCGAGAAGGCATTATTGCCTAGAACAGAGAGAACGAACAACCTTTCGCCATAGAACGCAAAAGGGGCGGCCAATCGGCCGCCCCTTTTTTATGCCTCTTATGTATCCCCCAATTATACAACGGTTTGAAGTGGTGCAGTGACACAGGTACGCACGTGTAATTGAGCAATACGTATCCATGCCTTGCGGAATATAGACCAAGTATTTAGAAAAGCGAGGGAAGGTATCATTGCCAGGAGCCGGCGCAATGCAGTGTGCCGCGACTTTTCAAACACCCGGTACGCGGAAACCGCCAGAAAGAAGTCCATTCCTTCAAAAAAAAGCAGGCGCATAGCGGTTTCACGCTCTAGGCCTGCTTAGAAATGAGAAAAGGGGAGTGGGCAAAGAAAAAGAACGCGGCTATTCTGCTTCGTCCTGGCCTTTTTCATCCTGGTTATCTGTTCCGCCGTCCTTTATCGCCTCTTCCGCTGTCAACGAGGACGATTTCATGGCGTTCGGATTAGCCGCGAGGCCTGGTTCTCGGCTATCTTTATTGGCCTGTTTGTATTGGTCGACTAGCGAAACCTTGGGCTCTTTACTCTTGGTTTCTTCTATTGGGGGCGCTCCCAACTCACACCCACCGAGGACAACGATTGAGCCTATTCCGCACGCGACGAGTCCATTTCGCACCCGTTTCCGGTAATTGAAAAAAATATCTTGCATGGAGCGGTGTAATAAAGAAGATGAAACCTTTTGTCAAGAGCTCAAGACACACAAATACCGCCTCCAGGCGGTTGCAAACTGATTCGAAAAGCGCTATGAGCAGCAACGGGCAAGAGTTCAAGCCCTGTTGGAGGAAGGGGGTGACCGGACGAAGGTGAAAATTAACGGTTGTGTAAGGGGCTTGATTATCTCAGGAGGATAAATCTGTGTTACAGGAGGGATGGCTATGATCGAACGTAACGGAAAGCGAAAGTGGGGTCTAAGTAGGCTGACCGCGCTGTTTGTAGCGGCGGGACTAGTCTGGCTGACGCCGTCCGCTGAAGCGACAATTCGGGTGGGCAACTCGGAAATTCAAGTCGTATACGAAATGAACCACGCCTTTCAGTTTGACGGCAACCCAGGCGACAACTTCGAGTGGGTCCAATGGCGCAACGAGCTACGCGTCGAGTACGAATACGAGGGCCTGGTGACAACAGAAGGCGGCCTGTTCGACAAGAACATCAAGATTCCGGGTGTGCGCAAGGCCGACTTCTCGTTCATGTACCGCGGTCGATTTGATCCGGTTTATATCGTACGCGACAAATACGACGACATGTATCCGAACCGGATCAAGAATCACTTCCAAGGCTTCACCTTTCCCGAGAATGGATTCCGGGAGGCGAACTTGCATGTAGACTTCGGCGATGTGTTCGGGTTCCGGACATCGATGAAGCTGGGCAAGCAGCAGATCGTGTGGGGCGAATCGGATCTGTTCCGCTCGATTGACATTGTGAACCCGCTGCGCCTCGACCAGAACCAGGCGATTGGTGAGGCGTTTGAGGACTTCCGATCGCCGATCTGGGCGGCGAAGTTTCTGATCGACATCGGCAACGTGGGCACGTGGGCCTCGAACGTGGGAATCGAATTTTTCTACACCCCGCGCTGGCGCCCGCTCACCCAGCACTTAATCTTAGAAGGCGGCTGGGGCGGTTTGCGCTACGATGACCCGAACTATATTGGCGATGTGGAGGATTATTTCGACTCCCCGACCTCGCCGGGTGTCCTGACCACCAGGGGTGTGCCCTGGGCGCCGTATCATGACTACGCACGTGTACGCCATCCCTGGTCCTTGTTTCGGGTCGGACGCAATACGAAGAATATGGCTGGTGACGCGGGCTGTCAGCAGTATGGTCCGTGTACGGACGATTCAACGGGTCGAAGCGGCAACTTCTTGTACCGGATCGGCGGTGGGAAAAACACGCACCGTATTCGGGGCACGAAGTGGGACAACAGCATGGCCGGCGTCCGGTTGATCGGTAAGGCCTTCAACAACTTCGACTTCTCCCTGAACTATATCTTCAAGCGCGTGGATCCAGGCGCGGTCTTCCATTTCGACACCTTCTTTGGCG
>CAZBUD010000067.1:0-26697 GCA_964495015.1 uncultured Enterobacteriaceae bacterium | reverse complement strand
ATGAAAAGCAGATTGGGAAGGAGCATCCGGGCATTGTCCGCAGCCTGAGCAACCTCGGGCTTGTCCTACAAGATCAGCACAAGTTTGATGTCGCTCGAACACTATTCGAGCGAGCGCTGACGATTACCGAAGCGGCTTACGGAGAGTCGCATGCTGCGGTCGCCGTCAGCCTGGGCAATCTTGCAACGCTCTACAAAGAACAAAAGAAGTATGACGATGCGCTTCCGCTCTTTCGACGAGCCTTAACGATTCATGAACAGCAACTCGGCAATGAACATCCTGCAGTCGCGCTCAGCATGATCAATCTGGGAGAGCTCTTCTTCGCGACTCAAAAATACGCTGGGGCACGGACGCTTCTGCGGACGGCGCTCTCTATTCATGAGCAAGCCTATGGCCCGCAGCATGCGATTGTCGGGGATGATTTGACTCGGCTGGGCCTTTTGGTGAAAGCAATGGGCGACTATCCTGAGGCGCAGAAAGTTCAGCAACGTGCACTCGAAATTCGGGAAGCCGCCCTTGGGCCTGCACATCCTGATGTGGCGGCGAGTCTGAATAACCTTGGATCAGCGTTATATCAGACCGGCGACTTTGGCAAAGCGAGACCGATGTTTGAACGGGCTGCGGAGCTTTATACGGATGCATTTGGCCCGACACATCCCGATGTGGCGACAAGTCTGAATAATCTGGCGTCTCTGTTGTATCAAGTTCAGGACTATGCCGGCGCGGCACAGTTGTATGAGCAGGTGATTGCGATTAACGAGCAAGCACTTGGCGAGAACCACCCTGCTGTGGCTATGAGTCTCAATAATCTGGCGTTAACCCTCCGAGAAGGTGGCGATTTAGAACGTCCATTGCCATTGTATGAACGTGCCTTACACATTACCGAGACTGCCTATGGACATGCCCATCCGAATGTCTCTGTAAGCTTAAACAACCTGGCTTCACTCCACCATCAGAATGCCAACTTTGATACGGCGCGACCATTGTTCGAACGATCCGTACAGGTGATGCAGACTGCCCTAGGTGAAGACCATCCCAATCTTGCGACGAGTTTGAACCAGTTTGCGCTTTTTCTGAAAGATACGGGAGATTCGAAAGAATCCCAGCGCTATTTTGAAGAGGCGCTTGCGGTTGAGACAAAAGCACTTGCCCCAGGGCAGCGTGATATTGCGGTGAGCTTAAATAATCTGGCCACGACGATTAGTGGTATTACCGGATTGCTCCAGGAAACCCGGGATTATGCGACCTTGCTTTCCCTGTACGAAGAAGCGGCCGCAGTCATGGAAGCGTCGCTTGGGTCTGATCATCCGAATATTGCGTTGAACTTACGGACGCTGGCGGCTTTTTATTCCGAGCAGGGCAAAAACAACGAGGCGGTCGCGCTGACACAAAAGGCGCTACAGATTCAAGAAGCAGCTCTGCCCAAAGACAGCCCTACTACGCGAGAGACGCTTGAGCAATTAGCTCAACTGTACGAAAAAATTGGGAAAGAGAAAGAGGCTAAACAGACTAGGGACCGTTTCGACGCTCCGTCAACCCAATAATCAATCTTTCCAATTTGACAAATTCCTGATTAATTAGGTCGGTCCAGCAAAAAAGGAGCCTCTTATGCGTCGTGTTGCCTTAGTCGGGGCGGGACTCACACGTTTTGGCGTGCGGGAGGCCGGCTTTCGGGAACTCATTGCTGAGGCCGGCCTGGCCTGTTTTGCAGCTATCCCCCAACTCACCCCCAAGGACGTTGACGGCCTCGTGGTTGGCGCCGTCCTGCCTGAACGTACCGCCTTTCAAAGTCATATTGCCCCACTTGCAGCCGAAACCTTGGGCATTCAACCACGAAAGCTCTCGGCCCGGACCGAGCATATGTGCGCGAGTGGCAGCGTTGGCATTCGTTATGCCTATGCATTTATTGCGGCCGGCTTAGCCGATGTTGTGATGGTGCTTGGGGTAGAGAAGCTGAATTTGCCGAATATGGGTGAAGCGATTTTGAATATGGGCACAGGAGTGGATCGCGACTGGGAGGCATGCTTTGGGCTTACCGCCCCACCTTCTTTCGCGCTAGCCGCCCAACTCCATATGGCTGAGTATGGCACAACAGAGGAGCAGTTGGCCCACGTTTCAGTGAAAAACCACACCCATTCGACAAAAAATCCGTACGCTCATTTTCGGAACGGGATGACGCTGGATGATGTCGTATGCTCACGCATCATCGCCTCTCCGCTCCGGCTCTTTATGTGTTCGCCTATTACTGATGGCGCGGCCGCTGTGATTTTGGCCAGTGAAGAACGGGCCAAAGATCTAACCGAGAAACCCGTCTATATTCGGGGCACTGGACAGGCTGTGCATGGATTCTCTATCTCCAGCCTTGATCCTGACTACGCAAGTTGGCCGGCGCTGAACCAGGCGGCTGAAGATGCGTACACAATGGCGGGTATTCAGGCCGAGGATGTGGATCTGGCCGAGGTTCATGACTGTTTTGCCATCGCGGAAGTGATCGCATGCGAAGAGCTCGGCTTTTGTCAAAAAGGTGAAGGCGGTCCTTTTGCTGCTGAGGGACGGTCTGATTAT
This sequence comes from uncultured Enterobacteriaceae bacterium, assembly GCA_964495015.1. Classification (GTDB taxonomy): domain Bacteria; phylum Desulfobacterota; class Binatia; order Bin18; family Bin18; genus Bin18. The sequence continues at coordinate 24,132 of CAZBUD010000067.1, read as the reverse complement.
GGTGGAGATGTGGTCGTCAATCCTCGTGGTGGTCTTATGGGCTGTGGACATCCGCTCGGCGCAACTGGGGTGGCGCAAGCGGTTGAAGCCTTTTGGCAGTTGCGCGGTGAGGCGGGCGAACGACAAGTGCCGGACGCGCGGATTGGACTGACGCATAATAATAGTGGCATGGGCGAGCACCTGGTCATGATTTATGGCAAGGAATAGGGCAGAAGGACGAGGGCAGGATGAACGAGTATTTTCGCGCTATCGATCCCTTTCCACTGCAGGGAAATACGAATACCCGGCTGACGCCGTTTTATGAGGCACTGCGGGATGAAAGGCTCGTAACAACCACCTGCACCCAGTGTGAGAAGCGGCACTGGCCACCGCGTGTTGTGTGCCCGAACTGTCTCTCAGATCAACTTGACTGGATGCCGCTTCCGAACCAGGGCACGATACACGCCTTTACTATCCAAGAGACCGGCGTACCGCCAGGTTTCCCTTCGCATCTGATTTTCGCCGTTGTTTTCATTGAAGAGTTACGGATCTTTACCCGGCTCGTTAAAACCGAATCAGCTCAGGTCCAGCGTGGACTTACGGTTGTGTTGTCCCCATCTGCTGTCGGCCCGGGCCCGGAAGGGGAGGAGCGGTATTTGCCGACGTTTGCTCTGGTGAAAGAGTAAGAGCCGCAGGTGTGAACAACCCGTCACGAGCTACTGCAACCAGTAGGCAGTCTATGCCATACAAGATCGGCATCGATGTCGGTGGGACCTTTACTGATTTCCTTGTCACTGACGCGCAAGGAACAGTTGCGGTGTATAAAACTCCGACCACACCAAGGCGGCCTGAAGTCGGTGTGTTCCAGGGATTGCAGAAAATCGCTACCTCTTTCGACCTCGCAGTCTCTGCCTTTCTCGGTCAAGTCAGGGTTATTGTTCACGGTACGACGATTACGACCAACGCTATCTTGACTGGGGAAGGAGCCAAAACCGCTTTTCTCACGACTAAAGGATTTCGCGACTTGCTCAATATGCGCCGCGGACTGCGTGCGCGGCAGTACGATAGCAAATACAGTCCACCGCCTCCTCTTGTTCCGCGTCAACGCATTTATCCGATTGAAGAGCGTGTCGATGTTGAGGGCAAGGCGGTCGTACCGCTGAATGAGCAAGATGTTATCGATACGATTGCATCCATTCGGTCAGAAAATGTGGAGGCAGTTGCTATCAGCTATCTGTGGTCTTTCTTAAACCCAGAGCATGAGCGGCGAACCGGCAAGCTCATCCAGGAGACCTTGCCCGATGTGTATGTGTCCTTGTCCTCAGATGTCTTGCCTCAAATACGAGTGTACGAACGACATTCAACCACAGTCCTTAATGCGACAGTCGGCCCCCCGCTCGCTCGTTATCTGACCAGTCTCGAAAGCCAGTTGAGTGTATCGGGATTTGCTGGCGTGTTGCTGATTATGCAGTCTAATGGCGGTGTGATGTCGGCACAAATGACGCGTCGATTTGCGGCGAATACGCTGCTGTCCGGTCCAGCTGGCGGGCCTATGGCCGGGGTATTCTATGGCGATACGCACGCATTACGCGATGTCATCACCGTGGACATGGGCGGTACGAGTTTTGACGCGTGCCTTATTCATGACCGCCAGCCTGTCACAACAACCGAGGGGGAAATTGGTGGTCACCGGCTTGCCCTCCCTCTGCTCGACATTCATACGGTTGGAGCTGGCGGGGGGAGTATTGCTTGGATCGATGCTGGGGGGATTCTTCAGGTTGGACCAAAAAGTGCCGGAGCCGAGCCCGGGCCTGTCTGCTATGGCCGCGGTGGCACTGAACCGACCGTAACAGACGCTGATCTCGTGCTTGGCTATCTTGCTTCAGATGGATTGTTAGGTGGTGAGATGCCACTAGACTATGACGGCGCCCAGCGATCGATTACGAATAAAATCGCTCAGTCTTTGGGCATGTCTCCTATTGAAGCGGCCGAAGGCATCTACCGAATTGTGAACGCCAAGATGGCAGCTGCGCTTCAAGTTGTTTCAATCAAACGGGGCTATGACCCTCGTGAGTTCGCGCTTGTCGTTGCTGGCGGAGCAGGCCCACTCCACGCGGGCATGATCGCCCGAGAATTGGACATACCGCTCATCCTGATTCCAAGGGAATCATCGGTATTCTGTGCAGCAGGCATGCTGATCTCCGACTTACAGCATGATTATGTCCAAACGTTGACGCGCGATTGGGATACCATTGTTCCTCATGAGATGAACCGTACCCTTGTGGAGATTGCGGACCAAGCCCGAGCAACGCTGGCAGCAGAAGGCATCCCGACGGATAAAATACAAATCCACGCTGCGTTCGACGTTCGCTATATTGGGCAATCTCATGAAGTAGAAGTTCCTGTGCCGTTTTCTCTCTCTGGGGCTGACCTGGAAGCAGCCGCCTTACACTTTCATAATCTGCATAAAGCTTTCTACGGCTATGCCATGCCTGAGGCTCCTTTGGAAATGATTAACCTACGTGTCAGGGCACTAGGGCCCACTGAAAAACCCGAGTTCACGCCGAGCCTATTTGTCGGAGAAGATCCGTCAGTCGCCCTCAAAGGTGAGCGCCAAGCGTATTTTGCCGGTGAACCCTATAATGTCCCTGTCTATGATGGGGGACGGTTCGAGTGCGGATTTATTGTGACAGGACCGGCATTGATTGAGCAAGCGAACACGACTGTGCTCGTGCCCCCCGGCTATCGTTTGGTCTGTGACGCCTACCGAAATTATGCCATGCATTCGGCGGAGCGACAGCTCGACGGACTCTTAGCGGAGTTAGGCGTACAAACAGATAGTGTCGATAGTGCGGACAGTACGGAGGATGCCTGATATGCAAACGGAAAATATCGATCCCATCCTTATCTCGGTGATTTCTAACCGCTTGGACTCGATTACCAAAGAAATGGGCCAAACCATGTTGCGCACTTCGCGCTCGCCCATTTTTAGTGAAGCCCGCGATTTTGTGACTGCGATATATGACCGTCAGCTGCGTTTAGTCGCCCAGACGGCGTATATCCCGGTCTTACTTGCTGCAACACCGTGGGCGGTCCGCTCGATTGCTGAGACGTATGCCGATGACACGTACGAAGGCGATGTCTTTATCCTTAATGATCCATATCGTGGCAATAACCACCCGCCCGATTTTACAATTGCTCAGCCGGTCTTTATTGCCGGCGCCCTGCGGTTTTGGTCTGTGACCAAGGGTCATCAAGCAGATACCGGAGGCGGGGGTGCCGCCGGTTATCATCCGGAAGCGCGCGATGTATGGGATGAGGGACTGCGGATCCCTCCAGCAAAACTCTACGACCAAGGGAAAGTCAATCGGGGCATGTGGGAGCTGATTCTGTCTAATGTCCGTCTCCGGTTTTTGGTGGAAGGCGATCTTAATTGCCTCGTAGGTGCGGCGGGCCTGGGCGAACGAAACATCATTACGCTCGTTCAGAAATACGGAGTCACGGCTGTTGAGCATGTTATTGAGAAGCTCTTGGCTGCCGCTGAAAAACACATGCGCGACGAAATTCATAAGATCCCGAACGGCATATACAGAGCGGAGCGACAGATTGATAATGACGGAATCGTACATGACCGGCCTGTAACTATTCGGGTGAAGGTGGAAGTTCAGGACCAGTCCGTTGTGTTCGATTACTCAGAGTCTGATAGCCAAGTATCCGGGTATGTCAACAGTCCGTTTGCCAATACCGCCTCAGCGACCTACCTGACGCTATTTACTGTAGTCGATTCAGACGTGCGGCATAACGAAGGCGCCATGCGGCCGGTTTCAATCGTCGCACCACGTGGAAGCGTGTTAAACCCGGTTGAACCCGCACCCAGTACGGCATGCACGGTTTTGACGAGCGAAACAATCACCGAAGCGGGCTGGCTGGCCCTGTCCCAGGCAGTCCCGGAGCAGGTGCAAGCGGCTTGGGGACGATGGTGTGCGCCGGCAACAACGGGCGTGAATCCACGCACCGGACGACCGTTCGGCGAGATTCATTTCCTGAGTAAGGGCGGCGGCGGAGCGACTGCTGGGTTCGATGGCTGGGATCATATTGGTACAGTCATCTGTTTGGGCGGATTGCGTTCGCCGGATCCCGAGCTGCATGAGTTGGTCAATCCGTACTTCATTCAGCAACTTGAATATCGACAAGATAGCGCTGGGCCAGGAAAATGGCGTGGTGGAATGGGGGTTACCTATCGCTGGCGAGTTGAGGCAGACGATATATTGTGTGCGAATTTTGGCAGCGGAACACAGCTTACGACCGCACCGTTTGGATTACAGGGAGGGCAGGCTGCGCCATGTAACCGTCAAATTTTTCACCATTCAGATGGACGTGAAGAAGCTGTGACGGTGAATTCTATGAGTACGCTTTACAAGGGACAAGAGGTCGAAATTGTGGCAAGTGGTGGCGGCGGGTTTGGCAATCCAATGAAGCGCAGTGTAGAAAAAGTGGTACAAGACGTGAGGGATGGGCTCGTGTCGGTTGAACGTGCACAAAGGGATTACGGGGTTGTGATTGATCCGGAGACGTTTGTGGTGGACAAGGAAACAACTGCGCAATTGCGGAATAGATGACAGGGAAGGCGTACAGTGTCCAGCCTAAAATGGTGGCTGTCCGCTCGTTGATGCTTCGACCGGAATTATATTATGCGATTTAGCGTTATGATTTGGCCGCACTCAGGCCAAACTATAGAACCGGTTGTTCGGCTGGCGCAGTGTGCCGAAATGTGTGGCTTTGCAACCGTGTATGTTGGTGACTCACAGATGTTGTGGAACGATGTATACATCTGCTTAGCCTGCTGTGCGCAAGCGACTGAACGAGTAAAACTCGGTACGGGGGTTACTAACCTGATTACGCGTCATCCTACGGTGACGGCGAATGCCATGCTTTCGCTGAATATGCTGAGTCAGGGACGTGCCGTTCTTGGTGTTGGTGCCGGTGACTCTGCCGTACGAACAGCGGGCCTTGCTCCTGCCAGACGTAATCAACTCCGTCGAGATGTTGTGTTCATTCGCGACTTACTATCTGGGCAGGAGGTTGAGGCGCCAGTGCTGTCTGAGACAGGAGGTAAGAAAACCTGGGGGCGTGAGTCTCACCTGCGAGTGGCTGGGGCTGAGGAGTGGGGGAATATTCCGATCGAGATTGCGGTCATGGGTCCGAGGGCAGCTCTGCTTGTCGGCGAAATTGGCGATGGGGTCATTGTTGACGGCCATATGGGCGGTAATGCCGAAGGCGCGACTGCAACGATCCAAGCCGCGAGCGAAGGCGCACGCAAGGTGGGCAAGGACCCCTCGAAGCTCCGTTTTATTGCGGCCATTGATGCAGCCATTGACGATGATCGCAGCAAAGCACTCGATCAAGTTCGACCCACTGCCGCACGGAATATTGCAGGGAAGCTCTGGTTGCCGAAAACACTAGGAGTTGAGCATGCAGACGTGGTGCACGCCATCACAGACAGCTACCGCTTCTCCCAACACCTGGATCTGACCGCCCAACACCGTCAACTGATTCCCGACGCTGTCGCCCAGAAGTGTACTATTGCCGGTACTCCACAGGACTGTATCGACAAAGCGCATGAACTCGAAGCTGCTGGGGTGACCGATATTGCAATTTTTGTTACCACGCAAGATGAAACTGCTGCGCGGCTGACTCTAGAGCGGTTTGCCCGGGAAGTAATTCCTGAAGTATGATAGTTGGATCATCTCAGGAACTAGAGAAGGGGAGCTAACAATGTCTGCAGAAGAACAAGTTAAACTGTGGGAAGAGCATGTTGTTGGTGAGTTTGTGGAAAAGGACGTTGACCTCTCGCTGTCGACCATGCTGGAAGATGCTTCTGTCATGCACATGCCGACGCGTTCCGGAGGCAAAGGAAAAACGGAGCTGCGCACCTATTATCGGGATATGTTTATTCCTTCTATCCCAGATGAGTGGAAGCACACGATGACGAATCGGGTGGTAACCGATGAGTGTATTGTCGAAGAGGCCCGGGTGCGCATGGTCCACACCAAAGAGATGGATTGGTTCCTGCCCAGCGTTCCACCCACAGGAAAGTCTATTGAAGTAGAACTAGTGATTGTAATTGAATTTCGTGACGGTAAAATGTCCGCCGAGCGCATCTACTGGGACCACGCCGCGGTGCTTCGACAGATTGGCCAATTGTCATAGCCGAACAGAGTGAGAGATTTTCCGAAAGGGGCAGTGATGAAGAAACAGCGATTTTTTAGCAGTCTATCCACTCTTCTTTTCCTTGGGTTACTCTACGGAGGACACAGCTCTGCAGCCGCTCTTGAACCAGAATCGGCTGTTGTTCAGGCCGGGCAGGGAGATCTCCTGGGAGCGGTAAGCACCTACAAAGCCCAGTATGACCCTGCGACGCGGCAGGGGTTGGTCGCCTTGCAACAGATGGCGATTGAGGTGCTCCGGCTCGGTCTCCGGCTTGGCGATCCGCACGAGCGGAATGTCGTTGCAGGCATACTGGGACGACGGGGTGACCCTGCTGGGCTCTTCGTTCTGGATCAAGCCTTACATTCTGACAAACCCATGCTGCGACGCACGGCAGTTGACGTTCTTGGCGATATGGCCACACCTGATGCGGTCGGACTCCTACGCCGGCTGTACTACAAAGACTTGGAAGGCCAGCGTCTCGCCCTGTCTGGATTGCGGCGGACACGGGATAGAACGGCACTGCTCCTGTATCTTGATGCGGTCAGCAGCACGGACACGCGCATTCGGACCCAAGGGGCCGGTGGACTTGGAGAATTGCGCTCTCCCGCCGCGTTTCCAGTTTTACAAACCTTACTCAAAACAGAAAGAGACCCCATCGTTGCTGCCACACTGGCCTGGTCTTTAGCTGCAGCGGGCAATCCGACTGGGCTTGCTTACCTGACTGCAAAATTGAGTGACGGCAGCGAACAGATCCGCGACGCTATTGTTGGCCTGCTTGGTTCACTTGACGACCCCAGCGTCGTGCCCCTGCTGAGGACGGCGCTGCAAGCGGACTCCTCTGAGATGGTCCGCACTACGGCTGCGGCCTCGCTGACCCATTTCAAGGATGCAAGTGGACTGCCGCTCGTTCAGAAAGCTCTGGAGCATATTGATTTTCGTATTCGTCTAGCCGCCGCTATTTCATTTACTCGTATGGACTATAACATCGCCAAGCCGCTCGTGATCCAAGCCCTCAGTTCCCGAGATTCGTTGGTCCGATCTAATGCGTATCAAGTCATTGGTCAGAATGTGGATAGTAGTGTGGCTGCTGAGGTGCTCGAGGCAGTGGACCGCGAGCGGGATTTGTATGCAAAGGCTCAGGGCTTATGGACCGTCGGCAGGATAGGCGGAGCAGAGAGCTTGCCGAAGCTGCTGGATCTGCTGCATGACGAGCAAGAGGAATTACGGCACGCTTCTGCTGAAGCGCTCATCCTAATTAGCGACCGGTCACTGCAAAGGGGCCGCTTACGCTAAAGTGACCGTGTGCCCAAAAGAATCCTTGAGTTCGTGGCGGTTTCTGCTCTTTACTATTGGGAGGCAGCTTGATACCTAGCCAGTCCGTAACGAAAAGCACGGCAATCCGCACCACGGCGAGCCGTACCGCCCTGGAGTCGGCTTCCGGGCGGCTATATTTCAAAAAGGAGGGTCTCTATGGCTGTTTTTGACGCCGGGTGGATGCAGCGCTGGCAGGATTTAGTCAACCAAGACAGCGTGACCAAGATCATTGGGCGACATTTGAGCGCAGACGTCTTATTAGAATTTGGTGAGACGGCCTATGTCGTTTCGTTTGTCAATGGAGCAATCCCTAGCATTGCTCAAGACCTTGGTCCGGAGTCAACCTACGCCTTTGCCCTGCGTGGGCCCACAGAAACCTGGGGCAAGTTCGTCCAACCTATTCCACCCCCGATGTATAACGACATCTGGGCAATGGCCCATCCTCTCCACGGTCGTCTCAAGATTGAGGGCGATGTGAAAGTCATGTGGCAAAATCTGCGGGCGTTTACCTGGACGCTCGATTTTATGCGTAACGTCAAAGAATAGGGGAGACAGACCATGGCCAATATTGAACCCATCACCGGGCGTTATATCCATGTTCCCTACGAGGGAGAACAATACCGAGTTTATTATGAAGAAACCGGCCAAGGCATTCCGCTGGTGTGTCTGCATACCGCCGGCACGGATACGCGAGAGTGGCGACACCAGCTGTGTGACGCAGACATTAACACAGACTTTCGGGTCATTGCCCTGGACCTCCCACGGCACGGAAAATCGATCCCGCCCACGGGCTGGTGGAAGGAAGAGTATAAGCTGACGGCGAAGTTCTATTCAGAATTCCTGATGGCTTTTTGTAAAGAGCTCGAACTTGATAATCCAGTCATCATGGGTAGCTCTATGGGGGGTAATATTTGTTTGCACTTGGCGCTGAATTTTGCACAGCATGTGCGCGCCCTGATTGCTATTGAAGCCTGCGATTACTCGCCGGGCTGGTGGTTGGATTGGTTGTGGAATCCACATGTGCATGGCGGCGAAGTGTGCGCTACGGCCGTCTACGGGCTGATGGCGCCACAGAGCCCAGAAGAGTACCGGCGCGAAACCTGGTGGTATTACTCTCAAAGTGGCCCAGGCATCTTTAAAGGCGACTTATACTTCTATAGCATTGATCACGATTTTCGTGAGCTGGCGGGAAAACTCGCCGGAGACGTGCCGATTTATTTTATGACGGGTGTGTATGATTTTGCCTGTACACCGGAAATGACGGAACAAACGGCCAGAAAGGTCAAGAACTCGGAATGCATTATCATGGAGGAAATCGGTCACTTCCCAATGTGTGAGAATCCGGTCACGTTCAAAAAATATCTGATGCCGGTGTTGGCCAAGATTCTCCAAAATAGTTCGAGATAACTAGAACTAGGGCCGACAGCAGGCCGAGGGAAGGAGGACGTCTCATGAAATTCAACCTTTTTGTGCTACCCACAATTCCAGGGACGTTTGAGGAGCGCGAAAAGCTCCGACCCATTGGCCGGAACAACGACAAATACCAAGAATTGCTCAAAGAATTGCGGGACATCGCCCAGCTGGCTGAAGACTTGGGCTTTGACGCGATGTCGACCACTGAGCATCATTTTCACTCCGAAGGCTATGAGGCGTCCATTGCACCTCTGCTGCTGTATGCTGACCTGGCAGTTCGTACCGAACGCATTAAATTTGCCTCCTTGGGGCTCGTCCTGCCGACTTGGGCTCCTCTCCGTGTCGCATAAGAAATTGCTGTCGTTGATCATTTGACTAAGGGACGTTTTATCGCTGGGTTTGCCCGTGGCTATCAGGACCGATGAACTAACGTCCTTGGTCAGCACTACCATGTGACTGGCGCACCCATGGACGGCTCTGAGGTTGATGCGCATAACCGGGCGGTGTTCGAAGAAGTCTTCAATATCATGAAGATGGCGTGGGCCCAAGAAACGATCCGGTTCAAGACAAAATACTATGAGGTCCCCACGCCATACGAGCAAGGGATTCAACGTTGGCCGGTTGGGAAAACCTAGACTGCAAGTTATGGGGCTGAGGGCGAGGTGGACGAGAAAGGAGCTGTCCAACGTATCTGCGTCATACCAAAGCCCTATACTGACCCGCATCCGCCTATCTGGTAGCCATTCTCTGTCAGTGAAAAAATAATTCGTTGGTGTGCTGCTGAGAGCATCGTGCCGTGGATTTTGATCTCACATCCGCCTTCGTTTCGTGAATTGTGTGTGGCCTATCGGGAGGAAGCGGAAAAACATGGACGTGATCTCGAACTTGGTCAAAGCGTGGGCGCATTTCGGTCGGTCCATATAGGCGATACGTATACTAAAGGCTATTCCCTTGGTGCTCAGACGTAGGGTGCAGGATTTATCGAATATTTTTCTGGGTTCGGCTTCTTTGAAGCGTACCGCTTTCCAGATGAGACAACACCGGTTCCTCTGAACTTTGAGCGTCTCGTTGACGCCAAATATTCTCTCGTGGGAACGGTCGATGACGTGAAACGTGAACTCGACGCACTCCAGAAGAATTCCAACATCGAATGGTTTGGCTGGTTCTTTGATCAAGGTATGATGGCGTGGGATGAGACCAAACGCCAGCTTGAACTTTTTGGAACCAAGATCCTACCCGAATTCAAAGACTAAATACTACAGAATAGGTTACTAAAGGTCGTGTCCAAGCTGGATACGCCCTTTCTTCCTCGTTTGTACTAGAGAAGGCAGGGCTCGCAGGGAGTTCGTCTGGGGCGGAGACCGCCTTGGCACCTCTTGAGAAAGCCCTTCCAGAATTGGAACCCATTCTGTCTTCTCTCAGCATGGAAATGGCAGCGCAAACTCTTTCCTATTTTGCTCATTTTGTCTTCGCCTCCTTATGAAACACCTGGTCGCGTCGCTTCTTCAGCGATGTGAAAGACATAGGGTGGCTAGCGGGCAATCCTGGTCAAAGTATTTTCGCTTTGGTATCAGATTCTTCCTGTTCTCAACGCCGATTTACAGTTCTCCCCGGCTTCTTCCCATTGGTGATACATATTCTCCGATCTTTACTTCCTTTTTGTGTTGGAGGGGGTGGTCAATCGGAAACGAAGTGGGTACAAAGCTCGGGCGGAGTAGAGGAATAGGACATGAAGATCCTTGTGACTGGTGCCCGCGGCCAGCTTGGCCACGCAGTGCAAACTGTCTTTCTCGATCACGAGATTTGCGCCTATAGCCGTGAGCAGCTCGACATTGTTCAGCTTGACGCGGTTCGTGAGGCTATCGCAGCGGACCAGCCCGACCTTGTTCTCAATGCTGCCGCGTATAATGCGGTCGATCAAGCCGAAGCGGACCCTGAGGCCGCCTATCGGGGTAACGCACTAGGTCCACGGAATCTCGCTCTCGTTACAGCCGCGCACGGCATTCCGTTACTCCATGTGTCCACCGATTATGTTTTTGATGGGTGGAGCCGGCGCCCCTATCACGAATTCGATCGCCCCAATCCTCAGTCCGTCTATGGGGCGAGTAAACTCGCTGGCGAAGACGCGGTTCGAACCTTAAATGCGAAACATTATATTGTTCGGACCGCTTGGGTGTATCATAACGTTGGGAAGAATTTCATAAAAACCATGTGTAAACTTTCTCATCGATCACAGGTGCAGGTTGTGAATGATCAATTTGGGTCTCCGACCTATGCTCCGCATTTAGCCGTAGCTTTAGCCCAACTGATTGAAACAGAGACGTTCGGCATGTATCATTTTGCGGGACACGGTGGAACAAGTCGTTTGGAATTAACACAGACATTATATGAATTGCTGGGCGCGGGTGTGGTTGTTAAGCCAATTACAACAGACCAGATGCCTCGACCTGCACAGCGCCCACTATATGCCATCCTGACTACTCTGCAGGTGCCGCATATCGAGTTGCCGCCTTGGCAAGATGGTGTCGCTCAATTCGTGCGATCTTTATAGCAGCAAGAGATCTCTGTTCTCTACCTGACATGCACTTCTTCTGTCCAGTTGCAGGTTGTCTTTATTTCTGTCACAGTAAGTAACAGTTAGTACCAATGAGGAGGAGTGTATGCCGCGCGGTGTGAAAAAATCATCACTGGACACCTTAAAACAGCACGGGGTGAAGATCTTTGCTTCTTTACAACGTGAAATAGATGCCAAAGAGAAAGATCTCGTCGGACTGAAAGCTGAAGCCGATCGTTGGCGTAGCGCGCTTGGTGCGTCTGGTCGGGCGTCTGGGCGTGGGGCTCCAGCGAAAAGAAGACGGCGGGCAAAAGGGAAACGGGTTGACTGGAATGCGACTTATCTAGCCCTGCCTATAGTCTTTTCGGCAAAAATGGTGGCAGAGACGACGGGCAAGCCTATGGAGCAAGTGTATGCTGCTGTCTCTCGGTGGGGTAAGGAGAAGAAGGTTAAAAGAGGCAAAGATGGATATCAGAAGATCTCTGCCGGTAGTGCTGGGAAGAAAAAATCATAAACCCGACAAAATCCTAGAGCAGGCTGGCCTCGCTCTCTCAGCTCCTTTCTGCTTGCTTAAACCACTCCTCTGAGCTTTTCTCTTCCGCACGCTTGTCGCCACTATATAGGTTTTTCCGTGAATCGTGCCCCTTGTAGTCTTTTTCTAATCTAGAAAAGCTACAGGGGGAACCCTCGGCGTCCTTTCCCGTGCTAGGCATGAAAAGCCTTTTCTGTGTTAGGCGCTGGCAAGATGCTCGCAAGCCGTGTTGCGAGCCATATGTAAAGGGTCCGAAACGTCTGAGCGAAGACGGGCATCTGATACTCTCAGGAGGGAGTACCCACATGGAAGAAACGCAGAGGGATGGAGAAGTTAAGAATTCTGCTGGAGTTGAGAACTCTCAGGAGGCGTGTCAGGGGTTATCGTTCGTTCGGATTGGACTGATCGCCGTTGGAGTGGCTCTCGTGATTCTCCTTGGACGGCAATCCGGTGCGTATGTCCCACAGTTTGCGGCATGGGTGGGGACGCTTGGGGTATGGGGTCCCATCGTCTTTATTGCTGGCTATGCGATAGCTACCGTTGTCTTCATTCCAGGATCTGTACTTACGTTGGCCGCTGGGGCGATCTTCGGTCTGCTGAAGGGCATCATTATTGCCTTTACCGCAGCAGTGGCTGGATCCACACTCGCGTTTCTTGTCTCGCGCCATATAGCGCGTGATGCCATAGAGCGTCGCCTGGCCGATAATCCTCGCTTTTCTGCCATTGACCGTGCAGTGAATGTTCAAGGTCGGAAGATCGTCTTTTTATTGCGCCTCTCGCCCGTTTTCCCGTTTAATCTCCTGAACTATGCATTGGGGCTCACCAACGTGCGCTTTGTGGATTACATGGTTGCGTCGTTGGGGATGCTGCCTGGAACGTTGCTGTATGTCTATTACGGAAAGCTTGCCGGTGATGTTGCCGCCCTCGCTGGGGGAGCAGCATCAGAGAAAGGGGTCGCCGGCTACGCGGTCTTGATTCTGGGCTTGGCCGCAACTATTTTTGTGACGACTATTGTGACACGAATCGCCCGTCGTGCACTCAGGGAAACAACAGGAGAAGAGTGAGGATTGCGGGTAGTCGCGGTTGCGCAGTACGCGCTTTTGCACCCAGATCTCGCATCTCTCCACTGCGCCGGACGAGCGCTTTTACTTTGTGGTCTTTCGAGCAGACAAAATCGCTTGGACTAATTCTTCAGGGGCGTCTTGAGATATAGCCTGGTCGAAGACTGTGTCCGCATAGGACGCCGCCCAAGCTTGGTTGTCATTTGATAGCTCTTGAGGTAGGCGATACGATCGGGGCATTCGTCCAGGTGCGCTTCAAACTGGGCATGCTCAGATGATGGCTGCTCGCTAGAAACATATTCGAGGAGAAAGGTAATCAATTCCCGGCAGGTCATAGGGATGCCTCAGACAGATGAGGATCGAGCAATGAGCGCTATGCTTGACGTGCCCGGTGCAGTAGAATCTTGACCGCATTCGGGCTCAATCCCCGCAGCTGCGCTGTGTCAGCAGTGGCCGTGGTCGCGATGTCGCGTAGGAGCAAGACGGAACGATAGTTGTCCGGCGGCGGGTCAATGCAGGCTCGGACCAGGGCGTGGGTTTCCGTACGCTGGAGCAATTCTCCAGTTGGCTGTCTCCCTTCGCGGCCGGGGTTGGTACGAGGACCGTCTCCCTGAAACGTGAGTAACAGCTCATCAATCGATTCTTACGCTTTACGGCGCTGGGGGCGCAGCTTCATAAGAGCTGCATTGACCGTAACCTGACGCAGCCAAGTAGAAAGGCGCGCCTGCCCTTCAAACCGATCGATAGCGTGAAAGGCTTAGAGAAAGGCGTCTTGCACAGCGTCGCGTGCCTCCTCCTCGTTGTGGAGAAAGCGTTTGGCAACCGCTTAGAGACGGCCACCGTACAAATGGGCGAGTTTTTCAAAAGCGGCGTGGTTTCCCGTCTGGAGCGCGGTGATAAAGTCCGCGTCTTGGGTGAAGCCGGGGTCTTGTGCCAGAACGATATCGTTTGGTACAACCATGCGCTCCGATGCGGTAGCCAGAGGGCAGGTTGACCTCTTCTTCTGCATGTCCCAGCTTTAGCATGGGAGTCTGCTCTACGTCTAGCGTTCTCACGTTCCTGCCGTGCTTCCCGGAATTTCCGTGTTTTGATATGAGAGAATACAGGCCTAGGCTAGCAGTCTGGGCCTGTATTCTGTTGTATAGGCACGGGAGGACAGAGATGGCAAAAGGTGTCGCCTTTATTGGCGAGCGGTATGTCAATGCTGATGAAGCTAAGATTTCGGTCTTCGACCTAGGCTTTAGTCGGAGTGACGTTGTGTACGATGTAGTCTCCACCTGGAAAGGCTCTTTCTTTCGACTCGATGACCATATTGACCGTTTTCTCTACTCCTGTTCTGGCATGCGCATCGCCTGTCCGTACGCCAAAGCGGAAATTAAAGAAATCTTGGCGGAGTGTACGGACCGAGCGGGATTGGAAGATGCTTATGTGGAGGTGCTGACGACGCGTGGGCGTTTCACCGTTCCCGGGAGCCGCGACCTGCGGCTGACCAGGCCGACCTTTATTGCCTATGCGGTTCCCTATATTTGGATTGCCTCTCCAAACAAGCAGGCGGAAGGGCTTCATCTTTTTGTTGCTTCAACCGCACGTATTCCCGATGCCTGCGTGAACGCGCGTTATAAGAATTTTCATTGGGGTGATTTAACCCAAGGCCAACTCCAGGCCATTGACGCCGGAGCCGATGTTGCGGTCCTGTGTGGCATGTCCGGTTTTCTGAGCGAAGGGCCGGGTTTCAATCTCTTCTGGGCTAAGGACGGAAAACTCTTTAGCCCAGAAACAAATGTGCTGCAAGGCATTACGCGGAAAACCGTGTTAGACCTCGCCCAAGAAAGTGGCGTACCGGTGGAAGCCGGTGACTATGCGGTACAGGCGCTGTCCAGCGCTGACGAAGCGTTTATCTGCTCAACCGCTGGCGGTATTATGCCGGTGACACAAGTTGGTGATACTATACTGGGTGATGGCAGGCCAGGCTCGTTGGGTACACAATTGCGGGCGTTATACTGGAGCAAGCGTGAGGCTGGCTGGCTTGGGACGCGGGTTTCGGACCTCCTTGCGGCACGCAAGAATGCGTAGCGAGTTGCATTGTTCTGGTTTTGCCGATTTTATTTGTGGCGAGAAAAGTAATACGGATTAGGCGTATAATGAAAATTCAGAGTTTGTTCATTGCCGGAATGACCTTGGCCTTCTTTGTTACTCACGGGTTCGCTCAGTCACGTTTTATGCTTGAGGCCTTGGATCCTGTTTTTTCAGATCGAGATGGACTAGCCATGCGGGGCGCTGACCCAGTGGCCTATTTCACGGAGAAGAAAATGCTCAAGGGCACTGCGTCCTTTGGCCATGAATGGCAGGGTGCCAAGTGGCTGTTTGCGAGCGCTCAGAACCGGGATACGTTTGCCGCACAGCCTGAAAAATTTGCACCGCAATACGGGGGTTACTGCGCGGCGGCCGTTGCAGTCGGAACAGTCGCACCAGCAAACCCTACAGCTTGGATGCTGGTTGAGGGTAAACTCTACCTCAACTTTGATAAACCGACGCAAGAGCAGTGGAAAAGAGATATTCCCGGCAATATTAAGAAGGCGGAAGCGAACTGGCCTAGGGTACTGTCAGAGTGAAAGAAAAACAATCAAAAAGAGGCAGAGGGACGGATCCCAACCCTCAAATTATTCGAACGCCGCCGTCACTAACGCCGTATCCAAATATTCCGTAATTTTCTGGATCTTACCGTCTTGGAGCTGGATGACCAAACAGTATGTATTGTTATACGGCTTGCCCGTCTTCGTCTGTGATTTGCCTTGTGTTTGCATCGCCACAAAGTCACCTTCGGCAATCGTGTTTAGGACGGTGTTGGTAATAAACCCATCGAGCTGTTCAGTGAGCGGATTAAAGAGCCGAGCTACGATATCCGCCTTGCCCGTATACGTGTGGGAGTATTTGGTTGTGCCGATGATGGTCCAACAAACGTCATCCGATAAGTTTTCAAAGAATTTGTCAGAATCACCAGCGCTTAGCGCGGCAAATGTGTCGTGCACCAATTGTTTATTTTCAGCAGCGCCCATAGCATTCTCTCCTTTGCAAATTCTGGGTTGACCGCGGTTAACGTGCAAAAGGACCAGGAGAGATATCGCATGTTTGGGAGCGGATTGCCAGCGCTGGGTTGCATTAATCCAGGGCGGTCACGAGTTGAAAGGCTGTACAAAGGCACAGGCCCGCCGTGGCGACCGGCCTGTGCCATAAGGATGGAAAAGCCGAGTGTTTAGCACGTGACCGGCAGGGCTTTTAGCCCGCGCAGGGTCAGCATGTCACGCCAGTCTAGCTCCTGTGTTACCAGGCGCATATTCGGCCTGCGACGCAGCAAGGTGTTGATTGCTATCTGGGCTTCGACACGAGCGAGCGGCGCACCTAAACAATGGTGAATACCGTGGCTAAAGGTAAGCTGGGTATTAGCTTGCCGCGTAATGTCGAGCCGGTCCGGATCTGGGAACTGCGCCGGATCGTGGTTGGCGGCACCCAGGAGGAGGAGCGATTGCTGGTTTTTGCGTATGGTCTTGCCGCTGAGTTCGATGTCTTCCAGCGCAACCCGGGCAGTGACTTGGACTGATCCATCGTAACGCAAAAACTCTTCTACCGCAGTTTCGATCAGTGATGGATCGGCCTGTAGTTTGGCCAATTGGTCCGGATTGCGAAGGAGAGCCAGCATACCGTTCCCGATCAGGTTCATCGTGGTTTCATGGCCTGCGGCAAATAAAAGAATTGCCGTTGCCAGCAGTTCGTCTTCATCCAGTTTGTCGCCTTCTTCCTCGGCAGCGATCAAGCCACTCAAAAGATCCTGTTGCGGATGAGTTCGCCGTTCGGCGACCAGGCGAGTAAAATAATCGACAAATGCTTCAGTCGCTTTGTCGGCTGCTGCGGAGATATCCGGTGTGATAACCGGGTCAAGCGAACGAGCCAGTGCTCCGGTCCATTCTTTGAACTGGTCACGATCCTGGGTGGGAACGCCAATTAGTTCCGCGATAACGATCACCGGCAAGGGGAAAGCAAGGTCCGCGATAATATCGAAATTGCTCTGCGCTTGTATGGGATCGAGGAGATCATCCACGATAGTTTGAATATGTGGTCGCATATTTTCTACCACGCGGGGTGTAAAGGCTTTTGTCACCAGCTTGCGCAGTCGGGTGTGGTCGGGCGGATTCTTTAAGAGCATCCAGCGGGCCTGCATATCCCCGGCAGGGCCAGTCCCGCCGAGCGATTCGACATAGTCATCAAACCGCTCCCAATCACGTGGATTTGAACCGGCCGCGGAATGACGCAGCATGGTCACGATGTCATCGTAGCGGGTGATTACCCAGAAGCCGAAGAATTCACTCCAATGTACGGGGTCAGTGTCCCGAAACTGCTGGTAGGTGGGGTATGGGTTCTGGCGGAATTCCGGCAACAGAGGGTTGAATTCAAGTGGGAGATCGGGCTGTGTAGGCGTTTGGGGGGCTGGCGCGTTGGGGGACGATTCTGTCACCATGCTTAGGGTCTCCTTGAGCGGATGACTCGGATTCCGGTGCCTCTTTGATTTTCCTGCAAGAAATTCTGAAGTGCGTATATTACCTTCTCGTGCAAACTCGATGCGCTAAGCAATACACAAGGTGTATGAATGTCAAGAGCAAAAAAGCAGAACAGTCAAAATTAACCCGCGCGGCTTTGCTCAAGGCCGCACGCAAGCTGTTTACGGAACGCGGCTATGCTGACACGCCGACCGAGGAAATTGTAAAGCGGGCTGGGTTGGCGCATGGTACACTCTATTACCAATTTCGCGATAAATCTAACCTTTTTCTGGCGGTTCTTGAGGAACTGAATCAGGAATTAATCCTAAACATCGCTCAGGCCATGCAGTCCGGCAGCGGTGATCTATGGGATTAGTGAAACCCGACTGGCTGTGCCGCCTTTCTCGACGGCTGTCTTGATCCCTCCATACAACGTATCTTGCTGATTGATGGACCGTCTGTACTCGGCTGGGAGGTGCATCGCCGTTTGGAGGAGGGTTACGGGTTAGGCATTATTCGACAGACGTTACAAGAAGTGTTGGATGCTGGGTTGATTGAACCCCAGCCTGTTGAGCCACTGGCCCAGTTGCTGCTCGGAGCGTTGGATGGAGCCGCCATATATATTGCCCAATCCGAGGATGTGCAGACCGCGCGTCGGAAAATTGCCGCGAGCTTAGATCGTTTACTTGACGGGATGCGAGCCGGCAGATGAAGACACCGGATTACAGATGACAGAGTGCCCCACCTTCAATCCACACCGTCTGTCCCGTGATAAACCCTGATTTGTCTGAGGCAAGGTAGACGGCGGCTTCGCCGATCTCGTGGGGCTGGGCCAAACGTTTATGCGGCAGATAGCGTACGAGCTGCTCTTGAATGTGAGCGTCTTTGAGCAATCCCATGCCTTCTGTCCAACCCGCCCCGATTGCGTTTACCGTGATTCCACTCCGCGCCCACTCCAAGGCCAACGCGCGGGTGAGATTGAGTACGCCGGCTTGGGCCGCACAATACACGCTGCCATTAATCATGCCACGTTCGCCCAGCAGCGAGACGATATTAATGATCCGTCCGTCTTGGCCATCGGACAGCAGAGGCTCGGCTGCCGCCCGACAGGCCAGGTAGACGCCGGTCAAATTGACTTCCAGCACGCGCTGCCATTCCTTGGGTGTAATGTCGGCGAAGGGTTTCGCAAACGATAGATCGTGCGCGTTGACGAGAATGTTTAGCCTACCAAGCTCTGAGACGGTCCGTGTGATGAGCGTTTGCACATCAGCCTCGCAGGCCGCATCTATTGTTTGGGCAAAACTCTTCTTGCCGCGGGCGCGAATTTTTTCCTGGCATTCCTTCAGTGCGAGTTCTTCTCGCTGGGTGGCTAGGGTGGTGCTGACGGCGACATCTGCACCGGCTTCTGCCAAAGCCAGCGCCGCAGCCTCGCCGATGGCTGAGCTGGCCCCGAGGACAAGCGCGGTTTTGTTTTGAAGAGAGAAGTCAGCCAGACTCATACACCGTCCTCTTCAAACGGGACAACAGGGGCAAAGCCACACGGTACTTGTCCACCCGCCAAGCCGCCGCCTTCAAGCGCGATCATTTCACCATTCATATAATTGGATAATTCAGAAGCCAGAAAGACACACGCTGGCCCAATCTCATCGTCTTTGCCGACGCGTCCAACCGGGATGAATTTTCCACTGCGCCAGAATTTGATCAGTTCCGGATCATCATGGGGAAAGATACCGGGCATAATTAAATTGGTCTGAACGTTGTGCTCAGCGTAATTGATGGCCAGCGCCCGAGTGAAATTAATCAAACCCGCTTTGGCCGCCGTATACATATAATTATTCTTTGCTGCCCGGACGCCAAAACCGGAAGTGAGATTAATAATCTTTCCGCCACCCTGCTCCACCATATGAGGTAGAACCGCTCGGCAACAATACACCGCGCCTGATAGGTTGGTATCTACGCCCAGGTGCCAATGCGCGTCGGGAATCGTATCCAAAGGACGAAACATTCCTTTGGTCGCACCACCCGCATTGTTGACCAAAATGTCGACCGGACCCAATTCTGTACGCGTTGCCTCGATCATAGCGTTGACCGACGTTGAGTCCGTAATATCAACGGTGACAGCCAAGCTGCGACGGCCTTGAGCTTTAATGAGGTTAGCGGTTTCATCGATCTGGGTCTGCGTCCGTGACGTGACAACGACATCAGCTCCGGCTTCTGCGAGATCGAGCGCCATAGCCCGCCCCAAGCCACGTCCAGCGCCCGTCACCAGGGCGATTTTTCCATCCAGCCGTAATTTATCGAGTACGCTCACGAAACATCCTCCTCCGTGTCTGCATACCCCAGGAGATGGACGAATTCCTATGCTAGTGCAAGGGCCGAGGGCGAGAGCATGGAATCGAGGACGGATAACCGACCCAACCGCTACGCGGCGCCCCCCCAAAGGAGAGGATTTTTTTCACTCCCCTCTCGGGAGGGATGGCCGTCGGACCGAAGGTCGGCGGACGGGGTGGGTTTCTTGTGCGCAACCATCGCCCGACCGTAAACGGCCGGGTTGAATATACAAAGCCCTAAAGGGCTGGAGGGTGCTTTAGCGCCCTTTGCAGCATAAGTGTGATGGTTTACTGTCACGCGGAGGAAAGTATGGCTGGCTCGCCCAACACTGACCCCTGGTACGACTTCATCGAAGGCATTGTCTATCCCAACAATGAAGTCTCCTGGCGGGACGATCCTGCCTTCGCTGCCATTCTGGGACATCCCGGCCTGCGTGACAGCGTCGGCGGCCAGGTTGCCCCTGCTTTGCAGCAGGCTATCGGGCTGGTCCAAGCCCTGGCTCAAGTGGACGTCTTAGAAGTGATGCGAACAAACCGTCCGGTAGCCGGCCTATGCCTCGGCTTTGGGACCAATCCCCAAGAGCCCTACGACCTACTCAAAATCTTTGAGCTAGATCATGCTCATGCCTACGAATGGATAGGCGAGCACGTTATGGAAGCGGCAAAAGCCTTCGAGATTCTGCGCATAAAGGAACCGCAGCTGTTTACACAAATCCGTCTCCATCACGGGACCGTTCGCGACCTCAGCGCACTTGGTGATAATTCTATCCATGTGATCTATACAGCCAATATGTTTACTCGTGAAATTCCCATGACCGAGAAGACGTTTGAGCAGTCGATGCAAGAGATTCTACGAGTCCTGGCTCCGAGTGGATTCGTCATCAGTCGCGGCTCGGCGGGCATGCTAGAACAATATCTTGCGCAGCATCTCAAAGTTCTGCTACACAACCCTTTGGTGTCGATGCTGCAGAAAGAAAACCCAGAGGCTATCAGCTTGTGAGCAAACAATGATCTGCCTCGGCCCCATCTACATCTTTCCCCGAACCTTTCCCTTTCGGTTGATATAATAAGGACTGTCTATCCCCCTAAAGAGAGGACTACAGTTTCGTGTTCTCCTGGAAACTCCGACACTTAGCTTTGCCAAAACAACCCGACCCCGGCTGTCACGGATCTTGCCGTGCAAGCGCCTGTTTCGACGTCTTTAGCAGCATGCGTCAGGACCTACTGTGTGGATTAGCGGACCGCCGGGGTCGGGTAAAACCATGGTGGAGGCCAGTTATCTGGAAGAGCGTAAGCTGCAAACCGTCTCCGGCTCAACCACTCCCTTTGTCGTGGGCATTGATAACTATCAGGACGCACCGGACTAGTCGCGCTTTCCGGAGGTCGTATCTGACGGCCTGAGTGAAATGCCCGAAGGCGGACTGGCGATGGTAGGGAGTCGGAGCCAACCTCCTGCGCAGTTTGCCCGACTGCGGGCGAGTCAACATATCGATGTTGTTGAACGGGACGTGCTCACGCTTACGCAGGCAGAGGTCGGCGGACTGATGCGGCTCACGGGACGCAAGGGCCTACAGCGTGAGACAGCCCGGCAACTATACGATCAAACCTCAGGCTGGGCGGCAGGTGTAGTGTTATTAATGGAAGGTCTGCGTGGCGATACCGCTGTAAATCCCTCGCTCAAAATTGAAGCGTCAGAAACTGTTTTTGATTATTTTGCCGGTGAGATTTTTGACCGGGAGGACTCGGTTGTTCAAGACCTCCTGCTCAAGACGGGGTTTTTGCCATCCATGGTGCCGTGTATGGCAACGAACCTGATGGACATTCCGCATGCTGACCGCATTCTGGCCAGCCTGAGTCGTCGGCATTATTTCACGGACAAACGTGCGCATTCAAGACGGACTGGACAATCTGGATCTGCCTATCGATATCATCCGCTGTTTCGTGCTCTTCTCTTGGCTCGGGCAAAAGAGTCCTTCCCTGAGACGCAATTCAAACACGCCCAGGGCAGCGCGGCTAGCGTGCTCGGAGACGCGGGATCTATTGAAGATGCTGTTCCTTTGCTGTGTACGCTTGAGGATTGGGATCAATTAGCTGCAGTCATTCGGGCGCAGGGTGCCGCGTTCGGGGCCCAAGACCGTAATCTGACCTTACAAGACTGGCTGAGCTGTCTGCCGGTAGACATGCTTGAACAGGATGGCGGGGCTCAGTTGTGGCAGGGCATGTGTGCTGCCGTTCGGCCCGTCCAGAGTCGTGTACATTAAGCTCTGGCTTGCGCACGGGTGGGGAAGTGACATTTGTGGAGCACGGGCCGTCAAGCGGCCATATAGTTTCGCCATAACTAATCAAAACGATATATCACAACTGTCTTTGTGCAGGGGGCTGAAGGCGCCGCGCCTGCCTACCTTCACCGTCCGTCGACGCTATAACATATTGAAATGACGGGAAATACAGAAAGACCCTATTCTGCTCTGAGTGGTTGGCACGGGTCGTGCTCTATTCCTCGGGTATCGCGCCCACGCTGTGGCACACAGTAATTTTCCGGATGGTACAAGAGGAAAGGACAGGATCATGCAGAGTCACACACAACAGAACGCAGAAGGAGGCCGTGTCATGCGTACTCTTCGGAGGTCTATTCCGTTTGCTTGTATCATTTTGAGCAAGCGCTCGCCCTGTTTAAAAGCAGCCACGGTGTCTTTCGGGGAAGGTCCGATATTCGCGCAGGAGGCTCTCTATTTTAGAAATCCATTGATGGAGCGGGGCAAAGTCTCGCCATCGGTACAAAACCCGCATTTTACCAAAATTGGGCGACTTTCTCGGCGCTGTGTGCTAAGGGTCAGAAGTATGCTGCCCATGTCAGCTGGAGAGGCCAATGGATTATCAGCTTAAAAGTTTGGCCATGCCGTCAAATAATGAGGTTGACTCATCGGGGAGTGGAGTGGGCTCCGCGAGGATCCACCTGGGGTGGATGTGGCCGACTGGGTGCAATTGTTCAGGGGGGATAATGCACAAGTTTTTTACTCGGACTCCCTGTATGTCTATGTGTGGCCCATTCGTCTGCTGGGTGCGTCTCCTCTTACTGAGCGTGCTGTTGAGTTTCGCCGACGTAACAGGCGCATGGGGTGCGTTGGAGAATCCGGCGTCGAACACGGCGGTGAGTGGGCTGGGGGTGATCTCAGGCATAGTGTGTAGTGCGCTGACGGTGACGATTGAGATCGATGACTTGGCGCCGTTAGAGGCGGCCTATGGCACGAGCCGGAATGACAGCCTCGATGAGTGTGGAGATAGCGATAACGGGTTTGGCTTGTTGTTTAACTGGAATCTCCTGGAAAGTGGGTCGCACATTGTCCGGGCCTTTGCCGATGGGGAATTGATCTCGCAGCATCGGGTCACGGTGGTGCGCATCGGGGAAGAGTTCCGCATGGATCTGAGTGGCCAATTTGAGGTGAGTGATTTTCCGGGGGTGGGACAGAGTGTGCAGGTTATCTGGCAGGAGGCCGTGCAGAATTTTTTGATTCGGGGTGACGTCACGGCAGATGGGGGGAGTGCAGGGAGTTTGCCGCGAATTCTGGAAAACCCCCAAGCGGGGTCATTTCAGAGTGGCGTGGGGGTGATCTCGGGCATAGTGTGTAGTGCGCTGACGGTGACGATCGAGATCGATGACTTGGTGCCGTTAGAGGCCGCGTACGGCACGAGCCGGGATGACAGCTTCGATGCGTGTGGAGATACCAATAACGGGTTTGGCTTGTTGTTTAACTGGAATCTCATTGGTGCTGGGATGCACGAGATGGTGGCGAAGGCTGACGGACTGGAGTTTGCCCGTGTGACATTTGTCGTGACGACGTTGGGGTTAGGGGAGTTTCCGCGTGGGCTGGAGAAAGAGGTTACCTTAGCGGACCTGCTACCAAGTGGAGCGGACGTGGTACTGGAATGGGTGGAGGCCGTGCAGAACTTTCAGATTACGAAGATCATCCCGGAGGAGGTGCCGTTAGCCAACTGTGGAACACAGATGGGCGAGTTTGAAGACCGGAATGGAAATACTGCCGGTCTCACACTAGAAAACCAGTGCGAAGTGGCGGGAGAAGAAGTTCCCGAAGAATCGATCGGCCCAAATACCGGCGAGCTGGTCGTGTTTCCTCTCCCCAACGCTGTACGATTGCCAGAAGGAGTACGGGCCCAGCAAGGAACCGGCGGGGGCTTTTTTCTGTGT